>JAKLIW010000004.1:162493-255629 GCA_022709425.1 bacterium
CTGCGGGCCTTCGGGACCGGTGAGACCTATCGGCCCCTGCGGGCCTTCGGGACCGGTGAGACCTATCGGCCCCTGCGGACCTTCGGGACCTTGCGGGCCAACTTCGCCCTGCGGGCCTTGCGGGCCAACGGGACCCTGCGGGCCGATGGGACCTATCGGACCGGTTTCGCCGGTGTCGCCCTTTTCCCCCGGATCGCCTTGGTCGCCTTTCGTGCCGTTGGTGCCGTTGCAGACATTATTTGAAGTAAGGAGTGTGTCGCCGCCACTTACGGTTCCGCTGTCGTCATTATCGGCCCACACCTCTATGTTGACGCCGCCGACCGGGTCGCAGGCGACCGGATCTGCGGTCACATCGATGAGATTGTTGACGGCGAGCAGAGATCCGCCACACAGAAGCACCGCAAAGAGTGTTGCGTTCTTGACCATGTTCATGATATTCCTCCGAGCAAGGTGATCGATACTGAAACGAACCTCGGCATTATACAAAAAGGGTTCTCGGAAGTCAATCGCGCGGAGGTTCTTTTCAGAAACTATTTCCTAGGGAGAAATAGACGTTCAGCACTCCCTCCTTTGTCAGTCCGTGCGCCAGCCCGAGTTTGAACATCAGCGGGACGCGGTACCACCAGTAGGTAAGAAGCTTTATCTCGGCTCCGGTCGAAGCGATGAACGGTATTTCGGGCAGGTCGGGGTCGCCCGACGCGGTGCCGATATCGACGAAAAGGGCTCCTTGCAGATTCTTGATCATGAGGGGGAGCAGGCCCAGCCCTTGTTCAATGGAAAAGATATGGAACCGGAGTTCGTTGTTGCTGAAATAGAGGATGTTCCCCGTCAGCGCAGCGGGGCGGTACCCGCGTACCGTCACATCGCTCGAATAGCCGTAGATGAAGGTGTCTATATTCTCGAGTTCAGCGTCTTTCTCTTCGCCGCCGACGGCATAGCGCGCGTCTGAGAGGAACGCGGCATACAGCGAATGACGCGTGATGAGGCCCACCTTGCCGGTATGGTCGAAAAGGTAACTGTAGGTGAAAGATGGCGACATGGTCAGGAGCGAATCGCCGTACAGGAGATCGCGCACCAACGTCACCGGCAGCCGCAAGGTGGTGGCATCCATATCGGAAAAAAGGAGATAGCTCCCCGGTGAAAAGCCGAAACGGAGGCTGTAGGCGGCCCCCATTTGAAGGTTGTGGTACTCTCCGGCAAGATAGGGGAATGTGGTCGGATCGCCGTAATCGTTACGCACCCCCTCCTTGAGCATGCGGAATCCGATACTGGTCGAAAGGGAATGTCCCACCTTGTAGGCGTGTGTCCGATCGAGATAGAACAGGGTATTGAAATTCATGGCGGTCGATGCGCTGGTCCGCAGATCGTGTATCCAGCCGGGGTAGGTGTGCGATTCTTCATCGCCGAAGGTGACGCGGTACCAGCCGTAAGATATCTGCCAGCGGAATTCGGGCATGATGTCGTTGTCGCGGTAAAAGAGGCGCACCTCATATTTGTCCGAAGGATCGAAGACCTTGCCAAAGGACACCTCGTATCCGCGGCGTCCCGTATCGGCTTCGGCGAAGAGGGTGAACCCGAGTTTCTGAGCGTAGAGCCCGGCGCTGTAATCGGGGATGATGACCGAGGGCCACATTCCCTCCCAGCCGTTCGACGGCGTCAGTTCCGGCGTTTCGGCGCGCGCCGGTGCGGCGTCGGCCGCGAAGGGAACGAACAGCGGTGTGGGCAACATTCCCATCTCGACCGTTCGGAGCGGCACCCACGCCGGGAAATAGCCGTCATTATCGAACCCCACAAAGAACAGGCGGTCGTCGATGATCTGCGGATAGAGGGCGATCGATATCGGTTCATAGAGGCGCATCAGGGTGCCGCTGGCAAGATCGAGCATTAGCGGAACGATCCGTTCCCCCTCATCGGTGCTGAACAGTATCGAATCGTGCGCGGCGAAGACGGCGCTGTATTGATTCCCGGGCATGGTCAGACGACTCACGGCGCCGGTCGCGATATCGAGCAGGAAAAGGTCTTTGTCGGCGCCGCGCAGATTGCCGGTGAAGAGTATCCGCTCCCCCGCCGGATCGACCGCGGGGGTATGCACCGCGTCGAAGGCGGCAAGGTCGTAGGCGGTGAAAGAACGGTGTTCACGGTTATAGATGCGGAGCGCGATCAGGCCGTTGGTCGTGACGAAGCAGGCGATGCGGCCGTCGGGCAGAAAGAAGGGGTACAGGACCGATTCTCCCTGAGTGATACGCGCTATCTCGCCTCGTTCGGTATCAAAGAGGAACAGGTCGCTGCGTATCCGGTCGGCATCGGCGCGGACCGTGATCGTGGCGAGATGGCGCGTTCCGTCGGTGGAAAAGTGAAGCGCGCCGGGCGGCGTGAATATCCGCTTGGTCTCCTTGCCGTCGAATTCATAAATGGCGTTCTCTCCCTGTCGTCTTCCATAATACGCATAGTGCCCGGGACGCGATCGGTCGACCGCTATCTCGCTGTAGCGCAGTCCGGTCTCGAAGGGAGCCTGCGCCTCGGTGGTCCGCTCGAACAGTCGTTCTCGGGTTTCGCGCAGGAACTCCTGATAGCCGCTCCAGAGACTTTCGTCGAATATCTTCCGTGCCTCGTACTCGATCAGGAAGGGGATGACGTTGTCCGACAGTTCATCGAAAAAGAGCGCCATATTCTCGGGGCCGTGCCGCCGCATGAGGAAGTCGTAGAAAAAGGTGCCGTACAGGTAGGGGATATGCCCGCCCATCCAGTGATCGTTCGCCCCCGATAATTCGCCGAGCGTCAGTTCGTTCCCCTTGCGGAAGAACGATTCGAACCACGCCCGCCACAGCGGCGAATGAAGCCGTCCGGTGCCGTCGATGGCCGATTCGGAGTAGACGGTGACCCCTTCCAAAAGCCAGCCGGGGGAGAGTTGCGCCGGGTAGAAGAGGTTGCCGAAGACATAGTTGATCCACTTCGGGACGCCGCTTACCAGCCCTATCTGGAGAGAGTGGGTCAGTTCGTGAACGACGAGATTGAGCGCGTAGTCCTTATGGTTGGCGAGGGGCGAGAATTCTTCGGGCGGATAGAGGAGCAGGCGGATGCCGTCCTTCATGTAGACCGATGACCAGCCGTTCGCCTCGTCGGTCTCGCGGTCGAACACCAGCGGGATGCGGCGGTCGGCTTTCCATCCATAAAGCGATATGAGGAACTGTTCGGCCAGCTCGGTCTTTTCTATAAGGTAAGGGATGAGCCGTTCATCGATATCGGTCGAGAAATAGAGGATAAGGTTCCCGGTGCGGTAGACGAGATATCCCGGTTTGTCGGTGGCAGTAAGCGGTTTTGTAACGCACAAAAGGAGGAATGCAATGAGAAAGAAAATAACCCGCATGAGCCCCGCAACATGGATGGACCGTCAGGAATATACCTTGCGAGTCCGTTTTCGCAAAATAAAAAAGGTTCTGCCCGTCCATTCAGGACGATTTCGATAGATATATAAGGTAGTGTCGCCTCCGGAAGGTTGTCCAAACGACGGAGGTATGGATCGTGAGAAAAATTATTGTTTCCGGGTTGTTGTCGCTGTTTCTGGCCGCTGTTCTGACTTCGTGCGGTGACGAGGGGACCCAAAAACTTCCGCCGACCGACGAAACGGTGACCGATACGGCGATCATCCCCGACGAGGATACCGCTACGGTGGATGAAACGCTCCCGACCGACGACGCGACGACGGCGATCGACACCGCCGGAACGCCCGACGAGTTGGCCGACGAGATAGCGGCGACCGACGACATCGTCGAACCGGACGACAGCGAAACACCCGACAACGGACCGTTCGATCCCGAAACGCTCATCGGGGTCTACGCCGAAAAGGTCATCGTCTCGACGATAGACAAGATGTCGATGCTCGGCGAATTCCAGACGACCGGTACCTACTACAGCGTCACCCGCATCGAAAAGGTCGAAGGGGTGCTCCAAAGCCGCGCCAGTTCGTGCCACAGCGTCATAAAGTCGACCAGCCCCGCCACTACCACCGTCCCCGACGCCCTCTCGCAGTGCATCGGCGACATGATCGGCGCGCTGACGGTGGAAGAGACGGCGGAGGGGCCGCGGATATCGCGGGCCGAGGCGGTGATGCCGGTGGGCATAGAACTCGCCGACCCGTGGAACGATCCGCTCCCGACCGACAACAGCGACCCGCGCATCATCGATCAGGACAACGACGGCAATCCCGGCGTCACCATCGAGATAGCGGCGAGCGGCATGACCGGCAAGGTCTACACGATACGGCGCGAACGGGGCAGTTGGTGGGTTCAGCCGGCGGCCGACGGGCGGCTCAAGGGGCAGGTGCAGGATGCGTCGGAACAGCGGGTCATCGGGGCCGACAACGCCCTTTTCAATTCAAATCCCGAAAGCACGGTCGATCCCGACCCGACCAAAAGCACGATAGAGTTGGTCAAACTGGACGGCGACACCGATTGCGCCGGGCTGATAGCGCGTATCCCGGAACTCTTCCCGGAGTAGGGGAGACTTTCCGCTTTACTTTCAATTTTTTCGCGGCTATAATCGCGACATGGTTAGGAAACAATACCTCATCATTTTTGTGCTTTTTCTTGTCGCGTGTTCGTCGTCGAAGACGGCGCAGGATGCCGATACGGTCATGCCTGATGATGACGCGGCTTTAGCCGAAGCGGACGAGATATTACTCAACGATGACAATGCCTCTGTCGAAGAAACTACGCCGCTCGAGGACGATACCGACGCAAACGAGGATTCTGCCACAGAAGGCAGCGATAAAATAATCTACGAGGGCACGCCTCACTTTGGTAAGGACACCAGTGTCGATGACGATAAAGATGTCGCTGTAGTTGACGAAGACAACGATACGCCGGATGATGATGTAGCGTTGATAGCGTGCGCAACAGAGGCCGAGACCCGCTCAATTGCCTGCGGATACAATGATAGGGGATATAAAAAACAGGAATGCACTAACGGTTACTGGACCGACATAGAAGAATGTGATGATCCGGACGAGTGCTATGATGGATGGTGTTTCGATCCTATGTCATACGGCGCCTGCTTTTGGTGCGTAGATGGGCATTGGGTTAATTCTCAAGAGGTGGTATGTACGTGCATCATAATGACCTGTCAGGATCGGTGCAACTATGTAAGGGGTATAGATTGCGGTTCATGTCACTCCGGTTATTTCTGTGATGAAGAGCATTATTGCAGGAAAATACCGTAGATCGACGATGCGGTCCTGTCTCTCCCTTTCCCTTTTTATTTCTTCGGCTGGGCCTTCTGCTGGACCGACTCAAGCAGTTCGATGTCGGCCATGTCTTTAGTGCGGCCGACGGCCCGCTTATTCGCGATGATCTCATTGATACCGATGAAGGGGACCGGTACGCCGCCGTAGGTCGTCTTTCCTTTGTTCCGGTCGGCCTGTTCCCACGAAACGCCGGTGATGGAGGTAAGGATATCCACCCGAAGCGGCGCGACCCCGAGTTGCACCACCTGATCGGGCTCGCAGAAGTCGGCCTCTTTCAGACCGAGCGAACCGAAGCCGAAATCATCGAGCGCCGTAAGGAGCCGCTTCGCGTTCTCATTCGTCGGCCGGACAAGGACATCGACATCGCCGGTGAAGCGCGGTACGCCGTGAAAGGCCATCGCATAGGCCCCGACGACGAGATACTCAACGCCCCGCGCGTTTAACGATGTGAACAGTTCTTTGAATTCCTTTTGCGGTGTCGGCATGCTGCGCCCGTAAAAAATCGACGGCGGCCACCCGTTCTTCGGGTGTCTTGGAAAGCCAGAAAAGCAGGTCGGCCCTCTGCTCATCGACCGCGCCGAGTTTGTGTTTGTTGACCGATCTCTCAATCATGAAAGGAATATATCGTTATCCAGCGTGATTGTCAAGCGGTTTTGCCGTGCGGCGGGGAAGGTAAAGCTCAACTTTACTTTTACTTCTTCGGCTGGGCCTTCTGCTGGCGTTCCTGTTCGACGCGCAGCATCTCGTTGAGTTCGCCCATGTTCTGCTGGACCCGCTGCATGCCGAGCTGACCGCCCTTGGCCATGAGCGCCGGCATCTTCGCGATTGACTTCACACCCGTCGGCGTCTTGTAGAACGCTATCAGGTCGCGCAGTTCCTGTTCGGTGAACTCCTCGGCGTAGATGCGGGCGAATTCACCTTTGAGACTTTCCCAGCTCATATATTTGGCAAGGAAACGGCGCATCACCTCTTTGTACGGGGCGATGGCGGGATTCTGCTGTATCTGGAGCTGTAGCATCTGTTCCATCGAATCGGCCATCGTACGGTCCATCCGCATGGAGAGCAGCAGTTCCATCGCGGCGGCGGCGCGGCCGTCGGCCTTGACCGGCTCCGCGGCCGTCAGCGTCATCCCGAACATAAGCACCGCCAAAAGAACCCAGAGACACTGTTTCATGACACTCCTCATTCAAAGGTTTATAACGTGACCGTTCATTTTCTCGGTAGACCCAGCAGACCTGCTTTGAGCGGCTTGTTGGCGGGCCGTTTGCACAGCCAGATGCCGAAGAGCGCCTTTTTGAAATCGAGCCCCGGGATGACCCCCTTGTAGACATTGTTCATGCTGACATGGACCCCCTGACCGGGGATGTAGAGGAAGGTCGCGGTGTCGTATTCGTCGGTCTTGCGGTCGAACCACGACAGGAGCTTCTCGGCGCGCTCTTTGACCGGGGCGAGCTTCGCCGGATCGCGGCCGGTAGAGTAGCCGAACCCGTCGCGCAGGCCGCCGACCAGTTCGCCCAACGGGATGTTGCCGTAGAGGATGTGGAGCCGCATCGCCATCGGTTCGTCGGCGTCGAGTATCGCATCCCCGTCCTTCGATGGCTTTTTGAGGTAGAGAGTATTGGCGTAGACATCGACGTAGAACTTTTCGAGGAAGCCGACCCCGTTGAGATAGAGCGTGGTGTTCTTGTCGACCGTGAACTGTTCGTCGAAGCGGTAGCCGTTCACGCGGCGCGCTTCGGCCGTGACGCTCAGAAGCAGGGTGAAAAGGAGGGTGAGTAAGAGCGCGTTCCGCATCGGTTCCTCCGTCGGGTGCCTTCAACAGACCATCGCTATCCTACCATATTCGAAAATGGTGGCAATAAAGCGCTGAAAAAATAAAAAGAAATCGGACAAGTAACACTTTTATCAATAATTTACTTGACTGATATTAGAAACTTGGTATATGTTCTTTAGCAGAAGGCAGTGAAGACTGCTAGGAGGTGCATCATGACCGCTTACATCCCGGCATTGTCGAACGATTCGATCTCCGCGTACATCCACAATGTCCTCGCGGTGCCCGATCTGGAGCGCGACGAGGAAGAGCGGCTCTTTAAAAGTTACCGGCGCACCGGCGACATCGACGCGGCGCGGCGCATCATCCTCGCCAACCTGAAACTGGTCGTCAACGCCGCCTACAAGTTCCGCCGTTTCCGCGATGTGGTCGACCTGATACAGGAAGGGAATGTCGGACTGCTGACGGCGCTCAAGAAATTCGACCTCGCCAAAGGGGTCCGCTTCGCCACCTACGCCGTCTGGTGGATAAAGGCGAAGATACAGGAATTCATACTGTCGCACATGTCGATAGTCCGCTACGGCAAAGGGCGCGACGAACGGAAACTCTTCTTTAACCTCGTCTCGACCGTCCGCGAGATAGAGTCTCACGATCAGGGGCGCGACCTTTCCCGCGAAGAACTCATTGCCGAAGTGGCCCGCCGCCTCAACATTGACCCGACCCGGGTGGCCGACAACATGCGCGTCCTCACCTCGTCGTCCGATGTGTCGCTCGACGAACAGTACGAGGACGGCACCGACCGGTACCAGATAGCCGACGAGAAGGGCGACTTCTCCGAGACGCTGGTGGCCGACGAGCGGAAACAGCTTCTCTACCGCGCCGTCGAAACGCTCGACGAGCGGGAACGCTACATCATCGACAACCGCTATCTCACCGACGATCCGCAGACGCTCGAAGATATCGGTCGCCGGTTCAATGTGTCGAAGGAGCGGGTGCGTCAGATAGAAGAACGCGCCCTCGAAAAGATCAGAAAGCAGGCGACCGCCCACTCATAACGACAATTTCTTCTCCGCCATCTCTTTCCACCCGTCGACCGCCCGCCGGATGTGCGGGATGGTGATACTGCCGCCGACGATGAGCCCGATGGAGAGCGCCTCGTCGATCTCGGCGTCGGTCACCCCTTCGGCGCGGCACCGGAGGAGGTGGTAGCGGATGCAGTCGTCGCACCGCAGGACCAGAGACGCGGTCAGCCCGATCAGCTCCTTGGTTTTCACCGGCAGGGCGCCGTCGCGGTAGCACTGCGTGTCGAGCGAGAAGAAGCGCTTGGTGACATTCCCCGAAAAATCGAGCACCGCCGCGTTCTGCCGTTCCCGTTCCTTGATGAACTCCTCGATGTGCATGGTACTCCTCCCGTGTACGCTACTTTTCGACGGCCCATAATATCCGGCGGGGCCCCTCGACGCAACAATATTTTCTTTTCTTGCGGCGCGGGACTGCTATAATCGGCCCGGACGGTACTTTGACGGGTGGGCGATATGCACGATCACGATACGATACTGGCGCGGGCGAAAGCACTGTCCGACCTGACCGGCGCCGGGCCGGAGCGCTACGCGGTCATCGCGGCGAACCTCATCGCCGTGTGGGAGCCGCCCACACTCACCGCGCAGAGTGTTCCCGGACTCATCGACCACACCCTGCTTGCCTTCGACGCCACCGAAAAAGCGATAGAACAGCTCTGCGCCGACGCGGCGCGCCACCGTTTCAAAGCGGTCTGCGTGAATCCGGTCTGGGTGGCGACGGCGCGCGAGATGAAACGGCGGCTCGGGGCGCGCTACGCAATCGCGGCGGTCGTCGACTTCCCGCTGGGCGCCTCCACGATAGCGGCGCGGCGGGCCGAAGCACAGACCGCCATCGCCGACGGGGCGACCGAACTCGATCTGGTCATCGGCATCGGCCTGCTCAAGTCGGGCCGGTTCGCCGCGGTGTACGAAGGGATACGGTGCGCGGCGGGGCTCGGCGCGTACCTCAAGGTGATACTGGAGACCTCGGCGCTGACCGAGGCCGAAAAGGTGGACGGCGCGCTGTTGGCGGTACTCGCCGGGGCCGACATGCTCAAGACCTCGACCGGCGTCAACGGCAAGGCGACCCCCGACGATGTCCGGCTCCTGCGGACCGTCGCGGGAACGGTGCTCGGCGTCAAGGCGGCGGGCGGCATCCGTGACCGGGCGACATTTGAACGGATGGTCGCGGCGGGTGCCGACCGGATCGGATCGAGCGCGTCGTGCGGCATCATGGAGGAATGGGGATGACCCGTTCCGCACTAATACTGATGCTTCTTCTTGCCTGCCGGGCCGCGGCGGCGGCGCTCCATTTCGGTGAGCAGTTCCCCGAAGAACTCAAGAACGCCCTGACGGCCGATCCGCGCGCGGCGGCCATCACCGAGGAATTCACCATCGAAACGGCCGCCGGGGGCTTCATCCTCATCATCAGCAAAGAGGGGCTCATGCGGCGCTTGCCGATTGATAAGACATCGGCCGAAGATATCCTCAACGTCGTGGAGACGATGCAGGAGGAACTGGTCGTCATCCGCGAGGCGCGTGAGAAGAAAGCGGAACCGCCGAAGGTCGAAGAGCCGCCCCAAGAGGAACCGAAACCTGCGGAGGAAAAGCCCAAGGAGGAAGAGAAGCCGACGGTCGAATGGTTCGCCTTCGCCGATCCCGACAGCCGTTTCTATATCGGGCTGACCCTTTCACCCGAAGAGGCGGGGGCGGGCGGTCTGGAATTCTCGGGCGGCGTCGCCTTCCTGCGCTTCGGCCTGAACGCAAAAAAGGGTCTCAATGTGAAACTGCCGCATGCCCCGAGTCTCGAATGGGAGGCCTACGGGGTACTTGCGCAGATCGATGTCCTGCGGGTGACCGAGGTGACCTTTTCGACCGGCATCGAGGTCTTCCTCTATCGGCTCAACAACCGCATCTTCGAACGCGACCAGCTCTTTATCGGCGTCGCCTATAAATTTCTGTTCATGGTGGTGGGGGCTCGCGCGGCGGTATCGCCCAGCGAGATCATCATCAAAACCGAAGGGAAAAGTTACCGGACGGCGCAGGTGCGCGGGATATTCTTTTTCAGTTTTGCGTTCTGACCCCTTTTTCTTCGGCCGGTGCGATCTCGGCGTCCAGCGGCATGAATTTCCACGAAAGGGCCTTTATCTTGGGCGGGCATCCCTTGATGCAGGTGCCGCACTTGATACAGTCGATATGATTTATCTCGCGCGGCAGTTCCAGCCCCATCGGACACTGCTTGCCGCACATGCCGCAGGTGAGGCAGACCTTCCGGTCGCGCGTTATCCGCAACATCGCGATCCGGTTGAACAGGCCGAGGAAAAGCCCGAGCGGGCAGAGATAGCGGCAGAAAGGGCGCTGTTCGCGCATCGCGTAGAGGAGAATGAGGACCAGCAGGATGACCTTCCACGCGAAGGTGAGCCCGACGCCGACGCGGAACGAAACGTTCGCAATGACTATCGGGATGCCGGCCTGCAGGGTCCCGGCGGGGCATATCCACGCGCAGAAAGCGGGGAGCTCCTTCCAGTAGGGGATGACGACCACAAATGCGGCGAAGATGACCCATTTCAGTTGGCGCACCCACGGCGTCATGCGGACCTGCGCCCGGAAGGGGGAGAATTTGTGCAAAATATCCTGCAGGAGCCCGAACGGACAGGCGAAGGCGCAGGGACCGCGGCCGAAAAGTGTCCCGAACACCGCCAGAGAGCCGATCGCGTAGGTCGGTATCATTTTCGCGTATTCGATGATGTATTGCATCGTCCCGATGGGGCACGAGAAGGGGGCGGCGGGGCAGGAATAGCAGGTGAGCGTCCCAGTGCAGATCGCCTTGGCGGGTCCGCGGTAGATGGTGCCGGTCAGGAAGTTCTGGATGAAGGGGTTCTGGATGAAAAGGAATATGAATTGCGTGATCCAGCGCTTCACTTATAGAGCCCCATGCAGGACTGGCAGAAGGTCGATCCATTGACGCGGACCAGCGTTATCTCACGGGTGCCGTACTGGTCGATGGATACGACGAACGCCTTGGCGATGAGCAGTCCTGCGGCGATAAGGATGAGATAGCGCAGGGTGACCACGGCTATCCGTTTTGAGGTGGCGGTCTTGAACAAAGTGTTTCCTCTAGTCTCTTCGCGGGATGATTTTCACGGCGCGGCCGATTTTTGTCAAGTTTTAAGTCGGTTGAAAAGCTACGCGACGCCCGAGAACTTGGTGAGGGTGAGCGTCTCGGCGATATTGTGGACCTGCGAGACCATGCCGTCGATATTGCCGAGTATGTCGACATAGGCCATCGACGCCTCGCCTTTGCAAAGTTTTCCCTGAAGCCGTTCGAAATGCTCCATCTTGGCGATGCGTACCCGCTCCTTGAGCTCCTTTTTGTGTGTCGTGGCGGCGGCGAGGAAATTCTTCGCGTCGATCTCGGCGCCGCTCAAGGGGGCGATGGTCGCCTCGTAATAACCCTCGATGTCGGTCACCAGCGCCGTCAGCGTGCCCTTCGCCGCATCGGATAGGGCGAGATTCTCCTTCTTCATCTTGAGGTAGGCGCGCGATATGTTGGTCACATAGTCGGCGTACTTTTCAAGGTTGTGAGCGCAGGTGATGTAGTTGCCCACCTTCGCCGAATCGTCGCGCGACAGCGACCGCTGTGACAGCGACAGCAGGAACTCGGTGATCGCCTTGCGGTATTCGTCGATGGTCTCCTCGTTCTTCTCTATCTTCTCGGCCGCCACGCCCGCTTCCCGTTTCTCGGCAAGGACATCGCGGATGCGGACCGAATTCTTCTTGACCCGCTCGGCCATCGCGTAGAGTTCCTTCTCCGATTCCATGATTCCCAGCGCGGGGGTTTCGATAAGCCCGTAGTGGATGTGGGCGAACTGGCGGATGCCCTTGGAGGGTTTCGCCTTCGGTTCGGGGACTATTTTTTTCACGACGAAGGCGAGGAAACCGATGAGCGGCGTGAAAAAGATGACATTGGTGACGTTGAAGAGGGTGTGGGCCATCGCGACATGCGGGCCGATGAACGGTTTCGCGCCGACGGCCATGCCGTAGCGCGCCGCCTCTTCGGCGGTCCGGATGGTCAGATCGGCGTCCTGCGGGATGAAGGTGTTGACCAGTTTGACGAAGGGGAAGAAGATGATGAGTATGATGATCACGCCGAAGACATTGAACAGGGTGTGGGCGAAGGCGGCCCGTTTGGCGTTATGGTTGGTCCCGATGCTCGCCAAGAGCGCCGTGATGGTGGTGCCGATGTTGTCGCCCAGTATCAGCGATACCGCGCCGGGGAAGGTGAGCAGTCCCTGCGTGGCCAGCGCGATGGCGATGCCGATGGTGGCCGAACTTGACTGGACCGCGACGGTGGTGGCCGTACCGATGAGCACACCCAGCAGAACGCTCCCGTAGCCGACGCCGTCGACCATCGTGAAGAAATGGACGAATCCGGGGCTGTTCCGCAGGGGACCGAGCCCGTCGCTCATGGTGTTCATGCCGAGGAAGAGGAGCCCGAGGCCGAATATCGCCTCGCCGCTGTAGCGCGCCGTTTCGCTCCGCCCGATGAAGCGCAGGAGGACGCCGATGCCGATGATGACCATCGCGTACTTCACCACCGACAGCGATACCAGCCAGCCGGTGACCGTGGTGCCGATATTGGCGCCCAGAATGACGCCGATCGCCTGCGTGAGGGTCATGAGTTGTGCGTTGACGAAACCGACCGTCATGACGGTGGTGGCCGAACTCGACTGGATGAGCGCGGTAACCGTCAGCCCCACGCCGATCGCCATGAAGCGGTTCCTCGTCAGGAAGCCGAGTATCTTGCGGAGCCGGTCGCCCGCCACCTTCTGCATTCCCTCCGACATGATCTTCATGCCCATGAGGAACAGGCCGAGCCCGCCGAAGACCTCGAACGCTATAGTTTTCCAATCCATGAATATGCTCCCCGTTTCTAAAGGTCGTTATTCGACCCCGTATACACGGTTACCCTGTGATTAGCAACTAAATGAGGGGTGGGGATTGTTAGAAAACGGTTAATTTTCTGAACAAAGATTCAGGCGATGCCCGAGAACTTGGTAAGGGTGAGTGTTTCCGCGATGTTGTGAACCTGCGAGACCATGCCGTCGATATTGACGAGGATGTCGATGTAGGCCATCGACGCCTCTCCTTTGCAGGTACCCTCCTGAAGCCGCTGGAAGTGCCCCAGCTTGGCCATCCGGACACGCTCCTTGATCTCTTTCTTGCGCGTCGTAGCGGTGGCGAGGAACGCCTGCGCGTCGACCTCGACGCCGCTGAGGGGCAGGATGGTCGCCTCGTAGAAGTTCTCTATGTCGGCCACTATATCCTGCAGGGAGGTGCGGGCCGCATCGGACAGGACGAGGCTCTGTTCCTTCATTTTGAGGTATGCCCGCGTCATGTTGGTGACATAGTCGGCGTACTTTTCGAGATTGTGGGCGCAGGTGATGTAGTTGCCCACCTTCGCCGCGTCCTCGCGGGAGAGCGACCGCTGTGACAATGACAGCAGGAACTCGGTGATCGCCATGCGGTATTGGTCGATGAGTTCTTCGTTCTTCTCTATCTTTTCGGCCGCTACGGTGAGTTCTCTTTTTCCGGCGAGGACATCGCGGATGCGCACCGAATTCTTCTTCACCCGTTCGGCCATCGCGTAGAGCTCTTTCTCGGACTCCATGATCCCCAGCGCGGGGGTTGCGATGAGGCCGTAGTGGATGTGGGCGAACTGATGCGGCGTTTTGGGCGGTTTCGCCTTCGGTTCGGGGACGATCTTCTTGACGACGAAGGCGAGGAAGGCGATGAGCGGGGTGAAGATGACGACATTGGTGATGTTGAACATCGAGTGGGCGAGCGCGATGTGGACGCCGACCAGCGGCTTGGCGCCGATGCCGAAACCGTACTTCGCCGCCTCTTCGGCCGTCTTGATCACCATGTCGGGATCGCCCGGCAGGAAGAAGTCGACCATGCGGATGAAGGGATAGAAGATGATGAGGACGATGATGACGCCGAAGAAATTGAACAGTATATGCGCGGCGGCGGCCCGTTTGGCGTGGTAGTTGGTCCCGATGCTCGCCAGCAGAGCCGTGACGGTGGTGCCGATGTTGGTCCCCAGCACCAACGCGATAGCCGCCGGGAAGGAGAGGAGCCCCTGCGAGGCCAACGCGATGATGATGCCGAGTGCCGCCGAACTCGACTGGATGATGGCGGTCGCCACCGTGCCGATGAGTACTCCGAGGAAGACACTGGAATAGGTGAGGCCGTCCACCCGCGTGAAGAATGCCACGAAATCCTTGTCGTCACGCAGCGGTGCAAGCCCGTCGCTCATGAGGTTCATGCCGAGGAACAGGATGCCGAGCCCGAATATCGCCTCGCCGCTGTAGCGCACCGTTTCGTTGCGTCCGATGAACTTCAACAGGACGCCGGCGGCGATGATGACCATCGCGTACTGGACTATCGATAGCGACACCAGCCAGCCGGTGACGGTGGTGCCGATGTTGGCGCCGAGAATGACGCCGATAGCCTGTTCGAGCGTCAGCAGGTTCGCGTTGACGAAGCCGACCGCCATAACGGTGGTGCCCGAACTCGACTGGATGATGGAGGTGATCGAAAGTCCGACGAATATCGCCATGAAGCGGTTCTGCGTCAGGAAGCCGAGTATCCGGCGGAGTCGGTCGCCCGAGACCTTCTGCATCCCGTCCGACAGGATACTCATGCCCATAAGGAATAGGCCCAGTCCGCCGCAAACCTCGAATGTTACCGTCTTCCAGTCCATCGCTCACTCCTTGCAAGATAGGCGGTCGCTGGTGTTAATATACGGTTAAGATTCGGTTAGCAATAAAAATGAGGGAAAAACCGCAGAAAGATCGCTACAGTTTGAAAAGACTGTTGAGTTTCGACTTGGCGTCAACCTCCTCGTTGTCGTCGCCCTCCTCGGCGTGCTTGTATTCGAAGGCGGCGCAGAAATTCTGTTTGTCCCGTTCGCGGACGAAGGCGGTCGAGGTCTCGCGGCACTCGTTGGGATAACCCGGTTCATGGAAGCGGCAATTCATGCAGCAGTGGAGATCGGCGTAGCAGTGGGGGCACACATCCTGACGGCCGACCTTGCCGCGGATATCGTCGAGTTCCTCAAGGGGCTTGTTGCAATTGTGACATTTGTACATCGGCCTCTCCGTTCACAAAAACCGGTCACATAATACCGATGCACACGTTAAAATCAAGGGGAAAGTGGGGGTCACTTCAGCGTGAATGTTTTCGGGTAGACGGTCCATAGTGGCCCGCCCCCCGTTTGCGCCGCGTCATTTAAACCCCAGCAGTAGAGTTTTTCATCGGTCGTGACGGCGCAGGTGTGACCGTTACCGGCGGCGATCAGACGCCAGCGGAGATCCCCGGTGACGGGGGTTGGTATATTGCGCGGCTCGGTGTCGCCAACCCCCAGCGCGCCGTTGCTGTTGTTTCCCCAACAGTAGAGCCGGCCGTCGCTTTTTAAACCGCAGGTATGCAGTGTGCCGGCGGCGACCGTTATCCACGGTAAGGTGGCGTCGGGATCCTGCACCGTCCGGGGAGTTTCGTCGTTCTCGACATCTCCGCGTCCCAGTTGACCGTACTCATTGTTTCCCCAGCAATAGATCAGACCGTCATATTCGACACCGCAGACATGTCCCGATCCGGCGGTGATATTCAGCCAGCGCCGGTCCTCCTCATAGGGTTTCGCGGGGTAGTCTAGAGGAGGATTCCCGTTGATGCCAAAGGTCCACCGGTACATGTCGCCGCGCCAATTCAGTCCGTACCCGGTAGCGATCGATATCGCCACGTCATCCCAAGTCCAAGTGAATGCGTTGGGAGTAACGGCGTGCCATGTTCCGGGTGTATCGAGGAACCAAAACCAGCAGGTGAGGTCCGCGCCGTTCAGGAGACATCCGGTCAGGTCGTCGTTCGTGTCGTAGAGCCTCGTGGTGCGGGTCAGATGCGGTATCGGCTTCCATTGCGGAGCTTCGTCGTCGATCGTGCCGGGTGAGCCGGAGAGATCCATGTATTGCGCCCCGCTGTCGGAGGTCGCCAATAAACGCGAGGTGCCGAGCGAGATGTCATAGAAGGGCCCTCCCGCTATGGTGACATACGGCTCATAGTGCTCATGATCGACCACGGTGTATTCACCGTCATGCAGGGCGCCCCAGCAGTGTACGGTGTCGAGCGAGTCCAGCGCGCAGGAAAGGCCCGTTCCCAGCGATAGCCGTTGCCATTGTGCCTCTATGGCCACCGGTGTTGGCTCGGTCGTCGTCCGCAGGCTTTTTCCGTCGCCCAGTTGGCCGCGGTCATTTGCACCGAAACAGGCAACGGTGTCGTCCGTATTTTTCATGCAGGTATGGCGGGCGCCGGTCGCCACGGAGTCGTATTTCGCTCCGTAGTAACCGACCTGAGATGCTCCTGCTCTTCCGTAATCGGGGTCGCCAAAGCAGGAGAGCCCTGCTCCGCGGATCAGGCCGCAGGTGTGCGCATCGCTGCGGTCGAGCGATCGATACTCCGGTTCCGATGCATCCGGGTTGCATCCCTGCGTGGATTCGTCCTCGGTGTCGTCGAAGGGGGCTACGACCCCTGTGTAGCAGGCGGTATGTTGATCGAGGTCAAGGCCGCAGACGGTACCGAGTGTTTCCCGCACCGATTTTGGCGAGAAAAGCGATCCTTCAAGCTGGAGGGGTTTTGCACTTCCCCAGCAGTAGATATCGTGTTCCCGGTTAAGAGCGCATTGCCGGTTGACAACGAGCCACCAGTCGTCCGCATATACTTTGAACGGCGTATGGAATTCTTCTTGAGTGCTGTCGGGAAGGCACTGCCCTTCGCGGTTGTTCCCCCAGCAGAACAGTGAGCCGGTGTCGGTGACGGCGCAGGTGCTGGATGCTCCGGCCGCTACCGATGACCAGCGTGATTTCGCGGCGATACGGAGCGGTACGGTACGGGCAACGGTCGTTCCGTCGCCGATCTGTCCGTAGGTATTGTCACCCCAGCAGTAGAGCGCTCCCGTGACGGTTATCGCGCAGGTGTGATCGCCCCCGGCGGACACTTGAGCCCACGTTTCCGTGGAGTTCAAGCGGGTCGGCGCGACGACAGTGGATAGCTCTCCCGTGCCGCATTGTCCATAGCTGTTGGCGCCCCAGCAAAAGAGATCGCCCGATGCGGCGATCGCACAGGTATGCGCATCTCCCGCGGCGATATCCCGTTTCATGATCGGGACCGCCATGTCGCAGGCGCTGGTGTCCCAGCCTTTGCAGTTGGGAAGACAGGGTGCGACGCCGCCGGTGGAAAAGAGTTCCGGGATATCCACACAGTTCTTGGAGTTACCTTCGCACAATTCTCCTTTGTCGACGATCAGATCGCCGCAGACCGTCGGTTCCTCTCCCCACCAATCATCGCCGAGATCTATATTGCATCCCATCAGAAACAGCAAGGGGAGCGACAGCATAAAATAACGGATCGGCATGTGATAGACTCCTCCGTCTGGGTGATGAGAACCATCACCATACTATCAAAGCACGCGCCGAAATCAAGAGGATTCGTCGCCCTGAAAAGAAAATGCCGCATCTTTTGCATTGCCGCCCGCTTCTGACTATACTGTGCCGGAACGACCGGAGGAGGCCGTCATGGCGTTTTACGATTTCAAGTTGAAGACGATCGCGGGGCGGGAGACGACGATGGGGGAGTATCGCGGCAAGGTCCTGCTCATCGTCAATGTCGCGAGCAAGTGCGGGTTCACGCCGCAGTACAAGGGATTGCAGGCGCTCTACGAAAAGTACCGGGAGCGGGGCTTCGAGATACTCGGGTTCCCGTGCAATCAGTTCGCGGGACAGGAACCGGCGACCAACGACGAGATAGCGCAATTTTGCGAGCTCAATTTCGGGGTGACCTTCCCGCTCTTCGAAAAGACGACGGTGAACGGGAAGAAGGCCCATCCGCTCTATCCCTACCTCAAGGAAAAGGCGCCGGGGCTCCTCGGCCTGACCGCCATCAAATGGAATTTCACCAAATTCCTCGTTGATCGGCAGGGGAATGTGCTCAAACGCTTCGCCCCGGCCGAGCCGCCCGAATCGCTGGAACAGGAAATAGAGAAGTTGTTGTAGAGCCGCAGAAATATCTTTAGGGAGGGATCCATGCTCGATGTGCTGAAGCGCGATGTGTTCTTGGTCAAGGAGCATACGGGGATATTCAAGGCGGCGAACAACTACGATATCTACGATCCGGCGACCGGCGCGGTGGTGATGGAGTGCCGCGAGGAGAATCTCGGATTCTTCACCAAGATGCTGCGCTTTACCGATTACAAGACCTACACGCCCTTCGATGTGCAGGTCAGGACGCCGCAGGGACAGCAGGTGGTCCGCGTGACGCGGGGCATCTCCATCTTCCTGTCGAAGGTGCAGGTGTTCGACGAGAAGGACGCTTACATCGGCGGGTTCAACCAGAAACTCCTCTCCGTCGGCGGCGCCTTCACGGTGGTCGATGCGTCGGGGAGTCCGGTGTGCGAACTGAAGGGGTCGTGGACGGGGTGGGATTTCCGGTTCCTTTCGGGAGGCGCAGAGTTGGCGCATGTGTCGAAGAAGTGGGCGGGGGTCGGCAAGGAGCTGTTCACCAGCGCCGACAACTATGTGCTGGAGATATCGAAGTCGGTCGCGCCCGACAGTGCGGCGCGGCAACTCATCCTCGCCGCCGTCATGTGCATCGACATGGTGCTCAAGGAACGGTGAGGGCTGAGAGACAGAGAAGAGATGTAATTTTATCTGCGGAGAAGCCTGATGTTCAGCGTTTTGGTGTGGATTGCGCTGTTTGTTTGTATCGGTTGGCTTATAGGCAGAGGAGAGGCTTATTGGAGATATTGGACGATTCAAGGATACGAAAAGGAAATAAGGACAGAATATGAAAAGGAGTACAAGGCATTTCTCGAAGAAAAGAAGGCCATTGCAGAAACGCATCAGAAAAACCTTGATGAATTAGACAAAGTATTACGGAGAAACGAAGGAGAGTATATCAAAAACAAAAAGCTTCTTGAAAGAGAGCAAGAGAAAATTGATATTGCCAAGGATGCTTGGAAACAGGAACATTTTCGTCTTTTAGACCAGATACCAAAGGTGATAGCGACATTTGATGAGGGTTATATTCAGGGTCGCAAGTGGCTTGCCAATGCCTTCGCCGAATTCGTCGAAACGCGCGATCTGGAGGTTGAATGCGCGTTGGTGCTGAAACCCAATGCCGCATGGAAGGCAGCCGAAGCTGTCGCCGCGTTGCGCGCCAAGCGCATCGAGATGGCGAAAAAACTGAAGTTCCTTGAGTATCAGTTGGCATCTTACGAGGAGTACTTCCCCGTCCTAGTCGAATATAGGGATGCCATACTTGATGAGGTGACCGATCTTCGCGCCGATGCGGTGGATGCCCTTGAAGATACTGACCCGGCATTGGCTAAAGGCTATTTGAGCCGGGAAGAGTATGACAAATTACCAACCGCACAAAAATTTCAGATGGCGCTTGACCGATATTGGGAACGAGACAAGAGCAATCTTGAAATAGGGCGAGTGTACGAACGATATCTTGGCCACCTTTACGAAAAGGATGGCTGGCGGGTCAATTATCAGGGCGCGCTCAAAGGCTTTGAAGACTTCGGCCGTGACTTGATTTGTCAGAAGGATGGCAAGACACATATCGTACAGTGCAAGTGCTGGTCAAAACAAAAGGTCATTCGCGAAAAACATATCATGCAACTCTTTGGAACGAGCATCCTGTACCGGATCACCGAGGGGCTTCAGTTCGTGACGCCCATTTTCGCGACCACCACCGATCTCTCGGAAGAGGCCGGTATGGTGGCGCGCGAATTGAAAGTCACCGTTCGTCCCGAAGAACTCAAGCGCTACCCAATGATAAAGTGCAACATCAATCCAGGAACGGGCGAGAAAATATACCATCTGCCTTTCGATCAACAGTACGATAGAATTATCATCGGCGACCAAGTCGGCGAATTTTATGCTGAGACGGTTGCTCAAGCCGAGGGCGCCGGTTTTCGCCGTGCCTACCGTTGGCAGGGCCTAATGGGAGAGGGAGAGGCATGAGGGTAGATGTCTACACAATAAATAAGGATTCTTTTGCATGCCGAGTATTAGAAAAAATGGGTGTTTCCGCAACGGAAGTAGAGCCGATTATACATGAATACAAAAATCATAGAGAGTTAACCGGATATCGGGTTAGGGGCGTTGAGAAGGTCCAGGCCCTATGTGAAAACTTCATTGCGGTCATTCTCAGCGATGACTCCTTGCCCAACATACCTGCCAAAGATATCCTATTAGCTAGGGCCCGCAAAACGCTAGAGGCAATAAAGCGACATCAAATTAAGGCCGAAAAGAAAAGCTTTGCAGAAAATAGTCGCTATCCGATTGTGACTAGATATTTGAGTCTTAGATACCCGCTGGCTACAGAAGAAGAGATTCATTCCATTGTTTCTTCGCTTAATGAAAGCTCGGGACTTTCGCTGGAAGAGTTTAGCTTTTATGTCAGAGTAAGAATGGGTGGTAGGCCTCATGCTTGGGCAAAAGCGCAAAAGGATTTTGTTAAGTCTACAATAGATGCCATCTACGAAAAGCTAACCACCTACGAAAAAAGGTCATAGCATGAGTATTGAGATCACTTTGCACCCTAGAAAAGCATCAATTGGCGAGTTAAAAGACTTTCTTAAAGAACTAGGCTTTCAGCCCACAGAGCATCTATGGGCGTGGCCGAAAGGATCTTTGCATTTTCATTGGTTTGAGAAAAGAGATTTTATTTCATTTGATGGTGTCGAAGCAACCATTTTTCCACCTTCTAGGAAGGAGCAAAAAAAGCTGGGGAGATGCGCTCATGCATTGCATACGCGTACACGTTTGTCTGCCAGCCATGGCGATATTGAAATGCAAAACAGAGTTATTCGGCTTGCCAGAGTGCGTTTCGGAGGTAATTTCTATAACGATTGGTACGGAAACAATCGTTACACAAAAGTTGATTCAGATTCGCGAGATGCTACAGCCCGCGGCATTTATCTTGCCTATGAGTTTGTCACAGACAAGATTCGCTCAGTTAGATTTTCATTGCCTTCCCCGACCCAATCTCTAGAAAAGTTTGTAGGAACCAAACAAGAAGATTTGGCCAAAATAGACCCGAAACGTGTGCTTTATAACGCGCTTATACCTTTCGCCGTTGCTGCGCTCGAGCATTTTTTTGGCCAATGTTTTAAAATTCTTCTTCAATATGATCCGAAAGCGCAACTGAAATTGAGGCAACAGTCAAGAAAGATTGATATTGCTGATGTTCTAGCTATTCAGGCACATCAAAAGACGGTAGAGGATGTTGTAGCTGATTGGTATAGTTTCCAAAGTATTGCTAGCATTCATTCTGCCTTTTCTGATTGGTTCGGCATCGACTTTTGGAAGCTTCTGCGTCGGAGAAAAAAGGTCGGCAAAAAACTTCCTATTCTTGAAAAACACCTCGACTATCTAATCCAAACACGACATGGGATTGTTCATAGACTTTCGATAGATGTTGGTTTAACCAAAGAGCAAATAGAAGAGATTCTCGATTTGGCTCAAGTAGTTATTGACACTTTGGTTGACCATCTCGAAATTTCAAGAGGTTGTAAAATTCGTGGATAGCTTATAAAAACGGGAGTTACTTCTTTTGGTTCTAGTCAGATCTGAATTCTGACCTTCCCCTGCGCGAACTGGCTGAGAACCAACTGCATGAGCGTCTGGTAGGGGATGTGTTCCGCCTCGGCCTTCGCCCGGTTCAGTAAAGGAAGCCGAACATCCAGAGCGGTACGCGCCCCTTCGTGCCGGCCTCTATCCCATCGACCGCCAGATAGGCGCTGTCGTGTTCCTTGATCTGATCGAATCCCTTATTCTTGCCGCCCACCTCGAAATACAGCGTGTCGTCCACCACGAAATCGCCCCGCGCCGGGACCGCCACCCGATGGGCGCTCAACAGCATGTTCGCGAAGAAGGTCTCGCGCATCGTCCCCCGGCTCTGCCCGGCACCGCCCCCGATAGCCGCCATCTGCGTGGTATTGTCGAGATATATCTTCCCCAGTTTCTCAAGCCGCCCCATACCGGCGCCGCCGCGCGGCAATATCATGATGAGTCCCGCGTCGGCGAGGTACTGCAGGTAGTTCTTGAGCGTCCGGTCATCTCCCACCGCGAGCACCGAACGCAGACGGCTCAGGTCGGGGATGAAGGGGACCTCGCGGGCGATGAAGCCGAGCAGGAGTTTCATCCGCTTCACGCTTTCGCCCGAAAGCGACGGATAGATCGCCGGGAGATCGCCCTCGATTACCGCGCGGATATTCTGTTCGACCGCCAGATGGAAAGAGTCGTCGTTCTTGAAGTCGCGGAAATAGGGATAGTGGCCGCGGCGCAGATAACGGTCGAAGAGCGGTAGGATCTTTCGCCCCTTTTCCGCGATCGCCGCGCACACCGCGCCGGCCAGTTTCTCGTGGCGCGACAGGATATCGGAGAGCGCATGGGCCGGGAGTTCGATGCCCAGTTCCATCTCGATGTATTCTCTCAGCGACATGCCACGCATCGTGTAGACCAATGCCCGCCGTGAAAGATCGTGCGAGCCCTTGTGTATCTGGAGCGCGTTGCTTCCCGATGCGTAGACGGTGAGCGCCGGGAAGGTATCGTATATGCTCTTCAGTTCCATCGACCAGTCGGGGTATTTGTGTATCTCGTCGAAACATATGTGGGTGCCGCCCGCCTTCAGGAACTCCTCGGCGATCTCGTAGAGCGAATACTCCCGCACGGTAAAATGGTCGGCGGGGATGTAGAGTATCCGTTCGGAGGTCTCGTCATTCCCGGCGACCGAAAGCAGGCGCTGAACGAGCGCGGTCGATTTACCGACGCCCCGCTGACCGACAAGAATTGAAAGTCGGTGATCGAGCGGCTGCACCTTGAGGAAATAACGCTGGTAAGGCCGTCGGTATGCGGCTATGTTGGTGCGGGAGAGAGAAAATAGTTCATTCAACATGGGGGCCTCCGTCTGGAGTGCATTCCATAAATACAGGTCTTATTCTAGGAGTGCGGTCCAGAAATGCAAGTTTTCTTTGTGCGGGAAAAAACGGCGGATCACTTCTCCTGCGCGGTGGTGCCTTCGATCTTCTGGTACGGTTCGGCGCGGCCGCCTAAGCACTGTGCAAGGAACTGTTCGGCGCGCCCGTTGAAATCCATCCGGTTCTCGGGCCGCGCGAAGCCATGCCCCTCATCGGGATAGAGAATGTAGCCGACCGGTATCTTCTTCGCCCGCATCGCCGCGACTATCTGGTCCGACTCGGCGACTTTCACGCGCGGATCGTTCTGACCCTGCCCGATCATGAGCGGCGCCCGTATCGCGTCGACATGGAAGAGGGGCGATATCTTTTTATTGAGTTCCTGATCGTTCTCCACATCGCCGATCCGCTTGAGCATCTGCATCTTGAACGGCTTCCAGTAGGCCGGGATGGTGGCCATGAGCGTCTGGATGTTCGACGGCCCGACGATATCGACGCCGCACGCATAGAGTTCCGGGGTGAAGGTGAGCCCGGCGAGCGTCGCGTAGCCGCCGTAGGAGCCGCCGAATATCGCCACCTTCTTCGGGTCGGCGATACCTTCCTTGATGGCCCACTGCACCGCGTCGGTGAGGTCGTGCTGCATCTTGCCGACGCCCCATTCACCGTTCCCCGCGTTCACAAAGTTCTTGCCGAATCCGGTCGAGCCGCGGAAATTGACCTGCAACACCGCGTAGCTGCGGTTGGCGAACCACTGCGCACCGGGGTCGTAGCCCCAGCCGTCGCGTGCCCACGGGCCGCCGTGGACATAGAGGATGAGCGGCAGTCCCTTCGGTTCGATGCCGACCGGCAGGGTGAGGTAGGATACGAGGTCGAGCCCGTCGCGCGACTTGATGACGACCGGTTTCATCGTCGCCAGTTTATATTTTTCCAGTTCGGGCTGGTGGGTGAAGAGAAATTCGGCCTTTTTCGCCGTCCGGTCGTAGATATAGAAGGCGTAGGGGGCGTTGTCGAGTTCGTAGCCGACTATCCATTTGGTGTCGGCGCGGTCGCGGTTGACGACGAACAGATCGCCTTCGCGCACCTTCTCGAGGATGTCGAGGTCGGCCTTGACCAGCGGGTCGAACACCTGCCACTCCTCGCGCAGGTAGGTGAACCGGACCGCCTGCACCGCGTTGGTCTCGGGGTGGAGCATGATGCCGCCGACATCGGCCTTGGGATTCTGGGCGATGATGCGCAGTTCCTTCCCCGCCACCGGGTCGTACTCGATGAGCCGCGTGGTGTCGCCGCCTACCGAGGTCTCTATCCAGAGCGTCGCATTATTCTCGGTGAAATCGATGATGGAGCCGTCCTCGCCGAAGGGGACCACCATGAAGTCGCGCCACGGGGCATCCTTGGAATCGCGGATGCGCAGGATGGTGTCGGCCGTCTCAAGGTTCGACGCGACCGCGGCCCGTATCACGAAGTTGCGGTCGGTCACCCACCCTTCGATGTCGCCCGGGTTCTCGGCCGCGAGCGTGAGTTCGCCCGTCACGAGGTTGAGCAGGTACATGTCGAACACCGACGGGTCGCGCTTGTTGAGCCCGATGTATATCTCGTCGGGGTGCTTGCGGTCGCTGATGATGTTCGACGCCTTGACGCCGGGGAAGGGGGTCAGGTCGGTGGTTTTGAGCGTCGCCAGATCGACCGCGTAGAGATGGAAGTTCTCGTCGCCGTTATTGTCCTGAATGTAGACGATCTGCTTGTCGTTCCACGCCCAGCCGTAACTGCGGATGCCGCGATATTCGTCCTTGGTGACCATCTTGTCGTCGTTCTGGCCGAGCGTCCGCACAAAGACATTGAGCACATTCTTGTCGGACGGGGCGATGTAGGAGAGCCGCGTGCCGTCGGGCGACAGACGGACGGCCGCCTTCACCGGGTTGCCGAAGAGCACTTCCCGCGGGATGATGGGGGGCAGTTTCTGGGATCTCTGGTCCATAGCGGTATCTCCTTTCTGTTTGGTCGAACAGCCGCAGGCGATGAGCATCGCCAGCATCAGGGTCACGAGCCGTTTCATGGTATCCTCCACCGGGTCGGTTTATTGCCGGGGTCAGTATAGCGCGCCGCTGCGATAATTCAAATAATGAAAAATTGGCGTTATTCGTTTTCATTGTTATGAGGCGGTGCCGGAAACTACTGTCCCTTGTTGAATCCGATCTTTCGTTTCGGCTTGCTCGGCAAAGACATCAGGCCGCGTATCGCATCGAAGACCACGCTGAATTGCCGGTCATACTTGTCTTCCAGTTGATCGAGCCGCCATGCGAGATCGCGATTGGCCACCATCATCTCCCGGAGTTTAGCAAAAGTCCGCATGATCTGGATATTGACCTGAATGGCGCGAGGGCTATTGAGAACGCTCGAAAGCATCGATACCCCGTGCTCCGTGAAAGCGTATGGCGCGGCGCGGCGTAGACCTCCCCAACTTGAAGTCACAATTTGTGATTTCAAGTCGGCGAACTCCTCGGCGGTCAACTGGAACATGAAGTCATCGGGAAAGCGCACGATATTACGTTTAACGGCTTGGACCAACGCTCGTGGTTCCACTTCGTAGAGTTCGGCCAAATGGGTGCTGAGCATGACCTTTTGACCGCGGATGAGGTATATCTTCTTCTCCACCTGCTCTTGCAGAACAACAGCTATGTTTTTCATGATGGTGCCTCCGGTCAACCCCAGTTTCCGGTCAAAATCTAATAAAATTGTTGCCAAAGGCAAAAATATTTTTGGTGAGAGACCGGGATTCAAACGAAAAATTGGCGCTCTTTGTTTTCATTGCTATAATAGCCCCCGACTGGAACGGATAATGGAGGCATTGACCATGCGGATCAACCGGACGATCTTCAGACAGTACGATGTGCGCGGCATCGTGGGCAAGGACCTGACCGACGATTTCGCCTACACGCTCGCCAAAGGCTGTGCGAGTTACTTCAAGAAACAGCATCCCAAACTCACCGCCGTCACCATCGGCCATGATGCGCGCCTCTCGTCGCCCGGCTTCGCCAAGGCGCTCATCCGCGGCTTCAACGAATCGGGCATCGACACGGTGTTTCTCGGCATGGTGCCGACCGGGCTGTCGTACTTTTCGCTGTTCAACCTGCCGGTGCAGGCCAATGTCATGATCACCGGGTCGCACAATCCGCCGCAGTACAACGGCTTCAAGATAAGTCTCGATGACCTGCCGGTCTACGGCGACGGGATACAGGCCATCGCCGACATCATCGAGAAGGACGACTTCATCGCGGGAGCGAAGAAGGGGAGCGCGAGCACCCATAACATCATCCCCGATTTCGAGGCCTACATCCTCAAGAACATCCACATCAAGAACCCCGGCCGGCTCAAGATAGTGGTCGACGCGGGCAACGGCGTGGGCGGCTTCGTGGCGGTGCCGATACTGAAAAAACTCGGCGTGAATGTCATATCGCTCTTCGAGACGCCCGACGGCAACTTCCCCAACCACCATCCCGATCCGACGGTGGTCGAATACATACAGGAACTCATCAAGACCA
The DNA here is from genome assembly GCA_022709425.1 of bacterium. Classification (GTDB taxonomy): domain Bacteria; phylum UBP6; class UBA1177; order UBA1177; family JAKLFG01; genus CALMRE01. Next base: position 189,141 of record JAKLIW010000004.1, read on the forward strand.
CCAAGAAGGAGAAGGCGCACGTCGGCATCGGGTTCGACGGCGACGCCGACCGCATCGGCCTGATCGACGCGAAGGGCGATGTCATCTGGGGTGACCAGATACTGACCATCTTCGCGCGGCAGATACTTAAAGAACTCCCCGGCGCCACCATCGTCGCCGAGGTGAAATGCAGTAAGACACTCTACGACGACATCAAGGCGCGCGGCGGCAAAGGGATCATGTGGAAGGCGGGCCATTCGCTCATCAAGGCGAAGATGAAGGAGGTCGGCGCGGCGATGGGCGGCGAGATGAGCGGCCACATCTTCTTCAAGCACCGTTTCTTCGGCTACGACTGCGCCATCTACAGCATGTTCCGGCTTCTCGAGATACTCTCCGAACGCGACGATCTCGATGCGCGGCGGCTCCTCGACGGCATCCCGAAGACCATCACCACCCCCGAGATCCGCTTCGAGGTCGACGAGGAGAAGAAGTTCCCGGTGGTCGCTAGGACCGTCGAGTACTTCAAGAAGCAGGGGCTCGATGTGAACGACATCGACGGCGCGCGCATCACCTTCGCCGACGGCTGGGGACTGTTGCGCCCCTCCAACACGCAGAATGTCATCGTGATGCGGTTCGAGGCCGAGACCGAGAAGCGGCTCAACGAAATACGGACGCTCATCGAAGGGAAACTCAACGAATATCTGAAGTAGGGGAATAGGTATGTCCAAAACGCTGGTCATGGTGCTTGCGGGCGGTCAGGGAAGCCGCCTGATGCCGCTCACCACCGAACGGGCCAAGCCCGCGGTGCCGTTCGGCGGCATCTACCGCATCATCGATTTCGTCCTGTCGAACTTCGTCAACAGCGGCTACATGCAGATAAAAGTGCTGACGCAGTTCATGTCCAATTCGCTCAACCAGCACATCGCGCGCAACTGGGGCCTGTCGATGCAGTTCAACCAGTATGTCGAAACGGTCCCGGCGCAGCAGCGGACCGGCGACAACTGGTATCTCGGCTCGGCCGACGCGATCTACCAGAATCTCAACATCATCCGCGACGAACGCCCCGAACATGTGTTCGTCTTCTCGGGCGACCACATTTACAAAATGGATGTGTCGCAGATGTTCAATTTCCACCTGCACAAGGATGCCGACATGACCATCGCGGCGATCCCGGTGCCGCTCAAGGAGGCTTCCGACTTCGGTGTCATCGAGGTGGACGAGAACTGGCGGATGATCGGGTTCGAGGAGAAACCGAAGAAACCGAAAAGCATTCCCGGCAATCCCGATCTGGCGCTGGCCAGCATGGGGAATTACATCTTCAAGCGCGATATCCTCGCGCAGGCGGTCAGCGAGGACGCCGACAAGGAGGGGAGCGTTCACGATTTCGGCAAGAATATCATCCCGGCGCTCTACCCGAAGAAGAAGGTCTACATCTACGACTATCTTTCCAATAAGATACGGCTCCCCGACAGCGACCAGTTCGAAAAGCCCTACTGGCGCGATGTCGGCACGCTCTGGAGCTACTGGGAGAGTCACATGGAACTGGTGTCGGTCAGCCCGGCGGTCAACCTCTACAACCGCAACTGGCCCATCTTCGGGTTCCCCGATGTGAACATGCCGTCGGCCAAATTCGTCTTCGCCGATCAGGCCAATCAGCGTGTCGGCCTCGCGACCGATTCGATGGTCTCGGTCGGCTGTATCATATCGGGCGGCCGGATAGACCGCACCATCCTCTCGCCCGGTGTCCGCGTCAATTCCTACGCGCTGGTCGAGAACAGCATCATCCTCAACAACACCAATGTCGGGCGGTACTGCCGCATCCGCAACGCCATCATCGATAAGAATGTGACGATACCGAACGATACCGAGATCGGTTACGATCCGGAACAGGATAAAGCGCGCGGATTCACCGTGACCGGTGAAGGACTCGTCGTGGTCCCGAAAGGGTACAAATTCTAAGCAACCTCATCCGATATAGTATCTCATCCTTTCTTCCTGAATACCTCATCCCGACCTTCTCGAATACCTCACCCCAACCCCTCTCCTTGAAAAAAGGAGAGGGGATAGGCGGAAGGATACCTTGTCCCGACTTCGCAATACCTCACCCCAACCCCTCTCCTTGAAAAAAGGAGAGGGGAGGATGCTAGGCCAATAGAAATTCTTTTGTCTACTTGCATATGCATCCTTCTTTGTGTAGCATGAAGCGATTCTTGGGGAACGATGTCCATGTGCGGAAGATATTATTTTAATTGGAAATTGAGCAAGTCGTGGAAGAGATACTGATCATTATATTGCAGTTCCTTGCCGAGTTCGCTTTTGATGCACTCGCAGGTGTGACCGCTGGTATAAGTGAAACTTATTTCGTCAAAGATAAAGCGAGAAGACTGGCTCTGCGCAATATCTTGTGGTTTATAGCAGGTTGTGTGTTGGCGGGGATCTCTTTGTTGTTTCTTCAGCAGACATTACTCCCGTTTCCTTTTCTCCGTATTATCAATATGGTTCTTGCTCCTGTGACGGCCGGTTTTATCGCCCAAGCCTTTGCTCAGTGGCGGTCGAAAAGGAAGTGGTTCATCACCCCACGGCATTATTTCTGGCATTCTTTTTGGTTCGCATTGGGGTTTGCTTTGATAAGGTTTGCTTTCGCAGTTCGATAAAGGCTGTCTGTCATGACCCGTATCTATAACAAGACCTCAGAACTTGATAAGCGCCGAACCCTGCGCAAAAGTCAGACCGATGTAGAGGCGCTTCTCTGGGAAAAACTGCGGGCCCGTCAACTCGACGGGCACAAATTCAAGCGTCAATTCGGCATCGGCCCTTATGTTGTCGACTTCTTCTGCGTGGAGAAGAAATTGGCCATCGAGTTGGACGGTGCGGCGCATTTTACCAAGGAGGGCGCTGCCTACGATAAAGAACGCGAAGCCGCCATCGGCTCGCTCGATATCGCCTTTATCCGCTTCACCGATGCTGAAGTGCTCAAGAACCTCGACGGGGTCGTTGAGAAGATACGCCGCAAGTTGCAAGAGACGCGGTAATAGCCTCATACTGACTTTCGTCGGATGCCTCATCTCGGTCTGTTAGAATACCTCACCCCAGCCCCTCTCCTTGAAAAAAGGAGAGGGGATAATGACGGTTTTTCCCTATTTGCCCTCGCCTTTACAAGGAGAGGGCGGCCGTAGGGCGGGTGAGGTATGATTGGAGGAGTGGTCTTTTTGTTTACCCTCGCCTTTACAAGGAGAGGGTGGCGAAGCCGGGTGAGGTAAGAAATGGAGCGGGGAGTCGCAAGCTGGGTGAGTTATTTCATCCCCAGCTGATCCATGAAGAAGGCCCACTCCATCGCCGCCTCCGCGATGCGTGCGTCGGTCCCTTTACCCTGACCGTGGCCCGCCTTGGTCTCGACGAAGAGCAGTATCGGGTCGTGCGAGGTATTGGCCCACTGGAGCAGTGCCGCCATCTTCTTGGCGTGGAGCGGGTGGACGCGTGAATCTGATTCGCCGGCGGTCAGCAGGACGGCGGGATAGCGTTCCCCCTGTTTCACCTGATGGTAGGGCGAATAGCGGTAGAGCCACTTGAACTGCTCCGGGTCGTCGGCCGAGCCGTATTCGCTGACCCAGTAGCGGCCGATGAGGAACTTGTGGAACCGCAGCATGTCGAGGAGCGGCACGGCCGAAAGCGCCGCCTTGAAAAGTTGCGGTTCACGGGTGACCAGCGCCCCGGTCAGGAGCCCGCCGTTACTGCCGCCCATGATGCCGAGCGTCGCGGGGCTTGCATATTTTTCGGCGATGAGCCAGCGCATCGCGTCGGCGAAGTCGGTGAAGCAGGTCTCTTTCTTGTCGAGCATACCGGCGCGGTGCCACGCCTCGCCGTATTCGCCGCCGCCGCGGATATTGGCCACCGCCAGCACGCCGCCCCGTTCGACCCACGCCCAGTTGGCGGGCGAGAAGTGGAGCGGGTAGCTGACGTTGAAACCGCCGTACCCCACCAGCACCGTCGGGTTCATCCCGTTCTTTTCCAGCCCCTTTTTGTGGACGAGGAACATCGGTATCTTGGTGCCGTCGGCGGCGGGGTAGAAGACCTGCGTCGTTTCGACGGCCGACGGATCGACCGGGACATTGGCGCGGAAGAATTCCTTAACGCCATCGGCCGGGGTCCAGCGCAGTATCGCCGGGGGATAGCCGTAGCTCGAGAAGCTCAGGTAGAGTTCCTGTTCGTTGGGGGCCCCTTCAAGGGCGTGGACCGACCCGAGCGCCGGGAGCGTCAGCGTCGATACCCGCTTGCCGGTCAGATCGAATATCGCCACCTGCGAGGCGACATCATGCAGATAGTTCACCGCGATATGGTCGCCGGTGACGACCACCGTCTCCATGACATCCTTTTCGTGCGCCGGGATGAATTCCTCCCACGCAAGCGTCGCGGCGTCGACCCGGACTATCTTCCAGTTGAGCGCGCCGTCCTTGTCGGTCTTGAGATAGAGTTTGCCGCGGAAGACCATCCCCTCCCAGATGTTGTCGAAGTTGTCGACCACCGGGCGGAGGGCCTTATCCTGCGCATCGTAGAGAGTGAGGCGCGCCTTCCCCGACGACCCCTGATATTCGGCGATGAGGAGCCAGCGGCCCTCTTCACCGAGCGTCGAGACGATGATACCCTCCTTGAGCGTCGCCTTGGCGATGACGGTATCTTTCTCCGGGTCGTCGCCGATGCGGTGGAACCGTACCGATTGATCGGTATCTATCTCGTTGGGGTTCGCGCCGTCGAGTTTACGGGAGTAGAAAAAGCCCGTTTCATCGGGCAGAAAACTCACCGACGCGTACCGACAGCCGGTGATGGGGGTGTCGATATCCTTCTTCGCCGCGACATCGTAGAGGTGGAGCACCGACTGCTCCGAACCGTTCTCCGACAGGCCATAGGCGATATACTTGCCGGTCGGCGAGGCGTACCACCAGTCCATCGCGGTGGTCCCTTCCTTTGATAGCGTATTGGGATCGACCAACGCCGTGTCGGCGCCGTTCTCGCGCAGATAAAGGACCGGCTGGTTCTGGAGCCCCGTCGTTTTGCGGAAGAAGAGTTTTCCCTTGCGCGCCGCCGGCGGCTGCATCTTGTCGAAATTCCATATCTCGGTCAGCCGCTGTTTGATGGAAGGATACTGCGGAAGCGCCTCGATGTACTTCATCGTGAAAGCGTTCTGTGACTCGGTCCACGCCGCCACCGCCGGATCTTCGGTATTTTCGAGCCACCGGTAGGGGTCGGCGACCTGAACGCCGTGGAGCGTCTCGACCAACGTCTCGCGCTTCGTTTCGGGGTAGGGGGGGAGCGGCTTTGCCTGATGACTGACCACCGGACCGCGCCAACATGCCGTGAACATTGATAAAACGATGATAAAAAACAAAAGCCGACGCATGGGGTACCTCCAAATAACGGACGGGCCTACTTTACCCATTCCGTCCGGGTAATGCAAAAAAACTTATCGCGGCGGAAGTGCCGAAAATATCTTGACAGCGCGCCCGTTCTCCTTACAATGCCCCCGCTGTCGAAAGACGGCAAAAAAAATAGGAGGTATTCTAGGCATGTCAAACGTGAACAACAACCCGAACCCGACCCCGAGTTTCGAGGAGCTTCTCAACGAGTTCCTCCCCAGTGAGAAATCGTTCTCCGGCGAAGAGATCATGAAAGGCGTCATCCGTGCCGTCGGCCGTGATTTCATTCTTGTCGATGTCGGCCGCAAGTCGGACGGCGTCATTCAGGTCGCCGAGTTCGAGCCCGCCGAGCTCAAGAGCCTAAAGATCGGCGACGAAGTGGAAGTGGTCATCGACCGTTGGGAAGATGAACGCGGCAACATCTGTCTGTCCCGTCAGAAAGCGACCATGCTCCGCATCTGGGAGACGGTCGGCAGAGCGTACGATACGGGCGAGTTGGTCCGCGGCACCATCGTGTCGCGCGTCAACGGCGGCCTGCAGGTCGATATCGGCGTCAAGGCGTTCCTGCCCAATTCGCAGGTGGCGCTCCGCCCGATAAAGAACATCGAGGAACTCATCGGCAAGACCTTCGATTTCAAGGTCATCAAGTACGATCAGAAACGCGGCAATATCGTTATCTCCCGCCGCGACCTGCTTGAAAAAGAGCGCGAAGAGCTCAAGGGCAAGACCCTCGAGCGGCTTCAGGAAGGGTCGGTGGTCAAGGGTCTGGTCAAGAACATCACCTACTACGGCGTCTTCATAGACCTCGGCGGCATCGACGGCCTGCTCCATATCACCGATATGAGCTGGGGCCGCGTCAATCACCCCTCCGAGATGTTCAAGATCGGCGACGAGGTCGAGGTCAAGGTCCTCAAGTTCGACCGTGACGCCGAGCGCGTCAGCCTCGGTCTCAAGCAGATATCGGACGATCCGTGGCAGCAGGCGACCACCCGTTACAATTCGGGCAAAGTGGTGCGCGGCAAGGTCGTGGCGCTGGAAGATTACGGCGCGTTCGTGGAACTGGAGCGCGGCATCGAAGGGCTCATCCACATCAGCGAGATGAGCTGGACCCGCCGCATCAAGCATCCGTCCAAGATGGTCGCGATCGGCGACGAGATCGAGGTCAAGATCCTCGAGATCGATGTCGACAACCGCCGCATCAGCCTCGGCATGAAGCAGACCGAACCCAACCCGTGGGAACAGCTCAAGGATAAGTATCCGCTCGGCACCACCGTCAAGGGCGTCATCCGCAACATCACCGACTTCGGCCTGTTCGTGGGCGTCGAAGAGGGGATCGACGGGCTGGTCCGCACCAGCGACATCACGTGGGACCGCAAACTCAAGCATCCCAGCGAGTATTACAAGAAGGGCGACGAGGTCGAGGCGATCGTGCTCAATATCGATTCCGAGAAACAGCGTTTCAGCCTCGGGCTCAAACAGCTCTCCAACGACCCGTGGAAGATATTCCGCGATTCTTACAAGGAGAACGACAAGGTCGAGGCCGAGGTGGTCAAGGTCACCGATTTCGGCATCTTCGTGAAGGTGTTCGAAACGGTCGAAGGGCTCGTCCACAAAAGCGAGTTCGAGGACCCGAATAAGCAGTTCTCCATCGGCGACAAACTTGAGGTCATCATCAAGTCGGTCAGCGACACCGAACGCAAGGTCTCCCTTTCCATCAAGGCGATCGGCGATGCCGAGAGCCGCCGCAACATGGAAGAGGCCCGCGCCAAGACCGGCGAAGTACCGGAACGGCTCGGCACCATCGGCGACGCGTTCAAGAATCAGCAGTAATCCGCACTTTTCTGAAAATTTGATTTCCCCGGTGGGCACCATATAATCGGCGCGGCCTGTTCATTGAACCCTTAACTATAAAAGGAGAACATCATGCCCGTGAACCTGAAAGGAAGAAGCTTCTTGAGCCTGAAAGACTTCACCCCCGAAGAGATCCGCTACATGCTCGACCTCTCGCACGACCTCAAGGCGAAGAAACGCGCCGGCATCAGAGGCGACCTGCTGGCGGGCAAGAATATCGTCCTGCTCTTCGAGAAGGCGTCGACCCGCACCCGCTGCGCTTTTGAAGTGGCGGTGATGGATGAGGGCGGCCATGTCACCTTCCTCGGCCAGAACGACAGCCAGATCGGCAAAAAGGAATCGATAGAGGATACCGCCAAGGTGCTCGGCCGCTTCTACGACGGCATCGAGTTCCGCGGCTTCAAGCAGGCGACCGTCGAAGCGCTCGCGAAATACAGCGGCGTCCCGGTGTGGAACGGACTCACCGACATCGAACACCCGACGCAGATACTGGCCGACTTCATGACCATCGAAGAGCATGTTGCCAAGCCGCTCAACAAAGTGAAACTCGTCTACATGGGCGACGCCCGCAACAACATGGGCAACTCGTTCGTCATCGCCTGCGCCAAGATGGGGATGCACTTCGTCGCCTGCGCGCCGAAAGAACTCTTCCCGGAGAAGAAGCTGGTCGATGAGATGAATAAGGTCGCGAAAGAGACCGGCGCCAAGATAGAACTCATCGACGACCCGGCCAAGGCGGTCAAGGGGGCCGATGTCATCTACACCGACGTGTGGGTATCGATGGGCGAAGAGCACCTCTTCGGCGAGCGGATCAAACAGCTCAAGAAGTATCAGGTCACCACCGATCTCATGAAGAAGACCGGTAACCCCGACGCGATATTCCTCCACTGCCTGCCGTCGTTCCACGATCTGGAGACGAAGGTCGGTAAAGAGGTCTACGAGAAATACGGCGTCAAGGCGATGGAGGTGACCGACGAGGTCTTCCGCAGCAGCGCCTCCAAGGTCTTCGACGAGGCCGAGAACCGGCTTCACACCATCAAGGCGGTCATGGTCGCCACCGCGGGCAGATAATGAATAAGTACGATGTCGCGATAGTCGGCGGCGGCCCGGCGGGGATGACCGCCGCGATCTACACCGGCCGCGCGATGCTCAAGACCGTCATTATCGAGAAGGCGGTCGCGGGCGGCCTGATGGCGCTCACCGACAAACTGGAGAATGTCCCCGGCTTCGATTCCATCGGCGGCGGCGAATTGGCCGATAAGATGCTTCAGCAGGCGACCAAATTCGGCGCCGGGATCATGATGGCCGAGGTGGCGAAGGTCGAAAAGAAGGGCGATCTGTTCCTCCTCCACACCGATAACGGCGAAGTGACGGCGCGTACCGTCATCTGGGCCGCCGGCTCGTCGCCGCGTAAAGTGGGCGTGCCGGGCGAGATGGAATACATCGGCCGCGGCGTTTCCTACTGCGCCGTGTGCGACGCCGCGTTCTACCGCGATCTGCGGGTGGCGGTCATCGGCGGGGGCGATTCGTCGCTCAAGGAGGCGCTCTACCTGACCCGTTTCGCCTCCGAAGTGCTCATCATTCACCGCCGCAACGAATTCCGCGCCGAGAAGATCATTCAGGACGAGGTGCGCAAGCATCCCAAGATAAAACTCATCCTTGAATCGGTCGTCGAGAAGATAACGGGGAAGGATTTCGTCGAATCGGTCACGGTGAAGAATGTCAAAAGCGGCGTGCTTTCCGACCATCCGGTCGACGGCGTGTTCGTCTTTGTCGGCTACACCCCCCATGTCGAGGCGGTCAAAGAGCTCGTGACGCTCGCTCCGACGGGCCGCATCCAGCTCCTTCCTGACGGCACCACCGGCACGCCGGGGCTCTTCGCGGCGGGCGATGTGGTGGAAAAACTGGTCTATCAGGTCGCGACGGCGATCGGCTGCGGCGCATCGGCCGCCACCGCCGTCGAGCACTACCTCTCAACGCATAAATAATTCGGTATTATTTCTTATCCAGATAGGCGAGCAACCGTTCGGTGGCGAACTCTATTTCCCCCGCCGCGCGGTCGGCCCGGTAGAGGACATAGCGGTAGACGATCAGCGACGGGATAGCCACCGACAATCCGGCGGCGGTGGTGAGGAGCGCCTCCCAGATACCCGACGCGAGTACCAGCGGGTTGCCCCCCATATCGGAGAAGCGGGTGAATATCTTGATCATCCCGAAGACGGTGCCGAGCAGTCCCAGCAGGGGCGATATCGTCGCCATGACGCCCGGTATCGTCACCCAGCGGTAGATCGAACCGCCCAGCCGTTTGGCATGGATGCCGGTCATCCGGGCGGTATCGGCCGCCGCGTCGTCGGAGAGCACCTGCCGCATGAGCTGTGAAAGGAAATCGTCCCGTTTCTGCGCCTCGGCCAGCATCGCCTCGCGGGTCCCGTTCTGGGCGATGTGGAGGTAGAGTTCGAGGCTCGGCGTCACCCGCGAACGGCGGAGCGCCCAGAGCCGCTCGAACAGGGCGGCCAGACTGATGATGGAACAGAGGAAGATGGGGTACATCAGTATCCCGCCTTTCTCCATGATCTCGGCGAATGTCATCGGCGCGCTCTCCATCGTAGTTCCGCCCCGTTATAGACCGAACGGGGGCGGAAGGCAAAAAAAATCAACATCCGCTCCGTAGGGGCGCGCCAACGGCACGCCCTAAAATCGACACCCCCGCACGCCCCCTGCATCAGGGGGCCTTCCGATCCCAGCCTCCCTGTCGCAGGGAGGTGGCGCGTAGCGACGGAGGGTGTTGAGATGGGTTCAGGGCGTCCCGTTGGGGCGCCCCTACCAGTCGGTGTTTTCTTGTGTTTGCCTTTGTATTTGGTTATTCTTTCTCCTCTATTTCGTTGACACGGGGGTCCCATGCGTAACGCGCTTCTGGTGCTGATGATATTCCTCTTCGCCGTTCCGCTCGCCGCCGGGGAACAGAAGAAGAAGGTCGCCGTGATCGACCTCATCGACGATTCGGCCACCATCGACGCCGCGGTGCTCGACCGCGCCACCCAGTACCTCTGGGACCGCGTGGTGGCGTCCAACGCCTTCGTGGTCATCGCCCGCGACCGCCAGAAAGAGGCGGTGCTGGTCCTGCGGAAGGAATCGTTCAAGGAATGCTACGACAAGACCTGCAACATACAACTGGCCCAGCGCCTCTCGGCCGACACCATGCTCGAAACGCGCGTATCCTATTTCGGCGGCCAGTACACCCTCTCGATGAGTCTCACCGATCTGGCCAAAGTGGCGGCCGACCGCGGCCAGACCGCCCCGTTCGACGGCTCCGAGGCGGGACTCAAAGCGGCGATCGACGCGCTCGTCGCCAAACTGACCGGCTTTTCCGAAACGGCGGTGGGGGAGGCGAGCGACTGGCGCGCGGCGGGACAGGAACTGGTCATCGTCGAATTCAAAAGCGCCACCCCGCAGGCGGCGGTATCGGTCGACGGGAAACTCCTCTGCACCGCCCTCCCGTGCCGCAAGAACCTGACCAAAGGGAAACATACGGTGCTTTTACAGGCGCCTCACTATCTTGAGAACACCGAGGAACTGACCGTCGTCGGCCCTGTCACGCTGGAACGGGAACTCAATCCCGACTTCGCCCTCATCACCGTCGGCACCATCCCCGACGGCCTGTCGGTCGAAGTGGACCGCAAACCGGCCGGGGTGACCCCGATGACCATGCGGGTCCCGCCGGGACTCCACCGCGTCACCGTCAATTCGCCCTGCCACCTCCAGAAAGGGCTCGAATTCGCCGTGAAGCGCGGCGAAGAGCGGCGCGTGGACCTTGTCCCCGAAACGCGCAAAGCGGGGCTGTCGGTCATATCGGAGGACGCATCCGGCAACGCCGTCCCGGCTCCCGTCATCGTCGACGGCGTCGAAGTGGGCAAGGCCCCCGGCAGTTTCACCGTGCCGCTGTGCAGTAAAAAGATCGCCGTCATCATCTCGGAGAGCGATAAATACGAGGCCGACCTCAACCTTCAGGAGAATAAGACCGATCAGATACGGGCCACCCTCAGAGGGGAACTCGACGCCGTCGCGCAGGAGGGTCACGACAAGTCCAAAGAGTTCGCGGCCGACAAAAAAGCGCCCGAAATGCGCCGTCCCTACCTTTACCACGGGGCGGGGATACTCGGCGCCGGGATGCTGGTGGCCATCGGCGGCACCGGGTTGGTGGTCGCCGCCATCGATAAGTTCGACGACTACCAGACCATGACCGCGCCCTCGGCGGTGGCCAAAGAGATGGTGAAGCCCGGCTTCGACAGCGATGCCTACCAGCGGACGACCGACAAGGTCTACAAGGATGCCGAGACCCTTGAATACGGCGGCATCGCGATGTTCGCCGTGGGGGGCGCGGCGATAGTGACCGGCATCGTGCTGATGGCGCTCACCGAAGAGGTCCCCGTGCAGGCGGCCGTGACCCCGAATGGCGTCTATATCGGATGGAGGGGGGAATGGTGATGAAACCGAATCGTAGGGGCGCGCCAACGGCACGCCCGGATTTCGATAACCGCACGGGCGTCCCGATGGGATCGCCCCTACAGGTCGGTTTGTTTTTCCTGTTTATTATATTCGCGTTCATCGGGTGTGATCATCCGGAGCGGGTGGATATCGGGGCGTTGGTCGAGGCGTTACAGTCGCTCGATCATGATGTGGCGGTGGATGGCGACGAGATAAATACCGATGATGATGGGGTTGTGTGCGAGGAGGGGGAGAAGGTCTGTGAGGGGAATTGGGTGATGCGGTGCGAGGGGGGCGGGTTCGTGCAGTTCGAGGAGTGTGTGGACTGCGGGGCGCTCTGTCAGTGTGCGGAGTCGGCGGGGAATGCGTGGTGTGAGCACACCGATCCGGGCCCGGATGATGCGGATATGGCCGATAAGGATGTGGTTGAGGCGGAGGTGGACGAAGACTTGGTGGAGGCGGACTTGTCAGCCGAAGCCGAAGCAGAAGTTGATGATGACTCGTCAGCCGAAGCCGAAGCGGAGGCTGATGTGGTGACGGATATCGATATTGTGATGCAGAGCAATGTGATTTGCTCGGGTCAAACGAAGTGTTATGATAACACTGCAGAAATAACCTGCCCGGCCGAAGGGAGTGATTATTACGGACAGGATGCGCAATACGTGACATTAGATTACTGTGTGTCGCGTGACTACACGGTCACGGGAACGATACCAGAAGAGATCGTGATAGACAATAACACCGGATTGGAGTGGCAGAGAACGCTTCCGGCGACTTACGATGGGTGTACGGGCGGTGGTCCCGTTGGCAAACTTTGTGGTTTGCAGGAAGCACAGGATTATTGCGCAAACCTTTCTTATGGTAGCTTTAACGATTGGCGACTTCCGACAAGAAAAGAATTGACGACACTGGCTGACTATGGTCAAGATTCTCCTGCCATAGATTCTTCAGTATTTCCAAATACTCCAGCAGAATATTTTTGGACTGACTCTTCGTTGGTGAGTGACTCTGTGGCGTGGTGGTTTGTTGTTTTTTCAGATGGGTATATTGGTACATTTGATAAGACGGGAAGCGTTGCCAGAGTACGATGCGTGAGAGGGGCCGCCCTGTCAGCTCATCTTTTTTCTGAATCTACTATCGAAGATAAAATTGCGGTTGTTGATCATTCTGCTGGGCTGACATGGACAAAGGAAGAGAGTGCTACGGCACTTACATGGCAGGCGGCGCTTAGTTATTGCGAAGACCTTTCTTATGCAGGTAGCGCGAATTGGCGACTTCCCAACATAGAAGAGTTAATTTCGTTGGTGAATACCGATGTAAAAGAGCCTGCCAGCGATTTTCCCGGTATGGGCAGTTATTCTTTCTGGTCTTCAACATCTAAAGATGGCAGTTCAAGTGATGCGTGGATCATTTTCTTCAATACTGGCGGAGTGGCGGATGTCGCTAAAACGCAAGAACACGCGGTGCGATGTGTCCACAACGCAACTCTGACCCGCACGACCAAACAGTGGGGAAGGACGACAGGACAATATTACGGAACCGCGGTCGTCCTAGACGCTAACGGCAATATCTTTGTGGCGGGCACAGCTTCCGGGACCCTTGATGGCAGTACAACTTCGGGTCCGATTTTCCTAACCAAATTTACCCCTGATCTTACCAAGGAATGGACGAAACAGTGGGGTTCCGGTGTGGAGGCGTGGAGCCATGGCGCGGCGGTTGACAGCGGTGGCAATATATATGTAACCGGCACTGCGCGGGGCGATTTCGACGGCAACACTCAGATAGGCGGGGATGACATCTTCCTAACTAGATGGAATGCCAACGGTACCAAGGCGTGGAGCAAATTGTTGGGCACAACCTCTACAAGTTCCATGTACGAAGAGGGATATGCTATTGCCATAAACAACAGCGATGAAATTTTCACCTCCGGCGATGTCGGAGCCTCCATTGACGGAGGCACTTATATTGGCAACTACGATGTGTTTTTGGGCAAGTATCTGGGCGATGGCGAGAAGCAGTGGATAAAACAGTATGGGACCGATGATTGGGATATTACCTACTCGATGGCGCAGGACAATGCTGGCAATCTCTATATGGTTGGGTCGACCAGAGGTTCGCTTTCCGGCTATACCAATGCCGGCGCCGATGATCTCTTCCTCATGAAAACCAGCGGCTCGGGAATCGAATCATGGCATCGAGAATGGGGAACCAGCGGCGTGGATAGAGCATGGGGTGTTGCCGTTGACAGCAACGACAACATCTATGTGACCGGGGAAACCGGTGGCGATCTCGATGGGAACACCTCTGCCGGAAATAGCGACATCTTTTTAACCAAGTGGAATTCGGATGGTACGAAAGCGTGGACAAAGCAGTGGGGCAACGACCAACCAGATACAGGCTCTGCCGTGGTCGTAGATAAAAATGGATTCATATTTGTGACCGGAGCGGCAAATGGTTCTCTTGACGGGAACCCGGATGCCGGAGCAGGAGATGTTTTTCTCACAAAGTGGTCCCCCAGCGGAACGAAGATATGGACCAAACAGTGGGGATCGAGCGGCAACGATTGGGGCAGGGCTATGGCTATAGACGATAATGGAAAGATTTTTATTACGGGTTCGTCCGGTGGGCTGATTGACGGGAACCTCGATTCGGACAACACAGATATTTTCTTGAGTGTCTTTGAATAAAGAATGTGTGTTTTGAAGGGAAAGAGATAACGGTGTTTTATGTCTATTAGCGATTTGAACTTTGCCCATCTTTCCTGCGCGGAATTCAAGAGACAACTAATAGAAATTGTTGACGAGCTAGACTTGATAACTCTTCAGGTAAGGCTTGTTAGAACAAAGAACGAAACTGATTTTTCTCCTAACGACATAAGAAGAACCACATACAGCAAATTAGAGCCAATATTGTCTTTTTCAAAAATAAGTCTTTACCACATACACAACGATTTGCTAGATGATAACTATTGGGCAAAAATGTATCGCAACAATGATGACCTTGACGATGAGATTCGGAAAATGGCATTGCTTAGCTATTACAAGGTTGCTAAAAATGCGTTTGTTATATCTCTTTTTGCGAGTTTAGAGCACATGCTTCGAGCTGTATTTAAAGAGAGAAATGAAAAGAAGTATGAGAAGATAAAAAATATTGTGTCCTTGTGCGAACAGTTTCTTAAAGAGTTTGGCGTGTTGGAATTCGGGCCACTAAGGCGGGGCGCAGAAATACATAAGAATCAGAATGCGATTGAGTTTATAAGACTTCTATCTTTGTTAAGAAATCTTCAACACAACACAGGTGTTTATGCTCCCTTAAGGAGTGGTGAACCTCCTCAGAAAATTATTCATTGCGGCAGAGAGTATGATTTTATCGAAGGCGTGGTGCCCAAATATGGTGGATGGTTTGACAACTGTCGCTACATGGAAGATGCTCTTGTTTTTATAGACACATTGATAGATGCCACCCTTCGATTAGATATGAAAAAGCAAATAGTTGATCCAACATATAATGAGATGGCAACCACCCCATGACCGACTTAGTAAGAGTAAGAGGGGTCAGTCCTCGATATTCAATAAGAGGGGTCAGTCCTCGATATTCAAGATTTGACGGTTTGGATTGACAAAAAATTCTGCGAACAGTACCCTGACTCCGGCAACAGGTAGAAAATAGAATTGAAGGTGTGATCCATGACCCGCGCACAATTCACCGACTTCAACGGCACCCGCCTGCTGATCACCGACCTCTCCGGCGCCCCCGACGAAGCAATGGAATGGATGAAGGAAGTATAACGGAGGACCCTCATGCAGAAGAAAGCCGCAGTGAAAAGCAAAAAGAACCCGCTCATCGGCAAGGTGCTCAAGGCGGCCGACATCGTCGCCTACGGCATCGGTGCGGTATCGAGCCGCACCCTCATCGACCGCAAGACCGGCACGGTGACCTTCTTCGCCTTCGACAAAGGCGAGGGGCTGTCGGAACACGTCGCCCCGTTCGACGCGATGGTCCAGATCATCGACGGCGCGGCGCTCATCACCATCGAAGGGAAGCCCTTCACGGTGAAGAAAGGGGAATTCATCATCATGCCCGCCGGGAAGGTCCACGCCCTGCGCGCGGTGAAGAAGTTCAAGATGGCGCTCATCATGATACGGGGGTGATGGGTATGTGTCGGCGCATTTTCCTCCTCTCCCTGTTCCTCTGCGGCTCCCTTGGGGCCGCCGAGCCGACGGTCATCACGGCGCAGGAGGCGAAGGAGAAGTTCTTCGGCAAGTCCGATGTGGTCTTCATCGACAACCGGCCCGACGCGAAATTCTGCGATGGCCGCATTCCGGGGGCGGTCAATCTGACCTACTTCGCCCCGGGCAACGCCGAGAACCGGCTGAGCAAGGAGTCGCTCAAACCGTTCGCGGGGAAGAAACTGGTGTTCTACTGCGGCGGCCATGACCGCGCGAAGCATGCGGTGGCGGCGGCCCGGTCGTGGGGGATCGACCCGAAACTGATATTCTGGCTCAAGGAGGGGTTCCCGGCGTGGGAGAAGAGGGGCTATCCGGTCCAGAAGACCGAGGATGCCTGCCCGATATTTTGACAACCGGCGACGCCGCGGATACGATATGGCGTCACCACGGATAGGGAGGATCGCACCGATGCCCGACGACATCATCATCGATATGGACGGGAACGATCAGGGGGCGGCGATGATCGCCATCCTGCAGAAACTGGGGGAGACCGAAGAGGCGGTCGCCGCGCTCTACCGCGCCTACGCAGAGGTCTGGCCGGCCGACGGTGCCTTCTGGCGGACGCTGGCCAAGACAGAGGATGGGCACCGCGCCTATATCGGCCATGTCATCGTCATGGTGCGCGAACGGCCCGACGACTTCAGGCCGGTCCATTTCTTTTCGGTCGAGATGCTCGACACCTTCATCAAAAAGATACAGGGCCACGCGGTGATGGCCCGCGCGGGTCAGTTGAACGAGAAGCAGGCGCTCTACGAGGCGCATCAGATAGAGAATATGGCGCTCGAATCGGAGCTGGCTCTGCTGTTCAAGAGCGGCAACGCCGAATTCCTGCGGTTCTCCGCGACGATCCTTTCGGAGGAAAAAGAGCACCGCGACGCCATCCACCGCCTTATTCAGGAACGGTACCCGAAATAGATGAAGAGGAACGGAGGCATTCCATGAAACAAATTCTTGTTCTCCTGACCGTTATTCTCTGCGCGACAGCGCTGTGGGGCGCCGCTCCGGCCAAGGAGAAGGCGGCCGCCGCGAAGTATGTCTACATCGATACGGCCACGCCCAAGGAACTGGCGGCCGAGCTGATCGCGAAGGGGCTCAAGGTCGCGTTCCTGTTCGACCCGGCGCAGGGGGCGTGGCAGAAGGGGATGCTCCCGACCTTGAAGGGGACCAAGCCGCTGGTGTTCGTCCGGGGGAATCTTGCGCCGACCGAGACGGCGGAGCTCAAAAAGATGCTCGAACTGTTCGAGTACGACGTGACGGTGCTCCATCTCAAGATGACCGCCGGCGACGCCATGGGGGTGGTGCCGGTGACCAGCCTGCTCACCATCGAACGGATCGAGGATTACGACAACAAGTGGGTCGATTTCGAACTGTACCGCGGCGCCGATAAGCCGGAACGGGCGGTCCTGCAGGACAAACGGCAGGACCCGCAGAATTTCGGGACGCCGTTCACCGTGGCGGGGGGAATACTCTTCAAACGGGCCGGTATCTGCCTGCTCAATCTCGACCGTCCCGGCGCGTCGGTGCCCAAGGGGATGTCTCTGCTGGTCCTGTTCTCCACCAACGCCGACAAGCTCAAGGCGCTCCAGCCGTAACGTTCATCCCGCCCTGTCAAGGGAGGGCAGGGTGGGTTTTCAACGCGTCGGAAAATGCAAAACCCCCTCAATCTTCCTCGCATGAATGCTCCGGCTTCCGGCCTGACGACACTCCGCCGGAGTTTCGTCCGAGACGGCCTACAGTGACAGGGGGACGCAATATGTGGGCGTCCCGATGGGAACGCCCCTACAGATCGGAAAGGGATTTATACGTTCACGACCCGTATCGCGTTGGCGTGGCGTCGGGTGGTGGCGGTCGAACTGACATTGGCCGCGACGACCGTCTGTCCGGGGAGGATGAGTTCCCGCGCCAGCAGGAAGGGGAGCGCCGTGGCGATGAAGTCGTCGAAGGTGTCGGGGTCCTGTTCCAGCACCAAGCCGCGCACCCCGCGGAAGAGGTTCATCACCCGCGCCACATGGCCGTCGCCGGTGAAGGCGAAGATCGGCGTGCTGGGGGCGAAATAGGCGGCGATGCGGGCGGTGTAGCCTGAGATCGAGTAGAGTATCAAGGCGTCGGCGTTGATGTTGTCGGCGAGTTTCACCGCCGCGTAGGAAAGACCTTCGGAGAGCAGCATCCTGCCGTTCTGTTTGGCGATCTCCTTGAACGACGGCGGCAGGTGCCGTTCCGCCTCTTCGGCGACGGCGTCCATGGTCATCACCGCCTTGACCGGGTATTTGCCCGACGCCGTTTCGGCCGAGAGCATCACCGCGTCGGCGCCGTCGGCCACCGCGTGGGCCACATCGGTCACTTCGGCGCGGGTCGGCCGGTTCTTCACGATCATCGATTCGAGCATCTCGGTGGCCACTATCGCCGGAATGCGTGCCGCGTGGGCCGCCGTCACGATGGTCTTCTGGGCGTGGGGCAACTGCGCGATGGGCAGTTCCACCCCGAGGTCGCCGCGCGCCACCAAGAGGGCGTCGGCGATCGCCGCGATGTCGGCCAGTTCGTCGAGCGCCGAGGCGGTCTCTATCTTGGCGATGACCGGAAGCAGGAGGCCCTGCTCCTGCATGAGCCGGTGGAGATCGAGTATGTCTGCGCGGTGCTGGACGAACGAGAGCATGAACCCGTCCACCCCCTGTTCCATCCCGAAGCGGGCGTCCACTTTGTCCTTGTCGGTGAGCGCCGGGAGTTTCACCCGGACGCCGGGGAGCGCCATCCCTTTATTCGATTTGAGCACGCCGCCCACGATGACGCGGCATTTCACGTCGTTTCCCGTCACGGCGAGGACCTTCAGCACGATCTGGCCGTCGTCGAGCAGGATGGTCGACTCCTCGTGGACATCGCCCGGCAGGTAGGGATAGTCGGTCGATACGAGCGCGGCGTTCCCGGCGACCGGCCGGGTGGTTATCGTGAATTCGCCCCCTTCGGCGAGCGTCGCCTCGTCCTTTTCCATCTTTCCGATGCGCAGTTTCGGGCCGCGCAGGTCCATGAACAGCGGGATGAAACGGCCTTCGAGTTCGGCCGCCTGCCGGGCGTTCATGATGATGGCGGCCGCCTTCTCATGGTCGCCGTGGCTCATGTTGAGCCGGAAGATGTCGGCGCCCGCCGCGATGAGCGCCCGCATCATCTCGACCGTCGCGGTGGCGGGGCCGAGCGTGGTGATGATCTTTGTTTTGGTCATAGTTCCCCCCGTTGGATGACGAACGACTATACGCCGGATGCGGTCGGAGGTCAAAAATACTTTAGTTGAAATCGGCGAAAGTTCCGGTACAATGCCCTCCATGAGACCGACACTCCGCGAGATAGTCGTCGCCTTCACGCGCCCCGCCGCGTTCCTGCCCTTTTTCGTACTGCTCTATCTTTTGGGCGCGCTCACCGGCCTGCTGGAGCGGACGGTGACCTGCTTCCCGATGTCGGTCATCACCACCAATAAGGCGATGGCCGAAAAACTGGCCGACCGGCCGGGGAACTGTTCCTCATCGGTGGAGGTCGAGAAATTCATGATAGAGAGCGCGATATTCAACGACACCGATCTGCCGCCGGTGCGCGATATCTATCTGGTGTTCCTCGAGGCCGACTATGCCTCGTGGGAGGATATCCAGCGGATGGGCGATACGGTCGCCGAGATGAACCCGTTCCTGCGGCGGGTGGCCGATCTCTATCTCGCCGGGCGGCTCAAGATGATGGCGATCGCCTTCATCGTGGGGGTCATCGTCGCGGTGCTGAGTTTCCCCTTCGCTCTGCCGCGCCGCACCCCGTTCCGGCGGCTCGATATCGCCGCGAGCGTCGCGGGGTGGGGGAGCTTCGCCGCGCTTGCCGTGGGGGTCGCCTTCGCGGTCCATCCGGTCTTTCTGCCGACCTACGCGCTGACCACGGGAGCGGGGATGCTCTTCGCCCTCGTGTTCCGGATACTCTTGAAGAAACACGAGTCGAACGGAGGCTCCGCATGATCCCGCGCATTCTTTCAGCCCTACTGCTCCTGTTGGCCGCCGCCTGCGCCTCGACCGACGCCAAGCAGGAGGCGACGCCCGCCGTCGCCGCTCCGGCCCCCGCGCCGGTCGCCGACGCGGCGCTCATGGAAAAGAGCATGGAGACCCCGGCATGGCGGGATCAGGGGCACCTCGAGGCCGACGGCCGCCACTATTTCGTCGGGAGCGCGGCGGGAATCGCCGACCGCGACGAGGCGAAGGGGAAGGCGCTTTCGAGCGCGCTTTCGAGCGTGAGCCGCTGGATACGGGTCGCCGTCAAGTCGGAGACAAAAAGTTATCAGGAACAGGTCGGCAACGCGGCGGACGGCGTCCTGATGGATACGTCGAAGGAGTCGGGGGCGCTCATCACGGTGCGCCAGTACGACGAGACGAACTATATCGAAACATGGAACCGGGGCGGCCGCATCGAATACGACGCCTTCGTCCGCGTGGCGATAACGGCCGAGAATATGAAAAAACTCCAGATCGAGGCGGCCGGGATCACGGCGTGGGCCGTCGCGCCGGGAAACACCTGCGGCGTCATCCGCGAGGCCGACGGCTTCATCCGCGAGACCGCCGCGCGCAAAGGGTGGAAACTCGCCCCGACCCCCACGGCGCTTGCCGCCGAGGGCGATATCGAGAAGCTGTTCGTTGAACCGAAGGATGCCTACTTTCTGCTGTTCCGGCCGCTCTGCACGACGGGGCAGGGAACAGTGACGGCCAAGATCGCCTTCGAGCACTATGCCCTCATCGAGCGGGCTACCGCCAATACCATCACGGCCGAGGCCACGGCGTCTACGCAGGCCGAGGCGCTGGGAAAGGCCGAAGAGGCGATGCAGAAGGCGCTTTTCTCCTACAGCGGGGTCCTCTTCTCGCCGCAGATGCCGGCGGTCAGCGCGCAGACGACGCTGTCGGAACTCGATATCGAACTCCTGCAACTGTTCGAGAAGGCAAAAAAGGTCGAGGAGGAGGGGTGGTTGCTTCCCGCCGCGGCGATGGCCAAATGGCAGGAACTGGCCGACAAGCCCGATCCGAATCCCTATAAACAGACGGCGCTGGACCGCGTCGCGCTGTGGAAAAAATATGCCGACGACCGCGCGGCGCTCGGCGAAAAGCGGAAACTGGACCGCGAGAAACTGCAGAAGGCGCTTCCGCTTACCGTCATCTCATTCGACGAAAAGGTCCGCTATCTGCGCGAATATCTCTATGCCTACGGGACGCTGTTCGGCGCCGACGAGAGCTTCGAACTGATCGATACCCTGCCCGATAAGGCGGCGGCGAAGAAACTGCGCGAGGCGGTGCTCGATCCGGCCATCGTCGGCGAATGGCAGATCGCGTGCGACCGCAACGACGGCGCCGCCTGCTATTTCCTCGGCGTCGCGCAGGGAGCGTCGGGCGACAACGCCCTGCGGAAGGGGTGCGACGCGCAGGTCGGGATGGCGTGCCATGCCATCGCCAAGAAGGCGAAATCCGATACCCGCTACGGCAAGGCGGCCGAGGCGGCGAAAAAGGCGTGCCGGTACGGCGTCAGCAATTCCTGTTTCCTCGCCGGTATGGTGTACTACGCCGGGGCGAGCGATGTGGCGGCCGATATCGTCGCGGCGCGCGGCCTTTTTGAAAAGGCGTGCGAGACGGGGAACAACGGCGGTTGTGCCTACCTCGGCTGGATGTACGAGAACGGCGAAGGGGTCACCAAGGACCGCGACGCCGCCAAGCAGTACTATCTCAAGGCCTGCAACCTCGGCCACCAGAAATCGTGCGAACGGGCAGGCGACTGAAATAACTGCTTAAAATCATAAGGAATCACTTTTGCTTAAAAATTACGAGTGGTTTGGATAGGGAGTTCTTCATGTACAAGAAACTGATGCTCATCGCGGTGCTCGTGTTCGCGTGCGGCCTGCTTGCCGCCGCTCCGAAAAAACCGCTCCCGGCGTGGGAAACGGCCGCAGAAAAAGCGGCGTCGAAAGGGACGAAGGTCCCCTTCAGCCTGCAACTGCGCGTCCCGCCGCAGGATATCCCGTACGGCCCGCCCGAATACGGCGCGATGGCGGGGGTGGTCATCCAGATACCGACCGGCTGGAACCAGCTGAACGCCTACTACGGCGAAATGGTGAAGGGGATCGTCGCGGCCAAGGCGAAGCCCTACATCATCGTGGCGAACACCAGCGAGAAGAACAGCGTCCTCACCGATGTGCTCACCCCGTACGGCGTGGCCGAGAGCGATGTCGAATTCTACTTGTATCCCTACGACGCCAACTGGACCCGCGATTACGGTCCATGGATGGTCTATACCAATGGCCGGACGACGCGCGCCCTAGTCGATCATCACTATTACGACGAACGGAAAAACGACGACGCGGTGCCGGGGAAACTCGGGCTGGCGTGGGATGATGAGGTGTTCGTGAGCGGCTTCTACACCGAAGGGGGCAACTTCATGACCGACGGTCTGGGCACCTGCTGGATGTCGACCGGCGTGTACGACAAGAACAGTCTGGAGGACAACGAGACGAATCGCGCCACCGTCGCGCAACTGTTCAAGCAGTATCTCGGCTGCGACCGGGTGTTCCATCCCGTGTCGATACCGGGCGAAGGGACCACCCACATCGACATGTATTCGAAGATACTCGATCAGGATACCATCATCGTGAGCTATTCGAGCGCCGAATGGGGCGCCGATACCGATGAGCTGGCGCAACTCGACACGGCGGCAGAACTCTACGGCTCCATCGACAAGCCGGGCGGCGGCAAGTACACCATCGTCCGCATCCCGATGACCTACGGCGGCAGCGGCTCCTTCTGGGATCCGCGGACCTATTTCACCCATACCAATTCGCTCATCGTCAACGATCATGTTCTTGTCCCGACCTACGGCCGTGGCACCGACGAGGAGGCGCTCCAGATCTACCGCGACCTGATGCCGGGCTACACCATCATCGGCATCGATTCCAACGAGATCATCCCGCAGGGCGGATCGATCCACTGTACCACCATGCAGATACCGCCCGAACAGTACCAAGCGTGCGGCGACGGCGTCATCGCCGGTGAAGAAGAGTGCGAACCGCTCTACCTCGGCGGCGAGACCTGTATCACCAAGGGCTATGCCTCGGGCGCTCTGGCTTGCACCGACGCCTGCCTGTTCGACCTGTCGCAGTGTTCCCAAGAGCCTGCCGACGACGACATCGTACCCGACTATGCGCCCGATACCGACGATACCGCCAACGACGATACCGTCGGCGACGAGGTCGTCAACCCCGACGACACCCTGACCGATACGCCGGTGACCGCCGACGATATCGCGCCCGCCGACGACGAAGAGCCCGCCGATGAGGATGTCGCCGTCATCGTTCCCGACAGCGGCAAACGGGCCGTCACCAACGACGGCTGCGGTTGTTCGGTGTTGTTCTAGGGCGCAATTTCTTTTTGACAATCATTCCCGCAGTGTTACAATAGCGTCACTCTGATCTCCAAAGGGGGTAACTGTGTGGAAAGAGTCTGAAACACTCGAGCTCAAATCGTCATTCGCCGAATGGCGGGAGATTATCGTCTCGCTTGCCGCCTTCTCTAACAAAAGCGGCGGTACGGTGATCGTCGGTTTGAGCGATGAGGGTGAGCCTACCGGACTTTCAGTCGGCGGCACTACGCTGGAAGACATTGCGAACAAGATACGCCAGCACACCGATCCGATCCTGTATCCTTCCATAAACGTAAAAACGCACGGTCCCGGCGAGATAGTTGAGATCGCGATCCCCGGCTCCGACAACAAGCCGGTCTTTGCCTTTGACCGGGCCTATATCCGAGTAGGCAGAGCGAATCAGAAAATGAGCAACGAGGCGGTCCGCGCGCTGATTAAACGGTACGCGCTTCCGGCTTTCGACGAACAGGAGATGCCGGTCAATGCAACGGCGGTCATGTGGAACCGGGCGGTTCTCAAGCAGTTCGGCATCACCGGGAAAGATCCGCTTCCCGCGTTGAAAAAACAGGCACTCTTGAAAAATGGGCATCCGCTCAATGCGGCCTACCTTTGTTTCTGCGAGACACCCGGACTTGCATCCAACGCCATGGTGAAGGTGGCGCGCTTCAAGGGACGCGATATGGCGGTGTTCATCGACATGAAGGATATTCGTACCGCGCTGGTGCCGGCGGTCGATGAGACCATCGACTTCATCAAACGACACATCGGCATGGAGGTCGAGATCACCGGCAAGGCGCGCCGTACGGAACGGTGGGAATATCCGCTAGATGCCCTTCGGGAAGGGGTGATCAATGCGGTAGTTCACCGTGATTATACCGACCCCGGTACCGTGCAGATACGCATTTTTGACGACCGGTTGGAGATATGGAGTCCCGGTCTTCTGCCGAAAGAGCTTTCGGTGAAGAACTTGCCGCGCGAATCACGGTCGATACCGCGCAACAAGACGATCGCGCGTATTTTTCACGCCATTCGTCTTATCGAGAATTGGGGTTCCGGTTTTCAGCGGATCGCCGCCGCCTGCGAAGGTAACGGCAATCCGGCGCCGGTCTTTGAGGAGAAGGCGGGGGCCTTCGTCATCACCATACACCCCAAAGTAAATGGGGGAGTAAATGGCACATTAACCGGCACATCAAAAGGCACATTAACTGGCAAGTCAACTGGCATATTAACCGAAGGCCGTCGTTCGGTCTATGAGCTTATCATGCGGAAGCCCGGTATACAGGCAAAAGATATTCAAGCGGCGTCGAGCATACCGATAGACACTTTGAACAAGCATCTTCGTTATTTGATCGAAAAGAAATTCATTGAGCGACGCGGCGCTAAAAAGACCGGCGGGTACTTCGTTATAAAATAACTTTCATTGAACCGGGGGCGGGGCCATGCGTTACTTGTTTGCGGTCATTGCTTTGGCGGTGGCGGTCTTCGCGCTGATCTCGTGTGACAACGGTTCCTGCACTACCGCCACCGAAAAGACCTATACGCCGACGGCGTCGGTGTTCAAGGCGACCGAAACGCCATCGTGCCCGAAGGCCGACGACCGTTTCGATGTCGATACGGCGGCCATCATCGCAAAATTCGCGGGCGGCAGCGCCACCTATGCACCGACGGAGGGCGAGGTCGCCAAGCCCGACTACATCCCCGACACCATCACCATCGGCGAGTACACCAAATGCCTCATCCACACTGAAACGATCGACCCGAACACCGACTGTGAGGGCAATAACTATTTCAAGTTATTCTTTGCTATTTCGGAGGAACGGATAGAGGAAATATCCTATACCAACGAACACGGGTATGGTTTCCTTCGCGCGAATATAGAAATCCCGCTGACCGATGGAACTATCTGCCATCTTGGAGTGGGCGAAGATCTCGCCGACAACGGCGAATGTCATGTCGGGTGTTCCAATCCTGAAGTGTTCGGCGGAGGAGATAAGCCCAGTTATTCCTTCGTCTGGCACGCGCCGCAATAGGAGGAACCCCATGAAACACCACCGCAAAGAACTGTCGTTCACCACGCCGACGCGGCGCGCCTTCATCAATATCACCGCCGAGGTCGAACGGGCGGTCGCCGAAAGTGGCGTCAAAGAGGGCTTCGTGCTCGTCAACGCCATGCACATCACCGCGAGCGTCTTCATCAACGACGATGAGCGCGGCCTCCACCACGACTTTGAGCAGTGGCTCGAAAAACTCGCCCCCGAAAAGCCGCACTCGCAATATCGCCACAACGGCGGCGAGGACAACGGCGACGCGCACCTCAAGCGGCAGGTGATGGGGCGCGAGGTAGTGGTCGCCATCACCGGCGGACGGCTCGATTTCGGCCCGTGGGAACAGATATTCTACGGCGAATTCGACGGCATGCGCCGCAAGCGCGTCCTTGTCAAGATCATCGGCGAGTAGCCGCCCCCTCTTTTCTTGTCTTTTCGGTTTTATTTTATTAGTATGAGCGCGCACTATTCGGCAGGGGTGCCATGAAGCGTTATTCGCCGTTTCTTCTTTTCGTTCTGTTGTTCGCGTGCGAGGGACTCTTTGCGCTCAACCATGAACTTGGCCTGTCGCAGTTCATGCTGGACAACTGGACCGCCAATCAGGGCCTACCGCAGAATTCGGTCCTGACGATGGTGCAGACCCGCAACGGCTACCTCTGGATGGGGACCGAAGAGGGGTTCGTCCGGTTCGACGGCATCTCCTTCACCGTATTCGACAAGGGCAATCTGCCGCTCGAGAACCATCACTCGATGGTGATGGTAGAGGATATCAGGGATCCGGTCCTGTGGATAGGGACCGACGGCGGTGGCCTTGTCCGTTTCAATCACCGCACCACCGATACGAAGGTCTATTTGGAAAAGGACGGCCTGCCGCACAATTCGGTGGTCCGTATCTTCCAGAACGCCGACGGATCGCTGTGGGTCGCCACCCGCAAGGGGCTGTGCCTCTTCGCCGACGGTAAGATCAAGCAGGTCATCCAGAAAAAGGACGGTCTGCCGACCGACGATCTGCGCGCCATGGCGATGGATGCCGAAGGGCGGCTCTGGGTCGGTGGCCGCGCCGGCCGGGTCGGCTGGGTGAAGGACGGCAAGGCGCATGTGGTCGATTCGCTCGAGTCGCAGGTGTCGCATCTCTATGTCGACAGCGCCGGTCAGCTCTGGGCCGCGACCCAGCAGGGGCTTTTTACGCTGAACAAGGAAAAGAGCGGATTCCGCCCGGTACAGGCCGATATGCTGCAGAATTATTCGATATCCACGGTCTACGAGGATGCGGGCAAGAACATCTGGGTGGGCACCGAGGAGACGGGGCTGTTCCGGCTCCGCGACGGCGGCGGCAAGAGCATCACCCCCGACGATAAATTCTATTTCACCAACATCGCCTCGGTCTTCGAGGACCGTGAAGGGTCGATATGGATAGGGACGCGCGGCGCCGGCATCTATCGGTTCCGCGAAGGTAAGTTCATGACCATCGGCGGCCCCGGCGTGTTCCGTAACGAGATCATCTTCTCCATCTACGAATCGAAGAGCGGCGGGATGTGGATCGGTTCGTTCGGCGGCGGGCTCTACCAGTATCAGGGCGGGAAGGTGTCGCCCTTCAACTATGAGGATATCCTCGTCAACGATTCGACGATACTCTCGCTTATCGAAGACCGCGACGGTGTCCTGTGGGCCGGTGTGTACGGCAAAGGTCTGTTCCGCTGGGACGGTGGGGCGGGGCGCCTCTATACCAAAGCCGACGGCCTTTCCAGCAACAATGTGTCGGCGGTCTACCGCGATTCCAAGGGGCGCATATGGGTTGGTTCCAACGATGTGGGCATCGCCTACTACGATGGCGATACCTTCCGACGTCTCGACCCGGACGGCGATTATACGACCAAAGTATCCCATTTCTATGAGGCGAAGGATGGCGGCATCCTCATCGCCACCCGTAGCGGACTGACCCGTTGGGACGGCAAGGGGTTCTCGACCCCGTATGAAGCGCTGACGGGTGTCCAAATATTCTCGATGATCGAAGATGGCCGCGGATCGCTCTATGTGGCGACCGCCAATGGGCTGTTCATCATCCGCGGCGACAAGACCAGCCAGATAACGATGCGCAAGGGCCTGCCCATCGAGAATATCTTCGATGTCCTGCTCGACGGCGACGAGAATCTCTGGATGACCTCCAACAAAGGGATCATCTTCATCGACCGCAGTCAGATGGATCTGTTCGCCGAGGGGACCATCGAAAAGGTTTCGCCGAAACTGTACGGCGTCACCGACGGTATGCTGTCGGCCGAATGCAACGGCGGCTCTCAGGGGAACACCTATCGCGACAGGTCGGGACAGCTCTGGTTCGTCACCGCAAAAGGGGTTGCGGTCCTCGACCCGAAAAAGATGGCCATCAATGAGGTCGCTCCGCCGGTGGATATTGCCGAGGTGATCGTCGACAAGAAAACGATGCCGTTCTCCGACACCGAGGACACGCCCGAGTTCGGTCCCGGGGTCACCACGGTCGAGTTCAACTACACCGCGCTGTCGTACCTGTTTTCCGATAAGATGCTTTTCAAATATAAGCTCGAGGGATTCGACAAGGATTGGATAGAGGCGGGGAACCGCCGTACCGCCTTCTACAGCAACCTGCGCCCCGGCGCCTACGAATTCCGCGTCATCGCCGCCAACAACGACGGCGTCTGGAACAATCTCGGCTCCGCCTACCGTTTCTACCTCACGCCCTATTTCCATCAGACGTGGTGGTTCCGCATACTGCTCATACTGCTGGTGGCGGGGGGCGTGCTCGGCTATATCCGACTCAAGGCCCGCGAGATCAAGAACCGCGAGATAGAGATGGCGCGTATCATCGAATCGCGGACCAAGGACCTGCGCGACATCATCATCCACGTGCAGAACATGTCGTCGCGGCTAACCGAGATATCGGACCTTCTGAGCCGTTCGACCGCTACCACCGCCGAACGGTCGAGCGACACCTACGCCAAGATAGACCTCGTCTCTTCCACGCTCACCGATATCACGGCAAAACTCAGCGACACGCGCCAGCAGGTCGTGTCGATGAACGACGTGGTCACCAAGATATCGGACAAGGCCGACGAATCGTCGACGGTGCTCATGCAGGCGGTCGGAGCGATGGAGCTCATCGCCACCTCGGCCGCCGAGATACGCAACATCATCGAGGTCGTGGGCGAGATCGCCTTCAAGACCAACCTGCTCTCGCTCAACGCCGCGATAGAGGCGGCGCGCGCCGGCGACGCCGGCAAGGGTTTCGCGGTGGTCGCCGATTCGGTCCGCGAACTGTCCAACCAGACCGCCGGGTCGCTCAACTCCATCCGATCGCTGATCACCGACACCGGCGACAAGGTCGCATCCGGAAAGAGCTCGGTCGACAACAGCGCCCATTTCATCAGCGAAGTCATCAGCGAATTCAAGGGGATATCTGACCGGATGGGGCGCATCAACGCGATCATCGAAAAGCATGTGTCCGAGGTCGGGCGCATCGACATATCGCTCTACGAGATACGACGCCTGACGCAGGACAACACGGTGCTGGTCGAAGAGGTCCACCGCGCCGCGCAACAACTCAAAGACGAGACGGCGCGTCTTGTCCGCGAGGTGACCAAGATTCAGGAACTGTAAAAACCATAGCAAGGAGACCATCCATGAACCGTATCGTACTGCTTCTGACGGCGCTTTCGGCGCTGTTCATCCTTTCCTGCGCCACCGCCGGCGGCGGCGATGATGCCCCGGTCGCCGGACCCGGCAAGATGCTCGAGTCGAGCCCGGCGGCGAAGCCCGAATGGCTTTCGATCACCGGCTACGCTCAGAAGGGGGGCAACTGGTATTTCGTGGGCGAATCGTCCAAATCGCGCACCGAAGAGGATGCCCGCGCCAAGGCGCTGCTCAACGGCCTCGCCCAGATATCGAGCCAGTTCGGCGTAAAGGTGTCGAGCGAACTGGTCAGTAAGGAACAGGAATCGAACGGCAACTACTCCTACGATATCGGCGTCAAGAACAAGCTCACCGGCGCCCCGATACGGATCAAGGACTACAAACTCGACGGCTCCTACATCGAGAAATGGGACCGCGGCGCGGTCGAATTCGACGCGAAGGTGCTGGTCAAGGTCCCCGACGAGGAGATCGCCCGCATCCGTAAAGAGATCGACGCCCTCTGCGGCTGGGCCGTCCTGACCCCGCGACCCGAACTGATGGGCGACGCGATGCGGCTCATGAAGGAGTTCGCGCAGGTCAAGAAGTTCAACCTCAAGCCCGATGCCGACCCGGTGGCCGACAATTACACCATCGAGACGCTCGCCGACAAGGCGGCCGATTCGGCCTTCTTCCTCGTCCTCAAGGTGAAACCGGCCGAACCGAAGAATGTGGACGGCGAATGGTACGCCGATGTCGCGGTCGAGGCGGAATACATATCGCTGACCGAGAACAAGGTGATAAAGCCCTACAGCGGCTCGGCGCGCGGCGCCGCCTACACCGACAAGGACGCGGTCAAGAACGGCTTCCTCAAGGCCTTCGACGAGATCATGGCGCAATAGAATTAGGGGAGGGATATGATGAAGAAACTGTTATTTGTCCTGTGCTTCCTGTGGGTCGGCGCGTTCGCGGCCGATCAGAAGAAGGACTATGACTTCGAACTCTACGACATGGGCGACAAACTCTATAATACCAAGGCGATACGGGCCGAGGCGGGGGTGAAACTGCTCGCGGTCGACTTCTTCTCGATACACTGTGAACCCTGCAAAAAGGCGTTGCCGCTGTGGGCCGAACTCTACAAGGGGTACAAGGCCAAGGGACTCGAGGTCATCCTTGTGGTCCTGCCGGTCGAGGACGACCGCGAAAAGGAACTGCAGAAGATAGAGTTCTTCTTCAAGAATAATCCGATACCCTTCGCGCTGGCCTACGACAAATACAAACTGACCGGCAAGAAGTACGGCGTGGTGACCGACAAGGGGTCGGCGCAGGTGCCGCAGGGATTCCTGCTCGACAGCGACGGGAAACTCATCTTCCAGTCGGAGGGCCACGACAAGGTGTTCGAGAAGATAAAGGCAACCTTGAAATAACACGCTTTGGAGGGAGGAATACGATGAAGATCATGAAAGGTATGGCGACATTGGCGCTGTTCGCGGCGGTCATCGCCTTTGCGACGGTCGCGCAGGGACAAGAAAACACGATGAAACCGCGCATCGCGGTGCTCGACATCGCCCCGACGGGGGTGCCGCAGACACTCGCCGTGTCGGTGACCGAACTGCTTTCGACCGAACTGGTCAACACCAAGATGTTCGAGGTGATCGAACGGATGCAGGTGGCCAAGATACTTAACGAACAGGGCTTCCAGCAGACCGGCGTCACCGACAGTTCGGCGGCGGCCGAGGTCGGCAAACTGCTCAACACCAAGCGGGTCGTCATCGGCACACTCGGGAAACTGGGGCAGAAACTGGTGGTCACCCTCAAGATCGTCGATGTCGAAAAGGCATCCATCCTGTTCGCCGAGAAAGAGATGGCCAACGGCGAGGATGATCTGGTCGGCGCCTGCGAAGAACTGGCCAATAAACTGGTCTTCAATATCACCGGCATGAAGATAAAGAACCGCAAGACCGCCCGCGTCGGCGATCCCGCTCCGGCGGCGCAGCCCGCCCCGGCCGCGCAGCCCGCCCCGGCGGCCAAACCGGCTCCGGCGGCAAAACCGGCCCCGGCGGTCCAACCGGCCCCCGCCGAGGAAAAGAAAGAGGACCCGAAAAAGAAGAAGAAGTCCGAGAAAGAGGAAAAGGATCCGGTCCGCAAGCATTCCAAGGATTCGATGAAAGAACTCGATAATATGTAAGTGGAAAAGAAACGCTGTGTCCGTTGCGGCCGCTGTCTGGCGGTCTGCCCCTTTTATCGCATCACCCGCCGCGAAGAGTTCTCGCCGCGCGGCCGGGTGGTGTTGACCGAGGCGCATGATACTCCCGATACGGTGCGCTGTTTTGCCTGTCTGAAATGCGTTGATGCCTGTCCCTACGAACTTTCGCCGCTCGACCGGCCGGGACAGCGCTGGGAAGGCGACGGGGCGGCGCTCTGCGACTTCATCTACCACGGCGCGCCCCTGCCGCCCGGGACGATGACCGATCCGCTCGCCCCTGCTTGGCGTGCGGCACGGGGGCTGACCGACGATCCTGCGGCGCTCGAGGCGGCTCCGCGGTTCATCAACGGCGAACTCTACCACCCCTTTCTGCAGATAGACCTTGCGAGGAGATGACATGATCTTCAGGACGATCATCGCGACGCTCGTGTTCCTTTTTACGATGATGGCTTCCGGCGCGCCGACCGGCCCCGCCGTTCCTGCGCCCAAAGCGGTTCCCGGTCCCGCGCCCGCGGCCGACGAGCCGGCCGTCCCGGCCGACTTCGACGCGCAGTTGAAGGGCAAGGGGCTCAACTGGTTCCAGACGCGGGTCAATCAGTCGATCGCTCGCGCCGTCCGCGAACGGAAAGTGGCGCTCGAGAGCCTCAACGAATACCTGTTCCTCATGACGGTTCCCAACTTCGCCTACCGCGGCGACGCCGGCGAGGAAAAGTTGGGCGAGGACATGATGGGCCTGCTGGGCACCATCAAGACGGGCGAAGAGGCGGTCATTATGGAACTCCAGTGGGCCGAACTGGTCGGGATGGGCCTGCCCTTCAAGAAGAAACTGACCGATGCGCTCGTTTTCCCGGCGAGCTACTTTAAGAACGAGATAGATATGACCTTCTTCGTCGATGTGAACACCTTCACCGCGCGGCTCGGCGCGGCGCTCGGGGTGAATCCGAAGGCGAAGGCGGTCTACAACAGTCAGCAGAAGTTCTATCGTCTCAAACGGGACGATCTGCAGGTCATCTACATCGTCAACATCCCCAACATCGCCTACGAGATGGTCTACACCGGCGAACCGTTCGAGAACGTTATCAAGCAGTATCTCAAGGAGGCGGAGTTCCTCTTCGCGCTCATGGAAAAATACGAAAAGAAACTGACGGCCGACAAGGCGCTCACCTACGATGGCCGCTACATAAAAGGGAAGGAGATATTCATCGATCTCTGGTTCCTGTACGGCAAGGTGAAGGGCGACCGCGCGGCGGCCGAGTCGTTCATCGCGGCGGCGCTCCAGCACAAACCGGTGACCGTCAGCGGTTCGGAGAAGGGCGGGGGACAATGAATCGCTGCACCCACTGCGGCTATCGCAACGATAATCGTTTCTACTGCGCCGGTTGCGGCCGCAGGATGATCCCGCCGCAACAGACCCTCTCACGCGGCGCGGCGGGCGGCGTTCCTCCGCTGTTGACCGAACTGACCGCTGCGGTCGAGCGCATCTTCCCCTCTGCGGGACAGGAGGATCCGGCGATCATATCCTATCCCGTGATGTCGGGGATCGATCTGAACCGTATCGCTGCCGAAAGCGGCGTGGTGCTCGCGGCCGGCGGTACGTGGCGGCCGATCGAAGGTCGCGCCACCGCCAAGATGTATTTCTCCGAGATGTTGTTCGTGTTCGGAATATCGTTCCTGATCGCCGTTGGCGCCCATGTCTTGGGCGACGTCCCTTTCCTCGCGGCGGTCAAACTCTATTTCACGATGTTCATAGCCTTTTCCCTGCTCTGTTGGACCCTTGCGCCGTACCTTTTCGGATCGTCTCCCATCGCGCTGGCATTTTTTCATGCGTTCCTCGTCAAGGATTCTCATGAACCGGCGCGCGGCGACGGCATGACGGCGCTTCTGCTGTGGCTCGTCTCGCTCTGTTATTCCCTCCCGCCGCTCCTCATTGCCGAATATCTTTACCTGATACTGGTGCGGGAACACTACCAGCCGCTGCCCTTCCAGCTGGCGGCGATCCGCTATATGAAGGCCATGTAAGAGGAGGACGAAATGACCGATTGTATCTTCTGCAAGATCGCGAGCGGCCTTATCCCGGCAAAGATTGTGTACGAGGACGACCGCTTCGTCGTGTTTCCCGATATCAGCCCGCTCTATAAGACCCATCTGCTCATCGTCCCCAAGCGGCACATCGCCTCGGTGAACGAGGTGGACGCGGCGGGCGACGCGGCGCTGGCGGGGATATTCGCCGTCGCCAAAGCGGCGGCCGAAAAGGTCGGCGTCGCCGCGGGCGGCTACCGGCTGACGGTCAACACCGGTCTCCACGCGGGGCAGGTGGTCATGCATTTTCACATGCACCTCCTTGCCGGCGAGCCGCTCAAGCCGCTCTGAGCCGTCGGCGGAATAAGAGCGGAGGTTTTCCTGTTGTTGCCAAGGTCGTGGATGTTATGAGAGGTCGAAGATGAGAAAAATCGCCGGTATCCTGACGGTACTATTGTTCTGCGGGACGCTTGCCGCCGCCGCGATACAGGATCTCGAACGCGAGATAACGCAGATAAGCGAAAAGGCGCAGAAGAGCGTCGCCTTCATCAAGGTGAGCAAGACCATGCGCGGTCCCGGTCCCGGCATGGACCCCTTCTGGGATATGCTGCGCGATTTCGGTTTCCGCGGCAATGGGCCGCAGTTCAACCCGAAGCAAGAGGGGCTCGGCACCGGTTTTGTCATCGACGCGGCCGAGGGCTACCTCGTCACCAACAACCACGTCATCGACGGCGCCGACAAACTGGAGGTCACGATAAATAAAAAGACCTTCGCCGCCAAGGTGATCGGCACCGATCCGAAGACCGACATCGGTCTGATCCGGTTGGAGAAGTTCGCGAAGGGCGACATCGAACAGTTGCCGCTCGCCGATTCGGATGCGGTGAAGGTGGGAAGTTTCGCCATTGCCGTGGGCAATCCGTTCGGCCTGTCGCAGTCGGTATCGTTCGGTATCGTGTCGGCCACGGGGCGTTCGAATGTCAACATCACCGAATACGAGGACTTCATCCAGACCGATGCGGCGATAAACCCCGGTAATTCGGGCGGTCCGCTACTGAATATTCAAGGGCAGGTCATCGGGATGAACAGCGCCATCTTCTCGAAATCGGGCGGCTACATGGGGATCGGGTTCGCGGTCCCGTCGAACATGATAAAAAGCATCACCGACCAGTTGCGCGGCGGCAAAAAGATCAAGCGGGCGCTCATGGGGGTGAACATTCAGGACCTCACTCCCGAACTGGCGAAACATCTGGGCATGCGCGAGGATCAGGCGGGGGTTCTGATATCCTCCGTCGCGAAGGGGAGTCCGGCCGAAAAGGCGGGGATGAAAAAAGGCGATGTGGTGACGCTGTTCGACGGCAAACCGGTCGAATCGTCGGCGCAGTTGCGCAACCTTGTGGCCTTCAGTCCCTTCAACAAGAAAATAGCGCTCACGGTGGTGCGTGACGGCAAACAGTTGACGCTGATGCTTTCTCTTTCGGAGAAGTTCGAGTTCGAGGGGGCGGGTGATGGCGAGGGGGTGTCGAACGATTTCGGTTTCGGCGTGATGGAGCAGAACGGCAAGGTGGTGGTACAGCAGGTCGATCCGCAGTCGCTCGCCGCGATGGCGGGCCTCCGCGAAGGCGACATCGTCGAAGAGGTCAACAAGAAGCCGGTCAGGAACCTCCGCGAATTCAACGCCGCCGCCGGCGCGGCAAAATCGCTCCTGCTCCTTATCGAACGCAAAGGGCGCGAATTCTTCGTCGTCATCAATCGCTAGGATATGCCGTTTCCCTTGAAATCTCGTTAATTTTAAGGTAAAGTCCTCCGTCTTGGGTCCCTGAACCAATATCCGGAGGAAACATCATGCAAAGATCTTTGGTGTGCGTCGTGCTGGCGCTCGGACTCCTGTTCGTCGTTGCCTGCGATGACGGCAAGAAGACCGACACGGGCGATAGTGCCTGCGGCAACAACAAAATAGAGACGGGTGAGCTGTGTGACGGTTCCGCTCTGGGGAGCGCGACCTGCGTAGTGCTCGGTTTCGGGGCGGGAACGCTCGCCTGTAAGACCGATTGCAGCGCCTTTGACACGAGCCTGTGCGGCGCTTCGGCGACCTGCGGCGACAACATAAAGAACGGCACCGATCTGTGCGACGGGACCGATCTTGGCGGGAAAAGTTGTCAGACAGAGGGGTTTGCGTCGGGCACCTTGACCTGTCTGGCGAACTGCACCGGCTTCAATACCGCCGCGTGCGCCGGTCAGATCGTCTGCGGCAACAATACGGTGGAGGGTGTTGAGGTCTGTGACGGTACCCAACTGAATGACCAGACCTGCCAGACGCAGGGGTTTGGCCCCGGGACGCTTGCCTGCAAAAGCGATTGTTCCGGTTACGATACCACCGGCTGCGGTGAAGAGTGCCAACCCGACTGCGGGACGCGGGTCTGCGGCCCCGATCCGGTCTGCAATGAGTCGTGCGGCGACTGCGGCGCTTTCGAGGAATGCACCGATGCGGGGCAGTGCCTCAAGACCTGTGATCTCGACGAGATAACGGCCGATACGGTGGTCAACATCGATCTTTTCACGGCGACCGTCAGCGGGCAGATAAAGCTGAACAACGCCGTGATGCCCGATAACACGCTCAATGAGTACAATGATCGCGGCTGGGTCCGCTTTGTCCATAAAAAAAGCGGCGCCACGCTTTCCTTTTCGATCGGTATGACCGGCATCGCCCAATTCAGCGGCGCAGTGTTCGAGGGAGCGTACGATATCATCTACGATCCCAACAGCGCCGACTACCAGAACGTGACCCCCACGACGCGCTATGTGCTTGCCGAGGATGTGGCCATAACGGGGGCATGGCAGCAGAACTACAACCTGCCGACCGTGGCGGTCAGCGGCGCGGTGACGCTCAACGGCGCCGCGATGCCGGCCAACACGCTGAGCGAGTACAACGACCGCGCCTCTATCCGTTTCACCGACAACAAAAGCGGCGATTCTTTCTCGGTACCGCTCGGCATCACCGGTCCCGCCGCTTTTTCGACGACGCTTTTCGGCGGCGACTACAAGGTCATGCTTGCTCCCAATAGCCGAGATTATCAGAATGTCCTGCCGGCGACCGATCTGCTCCTTTCCTCGGGCGAGAACATTACCGCGACCAAGGCGCTTTCGTACGATGTGGGCACCCTCACCGTTTCGGGCGTCGTCGAGCTCAACGCCGCCCAGATGCCCCCCAACACCCTGAGTGAGTACAACGACCGCGCCTCCATCCGTTTCACCGACACCCTGTCGGGGTCCTCCGCCAGCTATCCGCTGGGCATCACCGGTCCGGCCGCCTACAGCGGCGAGCTGTTCAAAGGAACTTACCGGGTGACGATCGTTCCCAACGGCGCCGACTACCAGAATGTCCTGCCCTATCTGCAGCACGAACTCGAGGCGGGGCTTTCGCTCGCCGCCGATACGACGCGCGACTTCGATGTCGCCACCGCCGAGGTCACGGGGGTCATCACGCTCGACGGAGCGCAGATGCCCGCCAATACCCTTAACGAGTACAATGATCGCGGCGGGGTCCGTTTTACCGACAGCGTGACCGGCGATCGCATCAGTTTCCCGCTGGGGATCACCGGCATCGCCCAATACACCGCTAAGATATTTACCGGTATCTACAAGGTCGAACTGGTCCCCAACGGCGTCGACTACCAGAATGTCCTTCCCGACATGGATAAAAAACTCGACGATGCCTTGGCGGTCACGGGCGACCTGACCAAGCACTATCCGGTCGATACGGTGTCGCTTACGGCCACCGTGACGCTCAACGGCATGCAGATGCCCGCCAACACACTGAATGAATACAACGACCGCGGCCATCTGCGCTTCGGTAACACCGCGAGCGGCGACAGTCTTTCGTTCCCCCTCGGCATCAGCGGTGCGGCGACCGCATCGGTCACGGTGTGGAAAGACGACTACCAGATAGCGCTCGTTCCGAGCGGTGTCGACTACCAGAATGTCATGCCCGACCTCAAGTACATACTCGAGAAACGGCTCTCCCTGACCGGCGCCGCGCCGCTTTCGTGGGATGTCAAGACGGCGACGGTGAGCGGTACGGTGACGCTCAACGGGTTGCCGATGCCTGCCAATACGCTCAATGAGTACAACGATCGCGGCTGGCTCCGTTTCATCAGCAAGCGTTCGTACGATTACCTGTCGACGACCTTCGGCATCACCGGTGCGGCGACCTATGCGTTGGAACTTTGGACCGGTCCTTACGACGTGTCGCTCGATCCCAACAGCGCCGATTACCAGAATGTCCTGCCCGCGCTTGAGATACCGCTCAAGACCGGCTGTTACGAACTCGGCGCCGACTGTACGATCGACAAGGCCGATGTGAGCGGTGTGTGGGAGATCATCGCGGAGGATGTGAACTGGGGAACGTGGATATTTACCTTCACGCAAGAGGGGGATGCGGTGACCGGCAACGGCTCGAACAACTTCGGTCAGACGGCCGCCGTTCAGGGTGGTACGCGTAGCGGCGACACCATCACCTTCACGATGCAACCCTACGGCAAGATAGCGGTCGAAGGGAA
Source organism: bacterium (assembly GCA_022709425.1). GTDB lineage: Bacteria > UBP6 > UBA1177 > UBA1177 > JAKLFG01 > CALMRE01. The sequence continues at coordinate 226,974 of JAKLIW010000004.1, forward strand.
ACTTATCAACGGCTGTGCGATGACCGGCACCTTCGAAGACCTCTCCTACGGGCAGGGCATCATCAAGTGGGTCGGTGAACGGATCCAATAGCTCCATAACGGGGAGGGGGGAGATGCAGAAGACTTTTTTCCGGTTCATGGTCGCGGCACTTGGTTTCTTTCTCGCCTCGGGGTGCGCCGTCGAGGCGACCAAGTACGGCGTTATCTATGACGACTATGTGCCCGCCGACGAGGATGCGGCTACGGATGATCAGTCGGATCAGACGGACGAAGAAAAGGACGAAAAGGACATAAGCGACATAAAGGACGAAGAGGTCGATCAGGATGCCGCCGTGTCTGACGAGGACACCGTCGTTTCCGACGACGATGCGGCGGTCGACACCGGTTTTTTCCCCGCCGGGGCGGTATGGTATCAGGATATCTCGCAGGCGCCCAAGGATAGTGAATCCGACACCGTCATTTCCAATCTTGAGGCCGACGGCGGCTGGGGGAACGGCAATACCTTCCAGATGGATTTCTCGATAGAGGTGCTCTACGCCCACAGCGCCACGCCGCGCCGGACCTTCACCCCGACCGACGAAATCTACAGTCCCGACTGCGACGAGGCGCCGGTGCCGGTGCCCGACGGCGGCGTGCTCGAAGGGGAGGAGGGCTACCGCTGTCTTTCCGACGGCGACTGTCACCTCATCGTGGTGGAGCGCGACGAAAAGAAACTCTACGAGATGTGGCGCGCCGACATCGACGGATCGACCTTCAACGGCGGTTGTATGGCGGTGTGGGACCTGACGCGGCTCTACGGCCCCGACGGCCGCGGCGACCAGTGCACGAGCGCCGACGCGGCGGGCTATCCCATAGCGCCGCTCCTGTTCACCGCCGACGAGGTGGCGGCCGGTTCCATCGACCATGCGATACGGTTCATTCTGCCCAACGCCCGCATTCGCAACGGCGTCTTCGTTCATCCGGCGACCCATTCGACCAACGCGACCGAAGGCGGGGAAGGAACGATACCCTACGGTGCGCGGCTCCGGCTGAAAAGCTCATTCAATGTCGATGGTCTGCCCTCGGAAGGGGCGAAGGTGGTGGCGCGGGCTCTGCAAAAGTACGGCATGTTCCTCGCCGACGGCGGCCAGATAGCGCTCACCGGCCGTTCCGACCGCACCACGACGGCGAAGTGGGACGGCCTTCTCGACGCCCACGACCTTTCGTCACTCGCGGTGACCGACTTCGAGATGATCGACGGCGGTGAGCGTATTCCCTACACCGGCGACTGCGTCCGGATACCGTAAGTTATTCAACCGATTTTTTTTGTTCTTCGGGTGCTTTTCTGCTAGGCTGACCCGTCACCACTTAAGGGGGATTCGATGTTGGGACATCCGAAGGGCTTGTATGTGCTGTTCATGACCGAGATGTGGGAACGGTTTTCGTTCTACACGATGCGGGCGATACTGGTGCTGTATCTCACCGGCGTCATCTTCGTCGGCCTTTCGAACGATCCGCAGGTCATCCGCGACCGGGCGCTCGAGGTCTACGGCATGTACCTTCTGCTGGTCTATATCTCGGGTCTCGCGGGGGGCTTTTTCGCCGACAAGGTGCTGGGCTCGCGCAAGGCGATATTCGTGGGCGGCCTCGTGATGGGGACCGGCCTGTTCGTGATGTCGTCGCCCGATCTCATCTATTACGGCCTCGGCCTCATCATCGTCGGCAACGGCTTTTTCAAGCCCAACATCTCGACGATAGTCAGCGGCCTCTACGCCGAGAACGACGCGCGGCGCGACGGCGCCTTCACCATTTTCTACATGGGGATCAACATCGGCGCGTTCGTCGCGATATTCAGCGCCGGGTACGCCGAAAGCATACAGAACTGGAACATCGGCTTTGTCATCGCCGGTATCGGCATGATCATCAGTCTCATCATATTCCACATGGGGCAAAAGCACCTCGGGACCGCCGGTTTCCCGCCGAGCCGCCGCGAAGTGACCGCCGATACCCGCCTTGTGGCGACCGATCTGCGCGATATCCTCGTCTGGGCCGCCGGCATGGTGGCCGCGGTGCTGGGAGTCGTCTTCCTGTGGAACAACGGTCTTTCGCCGCTTTGGGACATGGTTCCCGGCATGGTGAAACTGATAGGCGGCGTCGCCCTTATCTTCGTCGCCCTCGGCGGTTTTGTCGCCACCAACCGCGACAACTCGCGCGAGGAGTGGGAACGCATTATATCCATCATCATCCTGTCGGTCTTCGTCATCTTCTTCTGGGCCGGTTTTGAGCAGGCGGGCGGCACGATGAACCTCTTTGCCTACGAACAGACCGACCGCGTCATCTTCGGCTGGGAGATGCCGGCGACCTGGTTCCAGGGGATAAATCCGCTCTTCATCGTCATCCTCGCGCCGCTTTTCTCGATGCTGTGGGGCCGGTTCGACCGCAGCAAATACCCGCTCTCGACTCCGGCCAAGATGGGGATCGGCATGATCATTCTCGGACTCGGCTTCGTGGTGATGTACTTCGGCGAAGGGGTCGCCGCGCAGTACGGCAAGGCGGGGATGGGGTGGCTGGTCGCGGTCTATTTCCTCCACACGATGGGCGAACTCTGCCTCTCGCCGATAGGGCTTTCGATGGTGACCAAGCTTTCGCCGACCCGGCGCGTGTCGCTGATGATGGGGGTCTGGTTCGCCTGCACCGCCATCGCCGACTACCTGTCGGGCCGCATGGAGGCGATCGTTCACGCCTTCGGCATCAACCTTTGGGCGACGCTCATCGCCACCTCCATCGGCGCGGGCGTACTGCTCCTCTTCCTTACCCCGATGCTCAAGAAATGGATGCACGGTAAGGCCTGATGTCACGCTATTCGCATATCCTCTGGGACTGGAACGGGACGCTCATCGACGATGCGTGGCTCGGCGTGGCGGTGATGAACGAGATGCTCGAAAAAAAGAGCCTTCCCACCATCACCGTCGAATACTATCGTGCCGTCTTCGGCTTCCCGGTGCGCGACTACTACCGCCAGCTCGGCTTTGCGATAGACGAGGACCCGGTGTGGGAAGAGGTCGCCAACGACTTCATCGGCGGCTACCACCGGCGAATGCACGAGGTGCGGCTCTTCGCCGATGTCGAGGCGACGCTCGGCGCCTTCCGGGAACGGGGCCTCACGCAGATCATCCTTTCGGCGATGGAACAGCGAACCCTCACGCGCCATGTCGCGGCGCTCGGCATCGCCGACTATTTCAGCCATGTGCAGGGTATCGACAATCACTACGCCGACGGCAAAGGGCACATGGCGCAGGCGATGGGGGAACGGCTCGGCGTCGCGCCGGATAAGATACTGTTCGTCGGCGACACCCTGCACGACATCGAGGCGGCGCGCCGTATCGGGTGCGACTGCTGTCTGTGCTCGCGCGGCCACCAATCCAAAGAGCGGCTCCTCGCCGCCGGGGTTCCCGTTGTCGATTCGTTCCAAGAACTCAACTCCATGCTGTAGAGGCGCACGCATGATCGACCTCGAACGCCGCCATATCATCCGCCAGCAATGGGACCGTTTCTGGAACGGCGAAGCGGTCGATACCACGGTCGTCCACCCGTATCTGATCGCCTCGTGGGAGCGGAGCCGCGCGTTCGGCGTCCCGCGCCGCATCGAAAAACTGCCGACCGCCTCATCGGGCGAACTCATCAACCGCATCCACGAAAGCCGCCGGATGCTCGGCGTCGCGGTGCCGTACATGAAGAAGATCATCTCCTTCATGAACGATCCCGAGAGCATCATCATGATCACCAACGGACAGGGGATCGTGCTGGAACTGTTCGGTTCCCCCGAGATGCTGGCGCTCGACACGGCGCCGAAACTGGGGAGTCGCCTGCGCGAAGAGGATATCGGGACCAACGGGGTCGGCACGGCGCTTATCGAGGATCGGACGCTCGACATCTGGGCGGGAGAACACTACCTCGAGGCGCTCCATTACTGGTACGCGAGCGGCGACACCATCCACGACAAGGAGGGGAAGATACTCGGCTGTCTGTGCCTTTTGTGCCGCTGGGATCTGGTCAACGCCCATTCGCTGGGGCTGGTCGGAGCGGTCGCCGGCGCGATAGAACGGCAACTCCACATCGAGGATGCGCTCGCCGAAAAGACGGTGGCGATGCAGAAACAGCAGGCGATCGTCGGGTCGATAACCGAAGGGATCGTCGTCATCGACGGCGACGAGAAGATACGGGAGATCAATCCGTCGGCGCGGCGAATGCTCGGGCTCGGGCCGGAGGATCATGTCGGCCGCTCGGTCTACACCGTCATCCCCGACGGCATCAACTTCTTCAAGATCATGGCCGACGGCGCGAACATCCACGACCGCGAGGCGGTCCTCTCCCTGCGCGACCGGAAGCTCCACTGTTCGGTCTCGGCCGCGCTGATAGAGAGCGAAGGGGCGGTCGGCGGCATGGTGGTCACCCTCAAGGAGGCAAAATCGCTCCACCAGTTGGCGGGCAAGATCGCCGGTTCGCGCGCCTACCTGAGTTTTTCCGACATCATCGGCGCCTCGCAGTCGTTGCAGGAGGCGGTGAAATTGGCCCGGACGGCGGCCAAAAGCCGGTCGAATGTGCTCCTGCTGGGCGAAAGCGGCACCGGCAAGGAACTCTTCGCCCAGTCGATACACAATTTCAGCGACCGGGCACAGCATTCGTTCGTCGCGGTCAACTGCGGCGCACTGCCGCGCGATCTGGTCGAGAGTGAACTGTTCGGCTACGAAGGGGGCGCCTTCACCGGCTCGAAGAAAGAGGGGCGGCCGGGGAAGTTCGAACTGGCCGACGAGGGGACCATCTTCCTCGACGAGATCGGCGACATGCCGCTCGAAGCGCAGGTGAACCTCCTGCGGGTCCTCCAGAGTTCCGAGGTGGTCCGCGTGGGCGGCACCTATCCGAAGAAGATCGATGTCCGCGTCATCGCCGCCACCAACCACGACCTGAAAAAAGCGGTCGAACAGAAGGCGTTCCGCGACGATCTCTACTACCGGCTCAATGTCCTCGCCATCACCATCCCGCCGCTGCGCGAACGGGTGGAGGATATCGAGGCGCTCGCGCTCCATTTCGCCAAACGGTCGGCCAACGCCATGAATAAGCCCGCCCCCGTCATAACTCCCGAGGCGATGCGCCTCCTCAAGTCCTATCCGTGGCCCGGCAACATCCGCGAACTGGAAAATGTGCTGGAACGGGCGGTCAACATCATGGAACGACCCGAGATAACGCCCGCCGAACTGCCCGACCACCTGCGGGGCGCGAGCGGCGGGGAGCCGCTTCCCGAAGGACCGTCCCTCAAAGCGCGCGAGTACGAGACGATACTGCGGATGCTCGAAGAGACCGGAGGCAATCTGCGGGCCGCCGCCGGGCGGTTGGGCGTCGCGCGCGGCACCCTTTATAATAAGGTAGTGAAGTACCGGATCGACCTCGAAAAGTTCCGCCGCAACGGCTGATCGCCGAACGTTCAATTTCTGAACATGTTCAATTGAACATGCGCATATCGGATACAATATGAAGATGGTCGTTCTTTAGGCAACATCTCCGCTCGAAAAAAATATAATTCAATAGTTCTATATAGTTGCAAAACTGAAATCGTCATTCAGGTCTCTGGCACGGGTTTTGTGCTATGTATCATGTTTTTTGACGAGGTGATGCGATGCGGCTCCTGACCAAGTTCGTCCTGACGACGGTAGCGATCTTCCTGATGCTCGCCGTCGTACTCTCCACGGTCAGTACCCTCTGGATAAATCAGAATACGATACGCGACGCCCAGCACCGCGTCGAGGTGGCGATCCGCTGGGCGCGCGAGGCGTTCAACCAGAAGAACCGCGACGCTCATCAGGTGCTCGCGGTGGTGGCGCAGAACGAACTGCTCCGCGATTTTCTCGATAACCCCCGTGACCCGAAACTGACCGCTGCGGTGCAGGAGAAATTCAACAACTTCCGTCTCCAGCACCACATGGACCTGCTCAACATCATATCGGCCGACGGCACGGTGCTCCTGCGGACGCGGCCGCCGTTCAACCGCGGCGACGACATGTCGGACAACCCCTTCATCCGCCACGCGCTCCTCACCGGGAAGAGCATCGAGGGGACGATCGTGATCGGGCGGTCGGCGCTGGTGCGCGAAGGGGAGAGCCTGCTGGAACGGGCGGTCGACGCCACCGGCGAACCCAACGGGATGTTCACCGGCACGGCGGTCCCGGTGATGCGGGGCGGGAAACTCATCGGGATCATCTCGTCGGGGATACTGATCAACGGCAATAACGATTTCATCGACACGGTCCGCGACGCGGTCTCCTACGGCGACTACTACAAGGGTCGTTCGGTCGGCACCGCGACCATCTTCATGGGCGACAAACGGATCGCCACCAATGTGGTGGGGAATAAGGCGGGGCGGGCGACCGGCACCGCGGCGGCGACCGATGTGGCCGATATGGTGCTCCTGCGGGGCGAAGCGTGGTCGGGACGGGCCTGGGTGGTCGACGCGTGGTACCTTTCCTACTACGAACCGATCCGCGATCCCGACAACAACATCATCGGCATGCTCTATGTCGGCGAACTGGAACAGAAGTACCGCGATATCCGCTTCAAGGCGGTGGCGAGCGTGGTGTCGGTCATCTTCGTCGCGATGCTCTTCAGTATCGCCATGTTCATCCTGATCGCGCACTCCATCCTTGAGCCGGTCCGGAAGCTGCGCGACGCCACGGCCCGCCTGATAAAAGGGGAGCGGTCGGCGCGGGTGACCGAGCAGTTCGGCGGCGAAATGGGCGACCTGACCCGGTCGTTCAACAACATGGCCGACGATATCGAGAAGCATACCGCCGAGATCGAACGGAAACAGCGCGAACTGGGCGCGCTCAACAACGAACTCGAGATGACCAACCGGAACTACATCGACATGCTCGGGTTCATCAGCCACGAACTCAAGAACCCGCTCGCCAGCGCGGTCCTGAGCCTTCATACGGTCAAGGACGGGTATCTGGGCGAACTCAACGACAAGCAGAAGCGGGGGCTGGAATCGGTGGCCGAGAGTCTCGACTACTTCAAGGAACTGATCCGCAGTTACCTCGACCTGTCGAAACTCGAAAAGGGCGACTATGTCATCAACCGTCGCAACACCGCGCTCAAACGCGAGGTGATAGACCCGGCGATACAGGGACTGACCGAAGAGATCCGCCGGCAGCACATGACGCTCGATATCGGCGTCCACGATGAAACGATGGTCGACGCCGACCCCGATCTGCTCCGCATCGTCTACGACAACCTGATCGGCAACGCGGTCAAATATGGCCGCGAGGGCGGGGCGATCCGTCTGCGCGAGAAGGTGCGCGACGGCCGGCGGGTGTTCACCGTCTACAACGAAGGGGCCGGGATACCGCGCGAGAAGATGGATATGCTCTTCAAGAAATTCTCGCGCATCTATTCGCAGGATACCGCCGGGAAACGCGGTTCGGGACTCGGGCTGTACGCCTGCCGCGAGATCGTCCGCAAGCACGGCGGCGAGGTGTGGGCCGAATCGGAGCCCGGCAAGTGGGTCGAATTCAGTTTCGAGATAGGATAAGGAGAACGATATGCCCAGAAAGATCCTCATCGCCGACGACGATGTCCAGATGGTGAATGCCCTGCGCACCCTGCTGGAGAATGTCGGGTTCGTTGTGACGGTGACGCACCATTCCAAAGAGGTGGTGGAACTGACCCGGCGCGAGCGGCCCGACCTGATACTGCTGGATGTCCTTTTCGCCGGGATGCCGGGGCCGGACGGGTTCGAGATATCACGGAAGATCGCCAAGGACGCCGAACTGCGGACCACCCCGGTCATCATCTTGAGCGGCGTGAAACGGGTCATCGCGAGCGATTTCGCGGTGGAGCCCGACCCGGAGTGGCTGCCGGTCGCCGCGTTCCTCGACAAGCCGGTCCGCCCCGACCAACTGCTCAAAGAGATAGAACGGTTACTTTCCGATAGGAGTCACTCATGAACACGATGACCGAACAGGTGCTGACGAGGTATCCGGGCGCGGGACGGGACAAACTCATCCCGATCCTGCAGGAGGTACAGGAGGCCGACGGCTACATCTCCAAGGAGGCGGTCGCGCTTATCGGCCGTCACCTCGGGGTGCCCGCCTCGAAGATTTACGGCGTGGCGACCTTCTACAACCAGTTCCGCTTCACGCCCAAGGGCAAGTACCACATCATGGTGTGCCGCGGCACCGCCTGCCATGTCAAAGGGTCGGCCGATATACTCGAACGGATCGAGCGGGCGCTCAAGATCACGGCGGGCGAAACGAGCCGCGACGGCCTGTTCTCGATAGAGGTGGTCGCCTGCATCGGCGCCTGCGGACTGGCACCGGTCATCTGCGTGAACGGCGAATACCACGGCAAACTGACCGGCGACGCGGCCGAAAAGATCGTGAAGAGTTACCAGCAACGGGAGGCGACACATGGCAACTGACACTCTCTTCACCCGCGGCGCCGAGGCGCTGAAGAAGATCCGCCGCGAAACGGTCGACCGGCCGGTCGTCTTCGTCGGCGCGGGGACCTGCGGACTGGGGGCGGGGGCGGCCCAGACGCTCGCCGCGGTCCGGGAATGGATCGCCGCGCACCATATCGACGCCGACATCGTCGAGACCGGCTGTATCGGGCTGTGCGCCGAAGAACCGCTCATGGATGTCCAGCTCCCCGGCCGGGCGCGGATCAGTTTCAAAAAGGTCACCGGCGAAAAGGCGTCGAAGATACTGGATTCGGTATTCAAGGGGGCGGTCGATACGAAGACGGCGCTGGTCCAGTTCGATGCGGGCGACAACAAAGGCTGGGACGGCGTCCCGACCTTCGCCGAACATCCCTTCTTCCGGCGGCAGACCCGTTGGGTGTTGGGCAACTGCGGCGTGATAGATCCCGAAAGCATCGACGAATACTGCGCCCGCGGCGGCTATGAAGCGCTCCGCGACACCCTCTCGTGGCTGACCCCCGACGAAGCGGTCGAGACGGCGGTAAAAAGCGGCCTGCGCGGTCGCGGCGGCGGCGGGTTTCCGACCGGCAAGAAATGGCGGTTCGCCCGCGCCGAGAAGGGCGAGCTCAAATATCTCGTCTGCAACGCCGACGAGGGCGATCCGGGGGCGTTCATGGACCGCGCCGTCATCGAGGGCGATCCCTACCGGCTCCTTGAAGGGATGACCATCGCCGCCTACGCCATCGGGGCGCGCGAAGCCTACATCTACATCCGGGCCGAATATCCGCTGGCGATCAAACGGCTCGAACGGGCCATCGCGGTGGCCGAACGGGAGAATCTGCTGGGCGATAAGATACTGGGAAGCGAGCTGTCGCTTCACATGCACATAAAAATGGGGGCCGGCGCATTCGTCTGCGGCGAAGAAACGGCGCTCATCCACAGCATCGAAGGAAAACGCGGGATGCCGCGTCCTCGCCCGCCGTTCCCGGCGGTGAAGGGGCTCTTCGGCAAGCCGACCGTCATCAACAATGTCGAGACCTTCGCCAATGTCCCGGAGATATTCCGCCACGGCGCGGAACGCTTTGCGGCGGTCGGGACCGGGACGAGCACCGGGACCAAGGTATTCGCCCTGTCGGGGAAGGTGGTCAACACCGGGCTGGTCGAGGTGGCGATGGGGACCTCCATCCGCGAGATCGTTTTCGACATCGGCGGCGGCATCGAACATGGCGCGGCCTTCAAGGCGGTGCAGATCGGCGGCCCGAGCGGCGGTTGTATCCCCGACGCGAATCTCGACACCAAGATCGATTACGAGGAACTCAAGAAGGTCGGCGCGATGATGGGGAGCGGCGGACTGGTGGTGATGGATGAACACACCTGCATGGTCGATGTCGCCAAATTCTTCATGGACTTCATCCAGCGCGAATCGTGCGGGAAATGCATTCCGTGCCGCGAAGGGACGCGCCGGATGCTCGAGATACTGCAGTCGATCACCCGGTCGCGCCGCAACGAAACGGGCGAACAGGCGCTCCAGCGCTTTCAGGGGATCATGCAGCTGACCGAACTGGCCGAGGTGATCCGCTCGACGAGTCTGTGCGGGCTGGGCCAGACGGCGCCCAATCCGGTCCTCTCGACCCTCAAGTGGTTCCGTCACGAATACGACGCCCATGTCTACGACCGGAAATGTCCGGCCGGCGCCTGCAAGGACCTGATCACCTACCGGATCGTCGAGGAGCAGTGCAAGGGATGCACCCTCTGCGCGAAAAAATGTCCGGTCGGCGCGATCAAGGGGGCGCCCAAGTCGCCGCACTACATCATCGACGAAAAATGCATCCGGTGCGGCGCGTGTATCGTCGCCTGCCCCTTCAAAGCGATAGAAACGGAATAGGGGATATGTCATGGAACAGATGATCGCAAATGGGAATATGATCCCGTTCGAGAAGGGGGAAACGGTGCTGACGGCTCTCAAACGGGCCGGCATCCGGGTGCCGACCCTCTGCCACATCGACTGTCTGCCGCCGGTCGGCGCCTGCCGCATTTGCGTGGTGGAGGATACGGCGACCGGGCAACTGATCCCGTCGTGCAGTTTCCCCGCGGCGCCGGGGCTGTCGGTGGCGACCCACAGCGTAAAGGCGCTTAAAGCGCGCAAGACCATCGTCGAACTCCTGCTGGCCAACCATCCCGACGACTGCCTCTACTGCGACCGCAATCTTAACTGCGACCTGCAGAAACTGGCCGAAGAACTCGGCGTGCGTCAGCGCCGCATCAGCGGGGAACGGATCGCGCAGTTCGTCGACAACTCCAGCCCCGCCATCATGCGCGACCCGGAGAAATGCATCCTCTGCGGCAAATGCGTCCGCACCTGCGAAGAGATACAGGGGGTGTCGGCGCTCGATTTCAGCGGCCGCGGCTCGAAATGCAAGATATCGACCGCCTTCGACCAGAGCCTCAACCTCTCGACCTGCGTATCGTGCGGCCAGTGCGTCATGGCCTGCCCGACCGGCGCGCTGACCGAACGCTCCAGCCTCCGCGAGGTGATGAACGCCCTGCAGGACCCGAAGAAAACGGTCGTTATCCAGCACGCCCCGGCCATCAGCGTGTCGCTTGCCGAGGAATTCGGTCTCCCCGCCGGGAGCGACATCATGGGGCTCATGACCGCGGCGCTGAAGAAAATAGGCTTCAAGGCGGTCTTCGACACCTCCTTCTCGGCCGATCTGACCATTATGGAGGAGGCGACCGAACTGGTGGAGCGGGTGACCAAGAAAGGAGTGCTCCCGATGATCACCTCGTGCAGTCCGGCGTGGATAAAATTCGCCGAGACCTTCTACCCGACGGTACTGCCGCACCTTTCGACCTGCAAGAGCCCCCAGCAGATGCTCGGCGCGGTCATCCGCCACTACTGGGCCGGCACGCAGGGGATCGATAAAAAGGCGGTCTATTCGGTCAGCGCCATGCCCTGCACCGCCAAGAAATTCGAGGCGGAGCGCGAAGAGATGCTGGTCAAGGGGGCGCCCGACATCGACGCGGTCCTCACGACCCGCGAACTGGCCAAACTCATCCGGATGTATTCGATAGAGCTCGACAAACTCGAACCGGCCGCCTGCGACCTGCCCTTCGGCGAGAGGTCGAGCGCCGGGAAACTCTTCGGCGCGAGCGGCGGGGTGATGGAGGCGGCGATCCGGACGGCCCACTACCTCATCACCGGCCGCGAACTGGGGAACCTCGTCGTCGCGGCGGTGCGCAGCGGCGTCGGTCTGCGTGAAACGGCCCTCACGCTCAACGGGCTGACGCTCAAAGCGGCGGTCGTGAGCGGCCTCGGGAACGCGCGGAAGGTGCTCGACGAGGTGGCGGCCGGGACGAGTCCCTACCACTTCATCGAGATCATGTCCTGCCCCGGCGGCTGTATCAACGGCGGCGGACAGCCGCGCGGCATCGACCGGGAGAATGTCAAGCGGCGGCTGGCGGCGCTCTACGCGATAGACGCGGCGGCGACCCTGCGGGTGAGCCATAAGAACCGCGCGGTGGCCGAACTCTACGAGAAGTTCCTCGGCAAACCGGGCGGCCATACGAGCCACGAACTGCTCCATACGACCTATCAGGCGCGGACCGATCTGTTATAAAGGAGACGACGATGAACGAAGAGAAACGGAACATACTGCTGGTCGACGACGACCCCGATTTCCTCGAACCGGTCAGAATGCTGCTGGACGCCCACGGCTACAAGGTCGAGTCGGCCCATAGCGAAGAGGGGGCGCTCAAGTGTCTCGAGACCTTCAAGCCCGATCTGGCGATACTCGACCTGATGATGGACCACTACGACAGCGGTTTCATCGTCGGCCACAAACTCAAAGGGCGCTACCCCGATGCCAAGGTCATCATCGCGACCGGCGTCACCGGCGAGACCGGCTACCGTTTCGCGGCCGATTCGGAATACGGCGCCAACTGGACCGGCGCCGATCTGATCATGGACAAGGGAATACGGCCCGACCAGATACTCAGAGAGATCAAGAGACTGTTGGGAGAATGACCATGAACGCCCTGAGACTCCTCATCGTCGACGACGACCCGCGGATGCGCGAAAGCTGTTCACTGGTGCTCGACGGCCTGCGGATACAGATGCCGTGGCTTCCCGACGAGTACGCGCTGAAGGTCCTCTTCGCGGGGAGCGCCGAGGAGGCGAAGGGTATCATCGAGACGGGGTCGGTCGATCTGCTCCTGCTCGACCAGCGTCTGCCCGGCATGCAGGGGACCGACCTGCTCGCCTACATCGTCGAGAAGGAGCTCGACCTGCAGACGGTCATGATCACCGGCAATGCCTCGCTCGACACCGCCGTGAACGCTACCCGCAACGGCGCGAGCGAGATACTCGCCAAGCCCTTCACCCCCGAAGAGCTGCGCCTGAGCGTCACCAAGGCGGCGCGGTTCCTGATACTCCAGCGGATCGCGGCGAAACTCGACGAAGAGCGCAAAAAGACGCGGTTCGAGTTCATCAGCGTCCTTTCGCACGAACTCAAAAGCCCGCTCGCGGCGGTGACCGGCTATCTCGACATGCTCCGCAACCGGACGCTCGGCGACGATATGGCGGCCTACGACGCCTGCGTCGAGAGGTCGCTCCTGCGGCTGGAAGGTATGCGGCGGCTCATCATCGACATGCTCGACCTCACCCGCATCGAATCAGGGGTGAAGGTGCGCGCCATCGCCGAACATACCCTCGCCGATATCGCCGCCGACATGATCGACGGGGTCCGGGCGCAGGCGGCCAAACGGGGCATCACCCTGACGCAGGACCTGCCCGATGTCGCCGTGAAGGTCGACCGGATGGAACTGGAGATAGTGCTCAATAACCTGCTCACCAACGCGATAAAATACAATAAGGAGGGCGGAACGGTCGCCCTCACCGGACAGCGGATCGGACACGCGCTCAAACTGCAGTGCCGCGACACCGGCATCGGCATGACCCCCGAGGAGACCGAGAAGCTGTTCAAGGAATTCACCCGCATCCGCAACGAGAACACGAAGAACATTCTGGGCAACGGTCTGGGTCTGTCGATAGTCAAGAAGATCGTCGCCCTGTACGATGGAGAGGTATCCGTGGAGTCACGGTACGGGGAAGGTTCGGTCTTTACCGTCATCCTTCCCGGCATAGTAACTTAACAGAGGGAGTGTGTCATGACGAAAAAGGTTTTCCTTGTAGACGATGATCAGGACATCATCGTGCAGAACAAACTGGCCCTTACGGCCAAGGGTTTCACCGTGGAGGACGCGGGGAGCGCCAAAGAGGCGACCGAGAAGATCAACAAATTCCATCCCGATGTCATCGTCCTCGATGTCATGATGGAAAATCCGCGGGCGGGTCTGGAATTCGCGGGCAAGATGGCGACCGATCCGGCCATGCCTAAGATCCCGATCATCCTGCTGACCAGCGACGGCCAGAACCCCGGCTGGCTCGCCGAAGGGGCCTTCACGTGGGCCCGCGTCGCCAAGATCCTCGACAAGCCGGTCACCCCGGAGAAACTGGTCGACACCGTCAAGTCGGTGCTCGGCAAGAAGTAACAGCGGCATCCCTCTGCCGTCCCTCCCCCGATTTCGGCCGGGGGAGGGACGGGTTATTCACCATACCTTTATGATGCTGGCCAGCGCTGCGGTCGATCTCCAGAATCTGTCGGAGCCGCTGTCGGAAACATCGGTGAAATAGAGGTACGAATTGTGATATATCAGGTCCTTGATGCCGCCGCCGGTGGTGTCCGACAGGATGCGGACGGGCGCCGCGCCGATCGTTTTCCAGAGTTCATCCTGCCCCTGTGCGGTAAAGTAGATCGTGCCGGGGCCCGTCTGGTTGGTCGATATCATCTCGTAGACGCCGGAGAATTCGCCCAGCGTATTGACATAGGAATCGGTGATCTTATAGAGCATGTTCTCCGCGACGAAATAGAGGGAATTGTACATCACCGCGAAAACGGCGCTGGAGACGTTGCCGGAAAAGGTCATGACGGGTGCGGTGCCGGCCTCGGTGCCGTTGGTTTTATAGAGTTTGTTCTCCGCGATGAAATAGGCGTTGTTGCCCGCCTTTGCCAGAGGGAAGAAGGTCGATGCGTCGTAACTGCCGATAAAAACGGGAGTGTTCGCGGCGTACTTGAAGTAGTAGATATCCTCTTTGACGTTGTTCCCGTACGGGTCGATCTGATCATAATTATAGGTCCTGATGAAAAAGCCGTCGGCGGTCTTATGCAGGTCGGTGAAGGAGTCGCCAAAATAGTGATCGCAGCGGTTGCCGACGTATCCCTGCTTGGTGTTGTATATGCAGAGATAGAAACTGCCCATTCCCGCAGGGGCGAGGTTGGCTATGTAGTAGAACTTCTCGTTGTTCGCCAGCGCGCCGACACTCATCTGTCCCGGTATCTCGCCCATGAGCGTGGTCGTCCCGGTCGCGGCGGATGCCTTGTAGAGCAGGCTGTTCCCGCCATCGGGCGACAGCAGTTCGACGTAGGCATAGGCGCTGTCGGCGGCGGGGATGAAGAAATAGGCGTCGCTGCCGTCGGGGGTGAAGTCTTTGGCGATCCGGGTGCCCGACAGCGTGCCGTTGGTGACCCAGAGGCTGAGTCCGTTCACCCCGTCGGTGGCCATGAAGAAGGTCTTCGCGTTCGCGACGTTCCGCACGGCATACCATTCGAAGAACATCGGTATGGAGGAGTTCTCTCCGGCATTGATGTCCTTCAGGATGGCGGTCGTCGCGGTGGAGCCTCCGGAAGACCACAGTTCCGTCCCTTTATCGGGGGTCGTCGCCACAAAAGTGAGCTTTGAGCCGGTCCGGGTGAACAGGTCCGGGGACGCATTGCTCTGTGCAAGCAGGGAAAAAGAGGAGAACAGAACAAGTACCGAAAGGGTGATCGAAAGATAGAACCTCTCCATGGTGCAGCCTCCGCTGTTGACGATAAAAACATATCGCAATAAAGCAACCTGAGGCGTGGTTACCGTGCGTGAGGATGTTTGTCAAATAATATCTGAAGAAAGATCGGGCCCGCCGACCGTTATCACGACCTTGTTTTTCCCGTTAATCTTGCCTGCGTCGCGCTGCTACTTGGCCTTGCCTTGGTTTTTCACGGCATCCATCGCCGCCTTCACCGAGGCCTCGTCGCCGAGGTAGTAGTGCTTCAGCGGCTTCAGATCCTTGTCGAGCTCATAGACCAGCGGAACGCCGGTCGGGATGTTGAGGGCGACGATCTCGTCGTTGGGGACGTTGTCGAGATACTTCACCAGCGACCGCAGGCTGTTCCCGTGCGCCGCGATGAGCACCTTCTTCCCGGTGCGGATGTCGGGCGCGATGGTTTTTTCCCAGTAGGGGACGAAGCGGGCGACGGTGTCGGCGAGGCATTCGGTCAGCGGCAGTTCCTCCTTCTTGAGCGACGCGTAGCGGCGGTCGCGGCCGGGGAACCGATCGTCGTCGACGGTGAGCGCCGGCGGCTGAATATTGTAGGAACGGCGCCAGACGAGCACCTGCTCTTCGCCGAACTTCTGCGCCATCTCGGCCTTGTTGAGCCCCTGCAGCGCGCCGTAGTGCCGTTCGTTGAGCCGCCAGTTGCGGACGACCGGCAGCCACATCAGGTCCATCTCGTCGAGCGTTATCCACAGCGTTCGTATCGCCCGTTTGAGCACCGAGGTGTAGGCGATGTCGAAGGCGTAGCCCTCCTTTTTCAGCAGCTGCCCCGCCGCGTGGGCCTCCTGCACACCTTTCTCCGACAGGTCGACATCGGTCCAGCCGGTGAAACGATTCTCTTTGTTCCAGACGCTTTCGCCGTGGCGCAACAATACGACCTTGTACATCGGGACCTCCGCAATAGAAGTAACGTTCGTCAACGGGGTGATGATACACGAAAACTATCCAAAAACAAAAAAATCGACCGCCGATCATCCCTTCATTGACAAATGGAACGCGCTCGGCGATAATGGGGCATCTGCGACGGAACGGTGGGGGTGATCATGCCGCGACGGGTCGTCTTCTTGAGCGGGGCGGGGCTTTCGGCCGAATCGGGTATCCGGACCTTCCGCGATTCGGGGGGGCTCTGGGAGGAATTCAACATCATGGAGGTCTGTTCGGCCGAAGGGTTCCAGAAGGACCGCCGCAAGGTGCTCGATTTCTACGACCGCCGTCGCGCCGATCTTGCCGATAAGAGACCCAACACCGCCCACGCGATGATCGCCGACCTCAAGAAACGGTTCCCCGACGATATCGCGGTGGTGACGCAGAATGTCGACGATCTGCTCGAACGGGCGGGCTGTCCCGATGTCATCCATCTGCACGGCACCCTGCGCGATCTGCGGTGCGAAGAGTGCACTACGGTCTGGGACATCGGCTACGAAGGGATCGCCGGGAAACGCTGTCCCGCCTGTTCCTCCGACCGGGTGCGGCACAATATCGTGATGTTCCACGAAGAGGCGCCCGGCTATCAGACGCTCTACGATCTCATCGGCGAGACGCGCGGCAAACTGCTGGTGGTCATCGGGACCTCCGGGCAGGTGCTCGATGTGGGCGGTATGGCGCGGTACTACGGCTGTTCGGTGCTCAACAATCTCCATCCCGAACCGATGATAGACAGCCACTTCACGAAGGTCTTCAACGAGGCGGCGACCTCTGCGGCGCCCAAGATAGCGATGCTGGTCGAGGAATATCTGACCACCGGGAAACTCTGCGAAGAGAAGGGGACGCGGCGGTGAAACGACTCCTCTGCGTGCTGCTGTTCCTCCTTTTTGCCGCCGGTTGTGTCACCGAGGGGAAGCCGGCTCAGTGTCCGCCGCCGAAGGTGGTCAAGCCGTTCACGGAGATATCGGACGACACGGTGGCGTTGCTCCTTCAGCTTTTCTCGCTTGCGCCGGAGATACGGGAGAATATGTACAACGGTCAGCCGATGCCGTTCGACCGCGAGAAGATACGCGGCGAGTTCTTCAACTATGCGGCCAACGCGCAGATGGATGAGAGCGACCGGAAGCAACTGTTCATGGTGCTCGCCTACATTTTCAGCGACCGGTTGCTGTCGGACCGCGAGGAATCGATCATGCGCGACATGGTGACTTATTTCAGGGCGCTTTGCATCGCGTTGCCGGTGCATGAGCGGTTGCAGGTGGAGAAAGTGATCAAAGTGACCGAGGCGCGCCTCGCCCTCGATGTGCAGGACAGGGAACGCCGCCGGTAGCGATTCAGGGCCTCTTGAGGACGAGTTTCATCGTGGTGAAGTCCATGCCGAAGCGGGTGTCTTCGAGAATGGTCTAAGTGCTATCTTGCTGAGTTTCATAAAAAATACTTGCATTCCGGTCAACATTGCGGATAATATCGCATGTAGATGTTCATAAATATATTCATTATTATCCATCGAGGCGAACGAAGAATGCGTAGCGACCAGCAGGCCATTAAGATCATCGAGAGCAGCGGCGGTATCATCCACACCACCAGCGCTATGAAAAAAGGCATTCATCCGCGAACACTCTATTCCCTTCGCGACACTGGGCGAGTGGCGACCGTCTCTCGGGGCATATTCCGGCTCGCCGATCTACCGGAACTTTCCCAGCCGGACATCGCGACCGTCGCCGCGCGAGTGCCGCGTGCCGTTATCTGTCTTGTTTCGGCGCTCTCTTTTCATAACCTTACCACACAGCGGTCCTCTTCTATTTCTATAGCCATCGCTTCATCGGCGCGGAGTCCGCGCATTGACTTTCCGCCGCTGTCGGTTTTCCGTTTCTCGGAAAAAAGTCTTTCGGCGGGAGTGGAGGAGCATCTGTTCGACGGTATCACCGTGCGCATATTCAGCCCGGAGAAAACGATCGCCGACTGCTTCAAGTTCCGCAACAAGATCGGTCCCGACATATTCGCCGAAGCGCTGAAACTCTATCGGATGCGGCGTCGTTTCGATGTCGATGCGCTTCTGAAATACGCGCAGGTCTGCCGGGTGGAACGGCTTATGATACCGTATCTGGAGGCGTATCTATGAAAACGGTCAGAAATGTGGCGGGGTCGATCCGCCAGCGGCTTCTCAATAAGGCGCATGAAGAAAAGCGTTCTTTTCAGGAGATCGCGCAGAGTTTCCTCATGGAGCGTTTTCTCTACCGCCTTTCGCGCTCGATACACAAAGAGCATTTCGTTCTGAAGGGTGCGCTTTTGCTGCGGGTCTGGCAAGCGCCCGAAGCGCGAACGACTATGGATGTCGACCTTCTTGGCCGGATGACGAACGAAGAGACGGCGGTCGCCGCGACGATGCGGGAGATAGTGACGGTCGAGGTCGAGCCGGACGGACTTTCTTTTCTTGTCGACGGCATTTCGATAGAGCGGATAACCGAAGGGGCGGAATATCGGGGTCTGCGTGTTCAAGTACCGGCGCGCCTCGATACGATGCGTCTCTATCTTCAGGTCGATATCGGTTTCGGGGATAAGGTCTATCCGTCGCCGTGCGACATGGAATACCCGACGATACTGGATCTCCCGGCTCCCGTCGTTCCCTGTTACAGCAGGGAAAGCGCCATAGCCGAAAAGCTTCATGCCATGTTGACGCATGGTCATCTGAACAGTCGCATGAAAGATTTTCACGATATCTGGTGGCTTTCCCGTTATTTCGATTTTGACGGAGCCGTTCTTCATGAAGCGATAGTGCGCACGCTGTCGGAACGGGGAGCCGTCATGCCCGAAACGATAGCGGCATTTTCTCCGCGGTTCGTGGAGATGCACCGGACTCAGTGGCTCGCGTTCCGCAAGCGGATAGCGCCTGCCGAAACGCTCGAAGATCTTTCACAGGTCGTACGATCGGTCGATGCTTTCATCGGGCCGCTCTTGGAAGCGTGGTCCCGAAAAAGGTCGTTCGTCATGCGTTGGAAGGCGCCCGGTCCTTGGGGGTGACCCAAATGATCAGGGCCTCTTGAGGACGAGTTTCATCGTCGTGAAGTCCATGCCGAAGCGGGTATCTTCGAGCGAGGTCGAATCGCCCGCCTTATCGCGCACCACCAGATAGAAATTAAGGACGATATCTTTTTCGTACGGCTTTTCCTTTAATCTTTCAGATATCTTGTGGAGGTCCACCATGATCTCCTTGGTCGCCGGGGTGACGCGGTCGACGCCGAGGTATTCATCGCTCGGGCAGTCGGCGTCGCAGAACCGGAGGTTGGTCGCCGTGTCGGGGTCCTCGGCGAACTGCCAGCGGTAGACGAGCACATCGTTGCCGTGAGTTTCCGGATCGTCCATCTGGGGATCGAGGCCGATATATTCCGGTATCGCATCCTGCGGCAGTTCGAGCATCCCGTCGCGGTCGACGAAGGTCTGCGTCGGCACGCCGTTGAGCGCATAGACCGCCCGGATACGGATGATATTGGGGTTGAAGTGGGTCGGTGTCTTGGTCACCCGGACCCGTTTGATGATGGAGACCGGCCGTTCATCGATGGTGACCGACGCGTACATCGGCAGGTCGACCCATCCCTGTTCATCGTACTGCGCCTGCAATTCGGGACTCTGCGCGAGTATCATGCCGACCGTCATCCCGACGGGGAAGGTGAAGGAGGAGCTGTAGGGGATCCGCAACTGCTCAAGCACCTCGGCCGGTATCTGCGCGAGCGCCGCCTCATCGTTCGGGACGAGCCAGAGCACGGTGAGATCGCTCGCCTGATCGAATCCCTCGCCGCCGATGAGGAGCCGCGCCGTCGGCCGCGAGTCGAGCGTCAGTTCCGGTTCGCTGACCCGCATCGCGATGATGCGCGGATCAGGACCGATCTGGTGGTCGGGGAACATCTTCATCGGGTCGTCGCACGCCGCCGTGAAGAACAGAACGACCGGAATAATGAACCACGCGCACCGCATCAGAAATCTCCCTTGAAGCCGATGAACACCATGATGGGAAGGAGTGATACCTTCTCTTTTTGGGTGTAGTCCTTGTTGTAGGCCCACCCGACGGCGTTCTCCTGATAATAGACATTCTGCACGTCGATGTAGGTCGACAGTATCCACGAATCGAAGAGCCAGTATTTGTCGAGCCGCAGGTCGAGCTGGTGGCGCAGCGGCATCCGGTCGGGGTTGACCGGGCCGTCGTACTGGGCGATGTACATATCGTTCTCGGCGTCATACATGGTCGGCACGTTGAGCAGATCGGTGTAGGGGACGCCGGTCTGAAAGTTGAAGCGGCCGCCGAGTTGCCAGTATTTGTTGAATTTGTACGAGGCGACCAGCGTGATGTTGTGGTTGATGTCCATGTCGAAGGGGCGCCACGCCGCCGGTCCGCCGTCGGGTCCCATCGCGTCCTTGCGGCGGCTCACCGCGAAACTGTAGGAGACCCAGCCGAAGAAGTTGTCGGTCATCTTGTGGCGCAGGAGCACCTCGGCGCCGGTCGCGTAGCCGATACCTTTGTTGGCGTAGACGGTCGGATCGGTCGTATCGGTGCGGACGATGAGGTCCCAGAACCATTTATAGTAGCCCTGCACGTCGAGGTCGATATTGTCGGTCACCTTGAATTCGACACCGCCGATAAGGTGCATCGAATGTTCGGGGCTGAGCCCCGGCGTGCCGAACTTCTCGTGCGTCTCGTCGCCGTTGGGAAGCTGTGAATAGACACCGACGGCCCCTTTGAGCGTCCAACGGTCGGCAAGCTTGTAGCGCAGCATGAAGCGCGGATCGACGAACCCGTGGCCGTTCTGCTGGTCCCACATCGCGGCGATGCCGGGCGACATGATGAGGTTCCCCGCCGTGATGGTCTGCATGACCCAGATCGACGGCGCGAAGTAGCCCCGCAGTTTGTCGTCGGTGATCTCGACGCCGAAGGGATTGTAGCTGACCTCGCCCTCCTTGGGCGGCGCGAAGAAGTCGGCGTTCATGTCGTACAGCCCGCCCGAAAGGCGCAGTCCGGCATGGATGGTGTTCATCTCGTTCAGCCGCCAGCTGATCTTCTCGTAGAGGCCGAACTGGTAGTTGACGATGCCGAGATGGGCGCGCGGTCCCATGCCGCCGTCGAAGCTGTTGCGGACAAACAGCGGCGAGAGGAGCGAGGTGAAATTCTCGGTCTTGTAGGTCCACTCGGCAAGCAGTTCGTAGAAACTGAGATCGAGGTTGAAATAGTTGCTGAAGCGGGCCGAAACGCCGTCGTCCTTGGTGGTCAGCCGCGTTCCGTCTATCGATGAGATATGCATGATCTTCAGTTTATTGTTCTTCGAGAACTGGTGGACCCACTGCACCGACCAGTCGTAGTAGAACGGGTAGGTGACGAAGTTCGCCGCCTCGAAGATACCGAGTTTCTGGGCGAGCATGAGGTAGAGATCGATGAAGCCGCGCTTGAAGGATATCGCGATGCTGTCCTTGTCGCCGATGGGCCCTTCGGCCATCGCCGATGTGGAAAAGAGGCTCAGGTTGGCGTAGCCGCCCCAGCGGTCGGTGCGCGGGTCGCGGAGATTGAGTTTCACCACGCCGCCCAGTCCGCTCACAAATTCCGGGGCGTAGCCGCCGGCGTAGAAATCGACCGATTCGACCAGCTCCGGATCGATGACCGATTCGAGCCCGCCGAAGTGATACATGAAGGGTATCCACTGGTCGTTGACGCGGTAGATGCTGTCCTCCGGGGCCGACCCGCGGATGACCAGACCCGAGCCGAAGCCGTTGAAGACCGACAGACTGTTGACCCCCGGCAGGTTGGTTATGACGCGCAGGACATCGCGGTTGGTCCCCGGCACGGCGGTCGCTTCCTGTACCGTGATGCGCTGGGCCGACACATCGCCGGTGACGCGCTTCTCGCGCACCACGACCTGATAGGGGTTGATGACGATGGGCTCGACGCGGAAGGTGAGTTCCAGTTTCTCGTTCGCGTTGACCGTTATCTTCGTCTCGAACCGTTCGTAGCCGACCACCGCGACGATGACGCTATATTCGCCCGGCGCGAGTTCGGTGGAGAATTCGCCCTGCTTGTTGGTGCGGACCTCCTGCTGGGTCTCACCCAATACGATAAAGAATGTCGCGCGCGAGAGGGGCTTGCGGGTGCCGCGCTCCAGCACCAGTCCTGACACCGCGGACAGCTGCGGCGCCGCTTCGGCGGGAGCCGCTTCGACCGCTTCGGCCGGCTTCTCGATGACGATCTCGTTCACGATGGTCTGCCCGCTCTGCGGATCCGCGGGGGCCTCCTGTGCCGACAGCGTAAGGACAACGAACAGCAGCGTCAGGATGGTGAAAGGGCTCCGCATCGTCCTCCGGCCGTGGTGGGGTCAGGCGCACTAGTTGCCTGACCCCTTTAGCATGAATCGTGGCGCGAATCAAGAGGTGTGATAAAACTTGACAGTGTCCGGTTTTTACATATAAAAGGGACTGTTTTTGGGCTTTTTGAAGATAAGAGTTTAGAAGGAGGACATTTTGGCTCACCACAAGTCTGCGAAAAAACGGATCAAAACCAACGAGAAACGGAGACTCTATAACCGCTCGGTGAAGTCCCGCGTCAAGACCTACATCCGTCATTTCTCCGAGATAGTCGAGATGGCGGCCGACGACTTGCAGAACCTCGACAAGTACAAAGCGGACGCGCAGGCGAAGCTTCGCACCGCCGTTTCCGAACTGCAGAAGGCGGTCTCCAAGGGGATCCTGAACCGCAACACCGCGGGCCGCAAGGTCGGCAGACTCACGGTCCACTTCGGCAAGCTTTTCAAAGCCTGAAAGTGCACGCGACCCGGGCATATTCCCTCATCCTCACCGACATCGGTCAGATATTCACGGCACCGCTCAATGATCCCGTCCGTACGGGCACTGGTCTGTGCATAGCGGCCGATGAACAGGGGACCATCGCCTTTGTCGGCACGATGGCCGACTTTGCCAAGAGCGAGCCGGGTTACGAGACGCGGCACAAGAATGCCGTTGTCAGCGCCGAAGGGCGCGCCGTCTGGCCGGGACTCGTCGATAGCCACACCCATATCGTCTATGCCGGTACCCGCGAAGAGGAATTCGCGCAGAAGTCGCGCGGCGCCTCGTATGCCGAGATAGCGGCGGCGGGCGGCGGGATACTGAATTCGGCGGCGAAGACCCGCGCGGCCTCTGCCGACGAACTGTACCGCGACGCGAAGAAGCGCCTGCTCCAAGTTGCCGCCTACGGCATCACCACCGTCGAGATAAAGTCGGGCTACGCGCTCGATACGGCGGGGGAGCTCAAGATACTCGAGGTCGTCGCGCGGCTGAAGAAAGAACTGCCTATCGAGATAGTGCCCACCTTCCTCGGGGCGCACGCCTATCCGGCGCAGTTCAAAAGCGATCACGACGGCTATTTGTCGGTTCTGTGCGACGAGATGCTGCCGGAGGTGAGGCGGCGCGGACTTGCCGAATTCGTCGATGTATTCTGCGAGGAGGGTTTCTTCTCGCTGGCGGAGACCGAACGGGTCCTGCGGCGGGCGCACGATCTGGGGCTTGGCCTTAAACTGCACGCCGATCAGTTCCACGCGCTCGGCGGCACCGAGCTTGCGGCGCGGATGGGGGCGGCGTCGGTCGATCATCTCGAAGAGGTGACCGACGAAGCGATAGCGCTCATGGCGCGGCACGGCACCGTCGCGGGCGTTCTGCCGATAACCTCGGTCTTTTCGCGTCTGCCGTTCGCTCCGGCCAAGAAGATGATCGATGCCGGGGTGCGGGTGGCGCTCGCCACCGATTTCAATCCCGGTTCCTGCATGTGCGGATTCCTGCCGCTCGCGGCGAGTCTCGGGGCGACCCAGCTCGTTCTGCCGGTGGAAGATGCCCTGCGCGGCGTGACGCTTCACGGCGCCGCGTCGGTGCGGCGCGAAGCACGGAAGGGGAGTATCGAGGTGGGCAAGGATGCCGATATCGTCGTCATGGAAAGTTCTTCGTGGATATATCCGCTTTATCACTTCGCCCACAACCATGTGCGGCAGATATTCATCGGCGGCCGTCCTTTCGATCCGGCGGCCCTGCTCGCGGAGGGAACGGTATGAAACGGCTTTTACTCACGCTCCTTGCGCTTGCCCTGTTCCTGCTCGGCTGTTCCGGCAAGGGAGATAAGCCGGTAGAGAGCCGGTGGCGCGTCCTTGATACGGTCGAATACCAGCCCGACATCGACGAAGGGAAGCTCTACGTCTCGCTCGACGAGTTCGAGAAGTTGCTCTTCGCGCCGCTGTTCTACTTCGAGAAGGATGCGGCGGTGCGTGGCTTTTCGCAGGAGCTGACCTACAATACCGAAAGCGTGGTTGATACGGTGCCGCGTAAGCTGGAACTGGCCGAGAAGGTGACCTACGGTCGTGACGACAAGAACGATTTCCATCTCGCCTATATCAACGAGCGCAACGAAGGGTGGAACCTCCTCTGGAAAGAGGGCTTCCTTTACAAGAAACTGCTCGGTGGCGACTATGTCCGCACCTACAGCACCGGCGAACATACTTTTTATAAAGAGACGCTGTTCCGGTCGATACCCGACCTCTACGCGATATTCCGCACCCATGCCGAGATATCGTCGTCCGGCGGCGGCGACCGCCATGTGGTGGTCCGCTTCTCCGACAAAGAGGTGCCGCGCGGCGCCCTGCCGCCCAAACGTTATCTGCAGAGCAGTTACGGCGTGGAGGAGATGAACAACGACAAGCTCATCCAGACGCTCGCCGGTAAGAAATTCAAGAATATCGGCGGTACGCTCGATGCCGTGGTGACGCCCGATCTGAAGGTGAAGCGGCTGACGCTCGACCTCAAGTTCACCATTGCCGATCAAGAGGTGTCGTTCACGGTGCGCGGCGAAAGAAGCCTTTCCGACAAACCGCTCCTTGAGGTCGCGATACCCGCATTCTCGCGCGAATACCATCGTCGCTCGTTCGACGCAGGGAAGAATATAATGGAGGAGAAATCGAATGACCCTAAATGATGTGGCCCGCAAACTGCACACCGTGGTGACGGCGCTTGATGAAAAGAAAGCGGTGAACATGGCGGTACTGCACATCGACAGTCCATCGGGCTACACCGACTATATGATCTTCGTCACCGGCACCTCCATCCAGCACAACAAAACGCTGGCCGACAACACCCTGCGTCTGCTCAAGGACGAGGGGTTCGGCCGCTACTATGCCGAGGGTGAGCAGAACGCCCGCTGGATATTGCTCGACGCCGGGAGCGTCATCGTCCAGATCATGCTCGACGAGATGCGCGACTACTATGACCTTGAATCGATCTGGGGAGACGCCCCGCGTCTGGACATCAAGGAGATACTGAAAAACAAATGAAGATATCCATCGTCGCGGTCGGCAGGCTCAAGGAGGCCGGCGGCTTCCGCGAGATGGAGCAGTTCTACCGCGGCCGCATAGAGCCTTTCTCAAAACTTGCTATCATCGAACTGAAAGAGGGGAAGAGCGTCGCCGAGGATACCGCGCAGCTGGTAAAGCGCCTCCCCGCCGGAGCGTTCGTTGTCGCGCTGCGGGAAGAGGGGAAACGGCTTGACAGCAAAGCCTTCGCCGAACTTCTGCGCAAACAGCGCGACGCCGCGCGCGAGGTGACGCTGGTCATCGGCGGCGCCTACGGTTTCCATGATGTCGGCGAACAGGTCGCCCTTTCCATCGCGCCGTGGACCCTCAACCATATGCTGGCGCGGGTCGTCCTGCTGGAACAGATATATCGCGGCCTTTCCCTCCTGTCGGGAGGCAAGTATCACCATGAGTGACCATGTCTTCCTGCGGGAGTATCCCAAGGCGGCCATCGAGGCGAAGGGGCTGACGCTCTCCTACCGGCGGCTGATGAACGAGACCGAACGCTACGCGGCGCAGATCGGCGTCGCGCCGGGCGACCGGGTGGCGATCTATGCCGAGAATTCGGCGCAGTGGGCCGTCGCCCTCTACGGCGCGTGGCGTATCGGCGCGGTGCCGGTGCCGATAGACGCCCTCGCGGTCGCCGACGAGGCCGCCTATATCCTTGCCGACTGCCGTCCGGCGGTCCTTTTCTGTTCGCATAAGACCGCCGAAAAAGCGGCCGAGGCGCAGCGGCTCTCGGGCCACACGCCGAAGATACTCAACCTCGACGAACTGGGGTTCACCGAACGCGAGGCACGCGAACCGGCGCCGTTCCCGGCGGCCGACCCCGATGCGCTCGCCCTCATCCTCTATACCTCCGGCACCACCGGCAGTCCCAAGGGGGTGATGCTCACCTTCGGCAATCTCATCGCCAATATCCGGGCGGTCACCGAGGAGGTGCCGTTCTACAACCGCGAAGAGCGGGTCATGGTGCTCCTGCCGCTCCACCACATCTTCCCGATCATGGGAACGCTCGTCGCGCCGCTGTATGTCGGGGCGACGCTGGTCTACTGTCCGTCGCTTGCGCCGACCGACATCATGGACACCCTTTCGGTGGGACGCATCACCATCATCATCGGCGTACCCCGTTTCTACGCGATGATCGTCAAAGGGATACGCGACAAACTGCGGGCATCGCTCCCGGTGTGGCTCATCTTCAGACTCTGCCGCCTGCTCCTCTGGCGCCGCCTCTCCAAGATCATATTCAAAGAGGTGCAGATGCGGTTCGGCGGCACGGTGAAGCATCTCATCGCGGGCGGCGCGGCGCTGGGGATCGAAACGGCGCGCGATCTGGCGGCGCTCGGGTTCGATGTCTACGAAGGCTACGGGATGACCGAGACGGCCCCGATAATCACCTTCCCGCGCATCGGCCGGATGCGGCTCGGCTCGACCGGGCAGACGCTGTTCCCCGGCGGAGTGCGCATCGAGGACGGCGAGATACTGGCGAGCGGCCCCAATGTCATGCGCGGTTACTGGAACCGCCCCGAAGAGACCGCCGCGATCATCCGCGACGGCTGGCTCCACACCGGCGATGCCGGGTACCTCGACCGCGACGGGTACCTCTTCATCACCGGCCGGGTCAAGGAGATCATCGTCCTGCCCAACGGCAAGAATGTCAATCCCGACGAGGTGGAGGAGAAACTGCGCCGCGACTTCCCGGCGGTGTCCGAAGCGGGGGTATACCTTAAAAATGGGGGACTCGCCGCCATCTTCGTTCCCGATCCGTCGAAGATACCGGCCGGCGCCCACCGCGATCTGCGCGAATACTTCCGCTATGAGGTCGTCCAGCGCTACAACGATAAGGCGACTCCCTACAAACGACTGCTCCACTTCACGCTGTCGAGCGAGCCGCTGCCGCGTACCCGTCTGGGGAAACTGCGCCGGTTCCAGCTCCCGGAACTGGGCGTCGAGGCGCGCCGCCCGCGCGACAAGGCGGTGGAGCCCGACACCGCGGAATACGGCGCGATAAAACGGTTCATCGTCGACGAAACGGGCAAAGATCCGCACCCCGACGACCATATCGAGATAGACCTCGGGCTCGATTCGCTTTCGCGCCTCAAACTGCAGGAATTCATCCGCGTCTCGTGCGGCGTCGCCCTGCGCGACGGCGAGATCGCGGGGACGGTGCGAACACTCGCCGAACGGGTGGCGGCATCGCGCGGAACGGTGACCGAGCAGACGGTCGGCTGGCGCGAACTGCTCCTGCGCGACGAGGATATCGACCTGCCGCGCAGTGCATGGTTCCACGCTTTCCTCAAGAATATGTTCCGGCTGTGGCTCTACACCTATTTCCGGTTCCGCGCCAACGGGCGCGACAATGTGCCCGAACCGCCCTTCATACTCGCGGCGAACCACCAGTCGTTCATCGACGGGCTGTTCGTGGTGACGCCGCTTGCGGACCGTCTGGTGCGCGAGACCTTCTTCTTCGCCAAGGGGAAGCATTTCAAGGCGTGGTGGCGGCGCTATCTGGCGCGGCGCGACAACATCATCATCATGGAGGAGGGGGGCGACCTGCGCGACGCGATAGCGCGGATGGCGGCGGTCCTCAAGAAGAAAAAGTCGATCATCATCTTCCCCGAAGGGACGCGTACCCGCGACGGTCATATCGGTAACTTTAGAGAAACATTCGCGATACTTGCGGCCGAACTCAAAGTGCCGGTGGTGCCGGTGGCCATTCGCGGCGCGTTCGAGGCGTTCCCGCGCGGCCGGTTCATCCCGCGTCCGTGGCGCTCCATATCGGTGACCTACCTGCCCCAGATAACGCCCGACGGCCGCACCTATCAGGCGCTCGCCGCCGAGGTGCGCGACGCCATCGCCGCCGAACTCGGTAAGACCGCACCGACCGTCCGGTAAAAGAATTCTGGCCGCTCTCAACCTGTCAAGACATTTGCTAACCTTACCAAAGGAATGATCGTCACGCCATTTACTATCTTACCGAACGGGGGCATGGG
>JAKLIW010000040.1 GCA_022709425.1 bacterium
CATGTCTCCCTGCATTCTATTTCGATCGTCACCACTCCTTCCGGAGGAGTGAATTTGATCGCGTTCGCGATCAGGTTGTTAAGCACCTGGCGCACCCTCAGCGAATCGCCGATCAGCATTCGGGGCAGGAGCGGATCAATGTAAGAAATCAACAGGATACTCTTTTCGGAGGCCCTGGCGGAGAACAGCTCGATCGATGACTCGAAGGCCGATTGCGCCGGAAATTCGCTTGGCTCAATTTCGATTTTCCCGCGTTCAATTTTCGAGTAATCCAGGATATCGCTTATTATCTCAAGCAGGCTGCGCCCGCTCTCCCTTATGATCGCGACGTATTCACGCTGGGTCGCGTCCAGCCCGGTATCGAGCAGCAGCTCGAGGAATCCAAGCAGGCTGTTGATCGGCGTCCGTATCTCGTGACTCATGTTGGCGAGAAACTCGCTCTTCGCGCGGTTGGCGGCGTCAGCCTCTTCCTTCGCCCGGCGCAGGTCTTCCTCCGCCTTCCTTCGCTCGGTGATATCGTTGAAGGTCACCACCGCGCCTACGATCCGGCCGCGCTCGAGGATCGGCGTGGCGATATACTGTACGGGGAAAAGCGATCCGTCCGCCGCGCGGAAGAGGACCCCGTCTCCGGTACGCACCTGGCCATCGCGCAT
>JAKLIW010000041.1 GCA_022709425.1 bacterium
GTGGCATGACGCGCTGGGGCATCCCGGAATACCGCCTGCCCTACGACGTCATCGACCAGGACGTCGATGTGATCCGCTCGGTCGGCGTCGATATCCGCTGCAACGTGAGGGTCGGCGAGGACATCACGCTGGCCGACCTGCGCGCCTCGCACGACGTCGTGCTGCTCGGGCTCGGCCTGCAACTCGGCCGCGCCACGCGCGTCCCCGGCAGCGACCATGGCGACGTGCGCAAGGCCGTCGACCTGCTGCGCCAGGCCACGGCAGGCGAGGATTTCGGTACACCGCGCACCGCCGTGGTGATCGGCGGCGGCAACGTCGCGATGGACATCGCCCGCACACTGGCGCGCCTGCAGAAGGCCGCCTACGGCGAAGTCAGGGTCACGCTGACGGCGCTCGAGGAGCGCGCCCGTTTCCTCGCCGATCCCGACGAAATCAAGGAAGCCGGCGAAGAAGGCGTGGTCATCCTCGACGCGCGCGGTCCACAGCAGGTCATGGTCGAAAACGGCAAGGTGACCGGCCTGAAAACCTGGCGCGTCAAGGCCATCTTCGACGAACAGGGACGCTTCGCGCCGAGCTACGACGAAAGCGACGCGCAGTTCCACGCCGGCGACATGGTGGTCGAGGCGATCGGCCAGATGGCC
>JAKLIW010000042.1 GCA_022709425.1 bacterium
AATACTGGCGGTCCAAAAAGGCGCGAAGATCCTGCGCGTGCATGATGTCGCGGAAACAGTAGATGCGCTGGCTGTTCTTGCAGCCGTGGAAGAGAGAGGAAATCTGCAATGAATAGAAAGTATTTTGGCACCGACGGCGTACGCGGTCGTGTCGGCCAAGTGCCAATCACCCCGGATTTCGTGATGCGCCTCGGCTATGCGGCCGGCAAGGCGTTGCTGGGTCAGGCCGTCATGCCGGAAGGCGAGCGCCCGTCGGTGCTGATTGGCAAGGACACCCGGCTCTCAGGTTACATGCTCGAATCGGCGCTCGAAGCGGGTTTCTCTGCGGCCGGCGTCGATGTTTGCCTGGTCGGGCCGATGCCGACTCCCGCCGTGGCCTACCTGACCCGTGCCCTGCGGTTGCAGGCGGGGATCGTGATCTCGGCATCCCACAATCCGTATTTCGATAACGGCATCAAGTTCTTTTCGGGCCAGGGTACCAAGCTGCCCGACGATGTGGAACTGACCATCGAGGCCGGTATCGATCAGCCCATGGTTTGCGTGGCGGCGGCGGATCTCGGTCGCGCCAAGCGGATAGACGATGCGCGTGGCCGCTATATCGAATTCTGTAAAA
>JAKLIW010000043.1:0-311 GCA_022709425.1 bacterium
CGTCGATGTCTTCCATGGCGGCCAGCTCCGCGATATTGTCTTTGGTCACGCTGCCGCCGTACAGAATGCGGATGCCCTTCGAAAGGCTTCCGTAAAGCTCTCCGATCAGGTCGCGAATGAAGGCGTGGACTTCTTCAGCCTGCGCGGACGTGGCCACCTTGCCTGTGCCGATGGCCCAGACCGGTTCGTAGGCGATCACCACATCGTCGAGCTTTTCAATGCCGGCCAGCGCGCCGCGCACCTGGCGATCGACAACCGATTGCGTCACGCCCTGCACCCTTTCCTCATCCGTTTCGCCCACGCAGACGATT
>JAKLIW010000043.1:321-612 GCA_022709425.1 bacterium
TTTGAGCCCGGCGGCCAGCGCCTTTTTCACTTTGGCGTTGACGCTCTGATCCGTTTCGGAAAAATATTTGCGCCGCTCCGAATGACCGAGAATGACGTAGGCGCAGCCGGCATCTTTGAGCATGACGGGAGAGATTTCGCCCGTGAAGGCGCCCTTGTCCTCGCAGTACATGTTTTGCGCGGCCAGCGCCACGGCCGAACCTTTCAAAGTGTCGCCCACCGCGGCGAGCGCGGTAAACGGCGGCGCCACGACAACTTCGCCGTTTGTCGGGCCGGAAAGTCCTTCCTTAAC
>JAKLIW010000044.1 GCA_022709425.1 bacterium
GCCACCGACAAGCTACTGTTCATCGGCGGCCCTGACTGGTATCCAATCGCCACCGGTATCGGCATCGTCACCTTCGTAGTCAGCAACCTGCTGGCCCTGCCGCAGACCAACGACCGGCGCCAGCTCGGCTATTCCTCGATTGCGCAGACGGGGCTGGTGCTGCTGGTGCTCGGCCAGCGCGACATCCTCGGCGAGGCTACGGCCTTCATTGCCTTCGGCCTGCTGCTTTCCCACGCCGTAGCCAAGGCCGGGCTCTACTGGCTCTCGGGCCTGGTCGCGGAACGCGAACTGACCGCCTGGGCCGCTCTGCGCGAACGCCCGCTGCTCGTCTTCGCCTTCGTCACCTTCATCGCCATGCTCAGCGGCCTGCCGCCCTTCCCAGGTTTCTACGCCAAGTGGGAACTGGTGCATCTGCTGGCCGGCGCGGATCGCCTCGTGCTGATCGCGTTGATCCTGTTGGGCGCGCTGGTCGAGGCCGGCTACCTGTTCCGTTGGTTCGGCTACATCATCAAGCGCGAAGCACCCGCCGAAGCCGCCGCCTGCACCACCCACAAGCTGACGGCAGTTGTCGTTGCCGCCGCCGCCGGCTGGGCGCTCGGTTTCCTGTGG
>JAKLIW010000045.1 GCA_022709425.1 bacterium
CGACGCTGTCCGGCAATTCGAGCGGGAGCACCTTGAACTCCTCCGGCTTGTCCTTGCCCATCATCGCCAGCAGGGTCTGCGACAGACGCTGATGCTCCTTCGGATCGAGCTTCGGGTCGGCCAGCTTGGAGTGGATGTCGTCCATCCGCTTCGCCGCCTTCAGCTTGTACTCCTCGATCTGCGCGGTATTGGCGTCGCCGCGGATCTTCGACGCCGCCAGCAGCTTCTCGTTGGTCACGCGGGTGCGCGCATCCTCGGAGAGCCCCTGCTTGTTCACCGCTTCGCCGACGGCGATCTGGTCCTGGATTGGCGTGCCCTTGAAGTCGTCAGGAGCGGTGCGCATTCCCTTCTGCATCGCGAGCGCGGCGATCGCTGGCGTGTAGTCCTTCTCCAGGCCGCCATACTTGTTGCGGTTCACGATGCTGTTTTGCTGCGCCGACAGCGTGCGCATCGCGTTGCCGATGTTGATGTCGCGCTGGTAGTCGTTGGTCATCGTCGTGGCCAAGCGGTTGTTGGCCGCGCGCGACTCCATCAGGGCCTTGAGTTCGGCCGCATTCCTCATGTCGAGTTCGCGCCGCATCGACTCCACGGTACGCGGCGCGTTGTAG
>JAKLIW010000046.1 GCA_022709425.1 bacterium
TCGATCGTCTGCTTCTCGACCGTGATAGCCTCGAACCGGCGCGAGAACTCCTCGGTGAACATCCCGAACCGGGCGACCTTCTGGTCGATCTCGCTGCGCAGCACCCGTTTTGCATCCACTTCCTCGGTGAGGCGTTTCACGCCCGCTTCGAGGGTGGCTGCCTCGCCCTGGAGTTCCCCGAGGTGAGACCGTATCCGCATGATCTCATCATCGACAGCAGCGCCGAAACCGCGGGGCCCGCCAAAGCCCTGCGCCCGGGTCATGCAGTCGTAACGGTCGTTGCCCGCCAGATCGTTAAGCATGCCAATGCCCATCACGCCCGCGCCCTGGCCCAGCCGCCGGCACTGATAGCGGTCGTTGCCGCCGCGGTCGATGACGATGCCGATGCCGACGCCGACGCCGATGCCGATGCCGACGTGACGCCGGACGAGACGACGGGCCCGGTCTGCGGCAACGGGACCTGCGAGGCGGGCGAGACCGCCGCGACCTGCGCGGTCGACTGCGCCACGGCCGCCGGCGAGCTGTCGTGCCAGATGGTCATCACCTGCGACCAGTGCTGCCCGACCACGGACGAGGCGTGCTTCAACGCCTGCACCGCGGCCG
>JAKLIW010000047.1 GCA_022709425.1 bacterium
GTGCGTTACTCGATCCGCAACAGTGGGACAGCGGCACGGTGATATGTAACAGCACCTGCACCGCTTGGGATACCGGCGACTGCTACGACAGCGGTTGCTGACGAGGACATCAAGAGATATGAAAAGAGGCCGATCTCCCCTCTTCGGCCACCTCTAATTTTTCAGGCTTCCTATGGCTGCTGAGAATCAGCGGGTATACACCAACCATCAGCATCTTTCTTGAGGCACGGCTTGCAGAGCTCTTCACAACCCGGCATGCAAAGGAACTTTCCCCAACCATCACCAAGTTTTCTGCCTTTTTCGTCTTTGTCCTCTACCCATGAGTTTTTCACTATGTGACCCCACGGGCCGTCCCAACGCCACTGTACCTGCATGCAATCGAACGGTGCCGGAGCATAAACAGCAACCTTTTCGTTCGACCCAGAGCTTGTGGGCGTGAATATAAGGTGAGCCACATGAAGGATAACCAGCAGAGACAGAACCACGACGAGCACCCATGTGCTTCTGTGGATCGGCGGCTTGTGTTTGGTTGCCGCGATATGTGCATTGGTCGCTTTTTCCATTTTCTCAGCCACAGCCTTCATCTCTCCTGCGGCGCT
>JAKLIW010000048.1 GCA_022709425.1 bacterium
TTATCTTTCCGGCCTCGGCGAGCCCCTTTATGAAATCATGACCGTCGAAGTTTTCCCCGATCAGCGGAATGAAAAGGCCATCCGCGCCAATATCCCTGGAATCGGTGGAAATGCTGCCGATCAGCACGCCGCCGCTACCGGAGATTATCTCGCCTCCGCAGTCGCCTGCTATCCGGCCGACCGTGGATTTATATTTGGCCTTCAACCGGCCTTCCTCTCGCTCATGAATCTTACAGCCGTCTCCCTGTCGTCAAAATGTATTTTCTCGGTCCCGATGATCTGGTAATCCTCGTGCCCCTTGCCCGCAACGACTATTACGTCGCCGCTTTTTCCCATGAACACGGCCCTTCCTATCGCCTCCGTCCTGTCCTGTATGACCTCGTAGTTCTTTGCGGTAATACCGGCCGTGATCTCGTCTATAATCGCCATGGGTTTCTCGGTCCTGGGATTGTCGCTTGTCACGATCACGTAATCGGAGTTTTCGCTGGCGATGGCCCCCATAACCGGCCTTTTAGTCCTGTCCCGGTCTCCTCCGCATCCGAACACGGTTATAATTTTGCCCCTGCAGACCTCCCTGGCCGACTGCAGCAGCTTCAGA
>JAKLIW010000049.1 GCA_022709425.1 bacterium
CACGCGCAGCGCGGCCTTCTTCGGGTCGGCGACGAGCTGGAAGTTGTTGCGTCCGTAGCCGGCCCAGCCGCGCGGGTCGTCGAGGATGGCGTGCACCTCGCGGGCCACCGCCGCGGGGTCGAGCCCCACCGACGTCTCGACCTCGACGGTGTAGGCGTTGGTGCGGGCCGCCTTGACGGTGGGGGACGCCGTGGCCTCGGCCAGCGCGAACACGCGGCTGGCGGTGGCGTCGGAGCGCCACACCGAGCGGCGCGCCTCGTCGGGGATGGGCGCCGCGGTCGGAGTGGGCGCGGCGCTCGGGGCGGGTGTCGCGGCCGGGGTGGCGGCGGCAGGAGCCGGGCCGTCGGCGCGCAGCCAGTCGACGGACTCGCGGGCCCGGAAGTCCTCGGGGTCCACCGACAACACCGCCGACATCAGCGCGCTGTTGTTGTCTTTGCCGATCACCGCGGGGGTGACCTGCGCGACGTTCGGGCCCTGGGCCATCCGCTGGCCGATGGCGTCGAGCACGGTGCGCGACTGCGTGCTGTCGGCGCCGCCGTCGGGGAATGTCACCAGCACCCGCACGGGCCCCAGCGCG
>JAKLIW010000005.1 GCA_022709425.1 bacterium
TGGCCTCACGGGCGTCAAGCTCATTATCTCGGACAAATGCCTCGGTCTCGTAGAGTCGATAGCCGACATCTATCCCGAAGCCTCGTGGCAACGGTGCGTCGTTCACTTTTACCGCAATGTCTTCTCGCTGGTGCCCAAGGGTAAGGTGAAGGAAGCCGCCGCCATGCTCAAGGCGATCCACGCGCAGGAAGACCTCAAGGCGGCGAAAAAGAAGGCGGTCGATGTCGTCGCCAAACTGCGCGAGATGAAACTCAAGAACGCCGCCGCACTCGTCGAGAGCGGCATCATCGAGACCCTCGCCTACATGCAGTTCCCTCGCGAGTATTGGCTCCGCATCAGGACGAACAACCCGATGGAGCGGATCATGAAGGAGATACGACGACGCACGCGGGTGGTCGGCTGCTTCCCTGACGGCAACTCGGCGCTCATGCTGGTCGCGGCCCGGCTCCGTCACATCGCGTCAAGCAAGTGGGGCATGAAAGCGTATCTCAACATAGACCGGCTGCGCGAGATGCCTGCCGAAGAAATGGCTGTGTGATTATGATGGATTGGGGATGCTCTCAGGAAATGTGCGAAAAAATCGTTGCGTTACCGTCACATCGCGTCAAGCAAGTGGGGCATGAAAGCGTATCTCAACATAGACCGGCTGCGCGAGATGCCTGCCGAAGAAATGGCTGTGTGATTATGATGGATTGGGGATGCTCTCAGGAAATGTGCGAAAAAATCGTTGCGTTACCATTGGCAACCAATGTGATATTATCATTGTTTAGAGGATTCCCGGTGCCACCACAATCGCCTTTGGTTGAACCGGTATGGAGAAAAAGGCCATTTTGGTAGATGCAACTCTCACTATAATCATCTGCTACAGTGCCTGCCATTTTATCTATAATCACGGTATCGTTCTCGATATGACCATAGAAAAAATCCATATTGCCTTTGTTAGCAAAACCGGGAAATATTTTATTTGTTGATCCGACAAAATATATCTTTCCGTTCTCGCCCAGCGCTAGTCCGCTTAATGATTCTTCGCCTGCGGTGCCGATCTGATAATACTTTGAAGGTAGCAGAGATTTTCGATCAATACCGATGATAAACCCGTCAATACTTCCACCGTAAAAGACGTTTCCGGGCAAAGAGGCAGTAGTGTTGCCGCAAATATAAAACGTTGATTCTGTTTTTAAGCTTGTTGCCACCGGATTATTAACACTACCGGACTGATATCCAAATTGTGTGGTTTCAATTAAGCCGTTTTTGATCCGTGATATAAATATGTCATTTTTCCCATGTAGTGTTTGGTTGGGGAATCTTCCATTGGTAACGCCGACAACGACCACTGTGCCATCGTCTTCAAGATACAGGGCTCGTGGCTCGCAAGATTTCTCGTTTCCCCATTGTGTAAAAGAAAAAGAGTCAGTCGTAGTGTTTAGAACGGTAACAATACAGTCGGTATTTATGTAGCCAGAATTTGTCCATATTTTGCCCATGTCGCCGGTCGTTGTTCCTATGACGTATATGTTGTTTTTGTTGTCGATAGCAAACGCGCCCGTGACGATTTCTTGCCTATCGGTGCCCCATTGGTAAGTTTTTACTTTTTTATTATCGGTGATGATCTTCAAATACATGTCTGCATCGGTTGAATGGTCAAATCTGAAATTGAGAGTACCGCCCACATAAATCCTGTTGTTATGATATTTGGTCCATAACGGTGTGTCTGCGGCGGCGGTGCCCCACTGATAGTATTTAAGAATGCCGTCTTTTGCCCACGGGATATCTTCTTCTTCGCTGATGGTCCACTGAGGCGGGTGTCCAACTGCGGCATCGCTATCGTCAATGAAAATGTCGTTGGTTTCGTTCTCGATGTTATTATCGATTACTTCGTTGTCAGTTGGTTGGCCATCATCTTTTTCTCCGTTAGCCTTTTTAGAGCAAGAACAGGCAAAAATAAAAATAAAAAAGGGCAATAAAAAAACAAAGAAACGAGGCAACATATTTTCCTCCCATGAAAGAAACATGGCAATGAAGATTTTTATTGATTTTTTTTTTTCAAATCAAGTTTTATTTCATTGTTGCGGGCGCACAATTTCATTTTGGAGGTTTATCATGAAGAAGTTTTTCCTTGTTTCCTTGTTTTTGTTTGGTTTTGTGACGGCACATGCCGTCGGAACGCCCAACATCGGCGAATGTACAAGAAATTCAGCCTGTACGAACTTTTACTGTTACTGGTCTTCTGTGGGCGATGCCGATTACTATGAATGGAAAGCGGAAGTCAATGGGGTTAGTGGTTGCGGAACGTGGTGTCAAATGGATGAGGATGATACTACAGGGACGTCATTTTCTACTAACGATGTCTTTTTGGGTGCATATTCCACTTATTGGAAAGGTTCGGTTCGCTCTGTAGCATACATCCCGATACAGGTCTGGAACCCGATTACCAGAACTTGGTATATCACATGGGTACCGGGAGAATTTAGTTCATGGGACAGCTATCCTGTTAGCGTCGTAAATTGTTAACAATTAAAAGTTGATATCGTGCGCCCGCATCGATCATATGTGCCAAGACAAGAGATGTCTTCTAGAACAGTATCCGCATCGTCAGTCCCGCCGGGAGCGCCGCTCCCGACTCACCCGGAATATGCAACGATAGACTTTCCAATGACCGTACCGCGCCGAAGGTCCGTTTAAGTTCACTGCGAATGTCGGCCGCCTTGAGTGCCGAATCGTGGCAGGAAAAAAGTAAGAACAACGGTCTTTCCGACAGCAGTTCCTGCGCCGTTTTCAGCAGGTCGGGGAGATCGTCGGCCAGTTTCCACCGTTTGCCGTCGGGGCCGCGGCCGAAGGCGGGCGGGTCGAGGACGATGCCGTCGTAGCGGCGGTTCCGTTTCACCTCGCGCCGCAGGAAGGTCATCACATCGTCGACTATCCACCGGACCGGCGCGTCGGGACGGCCGTTGAGCGCCGTGTTGCGCCGCGCGGTGGCCACCGCGCTCTTCGCGCCGTCCAAATGGCAGAGGGACAGTGGGTGCGGCGTGAGGGCGGCGAGCATCGCCAGCGTCGAGCCGCCGGTGTAGCCGAAGGCGTTGATAAGGGTCAGTTCGCGGTCGGCCATCGCGATGACATCACGTAGCCAGCGCCAGTTGGCGAGCTGTTCGGGGAAGATTCCCACCTGTCCCTGCGGTGAGAGCGCCAGTTCAAACCGGATATCATCCACCGTCACCAGCCACGGTTCCTCGATATGGTGGAATCGTTTCCAACTGCCGCCGGTCTCGTCCCGGGTGAAGCGGGCGAAAGCCTCCGGCCACAGATCGGGCGTCAGTTGCGGGCCGACCGCCTGCGGGGCGGGGCGGTCGAGTATGATGCCGCCGAACGATTCGAGCCTGCGGCCGTCGCCGTGGTCAAGCAGGCGATAACGCTCACGGTCGGGTGTACTGCTGTTCGGTGTGGTCGTCATGCCTCTGTGCCGCCGTTACGGATTGATGGAGTATATCTGAGAAGCGGGGAGAGGTCAAGATTGTGGGTTCAGCGGCCGCTCCATTCCTTTAGCGCCTTTCCGGTGGCAGAAGCGGCGTCACGCATCAGTTCCCACGGGGTGCCGGTGAACAGGAGTTTCCCACCGTCGGGACCGCCGCCGGGGCCGAGGTCGATCACCGTGTCGGCCGCCGCGATGAGCGGTTCGCTGTGGGTCGCCATGAGAATGGTCGAACCGTGGCGCGCGATGTCGCTGAAAAGCGCGCAAAGTTCCGCGATGTCGGCCGGGTGGAGCCCCGCCTCCGGTTCGTCGAGGAGGTAGAGCACCTGCTCTTTCCCCTTGCCGGCGATGAGCCGCGCCGCGAGGTGAAGCCGCTGGAGTTCGCCCGCCGAACAGCGGTCGGTCGCCTGTCCCATGGTGAGATAGCCGAGCCCCGCCTTCTCGAGTATCGCCAGCCCGTGCGCCATTACTTTATCGCCGCTGAACAGCGTTGTGCCGTCGCGCACCGTCAGTGTGTGGATGTCGGCGATACTCTTTTCGTGCAGGCGGACGGTCAGCACCTCGGGGTTGAAGCGCGCGCCGTTGCAGGCGGGACAGGGCGCCTCGACATCGGGAAGGAAGTCGAGCGCCACCGTTTCGCGGCCGCTCCCTTTGCAGGTCTCGCACCGTCCCGATGCCGTCAGAAAACTGAAATGGCTCTTGGTGAAGCCGCGTTCTTTTGCTTCGGGCGTCGCCGCGAAAAGATTCCGCAGACGGTCGGCGAGCCCCGTGGCGGTCAGCAGGGTGCTCATGACCGACGCGGTGTGGCGCATCCGTTCGAGCGACAGGATATCGCTGAACCGGTCGAGTCCGGCGATGGCGGCGCATTCCTGCGGATGGCCCGCCGCACCGCTCGCGGCGATGACCGCGAACAAAAGCGACGATTTGCCGCTCCCCGACCGGCCGGTCAGCGCGACGACCGCCGGGACCGGGATATCGAGCGTCAAACTTTTAAGATTATGAGCGTCTGCTTTTTCGATGTGGATGACCGCCTCCGGTGCATTGCTTTTTCTCTCCGGCACCGTACCGTGCAGATGATCGCCGGTGAGCGTTACGCCGGGACGGAGCAGTTCGTCGGGCGTTCCCGCGGCGGTGATGCGTCCCCCTTCCGAACCGGCGCCGGGGCCCAGTTCGACCATCCGGTCGGCCATCCGCATGAGCTGCGGCGCATGATCGACCGTGATGAGGGTGTTCCCGGCGGCGGGGACCTCACGGAGCAGTTTCCCCAGTTCGGCGCGGTCGGCCGGATGGAGTCCGCGTCCCGGTTCGTCTATCACATAGCAGACGCCGGTGAGGCCGTTGAAGAGTATCGCTGCGATGCCGAGCCGCCGGTATTCGCCGCCCGAAAGCGACATCGTTTTGCGGTCGGGCGACAGGTAGCCGAGTCCGACGCGGACAAGCGCTTCGAGGCGGGGGATGAGGGCGTCGACGATCGTCCGTTCCTCCGGTTTCATGGCTGAAATTCCGCTAAAGAATTTGAGCGCGGCGGCGGCGGGAAGCGCCGAGAGTTGGTCTATCGTCGTGCCGAACACCGTGACAGACCGGGCGATGGCGTTGAGTCCGCTCGCGGTGCAGGCGGCGCAGGGGATATCGCTCATCACCATCTCGATCGTCTTGCCGCGGGTGTTGTCGTGCCGCAGCAGGTACTCCTCCTCGACGAGCGGCAAGAGTCCTTTCCAGACGCTGGTGAACCGATGCGCTCCGTCGCGGGCGCCCCGCTTGAAATGCCAGTCGACCGCGTAGACCGTGTCGCCGGCGCCGTTCAGTATCAGGTCGCGCGCCGCGTCGGAGAGGGCGTTGTAGGGTTGCGTCAGGTCGATGCCGTGGACGGCGCACATCGCCTGCAGCATCGCGATGGTCTTGCCGTCGGGTTCGCCGTAGGAGCGGCCGGTCGGCGTTCCGTCGAGCGCTCCGGCGATGAGCGGCCGGTCGGGATGCGATATCAGTTTAAGGGGATCGGTCTTGCGCAGGAAGCCGAGCCCGCGGCACTCGGGGCAGGCGCCCTCTTCATGGTTCGGCGAGAACTGCGCCGCGCGCCAACCGGCCCCGGCACTACGGGCGAAGAGGAGCCGGTAGTGATCCTGAATATCGGTCACGGTGCCGACGGTCGAGCGCGGATGGCCCCGGTCGGTGTCCTGTGCGCCGATCCCGACGGCCGGGAGCAGTCCGCTCCACGAACCGGCCTCCGCGCCGCCCGGCGTATCGAGGCGACTGCGCAGATAGCTCGGAAAGGTCTCCAGATAACTGTTGCGGCCGATGGCGTAGAGCGTGTCGAAGACGAGCGACGACTTGCCGCTTCCCGATCGGCCGGTCACCATCGTCCAGCGGTTCTCGGGGAACGAGACAGTGACCTGCTTGAGATTGTTGGTGGTGACGGCATTAAGCGTGAGCGGCATTTCATGGGGGGCAGACTTCTCACCGCCGACGAAGGATTCCCCACCGGCGCAGAAGGCCCGAAGTGCAGCGGCGGTGAGACTGTCGGGATGGTTCAGTACCTCGGCGGGCGTGCCGGTCGCGACGACCTTCCCGCCGTGGTGGCCGCTTCCCGGTCCCATGTCGATAAGATGATCGGCGGCGTGGATGAGCCGCAGATCGTGGGTCACCGCGACGACGGTGTTGCCGCGCCGCACCAGATCGTTCAGCGCTTTGGCAAGGAGCGCGGTATCGGCCGGATGGAGTCCGACGGTCGGTTCGTCGAAGATGTAGAGGTCGTTGCCTCCCTCTTTCTTGCCGAGCGCGGCAGCCAGTTTCAGCCGCTGCGCCTCGCCGCCCGAAAGGGTGGTCGCGGGCTGGCCGAGGGTGATATAGCCGAGTCCGAGCGAACACAAGATATCGAGGAATCGCCCGATGGGACGGTCGTCGGCGAAGAAGAGCAATGCTTCGGCGATGGAGAGATCGAGCACTGCGGCGATGTTCCTGCCGCCCAGTTCCACCTCCTGTACCGCCGCGCTGAACCGCTTGCCGTCGCAGGCCTCGCACACCACCTCGGAGCGGCCGAGGAAGTGGAGCCCGAGTTCGCGCACCCCGGCCCCTTCGCATGCCTCGCAACGCCCTCCCGGCACATTGAACGAGAAGTGACTCGCGGTGAGGCCGCGCTCGACTGCCGTCGGTAGCGCCGCGAACCGTTTGCGGATATCGTCGAAGAGTTTGGTATAGGTGGCGGGATTGCTGCGCGGATTGCGGCCGATGGGCGACTGGTCGGTGAAGCGGACGGACCCGACCGTTCGTTCGGCCGCAGGCATAGTCTCCAACTGTTCGACGAGACATTCCACGAGCGTTGACTTCCCGGCGCCGCTTACCCCGGTCACGACGGTGAGTCCTTTGTGCAAGAACGCCGCATCGACGCGCTGCAGGTTGTTCTTCGTCGCGCCGCGTACCCACAGATAGTTCGCATTGATCGGTACCGTTGCGTTCGGCTTAGGAGAGCCCTCTTTTTCCTGCACCAGCGTCCGCGCCGTCGCGCTCTTTGCGTGGTACTCCGGCCGCAGGATGTCGGCGGGCGTTCCGGCGAAGACCACCTCGCCGCCCGCATCGCCGGGGCCGGGACCGATGTCGATGAGATGGTCGGCGTGCCGCGCCGCCGCGAGGTTATGGTCGACCGCAATGACGGTGTTCCCGGTGTCGCGCAGGCTCTTGAGAAGCGTTATCAGCCGCCGGTGATCGGCCGGATGGAGCCCCGCCGACGGCTCGTCGAGGATGTAGAGCATCCCGCGTATCCGGTTCTCGAGTTGTGTGGCTAACCGCAGGCGCTGGAGTTCGCCGCCCGAGAGCGTTTCGGCGCCGCGCGCCACCGGCAGGTAGTCGATCCCGAGCGCCGCGCAGTGCGCCGCCTGCCGTCCGACCGCCGCCGCGATGGAACTGAGCGGTCCGCTTTTCCGTGCCGCCGCGACCTCCGCCACCCACGCCGCGAGTTCGGCGATGGGGAGCGCAGAGGCGTCGGTTATCGTCCGGCCCGC
Source organism: bacterium (assembly GCA_022709425.1). Classification (GTDB taxonomy): domain Bacteria; phylum UBP6; class UBA1177; order UBA1177; family JAKLFG01; genus CALMRE01. The sequence goes on from JAKLIW010000005.1 coordinate 7,462, forward strand.
TATCGTGACGCTCCGGGCGCGGTCGTTCAGCCGCGTGCCGCCGCAGGACTTGCACGGGACGCTGCGGACGAAGCGGAGGATATTCTTGTTGCGGTCGCGTTTCAGGATCTCCTCCATCACCGGGAGGATGCCGCGATAGTAACCCTCTTCGCGCGGTTTGGCCTTGATGCCGGTCCATTTCATCCGGCTTTCGAGCGGGTGTTTGCCGTAGGGTATCAGTATCTTTTCCGAGCCGTAGAGGACGATGTGTTTCTGTTCTTCGGTGAGGTCGCGCCACGCGATGTCGACCGAGAAACCGTGGGCGCGGCATACCTCGTCGAGGACCGCCATCGTCACCTGCGAATACATGATGTAGCCCGACGGGGTGGTGATGGCAAAGGCGCCGTCGCGCAGGGTACGCGCCGGGTCGGCGATGAGTTTATCGAGGTCGAGCGAATCTTCCACCCCGAGCCCGCCGCAGGCGGGGCAGGCGCCATCGGGTGTATTGAACGAGAAAAGCGAGCGGTTCGGTTTCACTCCCTCCGGTGCAACACCAAAGCGGGCGAACATCAGCCGCAGGAGGTCATAGAGTCCCGAGAGCGTCCCGACGGTCGAGCGCGGGCTGGTGACGCCGGTGCGCTGGTCGACCGATACGGCGGGGAGAAGCCCCGTCATCTCCTTCACCTCGGGGCGGTGGACCTTGCGGAGGTACTGGCGGGTGTAGGTCGAGAAGGTCCCCATGAAACGGCGCATGCTCTCGTGGAATATCGTGTCGTAGACGAGCGACGACTTGCCGCTGCCCGAGACGCCGGTGACGACGGTGAAGGCGTTGTGCGGGATGGTGACATCAATGTGTTTGAGGTTATGTTCCGCGGCGCCGCGTATCTCGATCGCCTTCCGACCGCTCATCGGGTCTCCGTATCACTGCCGCTCGCAGGGTAAAACAACCACCCGAAAAGTCAAAAAAGAGGAGGCTTCTTGCAGTGTCCATATACTGTTTTTGTCCTTGTCACTTTCTCGAGATCGGATAACCGGCGTTTAAAGTCCGGTATTTAAAGCGGTCGAAGAAGAGTAAGTTCCAAAAAAATCTTTGAATTTTTCTTGCGTTTTAACCTACAAGTGGTATTTTGTGGTATCGAAGTTCTCTCAAGTGGGAGCACATGGACACAAAACGCCACTTTCAAGGCCGTAATCAGTACAAGGTCGACATGAAGGGTCGCATTCCCTTCCCGGCCCACTGGTTCGCCCCGCTCGACCTGAAGCGCGACGAGACGCTCATCGCCGCCCGCGGTATGAGTCCCGACGCGAAATTCCTCGAACTCTATTCGCCCGCCGGCTGGGCCGCCCGCGTCGAACTGATCGAACGTGCTTTCCCCGAAGGGAAACTGCGTGAGACCTTCATCCGCTGGTATGTATCGACGGCCGAACCGGTGGAACTCGACACGCAGAACCGTATCCGTATCCCGCGCCACCTGATGGAACACGCCCGCATCGATAAAGAGATGGTGCTCCTCGGCTGTATCGACCACATCGAGGCATGGGCGAAGGAGAATCTGGAGAAGAGCGAGACGATGGAACCGGCCGCTTTCGAGCAGATCTACGATATCCTCAACAAGGCGAAGAACACCGAACAGAAGGGGTAAACGCATGTCGACACTATACCGGGGCCATCGGCCGGTGCTTCTCGCGGAGTTCGCGCGGACGGCACCTGAGCGGCTGTCGGTATATGTGGACCTGACGGCGGGCGGCGGCGGACACGCCGAGCAGATAGTGCGGCGCTATCCCGCGGCGCGTCTGGTTCTGATCGACCGCGACCGCGCGGCGGTGGACCGGCTCAAAGAGAAATTCGCCGGGATGGAGCGGGTCACCGTGGTGCACGGCCGCGCCGGTGAAGTGGATAAAATTCTTTTCCTGCTGAAACTCCGCAAAGCCGATTATATCTTCGCCGATCTGGGCGTCAGCAGTTATCAGCTCGACGATCCGGAGCGCGGCTTCGGCTTCAAGGGCGACGGGCCGCTCGATATGCGGATGGACGATACCAAGGGGATGACGGCGCTCGATCTGGTTCGCCGCTCGACCGAACAAGAACTGCAGGAGATCCTGTCGAAGTTCGGCGAGGAACGCGAATCGAAGACGGTGGCAAAAGCGCTCAAGAAAGCGGCGGCGGCCGGTCTTACGACGACCAAGCAGTTCCGCGACGCCATCGTGGCGGCCAAGCGGTTCAAGGCGGGCCGCATCGATCCGGCGACGCAGAGCTTCATGGCGCTGCGCATCGCGGTCAACGAAGAACTGGCCGAAGTCGAGCGGATGCTGGAGCGGGCCTACATATCGCTGTCGCCCGAAGGGGTGCTGGGCGTCATTACGTTCCATTCGCTCGAGGACCGCATCGTGAAGCATTTCTTCACTGACCGCCGTCAGGGGATGCCGCTGCCCGAACCGTTCGGCGACAGCGCGCCGCGCCCGGTGACGCTGGTCAAGGCGGTCGCGCCCGAAGAGGCGGAGGTGGAGATAAATCCACGGTCGCGCAGCGCGAAACTCAGAGTGCTTATCAAGAACTGAATAGAATAAGGGGGTGTGTCATGTCGGGTGTAGCACAAGTACGAGGCAAACGGGACGCGGCGGTGCCGGTGATCCTCGAGATGCGCAAGGTGCGGGCGAAGCTGGAGCTCTTTTCTCCCGCCGTTCTGCTGTTCGCTGCGTTCATCACGGTGGTGTCGGTCTTTCTGACGGTCGATTCCTATCTCAAGAGTTATCGCAATTCTCAACTGGTTCATATCAGTTCATCGGTAGACTCGATGCGGTTCGACAACTTCAAAAAGACCGATCTCGAATCGCAGTATCTGCGGCTCATATCGGCTCCGGCGCTGATGAGTCGGGCCCGCGGGCTGGATCTGCGGCCGGCGACCAAGGACAGACTCCTGATAAACTGATGTGTCCGTATGAAACGGGAAAAGAGGATATTCGGCGCCATCGCGGCGTTCGTGATGATCTTCTTCCTTATCATCCTCTATAGACTCTACGACATCCAGATACTGCGTCACGAGGAGCTCGACCGTTATTCCTCGTCGTCCGAGATAATAAAGACCATCAAGGCGCGCCGCGGGGCGATATACGACCGCAACGGCGAGGTGCTCGCGATCTCCGAACCGCGGGTCGATCTGGCGGTCGATCCCAACGGCATCAAGGACAAGCGGGGAATCGCGGCGCTTCTGGCGTCGGCGGCTGGATTTGACGCCGAAGAGGTCTTCCGCACCCTTTCCCGGAAAGGCAATTTCCGTTATCTCAAGAAAGATGTCGGATATGAGACGGTACGGGCGATACAGCAGGAACGGGAAACGGCGCTGGTCCGCCTGCGCGAACTCGAACGGAAGCGCGGCCTTGATGATGCGAATGAGCATGATCGCAAACGGCTGGCCCAGCTGGCGAGCGATCTCAATTATGTCATTTTCGTGGACGGCTTCAAGCGCATCTACCCGCAGGGGAAACTGCTCGCCAACGTGATCGGCTGGGTGTCGCAGCACGACGGTGAGGGGCTCGGCGGACTGGAACTCTCATTCAACAAACATCTCTCGGGCGGCGAGGTCAAGATCCGGCGCCTCTACATACCTGGGAGCGGAGAGGGTGCGCTTGAGATAGAAAAAGAGATGGGCGCTACGCAGGCCGGCGATCTCCACTTGACCATCGATGCCGCGATACAGGCGATCGCCGAGGAGGAACTCGACAAGATGGTCGAGAAGACCAAGGCGAAATGGGGCGGCGTGGTGGTGATGGACCCGGCGAGCGGCCGCATTCTCGCGATGGCGAACAATCCGAGTTTCCTGCCCGAGGAATACCGGCGTTATCCGCTGGAAAAACGGCGTAATCATACCGTATCGGACCTGTTCGAACCCGGTTCGACCATGAAGGTCTTCTCGATACTCGCCGCAATGAACGAAAACCTGATGCGGCCGGGCGAATTGGTCAACGGCCATAACGGCGTCTTCAAGTTCGGCGGTCGGCTCATTCATGACACGCACGGCAAAGGGCTGATGACGCTCGAGGAGGTGGTGGTCCATTCGTCGAATATCGGCACGGTGCAGATCGTCGATAGGCTCTCCTCGGAGAAACTCTACGACTACTTCGGCCGATTCGGCTTCGGCAAACGGTCGGGGTTGCAACTGCCGGGAGAATCGACGCGAGAGGTGCGGAACTACAAGAAATGGTACCCGATAGACAAGGCGAACCTCAGTTTCGGCCAAGGGCTGTCGGTCAACATGGTGCAGATGGTCCGCGCACTTTCGGTGCTGTACAACGGCGGCGTGCTGTGGCAGCCGACGATCGTCGACCGGGTGATCGATCCGGTCGGCGGGCGGACGCTCTTCGAGACGGTGCCGTCGCTCACGCGGCTCGAGTTCAAATACACTGTCGACAAAAAGATGATCGGTATGATGGATACGGTCGTCGCCAAAGGGACCGCACTACAGGCGGCGCTCAAAGGGGTGAAGGTGGGCGGCAAGACCGGCACGAGCCAGAAGTACGATCCGGTGAAGAAGAAATACAGCTGGGACGAGGTGGTCTGTTCCTTCGTCGGCGCGGTCCCTTCCGACAATCCGAAACTGGTGATGATGGTCGTTATCGACGAACCGCAGGGTAAGGAGTATGGCGGCACGGTCGCGGCGCCGGTTTTCCGCGAGATAGCGCGGCGATCGTTACCGTTTTTCGGCGTGTATGTCGAGAAGGATGCCAAGGAGATCACTCCGATACCCGAGATGGCGGCCGAGGATATGACCGCGCCGATCGAGGGGGGTATCGAAGGGAAAGAGGTGAGCGCGGTCGATGTGGTGGTCGTGCCTCAGCTCGAAGGGTTGGGGGTGAGCCGCGCCGCCTACGCGGTCAATCAGGCGGGACTTGATGTGGTCATATCGGGGGCGTCGTCGGGTGTGGTGAAGAAGCAGTCGCCCGCGGCCGGCGAGATAGTTCCCTACGGCACCGCCGTGATCATCGAGAGCGAAGAAGAAAAAGAAGAGCCCAATCCGACAGAGGGAGGGGAGTGATGCGACTAGTGGAACTCAAGCGCCGAATAGCGTACGAGATACTTGCCGACAACGCGCCCGACGATGACATCGAGGTGCGCGACATCGTCGTCGACAGCCGTCGGGTGACGCCGGGATGTCTCTTTTTCGCGGTGCGCGGCGAAAAGGCCGACGGTCACGATTTCATCGAGCAGGCGCTTCTGCAGGGTGCCGCCGCTGCCTTCGGTGTGCGCGATCTGACGTTTCCCGGCTATGTGCGCGTCGCCGATATCCATGAAACGCTGCGCGCCGTATCGCCGGCGGTATATGGCGACCCGCAGAAGGCGATGCATTTCATCGGGGTGACCGGCACCAACGGTAAAACGACTACGACCCACATCATCGAGAAGATACTGTCGGGCGTGTCGCCCACTGGGCTGATCGGGACGCTCGGTTGCCGCTGGGGCGGCCGTACCGTGGCTCCCGAGAATACGACCCCCTTCCCCTGGACGTGGTACCGGACCCTCGCCGCGATGCGTCACGAGGGCGTTCGGTTCGTAGTGAGCGAGGTCAGTTCGCATGCGCTCGATCAGGAACGGATCGCCGGGACCCAGTTCGACGCGGCGCTTTTCACCAACTTCACGCGCGATCATCTCGATTATCATAAGACCGAGGAGGCGTACTTCGCCGCGAAAAAACGGCTCTTTGACGAATATCTCCGCAACGACGGGCTTGCGGTGGTGAACCTCGATGATCCGAAGGGGCGGGAACTTACTCGTCTGCTCGACGGCAAGCGGCCGCTTGCGACCTTCTCCCTCACCGACCGGAGCGCCGATCTGTGGGTGAAGCATATGATGGCGCGCGGCGCCGGTTACGAACTGCTTCTATCCTACCGTGGCGACGATATCGCGGCGCGGCTCGATCTGCCGGGTCGTTTCAACATCTCGAACCTGCTTGGCGCGCTCCTTGCCGTGTCGCCGTGGATGGAACCGGCGCAGGCATCTGCGCTCGCGGCGGGCGCCGTGGTGCCGGGCCGCATGGAGCGGGTGGGAACGCGCGGCCGGATATTCGTCGATTACGCTCATTCGCCCGATGCGCTGGAAAAGGTGCTCGCGGCGGCCAAGGAATTCGGCGGTGGCGTTAAGCTCATCGTCGTGTTCGGTGCGGGCGGCGACCGCGACAAAGGGAAACGGCCGCTTATGGGAGAAGTGGCGGCGAAGTATGCCGACACCGTCATCGTCACCTCCGACAATCCGCGCACCGAAAAGCCCGACGCGATCATCGCCGATATCGTCGGCGGCATCAAACGGAAGGAAGGGCTGGAAGTGATACCTGATCGCAGCGCCGCGATAGAACGGGCGCTCAAACTCATGCGTGACGAGGATGTGGTCATCGTCGCGGGCAAAGGGGCCGAGGATTACCAGATCATCGGGACCGAGAAGCGGCACTTCTCGGACCACGAAGAGATACGCAGACACTTGGGAGAATCATGATGCTGGACCACACGATGGTCAACGAGGCGCTCGCGCGGTGCGGATCGACGGCGCGGGTCGACGCAACGCTCTTCGGCGCGGTCACGATCGACAGCCGCACGGCGCGGCGCGGCGATATCTTCTGCGCGTTCAAAGGCGAAAAGGTCGACGGTCACTCCTTCGTCGCGGCGCTCGTGGCGCAGGGAGTGTTTTGCGTCGGCAGCGATCAGATGGGCATTGCGGGGTATGTGCAGGTCGCCGATGTGGTGCAGTTCCTCGCGGTATTGGCGCGGCTCCGGCGCGACGCGCAGAATTCGCAGGTCATCGCCATCACCGGTTCGTCGGGAAAAACGACCACGCGTGAATTCACCGCGCGGATGCTGACGCTGTGCGGCAAAAGCGTTTACGGCACGAGCGGCAACCTCAACAATCACCTCGGTCTGCCGCTGACGCTGCTCAACGCGCCCGACGACCGCGATTTCATCGTGCTCGAGATGGGGATGAACCATGCCGGGGAGATCGCCCATCTCTGCGCGGCGGCCGATCCCGACGCGGTCCTCATCACCAACATCGGTTTCGCCCACATCGGGAATTTCAATTCGCGCGACGAACTGGCGCAGGCGAAACTCGAGATATTCGATCATTCGCGCGGCCGCATCGCCGCCGATATCGACGATCCGTACATCGCGGGGTGGATCGCCGCTCATCCCGGACGCGCCGCGACGACCTATTCGACCGCAGGGAACAAGGCCGATCTCACGGTGCGGAATACTGATGAGGGCCATATCGTTCTAAGATGGCAGGGGCGTGAATATGCCGCGCAGATGCCCGACCTGCCCAACTACATGGTGCAGAATTTCGCGGCCGCTGCGGCGTTGGTGTTGCCCTACACCGGATCGCCCGAGTCGCTTTTTGCGGTCTTTGAGGGACTGAAGCTCCCGAAATATCGAGGGGAAGAGGTGAAGATGGGGGATCGGGTAATCGTAGCCGACTGCTACAACGCAAATCCTGATAGCATGTTGAGATCAATAGAGAATTTCATCAGAAAGGAGGGCTCCGGAGTGGCCGACGGGCGCTATCTGGTGCTCGGTGATATGGCCGAACTGGGTAAATTTGCAGAAAAATTTCATAGAGAACTTGTAAAATATATCAAAACCCTTACAGTGGTAAACAAGAGTTTTTTGATAGGCGAGGAGTTCGAAAAGATCCGCGACGAATTCATCGATGACGAGCGAGTGGTCTTTTTCGGCTCTATGGATGATCTTTCGGCGGCGTTGCCGTCGCGCGGGCGTTTCCTACTAAAAGGGTCGCGCCGCAACCGATTGGAGTTGCTCTTCGACAGGACAGGAGGTCAGTGAAATGTTGCTTTACCTCAAACTCTGGTACCTGCAGTCGGTGCCGCAGTTCAATGTACTCACCTATATCACGTTCCGTACCTTCATGGCGGTCTTCACCGGCTTTATCCTCTCTCTCATTGTCTACCCCTATTTCATCGCATATCTCAAACGCATCAAGATGGAGCAGGCGATACGGACCGACGGACCGCAGGCCCATCTGGCCAAGGCGGGAACCCCGGCGATGGGCGGCGTCATCATACTCTTGTCGGTTCTCGTCAACATATTCCTGTGGACCGATTTCCTGAAGAACTTCTGGATACAGTCCATGACCCTGCTGATCGTGCTCTTCGGCCTCATCGGCTATCTCGACGACTGGCTGAAGGTCTCGAAACGCAACCCGCAGGGGCTCGCTTCGCGCTGGAAGTTCCTGATGCAGGTGGTATTCGCGACCGCCTTTATGTTGTTGCTCTATTATCATAAGGGCTTCGAGCCGACGCTGGTGGTGCCGATATTCAAATCGCTCACCTTCGACATCGGCTGGTGGTACATACCCTTCGGCGTGCTGGTGATCGTCGGCACTTCCAACGGACTCAATTTCACCGACGGCATGGACGGTCTGGCCATCGTGCCGACGATGATATCGATGTTGCTGCTGGCGATCATCGTGTATCTGGTCGGTCACGCGGCCTTCGCTAATTATCTCCATATGCCGCTGGTACGGGGCGCGGGCGAGCTGGCCATCATCGGCGGCGCCACCATCGGCGCGGCGCTCGCATTCCTGTGGTTCAACAGCTATCCCGCCTCGATATTCATGGGCGACACCGGCGCGCTCTCACTCGGCGCGATGATCGGCGCCTTCACGGTCGTCACCAAGACCGAACTTCTTTCGCTCATATTCAACGGCCTGTTCGTGGTCGAGGTGCTGTCGGTCATCCTGCAGGTCGCCTTCTTCAAAACGACGGGACGCCGCATATTCCGCATGGCGCCGATACACCACCATTTCGAGTTGGGCGGCAATGCGACCGAACCGAAGCTCATCGTCCGCTTCTGGATACTTTCGATACTGCTTGCGCTCCTTTCCATCGCGACGATCAAGGTGAGGTAGCACTATGAAAAAGGCGCTCATACTCGGGCTCGGCATATCGGGCGTCGAAACGGCGAAGTTCCTCGCCGCGAAGAAGTGGGAGGTCGTCGTCCACGACGACAATGCGGCGAAGCTGGCAGAGGCGGTGAAAGGCTTTGCGACGCTCACCGACGGAGCGTTGCCGAAAGAACTCGATCTGCTGGTCATCAGCCCCGGGGTGCCGCAGAGCCATCCGCTGGTCGCCGCCGCCACGCAGCGCGGCATCGATATCGCCGGCGAGATGGAGGTGGCGGCGCGGTTCATCACCAACGAAACGGTCATCGCGGTCACCGGCACCAACGGAAAAAGCACGACCGTGACGCTCATTCACGAGATGCTGATCGCCGACGGCCGCAAGAGTGCGCTGACCGGCAACATCGGCGCGCCGATCATATCGTTCGTGGAGAAAGGGTACGAGTTCCTCGTGGTCGAGGTATCGAGTTTCCAGATAGAGACGCTTCGCGCGATGCATCCCGACGCGGCGCTGATACTCAATGTGAGTCCCGATCATCTCGATCGCTACGCGAGTTACGACGACTACCTGATGACCAAGGTGAAGCTCGGCCGGCTGGCGAAAGAGGAAGGCTTCGTCGTGGTCAACGGCGGCGACGAGCCGCTCTGCGCCGCGGCGTCGGGTATCGCCCGCCGCGCCGTCTATTTCTCGGCGACGGGAAAAAGCGACGCGATATGGGACGGTCGGACCGTTTCCTACTACGGTGTCGCGGTGGAGCTGCAGAAGACGAGATTGCGCGGCGAACATAATGTCGAGAATCTCATGGCGGCGATGATCGCCGCCGCCCCCTTCATGAAAAAACCGGCGTTCATGGCCGCCGCCGCTTATGCATTCAAGCCGCTACCGCACCGCATGGCGCCCGCCGGGATCATCGGCGCGGTTGAGTTCATCGATGACTCGAAGGGGACCAATGTCGGCGCGGTCGAGAAATCGCTTGCCGGTTTCGCCGATCGTTCGGTCGTTCTTATCCTCGGCGGGGTCGACAAGGGGGGGAGTTATCAGCCGCTACGCGAGCTGGCCGATCGGAAGTGCCGCGGCGTGGTGGTGATGGGGCAGGCGGCGCCCAAGATACTTGCCGATTTCGAAGGCTATCTGCCGCTCGAAAAAGCCGATTTGATGGCCGACGCGGTGGAAAAAGCATACCGGTTCGCGGCGGGTGAGGCGACCGTCCTGTTCTCGCCCGCCTGTTCGAGTTTCGATATGTACGAGAACTATAAGAAGCGGGGCGACGATTTCGTGAAGAAGGTGGCGGAACTGAAAAAACGGGTAGAGGGCTGAGCGATGCCGCGTTCGGTGAAATTCTACTTCGCACTTTTCTTCCTGCTGGTGATGTTCGGCATGGTCATGGTCTTCAACATCAAGGTTTTCGTCGTCAACCGTCCCGATGCACAGGTCTTGTCGATACTGCGCGGTCAGATATTGAATCTCTGCATCGCGGGGGCCGGCTTCATCGCCGCCTATCTGATGAACATCGACGTGGTCCGCAGTTGGATAAAATACCTGCTCCTGTTCATCATCCTGCTGCTGCTTGCCACCTTCGTCATCGGGACCGAGGTGAACGGTTCTACCCGTTGGATAAACCTCCACTTCATGATGATCCAACCGTCGGAATTCGCCAAGCTCGTCGTCATTTTCTATCTCGCCGAGGTCATCTGCAACAAACGCGAACGGATGGGCCTATGGCAGGAACTCGTCTATCCATTCGGCCTCGTTTCGGCGCTGGTGCTGGTCATCGCGGTCGAGGATCTCGGCACGGCGCTCATCATTTTCGCGACCTCGCTGACGCTCATGCTTATGGGAGGTATGCGCTTCAAATACTTCGCGGCGCTCATCGCTCTGTCGCTGCTGGTGGTGACGATACTGATACTCATGAAGCCCTACCGGCTCGAACGGATCAAGGTGTGGCGCGATCCGTGGAAATACAAACAGGCGCAAGGATACCAGCAGGTGCAGTCCGAAATAGCGCTGGGCCGCGGCGGCGCTACGGGCGTCGGCTTCGGCAACAGTCAGCGGAAACTCCGCTATCTGCCCGAGGCATCGACCGACTTCATCTTCGCCATCGTCGGCGAGGAGTTCGGGTTCGTCGGTGCCGCGCTGTTCATCATCGCCCTCATCGTCCTGTTCATCACGGGGGTCTATTTCGCCTTGTCGCGCGGCGACCCGTTCTCGCTCTACCTCGCGGCGGGCATCGTACTGATACTCGGGATACAGGCGGCGGTGAATCTCGGCGTGGTCACTTCGACCCTGCCGAACAAAGGGGTGCCGTTGCCGTTCATCAGCTACGGTGGCTCATCGTTGCTTTCGTCGTGTCTCATGATCGGGTTCCTGCTCAACGTCGTGGTGACCGACAGCCGGTCGCAATATCAGTGAGGATGTGATGACAACGGCGGAGAAGACCATTCTTATCGCGGGCGGCAAGACGGGGGGACACCTCTTTCCCGGCATCGCCGTGGCCGAGGTTCTCCGTCAGCGCGGCCTCACGGTGGTCTTTGTCGGTTCACGCGGCGGACTTGAGGAAAAGGAACTGCCGGCGCGCGGTTTCACACTCGAATTCGTGACGGTGGGCGGCTTGAAAGGAAAGAACATCATAGAAACGATAAAGAATCTCGCGGTCCTGCCGATCGCATTGCTACAGGCGTTGCGTCTCATCGGGAAACACCGTGCCGACGCGGTCGTATCTCTCGGCGGTTTCGCGGCGGGGCCGGTGGCGCTCGCGGCATGGTTGCGGCGCCGTGCGGTCTATGCGATGGAACAGAATTCGATCCCCGGTATCACCAATCGTATCGTCGGCCGTTTCGCCGACCGTATATTCATGAGTTTCCCCGATGTGCGGGGCCGCTTCCCGGCCGGCCGCACACTGCTGACCGGTAATCCGGTGCGGCGCGAGGTCATCGACTGCGCCCGCAAGCGGCTCGATACCGACCGGCCGGTGCTCGCGGTCTTTGGCGGTTCGCAGGGCGCCGCGTCGCTCAACGAACTCATGATGCGACTGGTCGCCGATCATCCCGCCGTTGCGAACGGGTTCTATATCATCCATCAGACCGGGGAACGCGATCTTGCCGCTGTTCGCGCACATTATGCGGCGCATGGCGTCGAGGCGGAGATCCAGCCTTTTGTCCGCGATATCGGCAGTTACTACAAGGCGGCCGACATCATCGTCTGCCGCGCCGGAGCGACCACCATCGCCGAGCTCGCGGCGCTCGGGAAGCCGGCGATCTATGTGCCCTTTCCCCATGCCGCCGACAACCACCAGTACTACAATGCCCGCTCGGTGGTCGAGCAGGGCGGCGGGATCGTCGTTGAGGATGCGGGGCCGGTCGCCGAAAAGGCGGCGAAGCTCGCGGCGGCGCTCGATCAATTTGCAAAGAATCGTGAGGTGTGGCGTTCCCGCATGACTGCTTTGACCGAGAACCGCGCCGATGTCGTCATCGCCGACGCGATACTTTCCGGTATCGGGGGAGGGGCCGCATGAGGATACATTTCATGGGTGCCGGCGGCAGCGGTGTGAGTGGGCTCATGCTCATCGCAAAGGCTCAGGGATATACCGTCAATGGTTGTGACGAGCGGCGCACCGCCTATACCGAGATGCTGGAGAAACGGGGGATACCGGTCGCTCTCGGTCACGACACGGCCCATCTGGACCACGCCGATGTCCTCGTACGCACTTCGGCCGTTTGCGATGATATCGAAGAGGTGATCGCGGCACGGGCGATCAATCTGCCGATCCTGACCCGCGGCGAATTTCTCGCCGAACTGCTTGCCAAAAACACCGTCATCGGTATCGCCGGCGCGCACGGCAAGACCTCGACCACGTGGTTGACGTGGCAGTTCCTGCGGCACTTCGGTGTTGCCGCTTCGATATACGCCGGCGGCAAACTGGACGGCGTGAACGCGGTGGCGGCGGGTGACCCGTGGGTGGTCGAACTGGACGAATCGGACGGTTCGATATTCCGTATGCGGCCCAAGGTGCTCGTCCTCACCAATCTAGAACTCGAACATGTTGATTACTACGGCACCGATGCCGAAATGTTGCGTCGGTTCCGCGAATATATGACGCTCGTCGGCCATCGCCGGTTCGTCGTCGGTCGCGGATATCCGCTCTCCGACCGGCTGTTCGAGGATTTCGGCGGGCTGACCTTCCCGACACGCGCCGAGGTGGCCCAGAAAAAAGCGGTGAAGGGCGGTCCCGCCTGCAACTTCACCTGCGAGACGGGCCGTTGGATAGTTGAATTCCACGGGGTACGCAGCGATCTGGGATCGGCCAATGAACCGGCTTACGTCATCCAGAACCGCGCCGCGGCGCTGCTGGCCGCCTATACCCATATTCGAGAGCTTCACCGTGAGTATGAACCGATACCCCCCGATTTCTGGATGAACATCCGCGGTGTCGAGCGTCGTTTCGAGAAGAAAAAGGTCTGGCGCGGGATCGCGCTCATCGACGACTATGCGCATCACCCCTCGGAGGTGCAGGCGGTGATGGACCGCGCCACGGCATCGTACGGCCGTTATGTGCTGGTATTCCAGCCGCACCGGCATACCCGATTCGACCGTTTTTTCGACGATTTTGCGCAGGTGCTCAAGGCGGCCCCCGCTCTCATCATCCTCCCGGTGTTCGGCGCGGGCGAATCGGCGGGGAAGCGGGATACGCGCGAACTGCAGGAACAGCTCAAGAAAAACGGCATGAACACCGCATACTACTGCGAGAATATCGGCGAGGCGGGCGTACTGCTCTCGTCGGGCGCCCTCGAATGGGTCCGCGCCATCATAACGGCGGGAGCGGGTGATGTGAACGAACTTTTCGGATTGCTGGAGGAGTGATGAAGCTCAAGAAGCGCGCCACACTCAGCAAGTTCCTTACGATACGACCACAGGATGCGGTGTGCGATCTCTATTTCCCCGAATCGGTCGACGATATCGTCCGTTTCACGGTGCTCGAGCGCGATTATCATCTGCTCGGCGGCGGCTCGAATGTCATCGCCGGGGCGGTGAGAAAGCCGGTCATTACGCTCGCTCTTCTGGAGGGGCGTAGCGCCACCGAGGATATCGACAACCGGCAGGTCGCCGTTTCGATGCCGGCGTGGGTCCGCGTCGCGCCGCTTATCGACTATCTCATCGCCAACGGCCTGACGGGTCTCGAATTCATGGCGGGTATCCCCGGTACCGTCGGCGGCGCCATCGTCGGCAACGCCGCGCCGAAGGGACATAGTTGGGACGGGATCGTCCGTTCGGTCGTTTATGTGAAGGAGGGGAGCGTCATGACCGCCTCCCCGCGATTCGGGTACCGGCGTATTCTCGACATGCCCGAACCGCCCTATATCCTGCTTGCCGCCGAACTCATCCTAGCTAAGGATACGGCCGCGAAGATAAAAGAGCGGGTGCGCGGGTTCATGAAGGAACGCATCACGATACCCTATCCGTCGGCCGGATCGCTGTTCAGGAATCCCGACGGGGCATCGGCGGGAAAACTGCTCGAAGAGGCGGGCTGCAAGGGGCTGGCAATGGGCGATGCGGCGCTCTACGAAAAGCATGCGAACATCGTGGTGAACAAGGGTAACGCCCGCTCGGCCGACTTCGTGGCGCTCCGCGAAGAGGCGATCGCACGCGTTCAGAAAAAGCACGGTATCCATCTGGAACCGGAAGTGAGATTCTGGCAGTAAAGGAGTTGACGATATGGAACTGACGAAGAACACCCGCATCGCGGTCGTGATGGGCGGCCTGTCGGACGAACGGGAGATCAGCCTGCAGTCGGGCGGTCTCATCGCCGATGCGCTCGTGAAAGGCGGATACACCGCCGTGACGAAGGTCGACATGGGCCGCGACATAGACACCGTTCTGCGCTCGCTCAAACCCGATGTCGTATTCAACGCCCTCCACGGCACGTGGGGCGAGGACGGCCGGATACAGGGACTGCTTGACATCATCGGCATCCCCTACACCGGATCGGGGGTCGCCGCATCGGCGGTCGGGATGAACAAGATACTGACCAAGATGGTGATGCGCCGCTTGGGCATCCCGGCGGCCGACGACCGGGTGGTCGAAGCGGTCTCCGGCATGATCGCGCCGATGCCCTACCCCTTCGTCTTCAAGGATCCCGAGAACGGATCGAGCAAGGGGGTCTTCATCGTCCGCGACCAGATCGGCTGGCGTGAAGCGCTTGCGCAGACCGTCGGCAAGCGGATGCTCGTCGAAGAGTATGTCAAAGGGCGCGAGATCACGGTGGCGGTCCTCGGCGATACGGTGCTGGGCGATGTCGAGATCGTACCGGCCAAGGAGTTCTACGACTATGAAGCGAAATATTTCGACGACCATACCCGCTATGTCGCCGATCCCGACTATGATCCGGTGGTGCGCGAGGCGATGCGCCGCGAAGCGCTCGATCTGCACCGGGCGCTCGGCTGCCGCGGGGCGACCCGTAGCGACTTCATCGTGACGCCTTCGCGCCACATCATGCTCGAGATAAACACCCTGCCCGGGATGACCGGTCATTCGCTCGTCCCGATGGCGGCGGCGCGGCGCGGCATCGATTATCTGACCCTCATCGAACGGCTGCTTGAGGAGGCGCTCGCGGCATGAGAAAAGCGCTCTCGATCATCGTTATGACCGGGCTCATGCTTTTCGTCTGGATGACCGCCGGGGTCTTCACCGCCTTTTTCGTTCATACCGAACGGTACGCCGGAAAGGTCCGTTCCAGCGACGAATTCGCCGTGACGCCCGAGAAGGTGACGGTCGAGGGGATTGCTCACCTGACGCGCGATGAGGTGCTGCTACTCGCGGGTTTCGATCGCCGCATGAGCTGGTTCGACGTTGACGAACATCGCGCGGCGCTGTTCATCCGTTCCAACGGCTGGATAAAGGAATGCGAGGTGCAGACGATATTCCCCGACCGCGTCCGCATCCGCGTCACCGAATATGAACCGGCGATAGTGGTCAATCGCC
This sequence comes from bacterium, assembly GCA_022709425.1. Taxonomy (GTDB): domain Bacteria; phylum UBP6; class UBA1177; order UBA1177; family JAKLFG01; genus CALMRE01. The sequence continues at coordinate 23,313 of JAKLIW010000005.1, forward strand.
GCGAAACGGAAGGAGAGCGCGGCGAAGGGCTCTACAGCATATGGTTCGCCGATCGCGACGGCGTCATCTTCAAAAAAGCGTTCCCGCGCGAGGGGCGTACCGATCTGCCGCTTTTTTTCATCGAAAATGAGGCGGGCGCGGAAGTGCGGCCTGATCTTATCAAGCAGGCGATCGCCATCGCCGCCGAGTGGCGGCGGCATGCCGACCTCTGTTCCCTGCGGAGCATCGGGTACGACGCCTTCGACGGTTTTTCGCTCGAATGCGAGTTCCCGAAACGGCGGACCGCCCGTATCTATCTGGGTGATCCGGGTGTCGGGGACGATATCATCAAGCGGCGCGGCGGCATTTTCCGCGATGCGGCGCTGCGTCTGCGCGATAAACGGCTCTTCGCCGGCGAGTTCCAGTTCGATGCGCGCCGTAGCGGCGATGCGCTCATAGCAGGTCAGGTCGTTCACTATAAGTAGAGGGATATAATGTCGAAGAACGAAAATGTCATTACCGCGCTGGATGTGGGAACGGGAAAGGTCACCACGCTGGTCGCCACTGTCTCTCCCGACGGTCGCGTGCAGTTCGTCGGGAAAGGGGTCGCGAAGAACCCCGACGGCATGATAAACGGGAATGTCGTCAATATGGAAGCGACGACCCGCGCGATCAACGAGTCGGTCACCGAGGCCGACAAGATCTGCGATGTGCACATCAAGTCGGTCATCCTTGGTTTGTCGGGCGAACACATTAGTTCGATCAACAGCCATGGGGTGGTGACCGTGCGTGGCCGCGAGGTTGCGCAGACCGACATGGACCGCGTGGTGGAGCAGGCGAAGAACATCAGCCTGCCGGCCGACCGGCGCATCGTCGGGGTCGAAGTGGGCGAATATGTTGTCGACGATCAGAGCGGCATCAAGAATCCGCGCGGTATGGCGGGCAAACGGCTCGAGGTCAAGACCCACGTGGTCACCGCGAGCATCGCGATGATACAGAATCTCGTCAAAAGCGTGACCGATGCCGGTCTGCAGGTGGAGGATATCGTGGTGGCCGGTCTTGCGTCGAGCGACTCGGTCCTGCAGGAGGATGAGAAACAGCTGGGGGTCGCGGTGGTGGACATCGGCGACGGCACCGCCGACATCATCGTCTATAAGCAGGGACGTCTTGCCTATACGGCAGTCGTGCCGATGGGGGGCCGCTATATCACGCGTGACATATCGATCGCGCTGCGGATGCCGCCCGCCGAGGCGGAACGGATAAAATGCCGCTACGGGTGCGCGGTGCCCGCGTCGGTCAGTCCCGAGGAAGAGATCGAGGTCTGCTGTATCGGCGACGAGGAGAAGAAGGTCATTAAATCGCATATCCTTGCCCGCGTCATCGAACCGCGGGTCGAGGAGATCATGGTGAATGTGCGCAAAAAGATACACGAGGACATCAAGGAAAGCTTCATCTCCTCCGGTATCGTACTCACGGGCGGTACGGCGAATCTCCGGTATATCAAGGGACTCGCCGAAGAGGTCATCGGACTGCCGGTGCGTATCGGCCGGCCGGTCATCACCGACGACAATATGGGGTTCGCGGAGCTTCTGCGCGATCCCGCCTTCGCCACGGCGGTCGGGATGGTGCGCTACCATCTCCGCAACGGCCGCGTTTCGAAGGAATCGGGCGACGGGCTGTTCGCCCGGATCGGGAAATGGATAGAGAAATTTTTTCAATAGAGGGAGGACGGCATGAACGCGAGAAATGGGAACCCGCTCGTGAGGATCGGCGTCATGGGGGTCGGCGGCGCCGGCGGCAACGCCGTCAACCGGATCGTGCAGGAGCGCGATGTCTGCAATGAGGGCGGCGCCAACAGCGTCTTCAACGACATCGTGATACTCGCGGCCAACACCGATACGCAGGATCTCGAGAAGTCGAAGGCCGAAAGCCGGATACAGCTCGGGGCCAACCGCACCTGCGGTTGGGGCGCCGGTGCGCACCCCGAGGTGGGCCGCGAATCGGCCGAGGAGAGCCGCGTGGAGATCGCCAACAACATCGACGGTCTCGATATGCTCTTCATCACCGCCGGCATGGGCGGCGGCACCGGCACCGGCGCATCGCCGGTCGTCGCGGAGGTGGCCAAGCAGGCGGGGATACTGACGGTCGGCGTGGTGACCACCCCCTTCTGTTTCGAGGGGCGCAAGAAGATGCGGATCGCGCAGGAGGGGCTCGAACAGCTCCGGGCGCAGGTCGATACGCTGGTGGTCATCCCCAACGAGAAGCTCGTCGCCATCGCCGAAGAGCGGGCGAGCTATACCGAGATGTTCAAGCGCTCCGACGATGTGCTTACCAACGCGGTGCGGTCGCTGTCGGTACTTATCGCCAACAAGTCGCTGGTCAATGTCGATTTCGCCGATGTCCGCACCACCATGGTCGGCATGGGTACCGCGATGATCGGGATCGGCGCGGCGGCGGGTGAAAGCGCTGCGGTGAACGCCGTCAAGGAGGCGCTCAACAATCCGCTCCTGTCGGACGTTTCGATAAAGGGGGCGCGGCGCGCCCTTCTGCACCTCGGCGGCATGAGCATACCGATCCGCGAACTCGACGAGGCGGCGAAGTATATATCGGAACAGCTCCATGAGGATGCCGATTTCATCTGGGGCGTTTCGGTCGACGAAACGGCCGATAAGGTGTATGCGCTGGTCGTCGCGGAGGCGTCGCAGACCGCCCGTCCGCCGATGCAGAATTTTACCGCGGCGGCCACCGGACTGCGCGGCGTCACGAAGGATTCGCAGATATCCATGTTCGATATGACCGCGACCTCACCCGCCGCCAAGGCCGAAACGGTCAAACAGAACACACCGGTCCATGCCGAACCGCAATTAGTCCCCGAGCCGGTCCGGACCGCCGCACAGGCGGGATCGGTGTCGCCGGTGGCGGTGCTGAGGGATTCGACCAACAAGGTCGATTTCTCCTCCGAGAAGGTGCTGTTCCAGCTTCCCGAGGATATTTCCACCGATCCCAACGATCCCAATGTCCCGGCCATCTACCGCCAGAAGAATCAGCAAAAGAATGCCGACGCGGCCCCATCGGCCGTCGCCGCTCCGGTGCCGCCCGTCCATAAAGAGCCGGCGGCAAAACGGATCGATGAACGGCAGACGACGCTCCTGACGGTGAATGCCGCCGTCAAGAACGGCCATAATCAGCAGTGAGGCGCGCAGGGGTAGCCTACCTATTCCCTGCGCAGCGGCGCGTCGCCCTCTCCAATCTCGCCCCGCACTATTTTTTCGGCGCCTTCCGTGAAAGCCACGGACTCGACCTATTGTTCGACGGCGAGGAGCGATCGCTTCTCGACCGGCGGCGTCCCGGCGAATTCGCCGTCATCTTCGCGGGGCTTTCCTACGAGCCGTCGTATCTGACCTTCGTCCGCTACCTCGTGACCCACGGCATACCGGTACTCAAGAGCGACCGGCCCGCCGGAAAATTCCCGCTCATCATCGCGGGGGGCGTCGCGCCGTCGCTGAACCCCCAGCCGCTTCTCGACATCTGCGACGCGGTCCTCTGCGGCGAGGCGGAGCCGATGCACGACGATCTCACGGCGCTGCTCGACGATCCCGCGACGACGCTTGAACTCATCGCCGAACTTCAGTACGCCGCGAAGCCCGGCAGGAAGCCCCATATCATACAGGCGGCGGCCGGGTCCTTCGCCGTCCACAGCCACCCGGACCTCGTGGCCGAAGGGAACGAATTCGGTGGTCGCACGGTGCTGGAACTTGACCGCGGCTGTGTCGGCAAGTGTTTCTTCTGTGCGGCGCGGCACCTCTACGGCGAAAGCCGCGAGGCCGACCGCCACTTGATAACCCACGCGGCGGAAGAGGCCTTCCGGCGCGGCGAGGATATCGCTCTGCTCGGCACCGGACTTGAAAGCGTCTCCTACTTCGACGACCTGCTTGACCGCGCGATAGCGGCGGGACGCACTGTGTCGCTCTCGTCGGTCCGCATCGCCGGGTTCACGCCGGATCGGGCATCGCGGCTCGCGGCGGCCGGGGTCAAAACGGTGACGCTCGCCCCCGAAAGCATGGTCGGGGCGACCCGGTCACGCATCGGCAAACCGCTCGCCGACGACGAACTCTTCGCCGCATTCGAGATAGCGAAAGAGCATCACTTCAAGGTGAAACTCTACCTCATGGCGGGACTCCCCGGCGGCGATAGCGCGGCGGAGGCGCAGGCGCTCATCGCATTCTTCGCCGAACTCAAAAAACGGAAACTCACCGTGCCGCTCTCGCTCTCGGTATCGCCCTTCTGTCCCAAACCGGGGACGCCGTTCCACGGCAAGGCGCTGATGCCGAAAAAGGAGTATGAACGCCTCCGCGCGGCGGTGATGCGCGGCCTCGACAAGCTGATGCCGCAGATGCCGGTCGAATGGTTCTCGTGGCGCGAGTCGCTCCTGCAGACCGCCTTCGACCGGATGGACGCCGCCGACGGCGCCGCGTTCCTCGCCGCCTACGCCGACACCGCCAACCTCCGCACCGCCGAAAAACGCTCCGGCATCCGACTGGAAGACACGGCCGGTCTTGTCGGCTGAAAAACCCTGTAAATCCGTGTTGCTATCAAAAATTACTGTCTTTTCCCGGCCGGTTATGATAAAAACCGGTCTGCGGCGGTACTATAGAGGCGTGTTTTTTGACAGGGAGGCAGATATGAAGGCAAGACATTTCACTTATGTTATCATGGTATTGCTCGCGGCGATATTCTTCGCGTCCTGCGAGAACAACAGCAACGATCCCGGGAATGTCGTCCCTGACGATACCGGTGCTATCGAGGTGACCGACGAAGGGGAATTCGTGACCGCCGGCAACGGCAAGAACAGCAACAATTACGGCGAGGATGCCGCCGCCACCGACGAAGCGGGGGCCCCCAGCAACGAGGACGACAGGGGGGGCGATGCCTCCCGCGAGATCGTCGAGGCCGATATCTATAAGGTAGAGGGAAGCATCCTTTATGTGCTCAACCAATACCGCGGACTGATCGCGATCGATGTGACCGACCCGACGGCGCTCAAGATCGTCGGCCGCACCTCGTTCAAGGGTATGCCTTTCGAGATGTACGTTCAGGAAGGACGCGCCTATGTCATGGTGACCGGCCTGCGTTATAACCCCGACGAAGAGGGCGGCGAGGATGGCTACTACGATGCGTCGCGGACCTTTAGCGAACTGATCGTGGTCGATGTCGCCGACCCGGCGAAGCAGAAGATACTCGGCCGCCACATGATGGAAGGGACCATCATCGATTCGCGGCAGGTGGGCGATGTCCTCTATGTCGCGGCGAGCGAGAACGAATATTATTGGTATTACTGCGACCATTCGGAGATGCGTGGGAACAATCAGATCACCCTCATGTCGCTCAATATCGCCGACCCGGCCGACATCTATCAGGCAGATGTGGAGCATCTTGAGGGTACCGGCTACGCGCTCTATGTGACCGATCACAGCATCTATGTCGCCGAGACCAACTATTCCTACTGGGAACAGGGCTACTACACCGACGGCGTCCCGGTGCACTATTTCGATATCAGCGATCCCGACGGCACGATCGTCAAGAAGAGCGAATTCAAGACGCGCGGATATATCGGCGATCGCTGGAAGATGCACGAGAAGGATGGCATCTTCTTCGCGGTGACCACCACCAGCCAGTGGAGCAACGGTGAGACCACCGTCGAGGCGTTCGACGTGACCGATCCGGCCGCCCCGGCGAAGATATCCGACTTCACCTTCATGCAGGACCAGCAACTCTACGGCGCGCGGTTCGACGGGAACCGGCTCTATGCCGTCACCTATTTCCGGCAGGACCCGCTCCATGTCATCGACATCACCGATCCGGCCAAGATGAGCGAACTCGGTCAGCTGGCGGTCCCCGGCTGGTCGACCCATATCGAGATCCGCGGCACCAAACTGCTCACCGTCGGCATCGACGATCAGGACGGCTGGGCAGCCAAGGTGTCGATGTATGATGTGACCGACCCGGCCAATCCGACTGAAATGACCACCGTATCGCTGGGCGGCAGTGAGAACGGCTATTCGTGGAGCGAAGCGACGAGCGACTGGAAGGCGTTCAAGATCTATGACGCCATCGGCCTCATTCTCGTTCCGACCACCGAATGGAACTACGAATCCTACCGCGATGTCAATAAGCTTCACCTTATCGATTTCGATCTGGAGAAGGGGCTCACCAAGCGCGGTTCGGTCGAGAGTCCCGGTTATGTGCGGCGCGGCGTGGTGGTGGGCGACTACATCGCCAGCGTCGGCGATACCACCGTCATGATGGTTGAATACAGCGACCGCGACAAACCGGAGATCCTTTCCAGTCTGCCGGTCGCCTATCCGGTCGAGAATCTCTTCGCCTGCGCCGGAAAACTCTGCGGCACCAAGGGGAACTCGTGGTACGACAGCGACATTCGCTTGGCTACCTACGATGCGGCCAAGGATTATCCGGTGAACTGGACTTCCGACCGCATCCGCGGCCAGTATATCTATTCAATGCAGAACACCGCCAAGGCGGTCACGATGTTCAGCTACGACTACGGCTACCGCACCCTTGAGGACGGTTCGCAGCAGTATCAGGAGGGGGTCTACGCGACCCGCTTCAACCTCGCGGCGGGCAAGAACCCCGCCTTCGCCGGATCGGTCGCGCTCGAGATGCCCCCGCAGGAAGAGACCGACGGCGACTACTGGTACTGGTACGGCCGCGCCTTCGCGGTGGCCGAGAGCAAGGCGGCCGGGATGATGAGCTCCCGCTACGACTACTACTGCCTTGAGGATGGCATGCCGATGGAGTGCGCCAGCGACGGGGCCTACGACAACTATTACTATTACAACAAATCGAAGCTGGCGGTCTACGATCTCACCGACATGAGCGGGGATTCGGTCGCGCCGGTCATCATCGACAAGGAGTTCCGCGCCGTTTCCTACGACAATAACATTATCGCCCGCGGCGACAAACTGTGGCTCACCGACTGCAAACTGCACGCGTGGGATAGCGAAGGACGTGAACTGCTCATCTGCTATGCGCAGGCGGTCGATGTGTCCGATCCCGCCAAACCGGTGCTTGCCGAGAAGTACAATATCCCGGGCGAACTGGTCGGTATGAGCGACGACGGCACCATCTTCTACACCCTGATGCGCACGTGGATCAAGACCGACGAGAACGGCAAACGCGACGGTTACTACTACAACAGCAGCTACCTGTACCACATGAACATCCTCAAGAAGAGCGCCGACGGCAAAAAGCTCCAGATCGTCAAGGTGATCCCGTATCACGAAGAGTACACCTACACCGAGAACACCTCGGAGTACCTCTGGAGCAGTTACATTATTCAGGATAAAACCCTCTTCTTCAACACCATGAAGCAGGTCTATCACTGGGAGGAGACGCAGTGTTCCTACTACTCATCGACCATGGAGCGCACCTCGACGGTGGTCGCGTATAACGGCGTGACCGGCGCCAAATTGATGGAAGATGTGATAGCGGACGGCGTGGGTATCGCCAATGTCGACGGCGGCGGCATACTCGTCCTGCGTCAACCCAACGACGGGTACTACTACTATTACTACGGGTCGGCCTCCAACGAGTACACCTATGTCGCGCAGGACGGCACGATGACCGAGATCACCCTGCCCGAAGCGTCGTACTACGCCGACGATTACTACTACTACAACGGCAACAAGGCGGTGAAGGATGGCGACAACCTGATCATCGCGCGCGGGTGGGAAGGGCTCACCACCGTTTCCCTCAAACCGTAATTCTCAAGAAAGTTCTGGCAAGAGCGATGGGGGACCTGCGGGTCCCCCGTTTTTTTGGCTACTTCTTCCAGACGAAGGGGGTGCGAAGCCCCTTGACCTGATAGTGTTCGACCGCCGCGGTGTGTTCTGCGTAGGTCTTCGAGAAATGGTGCCGTCCTTCGCCGGTGGCGACGAAGAAGATATCTTCGCTCTGCATCGGTTCGACGACGCTGCGGATGGCGTTCTCGCCGGGGAAGCAGATGGGCGTCGCCGGAAGTCCCTGCCGCGTGTAGGTGCTGTGGGGGTGGTCGGTCTCAAGGTGTTTCCGGGTGATATTGCCGTCGAAGTCGGGGAGCAGTCCGTAGATGACCGTCGGGTCGGACTGAAGCTTGATCCCCTGTTTCAACCGGTTCAGGAAGGCCGCCGCGATGTGCGGCTGTTCGTCGCGAACGCCTGACTCTTTCTCAATGACCGAGGCGAGGGTGAGCGCCTGCATAGGGGTGAATCCCGCCTTCTTGATCTCCGTCCGGTACTTCGCAAGTACCTCCTGCATACGTTTGTCCATGGCGCTGATGACCTCTTCAACCGGGACATTGCGCGGGAACTTGTAGGTCGACGGGAACAAAAGGCCCTCGCAGGTGACCGCCTCGGGAATGCCCAATTCGCGCAGGATGCGCGGCGCGTCGCAATATTTCAGGAATTCGCCGCCGTTGCGGACCCAATCGAGCCGCGCCAGAAGCGCCGCCAGATCGTATTTGTTGAACCCTTCGGGGATGGTGACGGTATAGAGTTTGACCTTGCCGTCGATGATGCTTTGGGCGATCTCCTCCGGGAGCAGGTTCCCCTGGAATTCGAATTCGCCCGTCTGGAGCTTCTTGCCCAGCTCCTTTTCCTTTATCATGTAGTAGAAGTAGCGTTCGCTGGTGATGAGCTTCGCCTCGGCCAAACGCGCGGAGACCTGTTTCCACGAGGTCCCTTTCTCGATGATCACCGTCACCGGGTCCTGCACCTCGACCGGCGTCTGTTTGAAATCCTGATATTGTTTGTACTTGAAGAAGAAGTAGCCGCCGACCAGCAGCAGCAACACCAGATTGACGATCAGTATCATCCGCATGGGACACCCCCCGTACAGGTTCGCAAACACCGCCGCCATTATAGAATTCTTTCGGCGAAATTCAAAAGAAATCGTCACCGCCCCTCGACTTGATTTTCGCGCCGCCATCCGATACTATCGACAGGTCGTTATTTTCTAGCGGAGGGAAGCCCATGAAACGGATGATACAGACCCCCGACGCTCCCAAAGCGATCGGTCCCTATTCGCAGGCGGTCTGGGCGGGCGATATGCTTTTCATATCGGGCCAGATAGCGCTCGACCCGGCGACGGGGAACATGGTCGGCGCGACGGCGGCCGAACAGACGGCGCAGGTGTTCAAGAACATCGGGGCGATACTGAAGGCGGCGGGGCTCGACTTTACCCATGTCGTCAAGATGACGGTGCTGCTGACCGACATGAAGGAGTTCGCGGCGGTCAACGAGGTCTACGCGAAGCACTTCACCGGCGACTTCCCGGCGCGCGCCGCCTATCAGGTCGTTGCCTTACCGAAAGGTGCGCTCGTCGAGATAGAAACCATCGCCTACCGGGGTTGATATGAGATATCTTGCGCCGATCTTCGTATTGATCTTTGTCGTTGTTGCCTGCAAAAAGGATGATAACGCCTTCTTCACGAAGGGGAAGAAGGTCGAATCGGGGCTCATCTGGGAGAAGAGCCCGGTGACGGCCGACAGCATCCTTGCCGGGAAGAAGGTGACGCCGCTTTTCAGCGATACCTTCGACCGCCCCGATCTCGGGCCCAACTGGCAGGTACAGGGGGGCGATTGGCGCCTTGAGGAGGGCGTGGTCCAGTCAATGAAGGCGAATAATCTCAATCTCGTCCTGACCGGCACGGCGCTGCCCGACAATGCGGTGATCGAACTGACGATGTGGAGCGAGTCGGACTTCGTCGACATCAAGTTCAACGCGTGGGGCGACGGCAAACCGCACGAACACGGCGACGGCTACAGCTTCATACTCGGCGGCTGGAAGAACCGCGTGTCGGTCATCGCGAAACTCCACGAACACGAAAAGAACCGCGTCGAGGACCGCGCCACGCGGCTCGAACAGTCGAAGCGCTATCAGGTGAAGATCATCCGTATCGGCGGGAAGATCTGGTGGTTCGTCGACGACGCGATATTCCTCGCCTATAACGATCCGCAGCCGCTCACGGCCGCCGGTGGTTACAAGTACCTCAGTTTCGCCAACTGGGAAAGCATGGCCTATTTCGATGGCCTGAAGATATCAACGATAGAATAGGGGAACGGGATGTTTATCGCGGTTGAAGGGATAGACGGTTCGGGGAAATCGACCACCATCGCCGAACTGGAGAAGTTCCTCGTGGCACGAGGCTACACGGTGCACCGGACCGCCGAACCGACGAAACTCGATACCGGCCGCGCCATCCGCGAACTGCTCGGACTCAAGAGCGAACGGCCCTACACCCGGCATGAACTGGCGCTCCTGTTCGCCGCCGACCGTCTGCGTCACCTCGAGGAGGAGGTGGAGCCGATGCTCGCCGCCGGGAAGACGGTACTCACCGACCGCTATCTCTTCTCGTCGCTGGCGTATCAGTCGGCCGACCTGCCGTATGAATGGGTGCGGGAACTCAACCGTTTTGCGCGGCTTCCCGATGTGGTCGTTTATATCGGCGTCGGCGTCGATACGGCGCTGTCGCGTATTGCACGGTTTCGCCAGAATGCCGAGATATTCGAGACGCGCGGGTTCCTTGAGAAGCTCACCGCGACCTATGAACGGGTCCTGGCCGAGTATGCCGACCGGGTTACGGTCGCGCGGCTTAACGGCGAGGTGGCGATGGATGGCATCGCCGCCGACATCGAAAAAAGACTTTCCGGTATCTTTCCGAAGAGCTGATCCGCCCCTTCGCCGTTACATCTGATACTCGTAACAGCCCATGTCGGCCGTCGTGGTGCCGATGACCGGCACGTTGACGCGGGCATTCCCTTCAAGGTCGGTGGTCGGCGCCGGCGTGTCATTGGCGGTATCGATGCAGGGACTGTAGGCGCTCCCGGCGATATCGACCTTCAGATGGAAATCGTTGCCTCCCGCATTGACGAACAGCGGATCACCGTGGATGTTGCCGGTTCCGGCGAAATTGCTGTTGGTGGTCATCTCGATATCGCTGTAGGTCGCCGATATCGAACCGCCTCCTGTTTCGTCGTAGAGCTGACGCGTGTTGTTCCACGTGTTCGTTCCGGTGTTGCCGTAGAGGATGGAATTGACGATGGTGGTGTTGGTGGCGCCCATGTTCGCGATCGCGCCGCCGTTCTTACCGATGTTCTGCGAGAAGGTACTGTTGGTGACGGTGATGGTCGCGTCATTGGCGCGGATCGCGCCGCCGTTGGCCGTTCCCGAAGAGTTCAACGAGTTGTCGTAAAATAGGGTATTGGTAACGGTCAGGGTGCGGCCGTCGAAGACATTGACCGCCCCGCCGCTCGCTTCGGAGCTGGTCATGGTGGTCTGTGAAACGCTGTTGTCATGGAATACGCTGTTGGTGATATTCAGCGCTCCCGAGCCGGTTGCATAGATCGCGCCGCCGAATCCGGTGTCAGCGGTGCCGATGTTGACGATATTGTTGCTGAACAGGCAGCGTTCTATGGTTAGGGTGCCGCCGTTGATGGCGCTGATGGCACCGCCGCGATAATTGCTGACGCTTTGTGTGACCACGCTATTGTTGGTGAATGTTGAGTTGCGGAGGGTCATCGAAACGCCGTCAACATAGAGCGCGCCGCCTTCTACATAGTCGGTCATGCCGCTGCTGCTGCCGTTGATCGCCTTGCCGCCGGTGACGGTGAAGCCGTCGACCACCGCATTGGCGGCTCCCGTCAGCACATGCGACACCTGTGTGGCGCTTCCCGACGACTGGTGGCCGTCGATGGTGGTCACGTTCGTGGTCCAGTTACGGCCGTCACGAAGCCACTCGGTTCCGGCGAATCCGCCGTAGAGGGGGACTTTACCGCGCAACTGAATGGTGTTGCCGGTGCCGGTCTTGTAGATATAGTAGGTGCCGGCGGCGACCCAGACCTCGCAGGTGGCCGCGCTCGATCCGTTGGCCGAGTCTATTGCCGCCTGTATGTCGGAATAGGCGGCGGCCCACGAAAGGCCGGTGGGTGAACCGGCGCTTACCGGTTTTACGAACCGGACGCAGATCTCGCAGTCGGCGCCCGCGAAACCGCTGTCGCAACATTTGCCCTGCGTTTCGCTACAGACATAGTTTCCGCAGGGATTTCCGGGATGATCGCTACATTTGCCGCTGTTGTTGCAGGTCTCGGCGCCGTTGCAGAAAGAGCCGTCTTCGCAGGAGTCGCCGCTTTCCCAGTAACCGGGATCGCAGGCGCCGTTACCGTCGCAGGCATCGGCGTCATCGCAGGGGGCGCTCGTCTGATCGCCGCAGGGGGTGGCGATCGGTTCGAACTCGTCGGGTGGACAGGTCGGGCTTGATCCGGTACAGGTCTCAGCGATATCGCACTCCGCGTCGACCGCCGGGCGGCAGACAGTGCCGGAGCGGAAATGACAGCCGTCACAACAGGCGCCGGTGGTGCACTGACAGGTATCGACATCGGCATCGGAGGTGGTCGCGTCGTCGGTCACCACCGCACCGTCGTCGGTCACCACTGCGCCGTCGTCGGTCGTTACCGCGCCATCGTCGGTCGTTATGGCGCCGTCATCGGTGACGGTGTCATCGGTCACCACATCGTCGGTCACCACATCGTCGGTCACCACATCGTCGGTTACGGTGTCATCGGTTACCACATCATCGGTCACGGTGCCGTCGGTCGCGCTATCGTCATCGAGCAGGGGAAGGTCCCCGTCCAGCGGCTCGGTGTCGCCCTGCGCACTGTCCTCGTCGGTCGTGATGCCGTCGGCCAACGGATCATCCGTGTCGTCGATCAGACCATCGTTGATGAGCGGGTCGTCATTATTGCCGTTATCGTCGGTATCGGTGTTGCCCGTCCCGTTATCACGCGGAGGATATATCCGACGGGAGCCATCCTCGCATGCGAGGATGACTACAAACAGCAACGCCGACACAAGCCATCTCATGATATCCTCCCTCACGGTGTGTACACAACTGAAAACAGGATGCATTATATCCTCGCGTGCGCGGGGAGTCAACCTAAATCTCCGGCCTGTTCCCTTGCTTTTTCCGGTCGTTCTGTTATAACTGCGGCGTGCGAAGCATCTAAGGAGTCCATCGTGTGCGGAATCGCCGGAATTTTCAATGTCCCGGGGGCGGAACGGTATGTCGCCGACCTCCTGTTCTCGATACAGCACCGCGGTCAGGAGTCGTGCGGCATCTCGGTGCGGCGCGACAACGGCAGCGTGCTTACCTACAAGAACATGGGGCTGGTCAAGCAGGTGCTGACGCTCGACATCCTTGACCGTCACACCGGCAAGACCGCCATCGGCCATGTCCGCTATCCGACCGCCGGGTCGAGTAACGCGCTCAACAGCCAGCCACACACCATCGAGTTGGTGCAGGGCTCGGTCATGTCGATATGCAGCAACGGCGATATCGTCAACTACTCGGAACTGCGGCAGAAACTCGAAAAAGAACAGGGCTTCGTCTTTACCAGCGACAACGACGGCGAACTGATCGGCCGGCTGATCGCCTACCACCATCACTCGGCCTCCGAGCGGCTTCCCATCGAACAGGCCATCGCGGCGACCCAGAACGAACTCAAGGGGGCCTTTTCGGCGCTGCTCATCTACCGCGACACGATGTACGCCTTCCGCGATCCGCACGGCTTTCGCCCCTATGTCATGGGTCATCTGACGTGGCAAGGCGTCGGCGAGATGCCCTCCGAAGGTACCTGTTTCGCCTCCGAATCGTGCGCCTTCGGCATCATCGGCGCCCGGTTCGTCCGTGAACTGAAGCCGGGCGAGATACTGAAACTCGAGAAGAACCGTCCGCTGACCGTCGTCGCGGTCAACGCCAAACAGCCGCGGCACTGCGTGTTCGAACTCATCTACTTCTCGCGTCCCGATACCATCACCTTCGGCGAGTCGGTCTACCGCACCCGCCAGCATATCGGCGCAACGCTCGCCCAGCGCGACGGCGACATTCCCAACGGCGACGACCTGACCGTCATGGCGGTCCCCGATTCGTCGAACTTCGTGGCGCTGGGCTATGCCGCCGAGAAAAAGGCGTCGTTCGACATGGGACTCATCCGCAACCACTATGTCGGCCGCACCTTCCTGCGCCCGTTGCAGGATGCCCGCGACGAAGGGGTCAAGCAGAAATTCAACCCGCTTCCCGGATTCTTCACCGATAAGCGCGTGGTGCTGGTCGACGATTCCATCGTCCGCGGCACGACCCTGCGCAAGATAGTCCGCATGATAAAGGGGGCCGGCGCGAAGGAGGTCCATGTCCGCATCGGTTCACCGCGTGTCATCGGATCGTGCTTCTACGGCATCGATACGCCGACCCGGTCGGAACTCATCGCGAACAACAAGACGGTCGAAGAGACGCGCGACTACCTCAACGCCGACTCGCTCCGTTACCTTGAAATACCCGATTTTCAGCACCTGTTGAAAAAGCCGGGCGACTTCTGCACCGCCTGTTTCAGCAACGACTATATCTACGTCCCGCCGTCGTTCGTCAAAACGAACGCCCCCGGCTGCTGACATTCCCATGACCTCACCGCACGGCATTGAACGGCTCACGGCGATCATGGCGACCCTGCGCGGCCCGAACGGCTGTCCGTGGGACCGCAAACAGTCGATCCCGTCGCTCAAGCCCTATATCATTGAAGAGGCTTACGAAGTGGTCGAGGCGATCGATCAGGGGACCGACGAACTGCAGGACGAACTGGGCGATCTCCTGTTGCAGATAGTCTTCGTGTCGCAGATGGCGCAGGAGCAGGGACTGTTCGATTTCGATTCGGTCGCCGAACGGATATCGGACAAACTGGTGCGCCGTCATCCCCATGTCTTCGGCGATACGCAGGTGAAGGATGCCGACGAAGTGGTGCAGAACTGGAACCAGATAAAGAAGGACAAAGAGGCGAAGAAATATCTCCTTGACGGCATCCCCACCGCGATGCCTGCGACCCTGCTCACCCAGCGCTACGCCGACCGCGCCGCGTCGGTCGGGTTCGACTGGGGCAAATGGGAGGACACCCTCGCCAAGATAGCGGAAGAGACGGACGAACTGAAAGAGGCGGTCGCTTCGGGCGACGCCGATAAGACCTTCCACGAGATGGGCGACCTGCTCGCGGCGGTGGTGAACCTGTCGCGCAAACTCGGCATCAACCCCGAGGACTCCCTGCGCCACTGCGCACTCCGGTTCCGTGAACGGTTCAATATGATGGAAGAACTCGACCCCACCGCCACCGACGGCAAACATTCGCTCGACGATCTCGAAGCGCTCTGGCAGAAGGCGAAGAAGGAATTAGCGAAGAAAAAGTAAAGAAAGAGGAGGGGAGAAATGAACGGACCTTTTCTTCTTGAAGCGAAAACGATCGCGCGCGAAATGAACCGTATGCTTCCCGGCTGTTTCCTGCTGTGCGACGTTGCTAAAGTCGTGCGGTCCGTCGGTCGCGCCGAAAGGGAATTGCCGACCGATCTTCTGGCGCGTGTGGGCGGGAAGGATGCGGTGTGGTTCTATTACGAATATACGCAGAACGCCAAACAGGCTTTTGAATTGGAGTGCCAGTACTATCATCGTCATTTTTCCACCTTGACCAAAAGATTCCATCCGAAACGGCCGGAAGGGAAAGATTGGACCTGTTCCGTCGGCTGCGGGTACAAATAAAAAAAAGGATCCTTTTTCCGCGAACAGGTATCTAATGAGGTGAAAGATGCGCTTGATTACCGGGCGCGTTGGCATATAATGCGGCGAAACTTTCGCAGAGGAGGGGGCGTCATGGCCAAATACTTCGTGTTCATCGCGGCGGCGGTATTCTTCATCGCGTGCGGCGAGGAGAAGGCGACGGCCGACAATGATACGGCGGTGCCGGACAACGAGAGTTGCGGCAAGGACCGGAATGTGTGCGCCACCGACTGGCATCATGTGCTCCGCTGTTCCGCCGGGACATGGATCGTGCTGGAAGATTGCGGCGAGAATTTGTGCGAGATAAAGGAGGGGGTGGGGGTATGCGCCACCACGACCGACGAGATCCAGACGCCGGGTGACGAGGATGCGGTGAACGACGACGACGCGCTCGGGCCGGGTTATACGCTGACCGATGTGGTCTACACCGATCTGCTGGAACATACGCCGGGGTCGTTGCCGTTCGACTACAAACGCTACGAGGTGTTCCGCGATGAAACGGCGTTCGGGCTGTTCTTTACCTCGCTCGATTTGGGGATAGATGCGCCGGTGGTGGATTTCGAGAAGGATATGGTCATCGCGCTGTTCAACGGGATGTGGCCGGACCTGCGTCCCATGTATCAGGTCGACAGCATCAAGAAGTTGGTGCCGGACGATCCCGAGGATATCCACGACAAGGTGCTGATGGTCGAGACATCGACGCATTACTACAGCGACAAATTACCTGCCGATCAGATGTTCTACTATCCGCTTCAACTCATCAAGGTCGAGAAGGCCGACCTCGTGAATTTCAATGACCGGTTCGTGCTGGAGAGGAGTTATTGATCAAATATATCGTTTCAACGCCCTGACCCCAATGGTCGCTCTGTTCCCAATATTCTGACCTCAATATGTCTTCAGATGTCCCGGTCGTTATTTCTCTTGACTTTTTCGTAGCTAAAAACATAACATCGACACGCTATTTAACTTTAGAATTAGATGGAAGGGAGCATAAGCGGTGAGAAAAATAGTGATTGGCGTAATCCTATGTTCATTGATGTCCGTGTTTTTGGCGACCTCCTGCGTTGGTCTTTATGCGGGCGCTATGTCGGAAAGCACTTCCTATGAGGGAGCGTACTCTTGGAAAAGCCCCGGTAAAATGAGTGACGAGGAGACCTTCGACTTGATAATGAAAAGTGCAGAAGAACAGGGCTATCATTTGGCGAAAGATTCGAGGGACGAGGATAATACCATCCATTTTACCTCGTCAAGTTCAGGTGCGAATACAACTTTCACCGGAAGAAGTCAAAGAGTCCTGTTGTGGTTCAAAGTGAACCACGGCAAGATACGGATTAAGACGATGCTGACGGGAAACTACAGCTTCGGTTCGAAGGAAAATTCCGATGAGCTGATTGAACAATTCAAGAGAAAAATGAAAGAAATTAGGAAAAAAGATTAAGGAGCCTCTCAGGTTAAGGCATTAAAGTAGTCATTAAAGTAGTCAGAGGGGTCAGGGCGTTTATGGTATAGTTAATTATTTCACGATTCCCGGTCTTGATCTTTCCGCTTCCGGCGGGCGAGTAGCGCCCCGAACCGGTCCATGAACACCATCGCGCTCAACTCGAAGAGCCCATACAGCGGGAACGCCAGCGCCATCACCCCGACGAACACGATGAACGCCACCGCCAGCGCGAACCCCATATCCTGCCCGACCAGCACCAGCACCCCGAGCACCGCCGCCGCCAGCCCCGCGCCAACCCCGAGAAGAATTTTGATCATACCGCCCCGCTCTTCACCGATGAACCCGCCACACTGTATATAATAAGGGATTCCGGTCAAGCGTTTTTTTGCTGATATGGCAATGTTGTCTAAATGCAACTAACTAAATAGAATGGATAATTACAAGAAAACTTGATTTTACTCACCATCCTGAGTATTTTTACTCAGTGTCCTGAGTAGTTTTGCTCGGGGCATTGAAGAAACTTCCGGAAGGAGGAGCCGATGTACCGCAGAGCGATGTTCGACACGGTCCGCGACCGCCTGACCGAACCGAGAAAATTCATACAGGTACTCGCCGGTCCCCGTCAGGTCGGCAAAACGACGCTCATCACCCAACTCCTCGAAACGCTCGACCTGCCGCACGCCTACGCGTCGGCCGACGGCGCCGAGCGGCCGATCTGGATAGAACAGCAGTGGCAGGCGGCGCGTGTCCGGCTTGCCGAGTCGCCGCGCAAGGAATTCCTGCTCGTCCTCGACGAGATCCAGAAAGTGAACGGATGGACCGATGCCGTCAAACGGTTGTGGGACGAGGACACGCGGGAGAAGCGGGCGCTCAAACTGGTCATCCTCGGCTCGTCGCCGCTACTCATCAGGAGCGGCCTGAACGAAAGTCTGGGCGGCCGGTTCGAACTCATCCGCTGTACCCATTGGAGTTTCGCCGAGATGCGCGACGCCTTCGGCTTCGATACCGACCGGTATCTCTTCTTCGGCGGCTATCCCGGAACGGCCGGGCTGACCGGCGATGAGAAGCGGTGGCGCGGATATGTCCGCGAGTCGCTCATAGAAACGACCATCTCGAAGGATGTCCTGCTGATGAACCGGATCGACAAACCGGCGTTGTTGCGCACGCTGTTCCTGCTTGGGGCCCGTTATTCGGGGCGGATCTTGTCCTACACGAAGATGCAGGGGCAGTTGCAGGATGCCGGGAATATCGTCACGCTGGCCCACTATCTGGAACTTCTCGACGGGGCGGGGATGCTTGCGGGACTTGAGAAATACGCGGGGGAGGAGGTGCGCCGCCGCGGGTCGAGTCCCAAGTTGCAGGTCTACAACAACGCCCTTTTCACCGCCGTGCGGGACGACGGGTTCGCCGAGGTGCGGCGCGAACCGGAACGCTGGGGACGCATCGTCGAATCGGGGGTCGGCGCGTTCCTGCTGAACGAAGCGGTTTCGCGCGGTCTGAAACTGCTCTATTGGCGCGACGGCGGCGGCGAGGTCGATTTCGTGTTGATGAAAGGTGACCGCATCGTGGCGATCGAGGTGAAAAGTGGCGCGTCGCGGGAACGCCCGGCGGGTCTGGAGAAGTTCGTCGCCGGGACAACGGGAAAAAAGGTCAAACCCTATCTGGTCGGGAGCGGCGGTATCGCGCTCGATGAGTTCTTCTCGATGGATGTCGAGTCCTTGTTCTGATCTAAAAGAAACCGGCCGGAATTACCCGGCCGGCATCGTGAGGTGGACAAAGAGCAGGGAACAAAGAGCGGGGGGAATTACTTCTTCGCGCCGCAGTTGCACTTGCCCTTTTCGCCGCACTTGCAATCCTTGGCGCAGTTGCACTGCTTGCCTTCGTGGCAGCCGCACTTGCATTCCTTGCCGCAGGTGCATTCGGTGGTCTTGCCCTTCTGGCAGCCGCAACTACAGCCTTCGCCCGCCATCAGATTCGCCGTACCGAGGGTCATCGCCGTCAGCACCAGCGCCATCGCCAACATTTTCTTCATCGCTTCTTCTCCTTTCAAAGGTTACGAAACAGCGACCATACTAGAGCACGATGCGTGCCAACGGCATGATGTTTTTTGTCTCTTGTAAAAACAATGAGTTGCGTTTCATTTCGGTGCTTCGGAAAAGAAAAGTGTAGACATTTCATCGTCACATTTGTAGAATAGTCTCCATGATGGGGAGAAGATTACTCATAGCCGATGACGACGCGAGCTTCCGGGAGGTGATGTCGTTCACCCTCACCGAAGCGGGCTACACGGTCGACGCCGCGGCCGACGGGATGGCGGCGCTCGAACTCTTCCGCCGTCAGCGCCATCCGGTGGTCATCACCGATCTCAAGATGCCGGGGATGGACGGGATGGAGCTGACCAAACGGGTGAGCGCCCTTGCGCCGGGAACGCTGGTCATCGTGATAACGGCCTTCGGCGAGGTCGATACCGCTGTGGCCGCGATGAAGGCGGGCGCCTTCGATTTCATACCCAAGCCGTGCGACCGCGACCATCTCAAGATAGTGGTGGGACGCGCCTTTGAACACGCGCGGCTCGCCGATGAGAACGCGGTGCTCAAGCGGACGCCGTCGAGCGAGGGGAAGGAACTCATCTACCGGTCGGCCGCGATGCAGACGGTGGTGACGGTCGCCGACCGCGTCGCCGAAAGCGATCCGACCCTGCTCATCACCGGCGAGAGCGGCACCGGTAAGGAACTGCTCGCCCGCCGCATTCACCGCCGGTCGACCCGTGCGTCGGGGCCGCTGGTAGTGGTCAACTGCGCCGCGATACCGGCCGAACTACTCGAAAGCGAACTTTTCGGTCACCGCAAAGGATCGTTCACCGGCGCGGTGCGCGACGCCCGGGGAAAGTTCGAACTGGCCCACGGCGGGACGCTCTTTCTCGATGAGGTGGCCGAACTGCCGCTTAATCTTCAGCCGCGTCTTCTGCGCGCCCTGCAGGAGTCGGCGATAGATGTGGTCGGCGGCGAGGAACCGGTGCCGGTCGATGTCCGGGTCATCGCGGCGACCAACCGCGATCTGGCGAAACTCGTCGACGAAGGGAAGTTCCGGCTCGATCTTTTTTACCGGCTCAATGTCATCGTCCTCCACATACCGCCGCTGCGGGAGAGGAGCGAGGATATCGCGCCGCTCGCCAAACATTTCCTCGCGGTCTACGGCGGCGGCCGGCCGTTCGATCTGGGCGACGAGGCGTTGCGGCGGATGCGGCAGTACCGGTGGCCCGGCAATATCCGCGAACTGGAGAACATCTGCCAGCGGGTGACGCTCCTTGCCGACGGCGGGGTGGTGCCGCTGGAACTGATACCCGAAACGACGCCCGAGACGGAGGGGATGGTGGTGAGCGCGGCGGGGCGCATCCAACTGCCCGCCGGGGGGATATCGCTCACGGAACTCGAGAAAGAGGTGATCGTGCAAGCGCTGGAACGGAGCGGCGGGAACAAGGCGCAGGCGGCGCGGCTGCTGCGTATCCCGCGGCACATCCTGCTCTACCGTCTCGAACAGCACGGCATCACCGGGAAGGGGAACGATGAGAAAGGGTAAGGAACTGCTCTCGCTCAAGGCGTGGGGACTCCTCTGGCTGCCGATACTCGCCATCACTATGGCCCATTTCACCACCGACGCCGAGATGGTGTGGGTCCACGACATCCTGCGGCGGCTCTACTACATCCCGATAGTGCTCGGCGCCTTCGGCTGGGGCCTGCACGGGGCGCTCGCGGCCTCCATCGCATCGTCGCTGGTCTATCTGCCGCACGCTTTTCAAATGTTCTTTCACCATTTCCACCACGATCCGGGGGGCTCGACCGAAAAGATACTGGAGATACTCCTCTTCAACATCATCGCCCTCATCGCCGGGGTGCTGGTGGAGCGCGAACGGCGCGAACGGCGGCGGCAGGAGGAGATCGCGCGGAAACTCTCCGAGACGCTCGACGAGATGAAACTGCTCGAAGAACAGCTCATCCGCGCCGGACGCCTGCAGGCGCTGGGCGAGCTGACCGCGGGGCTCGCCCACGAGATAAAGAACCCGCTCGCCTCGATAAAGGGGGCGGCCGAGATCGTGGCCGACGGCATACCGGCCGATTCGCCGCGCCGCCGGATGGTCGATATCCAACGCGCCGAGATAGATCGGCTCACCGCGCTTCTCGAACGGTTCCTCGCCTTCGCGCGGCCCAAGGACTTCGTCGTGTCTCAGGTCGACATCGCCACGCTCATGAGCGACACCGTCGCCTTCATCGCGCCGCAGGCGGCGAAGAAGAAGGTGCGTTTTGATACGCGGTTTGAGCCGCTCACGGTCCCGGCCGACCGCGAGAAACTGACGCAACTGCTGCTCAACATCCTCCTCAACGCCGTCGATGCCTCGCCCGAAGGGGCGGCGGTGACCGTTACGACCGAACGGCGCCGCAAGGGAAAGGCCGACTACGCCTGTATCACCATCGCCGACCGCGGGGCGGGGATAGCGGCCGAACTGCGCGACAAGGTCTTCAATCCCTTCTACACCACCAAACCCGACGGAACGGGCCTCGGGCTTTCGATAGCGGCGCGCATCGCCGATCAGCACAAAGGATTCATCGAGGTGGGTTCGGCGCCGGAAGGGGGCGCGCTCTTTACGGTCTATCTGCCGGTATAGTCTTCTCGATCACGTGGACATCGTCGTAGATGCGGTTGAACTGAGCGACGAAGCGTTCTTCGGTGCAGTGCGTTTCAACGAAAGTCATCCCGTTGCGGCCGAACTGTTCGCGCTTGGCGGGGTCGTCGATGAGTTCGGTCAGGCGGGCCGCCAAATCGGCCGTGTCGCCCGGTTTTGCCAGAAGTCCGTTGAACTGATGGATGAGCCATTCGCCGATGCCGCCGATCGAAAAACCGACCACGGGACGGCCGTGGGCGAAGGCCTCGATACCGACCATCGCGAACGGCTCGGGCCAGCGCGACGGCACCGCAACGATGTCGGCCCGTTCGAGGAAGAGGTCGGCGTTCTCCACCGCCCCTTCGAAGAGGATCTTGTCACCCAGCCCGTATCCCCGCGCTTTCTTTTTCAGGTCGGCCTCGAGCGGTCCGGTCCCGATGAAACGGAGGCGGAAGGGGCGGTCGATGAGACGCGCCGCATCGAGCAGGAGGTCGGGTCCCTTAGCGGCGATGAGCCGCCCGACGAACAGTATCTCGGTGAGGTCGCCACGGTCGGGGGCGGCGCCGGAGGGCGTTGCGTCGCCGACCACCGGCGGGTAGAGTTTCTCGATGCGTTGCTGCTTGAAGCCGTTTTTGCGCAGTTGGCCGGCCATGAATTCGCTCATGACGAGGAAGCGGCGCGATCTTTTGACGAGCGTCATCAGTTCGCGGTGGCGCGCTATCGGGCGCGACCGTCCGCCGCCGGTGAAAAGGGAGCAGAGCGAACAGGCGACCGGCGAGAAGGGTATCGTGCAGGTCCGGTCGATCAGGGGGTAGCGTTTGTGGCGCGTCGGGCAGTACCAGTCGTGGTTGTGGATGAAGGTGATGAGTTTGAATTTCTCGGCCAGAAGCGCCGCGAGCAGGCGCGGTTCGGCCGCTTCGTGGACGAAGGCGACCGAGAAACCCTGCGACTTGAGTTCTTTTACCGCCGTGGCCGGGTCGATCGGGTCGATGTAGTGCATTTGGTCGAATGCCTCGGCGAAACGGTCGTCCGTCCGTCCGCGCTGTTCGAACAGGCCCACGATGCGATAGCGGTTCTTGCGGAGGATGCGGGCGGTATTGAAGATACGCCGCCCCATGCTTTCGGAAAGATCGGCGCTTCGGGTGACGAACAGGAGGTGCTTCATGCGCCGGTCAGTTCCCCGTTTCTATTTTGACGGTGCCGGTGCCGAGTGGCTCTTTCTTAAGGCCGAGCACCACGCCCGTGGCGGTGGCGGCGCCGGCGATGACGGTGCCGGTGATGGTCCAGAACCACCACGTTTTATACCACGGCGTGGGCCGTTCCAGAACGGTCAGATTGCGGACATTGGCGGTTCCCGGCGCGACGTAGATGTCGGTCTGGTAGGGAAAATAATCGTCCTGATCGGCCATGACGCGCAGATTGTAGCGGCCCGGCACGAGATTCTCGGCGGCGAACTGGCTCTTCTCCAGCTTTCCCTTGGTGGGGCCGAACTGCAGATCGCCGTCGGCTACATTGAAGGTTATCGCGATGCTTCCCGGTTTGCTGGTGTAGTCGATGCCGGCGAGTTGGTAGGCGGCCAATTTCACGGCGTTCTTGAGCTCCTCGGCATCGCCCGCGAAACTTTCCAGCACGCGGTTCTCGACCTCGGCGCGGCGTGTGTCGATGAGCTGTATCGAGATTACATAGGTGTCTTTCACCTTACCGACCGATCCGGTGACCAGTTTCGACAGGCCCAGCGATGCGCCGATCTCGACCACGCACTGCATGCTGTCGGTGCACTCGACCGCCGAGTCCATCGATACTTTGGCGAGCATCGCCTTGATGTCGTCCTGACTGATGACGCTGATCCCTTTTATCTGGTTGAGTTGCGAGGAGAGTATCGAGGTGAGGGCGTCGGCCGTCGCGATCTCGACGCCGCGCGCCGAGAGGGGCATAACGGCGAGCTTGAGCTGTTCGCCCTCTTTCAGCTGGAACATCGGTTTTTCCTTGGCGAGGCCGAGCAATTTATCGATCGTTTCCTTTATCTTCGCTTTGATATCGTTGAGGTCGGTCCCCTGCACGTTGGTCCGCTTGCCGACGACCGAGTTGTTGACATCGACGGTGTTGAGCGAAAGGATGTATTCGTCGCCCATCTTCGCGATCTTCCCGGCGACCAGCGTATCGACCGCCAGTTTCTTCTGCACCTCGATGACGCATTCGGCCGAATCGGCGCAGCCGAGTTCGACGCTCGTCTGGGCGTACTGGACCGTCGCGGTCATCTCGGCCGAGGTGACCACGGTGAAGCCTTCGCGCTTGCCGATATCGAGCACCAGCGCCTCCTCAATCGACTTCGCAAACGCCTCGTCGACATCGACCCCTTCGATCTTATCGACGAGCAGTTTGCGTGCCTCTGCGGGTGCGGCGGCCGGAGCCTCTTCTTTAGCCGGTTCAGCGGCCGAAAGCGCCGCGGTCAGAAAACAGACACACAGCATTCCCCGGAAAAGTTCTTTCCACATCACTTTCCCCCGATCAACTTCTCGATGACCTTCTCAATGTCACCTATGTTTTTGGTCTTCTCCCCTTGCAGTTTCTTAACCATCGTGCCGTTCGCGTCGAAGATGACGACCGTCGGCAGTATCGCCTTGGAGCCCATGTAGACCAGTTGATTGCGGCTGGTGAAGCGGTCGAAAAGGATGGGGTAGGTTATCTTCTTATCCTTCATGATCTTCACCGTCTCGGCGAGCACCGCGTCGGGATTCTCGTTCTCGTTGCGGAAGTTGACGCCGATGAACTGCACCTCCTTCGCGCCGTATTTCTCGGAGAGTTTCTGCAGAAGCGGCATCTCGGCGAGACAGGGTTTGCACCAGTTGGCGTAGAAATTCATCACGAGCGCCTTCTTGCGCGGCGCCGGGGTGCTGTTCGCCTTGCCGGCGGGCGGCTCACCCACGAAATCGGTCAGCCAGACGAGGCTTTTAAGTTTGCCGCTCTCCAGATCGACGGTCCTCATACCGAAATCGACGAGTTTCGAGCCCTGAGACAGTCCCTCGGCATCGAGTGCTTTGTCGGCGGCACACAGCGAAAACGATAGGAACGACAGGAAAAAGAAAGAGAGAATTCTCATGGGTACCCCCGTTAACGGACGGGTAACTATAATAGGAACAGGAACAATTTTCCAGAAATTTTCACTGGTATCTTCAGCCGAGATAGTCCTGACCGTCGGGATGGAAGTTGTCTCGACGGCCGAAAAGGTCGGTAAGATGGTTGGCGGCCCGTTTCACTGCGGCGGGAAGGAGCATCCCGGCGGCGAGGCCGCAGGCGATGGCGGTGGAGAAGCGGCATCCGGTACCGTGGACCGACCGGTCGGTCGGGATGAGCGTTATCGGTATCTCGGTCATGCCGCCCTGTTCGGCGATGAGGATAAGTGGTTGTTCGGTCTCGAAGGTGACCACGACCGTTGTTCCGGTGGCCGCACTCACCGCCCGCGCCGTCTTTTCGGGCGTTCCCGGCGCGATGCCGAGCGTCTCCGCGATAAGGGCCAGTTCGCGGGTGTTCGGCGTGATGACCGTTCCGGGACCGGAGATGAAGCGGATGAACGCATCGCCGGGGCGCATACCGCCGGTTGCGGCGGTCGCTTTGAGGACCGGGTCGATGACGATATGACGGCACCGTGACCGGATAAGCGGGCCGACCGCGTCGAGCCATACGCCGTCGGTGAACGGGACCAGCCCTATCTTCGCGGTGTCGAAGGTGAATTCTTCGGTAAGTGCCGTCAGAGCACGGGCGATATAGGCCGCATCGACGGGAAGCGCCGCTTCAAAACGAAGCGAATTCTGCACGGTCAATGTCGTCGGTATGGTCAACGGATGACAACCGAGCGTCCGGGCCGTAACCGCGTCGGCGATGAGCCCCGCGCCGCCGGTCGGATCGAGTCCGGCAAGGACGAGGAGCGGCGATTTCATGCGAGTTCGATGATCTTGTCGACCTTGAGTTTGGTCAGAAAATCCTTGATGGCGGGGGGACACGATTCGAACACGACGCGCCGTTTGTCGCGCTGGAGTTCCTTGGCGATGAAGATGATCTTGCCCAGCGCCGTCGAATCGATAAGCGTCGCCGAGGAGCAGTCGAAATACAGATCGCTCGCCGTCTCTTTGACCCCGGTCTCTATTTCCTGAAAGTATTCGCGCGACGACATACCGCGCAATAGCGGCGGTATCTTCACTTCCAATCCGCGATCGGTCCGTACCACTTCCATCATTCCCTCCTTAGCGATCAAAAACAGGCGACGGATACCGATTTACTGTAACCGGAAAAAAGGAAAATGCAACCCTTTTTCATTTCCCGATCGCTGTTTCGAGCTTTGAAATGCCCTGTTCGAGACGGGCCAAACTCTCTTTTCGGCCGAGGATGTGCGCTATCTCGATGCCGCCGCCGGGGGTGAATTCCTTGCCCGAGAGCGCCACGCGTAGCGGCCACAGGACGATGGCGTTCTTGACCGCCAGTTTTTCGACCAGTCCCATCAGCGCCGCATGAAGCGTCGGGTGATCCCAGCCGCTTTCGGGTATTGCATCAAGTGCCTCGCGGGCCGCCTTAAGGCTTGCCAGCGACGATTCGAAGGTGGTCTTCGATTTTTTATGGATGAACATCTCGGGGGAGTAGTCGGGGAGCGCGTCGATGAAGTCGAGCTGGGGCGGGATGTCGGAGAGTTTCTCGGTCCGCTGCTGGAGCACCGCGGCGATGGTGGCAAAGGCGACATCCGCGCGCTTCACCGCCTGTTTGATGAAGGGGAGCGCCTTGGCGGTGAATTCCTGCGGGGTGAGGGCGCGGATATATTCGCCGTTGAGCCACGCCAGTTTCACCGGGTCGAAGATCGCGGGCGATTTCGATATGCCCGAGATGTCGAACGCCTCGGCGAGTTCGGCGAGCGTGAATTTCTCACGGTCGGTGCCGGGGTTCCAGCCCAGAAGCGCGAGGTAGTTCATCACCGCCTCGTTGAGGTAGCCCTTATCGATGAAGTCCTGATAGCTCGCGTCGCCGTCCCGTTTCGAGAGTTTCCGCTGGGCGTCGCGCATGACCGGCGGGCAGTGGACATACTTCGGGATGTCCCAGCCGAAGGCCTGATAGAGCAGGTTGTATTTCGGCGACGAGGAGAGGTACTCCATGCCGCGGATGACATGGCTGATACCCATCAAATGATCGTCCACGACATTGGCAAAGTTGTAGGTGGGCAGGCCGTCGGACTTGAGGAGCACATTGTCGTCGAGCGTGTCGTTCTCGACCGTTATCTCGCCGAAGACCTCGTCCTTGAAGGTCGTCGTGCCGCCGTCGGGTATCCGCTGGCGGATGACCCACGGCTTGCCTGCGGCGATGAGCTTTTCGCGTTCGTCGCGCGGCAGGGTGCGGCAGTGGCCGTCGTATTTCGGCTGTTTTCCCTCGGCCTCCTGCCGTTTCCGCATGAGGTCGAGCCGTTCCTTGTCGCAGAAGCAGTAATAGGCGTGACCGCCGTCGACCAGCATATCGGCGTGTTCCCGGTATATCGGTTTGCGTTCGCTCTGGACGTAGGGTCCGCACGGGCCGCCCTTGTCGGGGCCCTCGTCCCACAGGAGTCCGGTCTGACGCAGGGTGCTGTAGATGATATCGACCGCCCCCGCGACCTCGCGTTCCTGATCGGTGTCCTCGATGCGCAGGATGAAGGTGCCGCCGTGTTTGCGGGCGAGCAGATAGGCGTAGAGCGCGGTGCGCAGATTGCCGACATGCATGTAGCCGGTCGGGCTCGGGGCGAAACGGGTGCGTACGTTCATGCATCTTCTCCGTCGTCGTCGGGGTCATAATACTCAGGTTCCGGTTTGGGGCGCAGGGTCTTTATGGCCAGCAGGATATTGCCGATGAACAGTATGAAAAGCAGGGCGAATACCACGACCGCCGTCGTGTCTGAGCCCGGGATTTTCCCGCCGCGTATGAACCAGCCCTCTTCAGCCATCGTGATGGCGTAGCGCTTGTCGAAGAAGTCGCGATTCTTGGCCGCCGCGCCGTTCGTTTTGAAGTTGTAGGCACGACCGGTGACGGTAACATAGACCCCGCCGACATTCTCTTCCTCTTTTTCCGCCATCGGTTCGAGTGCGAGGAACTTGGGCGATCCGAGGAAGAAATAGAGCATGTGTTTCTTTTTGGAAAAACCCTCTTCTATAACGCCGCCCTGCAGCGAACGGATGCCGCGTATCTTGACATAGTCGCCGTCCTTCAGTTTCGCGAGCGCTTCGTTATTCGGTTCCAGTGCTGTTCCGAGATCGACCGGCGGCTCTTTATGGAAATAAAAGCGGAAGTCGTCGAAATAGGTGTAGATGCCATAGAGCAGGACCGCCATCGAGATGATGAAGAGGTAGAGATTCTTCGTGCCGAGCACGAACCGGATCGGCAGTGCCATGTTATCCCTCCCGCTCTATCAGTACGATCGCCTGCGCCGCGATACCCTCGCCGCGCCCGGTGAAACCCAGCTTCTCGCTCGTCTTTCCCTTGACCATGACGCAGGTCTGGTCGATATTCATGAGTTGCGCGAGCGACACCCGTATCGCTTCCCGGTGCGGCAGTATCTTCGGCTCCTCGCACACCAGCACCGCGTCGCAGTTGATGATGCGCCAGCCGGCGGCCGTCAGCCGCCTCATCGCTTCCTCGAAAAGCACCGTACTGCGGATCCCCTTGTAGCGCGGGTCGCTGTCGGGGAAGAGCTCCCCGATGTCGCCCAGCCCCGCCGCCCCGAGCAGGGCGTCGGTCACCGCGTGGAGCAGTACATCGGCGTCGGAGTGGCCGAGCAAGCCCCGCCCGTGCGGTATCTTCACCCCGCCGAGGTAGAGATCGCGCCCCTCGGCGAACCGGTGCACATCGAACCCGATACCCGTTCTGAACATGGTCACCTCCCTACGCTCCGCCGCCGACCGGCAGGAGGAGCACGATGGAAAGCACGAGGTAGAGCAGGAACACCAGCGCCGCCCGTCGCCCCGGCAGGTCGGTGACGACCCGTATCCCCTTGACGATAAGGACGCTCCGCCAGATGAAGGCGATAAGCCACCCGACCACCGGTATAGCGTAGAATATGTCGAACGCGGCGGTGAAGCCGGCGAGCCGGTAGAAATGCTGAAGTTTCGTGTCGGCGCCGAACAGCACCGAAAAGCCGAACAGCATGAACGAGGCGACCACGATATTGACGATGGGAGAGAGGAGTATTTGGGCCATGATGTCGGCGGTCCCCATCTTCATGAACGATTCGAGGAGCATCGGCGGGATGTATGCCTCGACCAGCGGGCGGTGGTTATGGACGATCCAGAGCATCCAGAAAAGGTTGAACGCCGCTCCCGCGATGCCGATGAGGATGCCGTAGAAGGGGATGAACTTCCCCGCGGGCACCGCCTTCATCTCGGTGAAGAACTTCTCGGGGGCGGTGACCAGATCGCGGGTGGTGCCGAATATCGCCTCGATGAAGCCGAGTTCGCCGACCCGGTCCCACGCGACGCCCAAGGTCCCTTTCACCGTCGCGGCGCGGTCGCTCGTTTGCGCCTGCCGTATCGGGTCGGGTTTCTCGTCGCGCGCCGTGGCTCCTTCGGCCGGCTCCACCTCGTCGCTCTCCCACTCGTCGCCCTCTTCGTCCTCGGCGGGCGGTTTGGGCGGGGGCGGGGCGACATGGGCCTCGATGACGCGGTTCTCCTCGTCGCGCAGGGGGTTGCCGATCTCGATGATGGAGCCGCACTTCTTACAGGCGTGGCGGCCCGGCATCGGGACCGACAGCAGGGTCTGGCATTTGGGGCAGGTGGTGATCACCGGTTCCTCCATCGTACGGGGTCCCTATACCATAATATATATAAGTACGCAAGGGGGAAAAGAAGTCCGCGCCGCGCAGGGGGCCGATTTCTTTGCTTCTCCGCCGCGCGGCGGTGTTTCAAGAAATCATTCGGCGGTATGCACCGCGCCCGTTGCCGAGATGCAGAGCCGTCGAAGTCCCGCCGGGATGAGCGTCGTGTCCTCGGCGATGAGCGCCGCCACGCAGGCGGGGTCGGTGCGGTACTGATACCGGTAGAGCAGAGCGACCGGGACGGCGACCGATATCGGCAACAGATCGCCGCGCGCCTTTTCGGGACCTTCGGCGTAGGCGCCGGTCCGTTCCCGTTCCCGCTCCTGCCGCGCCCGGAGCATGTCGAGCACTTTCGCCGTGTCGCCGCGTAGTTTTTCAGGGAAAGCGGGCGAAGAGAGATAGCTGGCGTAGGTCTTCATCGCGGTGGTCGCCGGCCGTTTCCACGAATAGTTTATCCCGTAGTCGGTACTGCCCCGCTCTTCGAGGCACATCCGGACGATATCGTCGCCCGAGGGATAGGTGCGGCCGGTATAGTAATAACGGAGTGCGTTGTTGCCGAAGTAGAGCGGCCGATCATAGCGGACGCCGGTGTCGGTCAGCCAGAAGTGGGTCAGGTAGTGCCATAGAAAAAGGGCGAATACCGCCACGGTAGCGGCTGCAAGCCCGATGATGATGCGTTTCAGGGTCACCTGTTCCTCTCCGTTCTGCGGAGGCTCTATAGCATAACTTCCTTCCCGATGCAAATCCTCCGATGGCGGCGATGATCGGAGATGCCTGCCAGATTTATTTACGATCCGTTTCAAGATATGCTTGCTATTTTTTTATCTTGACGCTACTCTCTGTTGGGGGATGTTCATTTCGAAGGGGAGAACAACCATGGCGCAACATCTTACCGAAGAGAATTTGGCAGGATATCTGCCGGCTATTTTTCCGGGGGCGGTCTTTGTCCATAACCGAGTGGTCCCCGAAACCGGAACCCGACTCCGCCCCGCCTATCGTTGTGTGGAGATGCGGTTGGTGGTCGAGTTCGACGGGCCGACCCACTACACCAAACCGTCGGTCATCCTCAAGGACGACCAGTATCGGCGCGTGTTCGTCGAGGCGGGCTATGAGGTGGTGCGAATTCCCTATTTCGTTCAGCTCTCGACCGAGGTCATCGCGCGGCTCTTCGGGACGAGCCGTCAGTTCAAGCAGCGTTATCCGCATGGATTCGTAGGAGAAAAGATCGTTCTGCCGGCCGAATTCTGCTGTCTGGGTGTCGAGCGGTTCATCGCCGATCTCGATCGGTTCTCGTTCCTCCGCGATGAGATACTACGGTCGCTTGAACAGAAACGGGCGACGTTGCACGACGAACAGTTGGTCTATCCGGTCAACAAAAAGATGTTCCTGAAACGACTTGAAAAAGGGTGTTTTTTCGCTTCTTGACATTTCTTGCCTGTTCCCCTAGACTGCACACCGGGAGTATGATGAACCACGGGGAGGATATCCTGATGAATAAGTTCGGCGTATGGATGCTCTTGACGGCATTCGCGGTGCTTTTTTCCGCTTGCGGCGACGACAAGAAAACGGCCACCGATGCGGATGGGACACCCGATGAAGCGACGACCGATCAAGCCGTCACCGACGATACGGTCACCGATACCGCCGTTACCGATACCGCCGGTACCGATGATGCGGTCGCCGACGAGGCCGTGACCGATGAGGCGGCGACCGACGATATCGTCACCGACGATGCGCAGACCGATGAACAGATCGGTGACGATACAACGATCAACACCGACTACGACATCGTCTATCCCGATGATATCGCGATGAGCCCGGTCGATCCCTACGACGGCACCTACGGCTGGGAGATCATGAAAGAGGGGTATCCGGTGAACGATACCTGGGATGCCCTGTCGTTCGAATGGGACTACTTCATGATCCATAACGAGGATGATTCCTTCAGCGGTTCGGTCGGCTATCTGGTCGCCAATCCGCGCGGCAAGCAGATACTCGGCGGCATGCTCGGCAAACTGGTCCCGGGCGGCGGGAACATCGCCATCGCGGGGCAGTTCGACAAGGACCTTCCGCCGGTCGCCGACTACGAGAATTTCGATCCCGACAACGGTCACACCACCACCCTCTCGGGAACGGAGCGGTCGCTGTGGGTCGAGAACACCGACAAAGGCTACTGGGGCCGGATGACGCCCGATCCGATCGACAATTCGATGTTGCTTGAGGGGAAGACCGGCAACTTCGAATGGGAACTGACGGTTCGTCAGGATTGGACGGTGCTCACCACCGGCGCCGACACCTTCGTCAAGGTGACCGACGATCAGATAGACACCAAGATCATGGGCATTGCCGCGGTCCAGCAGTGGAATGTCCACATGTTCTGGCCGCGCACCAAGATCACCGGCTGGATAAAGGATCTGCGCGACGGCACCGAATATCCGATAGATGCCCACGGCTACCGCGAAAATTCGTGGGGTCGCTGGGCCTTCAATCAGGGAGGCTGGGATTTCGGGACCCACTCCGATGCCCGCTCGAAGGTGATGTTCGGTTGGCAGAGCTACCATTTCAACTCGACGCGGCTCGACTATCTCGATATGGGTTTCATCGACAACGGCGAGTATAAACTGGTCAACTTCCGCGCCGATCAGGGACAACTCGGCTGGAAACACGATCTCTGGTCGTTCGATCCGGTCGCCCGGCAGTGCGTCCCGCGCGACACCACGCTCATCGCCAAGAACGCGAACTACCGCGTCGACACCTACATCACCATCGGGCAGGGGCAGGTGGCGATGCTCTCCGAGGCGACCGCCACGGTCAAGAAGTATGTCATCATGATACAGATACCGTGGTTCAAGGGGACCATCACGCGGCTGTCGGACAACACCGTCATCGCCACCTTCGAAGGGCGCGGCGGCGGCGAGTTCTCGACCGAACGGGCCGCCGAAGGGACCACCACCATGACCGACGCCGACTGCGCCGCGTGGGGCGCGAAATTCTCGGTACCGTTCCCGCAGTAGTTCCCACCGCCTCCTTCCTTGACAGGACGCCCCTTCGGTAGTAGATTGCCCCCCATGAAAGGAAGAGCGATCGACATACTCGCGCGATACCGCATCATTATATTCACGGTGGCGGCCGGCGTGCTCGTCGCGGCGGCGTGGCATGCGGTCCGCGGCGGTACGATATTCAATTTTCATGAGTACTGTCCCCTTTCTCCCGTCTGCATTTTCTTCGCGATGCCCCAGAGCGGTCTTATCTGGCCGTGGGGCCTCTTTTTCTTCGGAGTGCTCCTCATTACGGCGCTTTTTTTGCGCCGCGCTTTCTGCGGCTGGCTCTGCCCCGTCGGGTTGGCGCAGGATCTACTCTATCTGCCCCGGCGACTTTTGAAGGCGATACCGGCGCGGCCGGCCACCGCGGGCCGTCGGCGTGCATCGTTCACGGCGCGTGTCATCGTGCTGTTCGGCACGCTTTTCATCCCGTTCGTCACCGGTTCGATGTTCTTCGCCAGCCTCTGCCCGATGATACGGATCGGCGATGTCATATACCGTACCGATCTGGTGGCGGCGCTCCTGACGCTCGGCCTGATAACGATCCTCTCGATCATCATGGAGCGTTTCTTCTGCCGGTTCATCTGTCCGCTGGGTCTGCTCTTCGGCTGGACCGGTATCATCGGCGCGAAGCTGTTCCCGACCTTTACGATAACCCGTGCCTGCAAGGCGGGCGACAAATGCGGAAAATGCGGCGGAGCCTGCCCGGCGAAGATAGATCTGTGCGCCGTTACAGATGCGATCAACGATAGCGAATGCATCTTGTGTCTGTCGTGCGTGCGGCAATGCCGTTGCTATATGTTGGAGATCAGGAAATGACGATATGTTGAAACGGGGGAAGCTCATGGCCACCAAAAAAATGAAAAAGGCGCAGAAGAAAAAGCTCGGCCTTCATAAGACCAAGCCGGTGACGCTCTCCCATGTCGACCCGCGCGGCAAGGCGCGGATGGTCGATGTCGGCGACAAAGAGGTGGTGCGGCGCAGTGCTACGGCGCGCGGGTTCATCCACCTGTCGAAAGAGACGGTGACGTTGGTGCGCGAGAACGGTCTCAAAAAAGGAGATGTCCTTTCGGTCGCTCAAGTGGCGGGGATCATGGCGGCGAAATTGACCCCGCAG
Organism: bacterium; assembly: GCA_022709425.1. Classification (GTDB taxonomy): domain Bacteria; phylum UBP6; class UBA1177; order UBA1177; family JAKLFG01; genus CALMRE01. Next base: position 57,016 of record JAKLIW010000005.1, read on the forward strand.
ATAGTGCCGCTGTGCCATCCGCTCGAATTGACGCAGATACTCGTGACGCCCCAGCTCATGCCAGACGGCGTCGAAGTGACCGCCACGGTACGCTGCGTCGGGCGGACCGGCGTCGAGATGGAGGCGCTCACGGCGGTGTCCGGCGCGCTCCTTGCCGTTTACGATATGTGCAAAAAGGTCGATCGCCGCATGGCCTTTGAACGGATAGAGCTCGTTGAAAAGACGAAGGAGGCGCTGTGAAAGGGCATGTCGTCGGACTACATCTCTCTGAGAAGAAAGGGACCATCAAGACGGCGGTCGGCGCCGCCGAGTTCACCGCGCTGGGTATCGCGGGCGACGCCCACGCCGGGAACTGGCACCGGCAGGTGAGTCTGCTCGACGCGGAGGCGGCCAATCGTTTCACCGAGGCGGCCGGTATCGTGGTCGCGCCGGGAGAATTCGCCGAGAATGTCCTGCTGGAAGGGATCGATCTTGCGCAGGCCGCGTTGCTTGACCGTCTTATCATCGGCCCCGTGGAACTTGAGATAACGCAGATAGGCAAGGAGTGCCACGGCGCCGGGTGCACCGTTTTTCAGCGGGTCGGCGAGTGTCTCATGCCCAAACAGGGACTGTTCGCCCGGGTCATCACGCCGGGTATCGTGACGGTGGGGGACAAAGCCGAACTCATCCAGCGCACGCTTTCGGTCCATGTGGTGACGCTTTCGGATCGCTGTTCGACGGGTGAGCACGAGGACCGCTCCGGTCCCCGCATCGCCGAGATGGTCACAGCCCATTTCGCCGGCACACGCTGGCATCTGGCCGTCGACAGGACCGTCATCCCCGATGAACCGGAGATGCTGGAACAGATACTGGAACACGACCGCGACGAGATGACCGATATCGTCATCACGACCGGCGGCACCGGCATCGGTCCGCGCGACATCACCCCCGAGGTGGTCATGGGGCTTGCCGATATCGAGATCCCCGGCATCATGGAATACATCCGCATCAAATACGGCGCCGACAAACCGGCGGCGCTCTTGTCGCGCAGTATCGCCGTGGTCATGGACAACACGCTCGTCTATGCCCTCCCGGGAAGTCCCCGCGCCGTCGAGGAGTATATGACCGAGATACTCAAGAGCTTGGAACATACCCTCATGATGCGCCATGGTCTGGGACATTGATCTGGGCGACCTTATCCGCCGGCTTATCGGTAAGCCGCGCGTTCTGAAAACCACCCCTGTGCCGCCCATGCCATCCGACTGGAAATTCACCTACGATGATCTGGTGGCCGAGATGAAGGCGGGGAAACGCGCCTCCGTCGGCCGCGCCGAGATGGAGTGGGCGAAGGAATACGAACGGAGTCTTATCCCCGCCGATATGCGTTTTCCGCAGAAAAGCGATCTCTACGAATCGCTCGCTGATCAAACGGTCGAATACATCACCGCGTGGGCGGCGCCCTACAGCGGCGGCGGCACTGGCACGCTTTTCAAAGGGGAGCAGGTGTGGATACATTCCGCGCCGCGTGATGAGAAGCCCATCGGCGAATATGCCCTGCCGGTCGAATACAGGAAGGTCGAGGAGCGGATGGTCCCCGAGCAGGAACGAACCTCGTCCAAGTACGGCGGCTTCTATTTCTACTTCACCACCATCGAACTCAACACCAACTTCAAACTCGTCGCCACCGGATTCAAGGGGAAGGGGCGGTAGACGGACACCCTCAGTCGGCTTTGCCGACAGCTCCCTGCGACAAGGAGCCAATATACCGGAAGGATGCGTGCCGCATATATATAATAAGGTATAGCGTTTTCTTGAACTGAAACAGGATTTGGGATACAGTACGCCATCTTTGAGGGTAAGGAGTCGCCATGCGGAACATTCTGATTCTTCTGGTTGTCTTGGTTGTGAGCCTGTCGCTTTTCGCCGAAGAAAAGAAGGCTGTGTCAAAGAACGCCGTCGCGTCCGATATCGGCCAACAGGCTTTGGAAGAACCAAAGCTGGTTGCCCCCAAGGCGCTGGTCGAGAAAAAAAAGGAAGCGGCAGCGGTAAAGGAATTCAAGCCCGAAAGTGTGGTCGGCATCGATGTGAATGCCGATCTATTGGTTGCTTACGATGCGGCGGTAAAGGCCGACAAAGTGGGGCAGGAAAATCCGAAGGCGGCAATAACTGCATGGGGAAAGGTTCTTTCATTCAAGGAAAAGAATCCCTATCTGGCGACGGCAACCGAACGCAAGACGGCATGGGAGCGGTTCATCCGCGTCAAAGACATCAACGAAAAATATGAAAAGACAGCGCGCATGGATCGTTACGGTAGCTTGTTTCCCGATATTGTCGTTAAAAATTGGGAGATAGTGGCGGCGCTCAAGGAAGACAACGCCTATCTGCAAATCGCCGAACAACGGATCGCTGAGTGGAAAGTATTCATCGCACAGGTCGACGATTATCAAGCGAAGAAAAAATTGTTCGCTGAACAGCGCGAAAAAGACCGCGCAACGCTTATCAAGATATTGCCGCTCGAAGTGGTTGGCCAAGATCAGAAACGAGAAATGTTGATCAAATACCTTGCGGTCTATGCGCCCTATTACGGCGTCGAAGACCTTGAAACGCTTTTCTCGGAACTCAAGAACATCATGCTTTCGAGCGCGTTCCGGCAACAAATATGGACACCGCAATACAAAGATACGCTTGAAAAAGAATGCGCCGCGAACAAACCGGCCTCTTGTTACCTTGCCGCCTCCATGACCGAAAAGGCCGATCCTCTGAAAGCGCAGGAACAATATCGTGTGGCTTGTAAGGGCAATGTGGTTACCTCCTGTTTGAAGGTTGGCGAACTGACGAAAGGGAAAGAGGACACCGTTGCCGTCGACTCCTATTGGACCGCCTGTGCGTGGGGAAGCAATGCGGGTTGTTACGAACTCGCTCAATTGGTTGAAAAGGGAGCGGGCACCGAAAAGTCGCTTTTCTTCGCGGCCAATCTTTATGAGAAAAGTTGCAAGTCGGGAGTTGCGGCGGCATGCGATATGGTAAAGAAGACGCGGGACGAGGGACGAGCCGAAAAAGAACGGCAGGCGCAACAACCGGCATCCACTGTAGTTGCTACGCCCGAGCCGGCGAAGGCGGCGGAACCGATACCTCCGGCTGGTCCCAGCTTCACCGCGAACCGTCCTTATTTCTGGTATGGTGTCGGTTTGGCGGCATTCGGACTGGCCAGCGTCGGCACCGGAGCCGGTATGTTCGGCATGGCCGCTAGTAGTTACGATAATTACAATAAAATGGTAACGCCTGAGGCACTAGCGGGAATTATTGGTTTGTCGGAGGAACGCAAAAAGAGCTACGTCGCAAAAGCGGACGGCTATAAAAAAGACGGTACCGCTTACAACAACGCCGGTATTGCCCTAACGGTGATCGGCGGTGCCGCTGTTGCGGGAGGAGTAGTGCTGATGGTCCTGACCGGGGAAGATGAACCGAAGGTGGGATTCTTCTTTGACGGTCGTTCGTTCATGGCCAGTTACCGTGTTAACTTCTGAGGGGGAGAATAGACCATGAGAATGACGCTCTTTCTTACAGTCGTTCTGGCCGGATTCTTGTTCGTGGGCTGCGCCGAACCGAAAGCGGTTGATTGGAGTCAACTCTTCCCTGATAAAGACGGGGTGGTGGCGTCCGACACCGACGAATCGGTGAGCGATGATATCCAGACCGATGAAACGATGCCGGATGAAGCAACGGACGAAGTGATTTCCGATGAGGCGGGCGACGAGGTGCAACCGGACGAAACCGATACGGTGGAGCCGGAAGAAGATGTCATTGAGCCAACGGACGACACGACCGAACCGCTGGACGATACGACCGAAACTGAGGATGATGCGCTGGTTGTTGACGACGAGACCCCCGATACGGTTGATGCAGATACCGTTGATATTGATATGACCGAGACGGACACGGTGGATATTGATGTCGTGGATGTGGATACACTAGATATCGACATGGCAGATAATGATCTTGCCGATTTTGATGATGATTATGAGGTCGATACTCCAGAGGCCGATATAATTATACCAGACAGTGACGATAACATGATTTCTATTCCCGCGGGACAGTTCATGATGGGATGCAACACCTCTCTTGACTCCAATTGTGCAAATGATGAAAAACCATACCACGCCGTTACCCTTTCAGGATATAAAATAGACAAGCATGAAGTAACTGCGGGAGAATTTGCGGTATGCGTGGCAGACGGTGCCTGTAATAACAGTGGTGATCGGCAATATTATGAGAATTCTGAGAATTCAAGCTGCAATTTAAATGCCTCAAATAAGGGGACACATCCGGTTAACTGCGTGACATGGTATGGAGCAAAGGCTTACTGTGTTTGGCTTGGGAAAAGGTTGCCCACAGAAGCGGAATGGGAAAAGGCGGCACGTGGTACAGAGGGTCAAGTCTATCCATGGGGCAACCAAACGGCGACTTGCGCTTTGGCAAACCTTAGTAGTTGTGGTAGTGGGACTGTGCCTGTCGAGAGTATTGAGGCGGGGAAAAGTCCTTACGGTATTTACGAATCTGCCGGCAATGTTGGTGAATGGGTTAATGATTATTATGACAGTGCATACTATGAAACATCGCCCAGTAATGACCCGCAAGGGCCGGCATCGGGAACTAACCGGTCCTTAAGAGGAGCCTCGTGGGGAAGTGGCGCAGTTAATTTGAGGTCTTCGAACCGATATACCTATCTGCCAACAAACTATAGTGTTTATGACGGGTTTCGTTGTGCAAAAAACAATTGAGAGTGGATCATGTGTGAATACAACACGGAAAAAATAAACGAAGAAATTTGTGAACTATGGAAGAGACATTTTGGTGATAATGAAAATGTCCATATGCCGATGCAGTATCCGGCTCTTAAAAAGGACGCGCTTCTTTTTGTCGGTCTTAATCCCAGCTTCAGCGATAAGTTTTTTTCCCAATTAGGAAAGAAAATGACATCTTGTCAAGGCATTGATCACGAAGAATTTTACGAGTGGCCAAGAAGTAAGAAATATGACCCACAAAAGGACTATGAGATAACAAAATTCGCAAAAGAAGAATATCCATATTCTCGAAAGTTCAGAGATATATCTAAGGAATTAGGCATGGAATGGGAGCATATTGACTTGTTCTTCAATCGTTGCACCTCGCAAAAAGATTCCCAAAAAGAGTTTACACGACAGAAAAATAAAGAAGATATCGAACTGACAGAGTTTGCGCTTAAACAGATAGCGCTTTCGACTCGATTAATAAGCGAGATATGTCCCAAAATCATTGTTGTTGCCAATGCTCTTGCGTCAGATATATATCTTCAATATATGAAGCCAGAGCCCGATGAATTGGCCGGGCATCATTTTACCAATATCAATGGAAAAAAAGTCCCTATTTTTTTAGCCTCGATGCTTACCGGCCAAAGAGCGATGGATAAATATTCACTAGATAGGCTAACATGGCATATCAAAAGGGCATTCGGGTTGCATCCGGGGTCGTCGAGCGACTAGCCGGAGTCCGTCCTTCATTTTACGAATCCGCAGACATTCATCATTGACCATTTATCAGTTGAGCGGGGAGTTGAGCGGGGAGTTGAGCGGCGGCAGGTCGCCTGTTGAGGGTTGAAAGGGGGAGAAGCGGCACCGCCGCTTGACAGATGCCTAACGATTTCGTTTCTTTGATGCCGATATCGCTTTCTTCCGAGCGATTCCGCTGAGAGACTTCGGAACAGGAAGTTCCCGGCTATCTTGTTCCAGCAGGCGATGCTCACGACCGAGTTCCCGCGCAAGTTCCTCCTCGGTGGGCAAATAAAGCATGTACTTGGAAGCGAAAAGGCGTTTACCCTCTTTCAGCACCGAGTATTTCGCTATGGTTTCATTCTTCTTGGCGCAGAGTATCAAGCCGATCGTCGGATTGTCGCCATCGACCTTGAACAGGTCTTCATACATACGGACATAACTGTCCATCTGCCCCACATCCTGATGGGTCAATGTTCCATCCGCAGGCAACGGCCTCTTCTTCGTAGCGAGGCGGGGGTCGGTCCTCGACATTAGACATTTCTCTTTGCATTCATCATTGACCATTTAACATTTAACAGGGGATGGGGAGTTGAGCGGCTATTTTGTCTTTGACGAAGAACCGGCGATCTTTTTCACGATATTGGCGACCTTGGTCCCGGCATACAATTTCCGGCGGTCTTCGGTGTAGTCACCGGAGCCGGCATCGAGTTGCCGCATGAAGCGGATAAACCCGGCCACGCCCATCCGATCAAGGAGCGCCCGGTATCCGACCTCTCTCAATTTCGCATCGGTCATGGTTCTTACTTCACTCATATATCTCCTCCGCCACAAAATTCATCGGGTTCATGATCGTCAAGGAAAGGATTGATGAAAGCTCGCCGCTTTTTTTCAGGATCGCCTGATCGGTCGTTATGAACACATCGCACCGCCGGTCGGCCGAGGCAAGATGCAAGGCGTCCATGCCGTGGATACCTTGTTTCTCCAGTTTCCCCGCAAGAGCGGCGACCTTCTCGTCGACGGAAATGATGTCGTCCGCCAGAGCCAGTATCTGTTCGACCTTCATCCGCTTTATCGGATCGGGCATGTTCGCTATCTCGTAGATGACCGCGTCGCTGAGAAGGAATTTGTATGTTCCTTTCTCGCAGCGGGCAAGAATGGCGACGACCGCTTCCGCCTCCAATCGTATCCGTTCGTGGGACTGGTCGTCAAATGGACGACACAACGAACACACATCGAGATAAATCGTCTTCTTGCGCACGGCGACACCGCTACCAAGTTCAACGCACTATATCGGGAAAATGGAGCGATGTCAACCGGAGTCGTGTCATTTGTCATTTGCCATTTAGCATTTATCGGGGGATGGGGAGTTGAGCGGGGAGTTGAGCGGCGACAGGTCGCCTGTTGAGGGTTGAAAGGGGAGAAGCGGCACCGCCGCTTGACAGATGCCCGCCGTTAGGGTATCATGCCGGTGATTGTGAGGAGGAGGTAATAAAATGTCCCCGCGCGTCGCAGAGGTCACGCCGAACGCCGACTACACGGTGACGATAGTGTTCACCAACGGCGAACGACGCATATTCGATGTGAAACCCTATCTCGACAAGGGATTCTTCAAAGATCTGCGCGATGCCGCCCTTTTCCGGTCGGTCAAGCCGTTCCTCGGCAGTATTCAGTGGCAGGGCGGTCAAGATTTCTGTCCCGACACGCTGTACGCCGACTCGGTCCCGACAAGATAATTCTCTCCCATTGACAACCAATCCGCCGTCGCTATAACAAAGGCAGTGCTTTTTCAGGAGGAGCGCGATGCCCATCTATGAATATCTGTGCGCCGATTGCGGCAAAAACTTCGAGGTGACGCAGAAGATGTCCGACGCCCCGCTCACCGTCTGTGAGTCATGCGGCGGCAAACTCGAAAAGCAGGTGTCGCTCGGCGCCATCGTCACCAAAGGCGATGCCCCCGCATGCCCCGCCGGTGCCAGATCCTGCTGTCCCGGCTGTACCCACAACCACCACTAGCCCATCCATCCGGTCCCTTGTCAAAGGGGCTTTGACGGGATTTGTAAAACGGGCGGGGTTTACCTATACCTGCTGTTTATACTGAAATTGTGAACGAGCCCCATGAGGATGCTGTTGGCCAGAAGCGCCGAGCCACCGTATGAGAAGAACGGGAGCGGTATGCCCACAACCGGCAGGACGCCGCTCACCATGCCGATATTGATGACCACCTGCAGCCATAACAGCGAGACGGTGCCGATGACCACCAGCGCCATGAATTTGTCGCGGACCAGCGGTATGATCTCGAGCGTTCGATAAAACAGCAACAGATACAGCCCCAGCAGCAGCATACAGCCTGAGAAGCCGAACTCCTCGGCGTAGACCGAGAAGATGAAATCGGTATGATGCTCCGGGATGAAGCGGAGGATATTCTGCGTCCCGGCGTTGTATCCTTTGCCGGTGGTACGGCCCGATCCGACCGCGATCATCGATTGTTTGGTGTGGTACTGACTGGTGCGGCTTTCATCGCCGGTATCCTGCCACATCATCGTGACGATGGCGGTGACGCGCCGTTTCTGGTAGTCGGCCAGCACGAACTCCCACAGGAGGGGCGCCGATACGATCGCGATGAGGAACAGCGCGATAAGCCGTTTCCGGTTTATTTTGGTCGAGAAAATGATGATGAGCGATACCGCGCCGATGAGCAGGCTGGTGCCGAGATCGGGTTCGGCGTAGACCAGCATCATGCTGAGCAGAACGGCGACCGTTTCGGGGATGAGATCGCGCAGTTTATAGCCGTCCTGCAGCGTCGGTTTCTGGTTGAGCCGGTAAGAGAGGAAGAGAATGATAGCCACCTTGGCGAGTTCGGAGGGTTGGAAATTCATGAAGCCGAGGTCGAGCCACCGGTAGGCGCCGCCGACCTTCTTACCGATGATGAGAACGAGGAAGAGGAACAGCAGGCTGACCAGATAGAGCGGTATGGCGAGATTCTCCCAGGTGCGGCGCGAACGATAGGTGACAATGAGGAACATGGTCGCCGACAGGGCGACCCACACGAGTTGGACATAGAATTTCTGCGGGTTATAGGAAAGAGCGCTTGAGAGCGTCGTGAGACCGAGCGCAAGGATGCCGAGGAGCGGCAGTACGATGAGCAGGTCGAGCCGTCGTTGATTCATTCCTCTACCCTGCCGCGATAGTAGTATGATTTCAAAAGCCGGTAAACGATGGGGGCGGCCGCTTCGGCGCCGTGGGCGCCGCTTTCGACGACCGCGACGGCGACGATCTCGGGCCGTTTATAGGGGAAGACGGCGGCGAAGAGGGCGTCGTCGGCCGTCATCGAACGGCGATCCTCATCGAGGAAGTCGATCAACTTGCGTTCCGATTTCGATATGATCTGGCTGGTGCCGGTCTTTCCGGCGGCGGCGGGGATGGTGTGGTCGACGTAGTAGTAGGCGGTACCGCCCGCTTCGTTGGTGACCCCCCACAGTGCCCGCATCACTTCGAGCCGGTTCTTTTCCTTGATGTCGAGTACGCGGAGCACCTCCGGTTCGATGGGGGTGCGGCGTCCCTTGTTATCGATGAGGTAATTGCCGATCTTGGGGCGGATGACGATGCCGCCGTTGGCGATCGCGGCGTAGACCACGGCTATCTGCAGGGGGGTCATGCGGATGTCGCCCTGCCCGATGGCGAGGTTCATCGTGTAGCCCTTGTTGAGTATCTGGCCGCGGTGGTTGAAGTCGAACCACTCCATCGTCGGAAGGATGCCGTCCTCTTCGCCGGCCAGATCGATGCCGGTCTGGCGGCCGACGTTGAACAGACGGGAGAATTCGGTCAGCCGGTGGTGGCCGAGCCGTTCCGAAAGGTTATAGAAATAGATGTCGCAACTTTCCTTCAAGGCGCGGTAGAGGGCGGTGTGGTTGTGCCCCCACTTGTTCCAACAGCACTTGATCTCAGTGTCGAACCAGAGACAGCCGGTGCAGAGGAACGAGGTGTAGGGCGATATGACGCGATATTCCAGTCCCGCAAGCGCCGGGATGACCTTGAAGGTAGATCCGGGAAAGAAAGAAGCCTGCACCGCCTTGTTGGTGAGCGGTTGCAGGATGCTCTCCGAGTATTCCAGCCAGACGCCCGCCGGTATCCGTTTGCCGGAGAGAAGATTCGGATCATAACTGGGGCTCGAATAGAGGGCAAGTATATCGCCGGTGCGGATGTTCATGACCGCCACCGCGCCGGTCTGGCCGCCGAAAGCGGCGGCCGCCTCTTCCTGCATATAGGAAAGGATGCTGGTTTGTATCGAGGTGCCCTTGATCGCCGGGACCGGGTCGGGCATCTCGGCCGAGAGCATCTCGGGGGTGTCGATACGGCGGCCGATATAGTCGATGACATGCCATGTTTCGCCGTAGGTGCCGTGAAGCTCATTTTCCCACGCTTTCTCCAGCCCCGTTTTGCCGATGAAACTCTCGGCGTCATAGCCGGGATACCCCGCCAGTTCGTTCTTGGAAACGCGGGCGACATAGCCGGTGACGTGCGCCTCGTCGGTGCCGGCGGGGTAGTTGCGCCGGTAGAATGACGAGATGCGGGCTCCCGGGATGTCGGTGAGATAACTCGACAGGCGCAGCATCTCCTCTTTCGGTATCTCGTCCTTTACGGTGATCGGCACGTGGCGACAACGACCGCGGCAGGAGAGGAGATATTCGACCAGTTCGGTAGACTGCGTATCGGTCAGCGACAGCGCCGAAGCGAGTTTCATGACGCTTTCTTCCGGTTCATCCTCCTCGGTGAAGAGGATGGGAAGTATCTGGATGCGGAACTGCGCCGTAGTGGTCGCCATCACCTTCCCGTCCGCGGTCAGGATGTCGCCGCGCGCCGGGAATATCTTCTCGCGCAGGAGATAGTTGCCGCGCGAACGCTGGAAGTTCTCCTCGCCGCGGTATACCTGCAGATAAAATAATCGCGCGGCGATGAGCAGGAGGGTCAGCAATATCGCGCCGATGATCAGACGCGATTTCTCGGTGATATTGCGAACCTCTTCCTGTTGGTTGAGAATCCTCATAACCAGCTGTCCCGGGTGTAGAGTGTGTCGATCGCTTGGCGGCGAAAGATGAACAGCGCGACGACGGCCGCGAGGTTGGCCATGACCGAGAGGAGTAGTTCCAGCGCACTGAAGGCGCCGGTAAAGGCGAAACGGTAGAACGCGACATCGGCGCTGACGATGATGCTGGAAATCACCGTTATGAAGAACAGCACCACCGAAAGATCGAAGGTGGTCACCTCAAATGCGAGCATATTGAGAAGGTACAATTGGAGGAACAGAAGCGCGATGAACAGTATCGGCAGGTCGTGCGCGAACAGGGCGAAGAACAGCGCGTTGACGATCACGACCAACAGTCGTCGGAACGACCGTTTTTCATAACAGACCACCGCAAAGAAGAACGGAAGGTGAGGAAAGTAATGGAACGGAATATCGAAAAGATAGAGCAAAAAAGAGATGCCGACAAAAAGGAGCGTAAGGGCCGCGTAGAATTTAGGGGAAAAGCTTTTCATCGACGAACGATCCCCCGGCGATGATAAAGAGATGGTTGAGTTTTCCTTTTTTGAACAGCGGCAACGCTTCGCCTTTGTAGAATAGGATGTTTGTTTCGTCATCGGTCAGAGCGCCGATAATACCGATGGGTATGTAGGGAAGGCTGTAGTTCTCGCTGAGATTCGCCGAGAGCATTTTCATGCCGGTGGCGGGGGGGGTATTGCAGACTTTTTCGAGGAACTGTATCGAAAGAGTCTGACCGTTGCCGCGCAGTATCGCGGTGCATTCCTCGCGCGATTCGAGCACCGCCGGCAGACTGAAGTTGCGCGAAGTGATGAGTTCCACCTCGGCGTGATTGCGGCCGAACGATTTTACGAGTCCCACCAGTCCCATCGACGAAACGGCGGGTGCGTTCTGCGCCAGATGCTTGGCGTACTGTTCGTCGTAGTGTATGGTGATGCGGTTCGGGTTAACGGCCGAATAGCTGAGGATGCGCGCCGGTATGATGGCGTAACGGCTGTAGGTGTCCTTGATCTTGAGGAGCTTCGAGAGTTCCTCGTTCTCGCGCTTGATACCGTCGTTCATGATGAGCTGGAGCCGAAGTCGCGCATTTTCCTCTTCGAGTGCGATGTTGCGTTCGCCGACCTGACGCAGGTCGCCGAGTATGGAGAGCGTGCGTGCTATTCGGTCCAGTTCGGTGTCGACGGCGATGCGGGCGTCGCGGACATAGGAGATGCGCCAGAACCATTCACTCACCGCGCCGGGGAGGAAAAACGCCGCCGCCGCAAGCAGGGCGAACGAGAGGATGAAAAGATTTCGTTTCAGCAAATCAGGTCAGAGAAACGGTCCGTAAGAGGTCTATGTCTTCAAGGATCCGACCGATCCCGACGACGACCGATTTGAGCGGATCCTCCGCGATGATGACGGGAAGGTTCGTCTCTTCGCGCAGCAGGATGTCGAGATTCTTGAGGAGCGCGCCGCCGCCGGCGAGGACTATCCCCTTGTCGACGATGTCGGCCGCCAGCTGGGGAGGGGTCTTCTCAAGCACCGATTTGACCGCCTGCACGATACCGCCGACGCATTCCGAAAGGCTTTCGCGGATCTCCTCCGAGTTCATCTCGATGGTTTTGGGGATGCCGGCGACCAGATCGAGTCCCTTGACCTCGGTGAATTCCTTTTTTTCGCCGGGGAAGGCGTTGCCGATGGTCCACTTTATCTGTTCGGCCGACTTGAAGCCGATCTGCAGGTTGTACTTTTTCTTGATGTAGTTGGTGATCGCCTCGTCCATCTTGTCGCCCGCGATCTTGACCGACTGGCTACAGACGATGCCGGCGAGCGATATGACCGCCACCTCGGTAGTGCCGCCGCCGATGTCGACGATCATATTGCCGGTCGGTTCAGTGACCGGCAGGTGGGCGCCGACCGCCGCCGCCATGGGTTGTTCGACGAGGAAAACCTCGCGGGCGCCCGCCGATGCCGCCGCCTCCTTAACGGTGCGCTTCTCGACCTCGGTGATGCCGTAGGGGACGCCGATGGCGATGCGCGGCTTGATGAACGATCCTTTTTTGTAGGCGTGCTTGATGAAGTAGCGGATCATCTGTTGAGCCACGTCGAAATCGGCGATGACGCCGTCCTTGAGCGGCCGGATGACCTCGATGTTGATGGGCGCCTTGCCGATCATCTCCTTGGCCGCCTTGCCGACGGCGAGAACCGACTTGGCCCCGCGACTGTCCTTTTGGACCGCGACGACGCTCGGTTCGTTGGCCACGATACCCTCGCCTTTTACGACAATGAGGGTGTTGGCGGTGCCGAGATCTATCGCGATATCACTGGTGAAAAAGGAAAGCATTCGATCGATCCACATGACATGTCCAACGTGGAAAAGTTGACAAAAAACTGGTGAATTATACCGGGGAAACAACCCAAGTCAACAATTACCCTATATATTTTAATACAAGCAATATTCTTGCCGAACCCGATGGTTTACACTATACTGCTTCGGCGATAACGGAGACCCGCGACATGGTCGGTCCGCTCAGACAGGAGCTCACGCTCAAACAGACCCAGACGCTCAACATAACGCAGGAGATGCGTCTGCGTATCGAACTTCTGCAGAAGAACATGCTTGACCTGCGCGAGATGCTGATGCAGGAGACCGAGGAGAACCCCTTTCTCGAGATAGAGGATTGGGGCGACGATGCCGATGGCGACGAAGAGGTCCGGAGTCCCGCCGAGGTCGCTTCCGATCAGGGGGCGGGCGATGGTGTCGCTGTAGAGCCGGAACGGCAGGCGCCGCTCGAAGGGGAGGAGCGCTCTTCGACGATGTCGGATATCCTCGCCGAATTCGATTGGCGCACCTATCAGGAACACAGCGGCAACAACTTCGGCGACACGCGGGTGCGGCGGCGCAACGACGAAAGCGAAGATTTCTCGTTCGAAGAAACTCTTTCCGAAGAAGAGCCGGTAACGCGCCGTCTCGACATGCAGATCGCCGCCGCCGAATATCCCGAACATATAAAGGAGATCATGACCTATATCGTCTATAACCTCGACGGGCGTGGTTTCCTGCGGGAGTCCGACGAAGAGGTGGCGACCGATCTGGATGTTGCGGTCGATGATGTGCGGTATGCGCGCGATGAATTGCGGTCGGCCGATCCCGAGGGTACCGCGTCGCGCGATCTGGCCGATTATCTCCGTTTCATGTTCACCGCTTCGTCTGTCGCCTTGACCGACCCGGCGTTATACGACATCATCGGTAAGGTCGTTGCATCGTCGGAACTGCTCGATATCCTCATGAAAAAGGAATTCGACCGGCTTTGCCGGGAATTGGGTATCGGCAAGCAGGAACTCAGCGCGGTGCTGGCGGTCATGAAAAAGATCGCTCCCTATCCCTTCTTCGGCTACGAGCAGTTCCATCCGGAGCATGTCATTCCCGATATACGGGTCCATCTGGTCGAAGGCGAAGTGGTCATCGAGATAGAAAAGAAATTCATTCCCTCGATACGGCTCAATCGCGAGCTGTACGAACAGGAGGTCAAGGGGGTCAAGGATAAAAAGAAACGCGAATTCATGAAAGAGCGGTTCCGCGCCGCCGAGTGGCTGGTAAAAAGCCTCTCGGAGCGCAACAAGACCCTCTATGAGGTCGCCGCGAGCCTCTTCAACTTCCAGAAGGCGTTCCTCGAAAACGGCGAGGAATTCCTGAAGTCGCTTACCCTCAAGGATATCTCCGAAGATATCGGCCGGCATCAGTCGACCGTTTCGCGCCTCACCAGCGGCAAGTACGCGGTGACGCCGCACGGCATCTACGAGCTCAAGGCCTTCTTCGTCAAGAAGGTCAACGACGAATCGGTGGCGACCACCAACCGCCATCTCGAGTCGCGTATCAAAGAGTTGGTCGATGCCGAAGAGAAGGGAAGTCCGCTCTCCGACGAGGATATAACCCGTCTGCTCAGCCGCGAAGGTATCGAGGTGGCGCGCCGCACCATCGCAAAATACCGCGCGAAACTCCGTATCCCTTCGGCGCGTGAACGGCGCCGCGATTTTGAATTCTCGGGAGGTGGCTGATCATGTGCCGTATCACCGGATATCTGAAGCCGCCCCGCATCCTCTGCCGTGTCGAGGTCGCCGATCGCGGAGAGCTTGTGGCGGCGCTTGCGGCGTTGATGGAGCGGGAATCGGGGATATCGGCCGCCGCCATCGAAACGGCGGTCCGTGAGCGGGAACGTTACGGCACCACCGCCATCGGCAACGGCGTTGCTATACCACATTGCCGTATCAAGGGGGCCCGCGATATCGTACTGTCCCTTGCCACCACTGCGCGACCGATCGATTACGATGCGTCCGACGGAGCCGGCGTGGAACTCGTTTTCCTCATTGTCGTTCCCGAGGGGAACAATCTGTCCTATCTGAAACTGTTGTCGCGCATATCGCTGGTGTGCAATGATCGCGCCCTGCGCCAGCGACTCATTGCGGCGACCGGCGCCGAGGAGATCATGAACATTATAAAGGAGACGGAGTGATGCCCGCGACCGGAAGTGTCACCCTCAAGCGTCTGCTGGACAACGCCGATCTTTCGCTGACGATCGAGAACCTCGACGAGGAAACGCTCGAGAAACGCGAACTGAAGGACAATCGCGTGCAGGTGGTCGGCCTTTCGATCGCAGGATTTACCGACCATTTGTACCGCGAACGGGTGCAACTCTTCGGCAAGAGCGAGACCGATTATCTTACCACGCTTACCGAAGAGGAGCGCCGCGCGAAGATAGAATCGTTCCTCGAGAGGCGGCCGGTGGCGGTCATCTTCACCGATCCGGTGCGGCCGACCGATCTATTCCGCGAGATCGCCACGCGTTGCGAGGTTCCGCTCCTGTCGACCCGCATGACCAGTTCGATCTTCATCGATTTCATCAAGGATCACTTGAACCGTCTGCTTGCCGCGACCTCGACGCTCCACGCCCAACTCATCGATGTGTTCGGCGTCGGGATGCTCATCATGGGGGAAAGCGGCGTCGGCAAGTCGGAGACCTCGCTGGATCTGGTGATGCGCGGTCACAAGCTCATCGCCGACGATGTGGTCGAGGTTCGCTATATACCGCCCGATCATCTGGTGGGGACCTGCAACGAGATGATGCGCGATCTTATCGAGATCCGCGGCATCGGACTCATCAATGTCCAGCGGATGTTCGGCGTCACGGCGGTCGGCCGCGAGAAGCAGATCGACTGCGTCATCAACCTCGTTCTGTGGGATCAGTCGAGCACTTTCGAATATGAACGGATCGGCTCGACGGTCCGTTACTACGAGATACTCGGCGTGAAACGTCCCTACTATATCATCCCGGTGCGTCACGGCAGCAACTTGAGCTCGCTCATGGAGGTCATCGCCCGCGATCATATGCTCAAGACGCAGGGGATCAACATCGCCGAGGAGTTCGAGAAGAAACTGGAAATGAAACTGAGTGAAATGGGAGGAAAGTGATGTTCTCGTTCATCTTCATCACGCATGCCGACCTCGGCGCGTCGCTCGTCAAGACCGCCCAGTTCATCATGCAGGAGGATTTCAAGGAACGGTGCGCGGTCTTTTCGATAGACTACTCGATGCTCGCCGACATGAACCGCATCAAGGAGATGCTCGAAAAGGCGGTAGATCGATATCTGGGCGAGAAACACAAAGTGATCATTTTCGTCGATATCTTCGGCGGCAGTCCGTCGAACGTCGCCTTCACCTTCGTTAAGCGAGAAGGGGTCGACGTCATCACCGGCGTCAATCTGCCGATGGTGATCTATGCCTTTGAACATCGCGATCATGATCTCACCATATCGCAGATGGCGGCGGGCATCATACAAACCGGCGAAGACAATCTCATCGGCGCCAAGAAACTGCTTGAAAAGGAGAACAGGTGAACACCATGGCTGAAAAAACGGTGACCATACGCAATAAATTGGGACTGCATGCGCGCGCCGCCTCGATGTTCGTCAAGGAGGCCGAACGCTATGCCTGCGAGGTCGAGATGGAAAAGGCCGGCGTTCGTGTGAATGCCAAGAGCATCATGGGGATACTCATGCTGGCGGCTCCCTTCGGCAGTACGTTGAAGATCATTGCCAAGGGGCCGAACGACGAAGAGTGCGTCACCGCGCTCGCCCGGCTCGTCGAGGTGGGATTCGAGGAGGAGGCGTGAGCGCCGAACGGAACATGACCCGCCTGTCGGGCGAGAAGATCGTCGAAGGGATCGGTCTGGGCAAGGTCTTTTTCATCGACAAAGATTTCTCTCTGATTCCCCATCTGACGCTACGCGGCGGTCAGAAGGCGCGTGAAAAAGAGAAGCGACGATTCATGAATGCGGTCAAGAAATGCGAAAAAGAACTGACCGCCATCATGGACGAGCGCGAACTGCCCAAGGAGGCGCTCTCGATACTGGAGGCGCACCGCATGATGCTGGTCGATCCGACGCTGACCGGCGAGGTCGGCGATACGATCCTCGAAAGGGGGGTAAACGCCGAATGGGCCGTCTTGTCGGTGTTCGAGGAGATGGCCGAACGGCTCGCGGGAAGCGGCGCCGATTACTATCTCAAGGCGAAGGCGGCCGATCTGGAGGTCATCAAGGACAAACTGCTCATATCGCTGCTCGGCGGCGCGGGGCACGCCAGCTACATCAAGAACCTGCCCGAAGAGGACTTCATCCTCTGCGCCCATAGTCTGACCCTTTCCGATCTCAGTTCGCTCGCGAAGAACAAGCATATCCGCGGCATCGCGCTCGAGGCGCCGGGCGGCGTCAGCCACCTGACCATCGTCCTGCGCTCCATCGGTCTGCCGGCGGTGCTGGGGCTCGACGGCCTGTTGACCGAGGTCGCCGGGTGCGAAGAGATCGTCGTGGACGGTCTTTCCGGCGAGGCGGTGGTCTGTCCTACCATGCCGCAGAAGATAGCCTATATACAAAAAAAGAAGGTCTACGACGAATACTTCGACCGGTTCCTGACCGATGTGGGCGATCCGGCCGTTTCGCAGGACGGCGCCGAGATGCATATCGGGGCGAATATCGAGGGGGAGGAAGAGGTCGATCTGGCGAAGCGCTACGGCGCCGAGTTCATAGGACTCTTCCGCACCGAACTGATGTTCCTCGAAAAAGAGGAGGTGCCGACCGAAGAGGATCACTACGCCATCTACTACGAGATGCTTCACCGCGCCCATCCGATGGAGGTGACCATCCGTGTCTTTGACTTCGGCGGCGATAAGGAGGGCCGCATCCTCGCCACCGGGGCGATGGGCCTGCGCGGCATCCGGTTCTGTTTCCTCTATCCCGATGTATTCCTGCCGCAGGTGCGCGGGCTTATCCGGGCCGCCGCCTTCGGCAATCTGAATATACTTCTTCCCTTCGTCTCGGCGGTCGACGAGATACGTGAATTCAAGGCGATCCTTAAAGAGCAGGCGAAGGATCTCAAACTCGAAAAAAATCTCAAACACATCAAGATCGGCGCGATGATAGAACTGCCGGCGGCCCTCTTTATCGCCGAGATGCTCGCCCGCGAGGTCGATTTTTTCAGCATCGGGACCAACGATCTGGTGCAGTACCTCATGGCGGTCGAACGGCAGGACAAGGCGTTGTCGCAGTATTTTTCCCACTTCCATCCGGCGGTCCTGCGGGCGCTCTACAACCTGTCGCACATCGCGAAGAAATACAAGATCGGTCTGTCGGTCTGCGGCGAGATGGGAGGCGATCCTTACTTCACCCTGCTGTTTATGGGGATGGGGATCAATTCGCTGTCGATGTCGCCCATCGCGATACCGATCGTCAAAAAGATCGTCCGGTCGGGCTATCTGGAAGAGGGCAAGGCGCTCCTCAACCGGATGCTCATGACCACGAGCGAAATGGAACTGCGCGAGATACTCGAACGCGAAATGGAAGAACGGTATCCCAATATCTTCCGTAAGGCATGGATAGACAACATCAGACAGAATGGAGGCTAAGATGACGCTCACGAAACTTGACACCCTGCTTGAGATGGCTCGCGGCAAGAAGACCTCGCGTTTGGTCGTTGCGGCGGCCGAGGACGAACCGGTGCTTGAGGCGGTCCGTGATGCCATGAAGGAAAAGATCGTCGTTCCCATCCTCGTGGGCGACGCCCCGAAGATCAAGGAGATCGCGGCGAAGGTTAAGATGCCGCTGGACGGCGTCGAGATCGTCGACGAGAAGAGCCCCGCGAAGTCGAGCCGGATCGCGGTCCAGCTCATCCGCGAAGGGAAAGGCGACATCATGATGAAGGGACTGGTCGGTACGGCCGATCTTCTGCGCGCGGTGCTCGACAAAGAGAACGGCCTGCGCAAAGGCGACACCATCAGCCATGTGGCGCTGTCGGAAGTGAAGGGCTATCACAAGCTCCTCGCGGTCACCGACGCGGCGCTCACTCCGGCGCCGACCTTCGATCAGAAGGTGGCGATGATCAACAACGCCGCCGAGGTGTTTCACAAACTCGGCATCAAGGAACCCAAAGTGGCGGTTCTGTGCGCCGCCGAGACGGTCAGCGAGAAGATAGAGGCATCGGTTCATGCGGCGATGCTCGCGATGATGAACCGGCGCGGCCAGATAAAGGGCTGTATCGTCGACGGTCCGCTCGCTCTGGATAACGCCGTCTCGAAAGAGGCGTGCGAGCACAAAAAGATAAAGAGCGACGTGGGCGGTGACGCCGATATCCTCCTGTGTCCCGATATCGAGGCGGCCAACATCCTCTACAAGTCGATCAACTTCCTCGCCGGCGCCACCACCGCGGCGGTCCTGATGGGCGCGAAGGTGCCGATAGTGCTCACCTCGCGCGCCGACACCGACCGTAGCAAGCTTTTCTCGATAGCCCTTGCGGCCAGCATGGAACTTTAACCGAAAGGAAGGAGAAACAGGATGCGTATCCTCGCCATCAACCCCGGCTCGACCTCGACCAAGATCGCGGTCTTCGAGGAGAATAAGGATATCTTCACCAAGAACATCAAGCACACCGTCGAAGAACTGGCGCCCTACAAAAAGATCATCGACCAGTACGATTTCCGGCGCGATGTCATCGTGAAAGAGCTTGAAGCGGCGAAAATCGCCCTGTCGAGCATCACGGCGGTCGTCGGCCGCGGTGGTTTGGTCAAACCGATACCGGGCGGCGTCTACCGCGTCAATGATGCCCTCATCGCCGACCTCAAGGCGGAGCGGATGGGTGAACACGCCTCGAATCTTGGCGGGTTCATCGCCCGTGAGATGGCCCGCAAGATCGGTGACAAGATTGAGGCATTTATCGTCGATCCGGTGGTGGTCGACGAGATGGAGGATATCGCCCGCATCAGCGGCATCCCCGAATTGCCGCGCGTCAGCATCTTCCATGCCCTCAACCAGAAGGCGGTCGCCCGGCGGTATGCCCGCGAACAGGGGAAGAAGTACGAGGAGCTCAACCTCATCGTCGTCCACATGGGCGGCGGCATATCGGTCGGCTGTCACCGGAAAGGACGCGTGATCGATGTCAACAACGCGCTCGACGGCGACGGCCCCTTCTCGCCCGAACGGAGCGGTGGGGTGCCGGTCGGCCAGATGGTGAAGCTGTGTTTCTCGGGCAAGTACACCATCGACGACATCAAGAAGAAGATAAAAGGCAAGGGCGGTCTGGTTGCCTACCTCGGCACCAACGACGCCTACGAGGTCGAACAGCGCGTTCAGAAGGGCGACAAGGAGGCCGAGCACATCTACCGGGCGATGGCCTACCAGATATCCAAGGAGGTCGGTGCGCTGTCGACGGTGCTCTGCGGCAAGGTCGACGCGATCATCCTGACCGGCGGGGTCGCCTATGACAAGGATTTCGTCGGCTGGCTCAAAGAGCGCATCGGCTTCATTTCTCCCGTGGTGGTCTATCCGGGAGAAGGTGAGATGACGGCGCTCGCCGAGGCGGGTTATTACGCGATGAAAGGCGAACTGCCGATACAGGACTATGCATAAGATCGATCTGCTGAACCGCCTGTTTACGATGAAGGGGGGGCCGCTGCCCCTCC
This sequence comes from bacterium, assembly GCA_022709425.1. GTDB lineage: Bacteria > UBP6 > UBA1177 > UBA1177 > JAKLFG01 > CALMRE01. Next base: position 77,552 of record JAKLIW010000005.1, read on the forward strand.
TTCTCTTTTTTCTCCTCTCCGCCTGCGGCAGTGTGACGCCAACTGTCGAAAAGGCCCCGGTCGTCGTGGCGATGCCCGCTCTGCCCGCCGCGGTGGAACCGGCAGAGGGGATGATACTGCGCGGCAGCGATCCACGGATGCTTTCGTTCCGCGCCTTTTTGACTCGCAGCGGCATACCGGCGTCATTCGGTATCGACCGGATGGGCAACCTCGTCCTGTCGATAGCGCGCGACGCCACCGACCGCTATCTGATCGTTCCCTATGCGTGGGAACACATCGATTATGCCGAACGGGCGGCGCTCGCCCCCGAAGAATCGGCCCTTGCGCGGTCGACCGCCGGGATCCCCGCCGAACTCGAACTGCGTATTCCCGGCTGGGAGAAGGCCTATGCCCGCACTGCGGTCGGGGCCGAGCCGCGTATACTGTTCAAGGCCTCCACGCTCAATCTTCCCTTCGGCGAGGAGACGCTCGCCGCCTTTTTTTACAGTCTGCGCGATTCGACCTTGCGTCCCGGCAGCCTCGCGGCGCTCTACCATCCCGCCTTCTCGGGGATACCGGTGACGGTTCGGGTCAATCTCTTCTCGGCCGAGATAGTCTTCAACGAGCCGGCGGCGCTGTCGCCCGAGGAACTTTTCCTCTGGATCTATACGCTCCGCGCCCCCTCCGAGCAGTATGACGACCTGTTCCACGCCAATCTGCTGGCCCTCAAAATAGCGAAGAAACTCTACACCGGCATCCCGTCGTTCCTCGGCGGTTCGACACTGTTCGCCCGCACCGACGAGATACCGTACGACGACCTGCGGCGCCATTTGCTGACCGCCGGCGATATCGAGTTCTCGGGACTCGCGGTGCCCTATTGTTATGTCTGGCGCGGCGACCGGTTCGGAGAGACGACCGTGCTTCTGCCGCGCGAACAGAGCCAGCCGGTGAAGGCCTTCTACGGCAGTCCCGACGGGGCGGTCCGGTCAATAGTCTCCATCGTCCTGCGTGCCGCCGATGCCGACGCGAAACGACGGGTCATCGAGGAGAAACTGCTGGCGCGCGGCATCACGCCGATAAGCCGTTTGTATGAACGGACCGGGGATCAGGACGGGTGGACGGCGGTCAATTTCACGGTCGATCCGACGCGCGAAGCGGAATTGACCAAGTTGTTCGACGGGGAATTCGCGGCGATAGATACAACAATCTCGATAGGGGTGTACCGTGTCGGAACACAAGAACGCTAAAAAGGGTGAAACGGCCGCCCCGGGCGGTCCGAACCTGTATGCGATGGAGGTGGTCGGCGCGCTGTGCGCGCTCTGCGCCGCCTTCCTGTGGCTGTCGCTCGGCGCCTTTTCGGCCGACGCCGCCACGGCGGGATTCCTGACCGGTTCGGCGGGGCATGCCGTTGCGGCGCTCATCGCCCGCGTGTTCGGCTATGCCTCCTTCATCCTGCCGCTCATCGTCGCCTTTGCCGCATTCCTGCCGTTCGCCTACCGCGCGATGTGGCGCTATCTCCTGCTTCACCTCACGCTGTTCCTGATACTGATGCCCTTCTTCTCCTTCATCGGCGCCGACCCGCTCGGCTGGGGCGCGACCGGCGGTTGGATCGGCGGCAAACTGATGAACAGCCTGCTCGTGCCGTATCTCGGCAGTATCATCAGCATACTCCTCCTCATCGTGGTGATGGCGATCTATGTGATATCGACCTTCCATGTGCTTCTGTTCATTCCGCTGTTCAAAGGGATGCGTTCGCTTTACGAGGTGCTCCGAGCCCATTTGCCGGGCCTTGTCGCCCGCCTGTTCCCGGAGAAGAAGGAGCCTTCGGATGAGCAGCCCTCCGACGAACCGCTTCCCGAAGAAGAGCCCGAACCGCCCCTCGACGAGGAACCCGAGCCGGAATCCGAACCGTCGCCGAAACCGCCGAAAAAAGGGGACCGCAAGATAGATGTCCGCACCGTCACCGACCAGAAACCGAAAAAGGAGCCGACCAAGGCGCTCAAAAAACTGCCCGACTATGAACTGCCGCCGCTCGACCTGCTCATCGAAGAGGAGCGGACGGTCGAGGCGAAGGACCGCGAGGCGCGCATCGAGAAGATAGCGAAGGTCATCGAACAGAAACTGGCCCAGCACAAGGTCAAGGTGAGCGTCCACGGCGCCGTCATCGGGCCGGTGGTCACGATGTACGAACTCGAACTCGGCGAAGGGGTGCGGGTGAGCAATGTCGCCGTGATGGAGACCGATCTGGGCCTCATCGTCGGCGGCAAGCGGGTCCGCGTCGTCCCGCGCATCCCCGGCAAACCGTTCATCGGCGTCGAGGTCCCCAACGACGAACGGCAGATGATCCGGCTCCGCGCCGTGCTCGCCTCCGACCAGTTCGCGAAACACAAGGAAAAAGGGCTGCCCATAGCGCTCGGCAAGACGGTCGACGGCATCCCGAGCGTGGCCGACCTGTCGAAGATGCCGCACCTGCTGGTCGCCGGGACGACCGGGTCGGGCAAATCGGTCGGCGTCAATACCATCATCATCTCTTATCTCTATACGATGAGCCCCGCCGAGGTGCGCTTCATCATGATCGATCCCAAGATGAACGAGTTCAACATCTACGAGGGGATACCGCACCTGCTGATGCCGGTGGTGACCGATCCGAAGAAAGCGGCGCTCACGCTCAAATGGGCGGTCGAGGAGATGGAGAACCGCTACCGGACGCTCGCCGACAATCTGGTGAAGGACATCGACAGTTACAATAAAAAGGTCGACGAGGTCAACAAGAACCTCAAAGCGCCGGAGGGCGGCGGGCTCAAGAAGATGCCCTACATCGTGGTGGTGATAGACGAATTCGCCGATCTGATGACGGTCGCCGGAAAGGATGTCGAGATCGCGGTCCTGCGGCTCGCCCAGAAGGCGCGCGCCGCCGGCATCCACCTCATCGTCGCCACCCAGCGGCCGACGCGCGATGTCATCACCGGCACCATCAAATCGAACCTGCCGACGCGCATCGCCTTCCGCGTCGCATCGGGGCTCGATTCGCGGACGATACTCGACACCGGCGGCGCCGAACAGCTCCTCGGTAACGGCGACATGCTCTTCATCCCGCCGGGAAGCTCCGAACCGGTCCGCGTCCACGGCGCGTTCGTATCTTCCGAAGAGATCAAGAAGGTGGTCGCTTTCATCAAGGAACGGTGCCCCGCAGGGCTGTACGACGATGTCATCCAGATAACGACGCGGCCGTCGGAATTCGTCGAGTCGGCCGACGCGCTGGTCGACGGCGAGGAGAAGGATGCGCTTTGGGACGAGGTCATCGAATACCTCAAGAAAACGCGGAGCTGTTCGGCGTCGATGCTGCAGCGCAAGTTCAAGATAGGCTACAACCGCGCGTCGCGTCTGGTCGACCAGCTGGAGGCCGAAGGGCTCGTCGGCCCCGGCGACGGCGCCAAACCGCGCGATGTGCTCCTGCCGGAAGATTAAGGGAACAGAATACAAAGGATATAACTCAACCGAGAACGGAGAATGCTCATGTATGTGGTGACCGGTGCTTCAGGACATGTGGGGAACACGCTCATTCGGATGCTCATCGAACAGGGAAAAGGCGATCAGGTCGTCGCGATGATCCATTGCAACAAGGAACCGGAGTCGCTCAAGGGGCTCGCGGTCAAGAAGGTCTGCGGCGATATCTGCGACTACCAGTCGCTCGTGCCGCTGTTCAAAGGGGCCGATGTGGTGTTCCACTGCGCGGCGCTCATCAGCATCGTGCCGGGGATGTACAAGAAACTGAACGAAGTGAACTATGACGGGACCATCAATGTCATGCGCGCCTGCCGCGAGGCGGGGGTGCGGCGGCTGGTCCATGTCGCGTCGATCGAGGCCATCGGCGATGTCTGCAAGGACCGCCCGGTCAACGAAGAGGACGGCTTCAATCCCGAACACGCGATGATAGAATACGGCATCACCAAGGCCAACGCGGCGCTCAAGGTGGTCGAAGAGGCGGCCAAAGGACTCGACGTGGTCATCGTATCGCCCGTCGGGGTGGTCGGTCCCTACGACTTCAAGCCCTCGCAGATGGGGAAGATGGTGCAGGATTACGCGGCGAAGAAACTCCCCGCCTATCCCGACGGCGGCTTCGATTTCGTCGATGTGCGCGATGTGGCCAAGGCGATCCTCGCGGCGGCCGAGAAGGGGCGCACGGGGCATAATTACCTCGTGACCGGCGGGCACCTTTCGATACCGGAGATGATGGCGATGCTCGAAGAGGTGAGCGGCATCCGCAAGCCGCTCTTCAAACTGCCCCACTGGCTGCTCACTATCGCGGCGCTCGGCAGTGAGGGGATGTTCCACCTGTTCGGCGGCAATCCTGTCCTAACGCGCGGATCGCTCCGCATTCTCAAGAGCCGTATGAAGGTGTGCGGTGAAAAAACGCGGCGCGAACTCGGGGTCGAGCCCACGCCGCTCAGGAAGACCTTTGCCGATCAGATAGAGTTCTTCAGATCACACGGAATGATCCCGCCGGCGTGACCGCAGACCGAATCCCGCAAATCCCAACGCCGCGAACAGCAGGACGATGCCCGCCCACGGACCGTTCGGTTCATCATTCGCGGTGACGATCGAGCAGGAACATCCGCCGCCGCCGTCGCCGCCTTCGCAGAAGGGCGCGGTGCACTGGTAGCTACGGGACTGTATCGGCAGTTCAATGATCTTCTTGGTCGAATCGACCAGCTTGACGCCGAGCCGCGGTATCTGGACCTGCGCGGTCATCCCCTCCTCAAGTTTGAAGGCAACATTGATCACATAGTAGCGTTCCTGTTTGTCGGAGAACTGGAACCCGGCGTTCGCGTCAAGATTCTCGAAAGTATAGGTCTCGATCGCTTCGGCGACCGTACCCGAGGTGACCAGCAAGGTATCGCCGACACCGTCGACATTGGTATCTTCCCAGATGCTGACCGATTCCATCCCTTCGCCGAAAACGGTCGAGCTACCCATCCGGTCGATCTTGATCGAGCGGATCTTGTTGTCGCCGTCGAGCGATTTGGTGCGGACATGCATGACCGCCGTGGCTGCCTTATTCAGCGTGTTGGCGGCCGGTTCAGCAGGCTCTTTGGGTCCCTTGGTGAAGATGAAATAGCCTTCCGAAGGCTCGAACATGAAGGTGGCGAACTCGACCTTCTCGTCGAGGATATTGGTGATGCTGCCGCCGGCGTCGTTCGCGATGAACGCCGCCTTTCCTTCGATGTTCGCGCTGAAGGTGGTTTCGCTGGGGACCGTCGCGACGGCGTAGGCCGCATCGGCCGTGATGAGGAAATTATGATCGGCGCCGATGGCGAGTACCCGTTGGGCGGCGTCGATGGCGAATTCGCCGTACCCGGCATCGAGTGAGGCCAGCGTTGACACTACGGCGTCGCCGGTGCTTTCGGTGCCGCTGTTGTCGTTGTCTTTGATGAGGCGGATGTTGCTGAGCACCACGTTGGTGTCGAGTTCGAACCGCGCGCGGATCATGTCGAGGCTGAAACTCTTATTGTTACCGTCGTTGCAGGTGCCTTTGACGGCGAGTTGGGCGAGAGCCAATCCGGTCGAGGGGGCCGGAACGATGATCTTGGCGGTGCCGTTGGAGGGGCTCATGTCGCCGGCGCGATATTCGAGATAGGTACCGGTGCAGAGGTCTCCCGGCGGCACATCGACGCACTTGCCTTCCACGCAATCCTGATTGGCGCCGCAATCTTCTTTCTTTGTGCAGCTTGGACCGCAGTCGGTGCAGGAGCCGCCGCACAGTTCCTTGGGCGGTTCGGGGCATTCGGTGATCGGGGGGCAGGAGCTGGAGAAGCGCGCCATCAGGGGAACCGAGGTGTTCGACTGGTACGATACACCGGTTGAATCGCTGATGTAGGCGCTATTTTTAATGATCTGATTCTTCGGCAGGCCGGCTTTCGGTTTGACTTTGAAGCGGACTAGGACCGAGTCGGGGCAGGTCATGGCCACCGGATCGCAATATCCCATCGTGGGGTAAACCTCATAGGGGTTCGCCAAGGGGAATCCGCCGTTGTCGGGGATCGCCGTCCAGTTGGTGCCGTTGACGCCGTCGAAGGAGGTAGCGATCTCGGTGGTGCCGGCGACATAGTCAACTTCGGGGGGCAGGGTGTCCTGCACCGTTACATTGTCGGCGACATTCTCGCCCCAGTTCTGTACTTTAATGACGTAGTAGAAGGGACGGTCGTCGCAGATGCGATCCGGCTCATTGGACGGGGCGCAGGTGCAGATATCCTTTTCGCGGCCGTTCTGGGAGAAGGCGGTCTCGGCCGGGATGTCGAACGACGGCGGTTTGGTGTCTATCGAAAGGACCAAAAGGTTGGTGTAGACCTGATCCTGATTGGCGCCGACCTTCAGGAAGAAGAATGTGTCGTCCTTGTGCAGATGGGTCGCGAACGGTTCGTCCTTCGCCCGGATGAGGAAGGTGTCGACGTCCATCGCGTATTCCAGCACCTTTGAGGTGACGTTGCCCACACAGGTCTCCTGCTGTGCGCCGAAGGCCCAGACGGAGGATATCGAGTTGTAGACCTCGACATAGTTGCCCATGTTGGGGTTACAGCTGTCGAACAGCGGCAGCCACGGCTGATTGGGATCGATGGGGCCGTGCATCTGCAATCCTTCGGTATTGGGATCGAGCGCGCTGTAGAGCCCCGGATCGCCTTCGCCGACGAACAGGGTGAACTTTATCTCGGCCTCGTTGGGCAACTGGAAGCCCGATACCTGTATGTCGCCCGAGGTGAAGCGGTACGCCTGCAGGCCGTTGTACATGTATATCTTTTTCGCCTTGACGCTTTCCGAGGTGTAGACGAAGACCAAGGTCCAACCGGCCATAAGGCCGCTGGAGGTCTTGTATGCTTCGGCGGCCGAACAGGTGACCCCTTTGACATTGTAATCGCCGAACAGGGCGGCGCCGGGATCGGTGATGCCGGCTTCGTTGGCCTTGGCGTGTATCTGCGAAAAGAAGTCGGTCACCTCAACGCGGTAGGTGAAGATGCCGTCCTGTCCGCCGCTCGGGTCGGTGGTTAGTATCCCTTCAAACTCGAAATCTTTGGCCGATACCGTGGAGAGCGTTCCGGCGTAGCTGGCGGTCACCTCCTGTGAAAGCGATACGGTGCTGTCCACCGAATGCTGGAACGAAAGGGTGACGCTGTTGTCGGTCGGCGCGTTGAGCTGGGTCGGATCGACGACCGCCATCCAGATAAGGAAGGCCCGTTCGACCGTGGCGTTAAGCGGGATCGATCCATTTTGCAGGGTATAGGTGCTGCCGACGTTCGGATCGATGCAGGAATCGGCCTGCGGGTTTGTTGGTCCGGTATCGATCGATCCGTCGGTGCGCTGGACCAGTGATTTCCACATGACGAAGAAATCGCGGGAGCCCTCTTCCCATTTAAGGGGTTCCCCTTTGTAGGTCGCCACATCGGGGCCCAACTGGGCCGCGAGCGTCAACGGCAGGATGAGCGCGCAGAGCGCGATGATGAACACGGCATGCCTCATGGTTACCTCCGTAAAAGGACAGTGTGTGATCCTAACCTCTCGGGGCATTCTAGAAAGGTTGTAAGAAAAAGTCAAACGGAAATTTTCAGGAGCGGGAAATCTTTCTGCGGAGGAGGAGGAAAAGGGCCGGCAGGAGCAGGAAAAGGGCGCTCGACGCAGTAGTGGTATCGCCGACCGTTGAACAGCCGCAGCCGGTATCTTCTTCGGTCGGATCTTCATCATCGTCGTTGCCGCTGGTGCCGTTGCAGGTCGTGTCGACCGGGTCGCAGGCGAGCGAAAATTCGCGGGAACGCACCGGCAGTTCGGCGATCAGGGTGGTCGTCCCCAGTTTAACGCCGTTGGTGGGGATCTCGATGGCGGCTTTCGCCGTTCCTGCCAAAGATAGTTTCCCGATTATCATCAGATACTTGGTTTCATCGGCGGCAAGCGATAGCCCGCTCGGGATCGCGAAGCGTATCGTGGAATCGCCCGGTTCATAGGTCGGCATGTTGGCAATCATTTGGTCGGGAGTGCCGTCGTTGTCGGTGTCCTGCCACAGGCTCACCTGATCGATCCCTTCTCCGTAACGCACCGTGCCGGTCGCCGTTTTGACCTGTATCTCTTCGATGGTGTTCGCTTGTCCGGGTGAAGCGGTGCGGAGGTGAAGGAGCGGGATTGTCTTTTTCATCTCTTCGGCGGAGGGGATGGCGGGATCATGCGGTCCTTTGGTGAAGATGAAGTGATTTTCGGATGGATCAAACGCGAAGTCGGCGAACTGTACGTTGCCGTCCTTCACCGTCACGGTGCCGGCGTCGCTGATGTGCAGCGCATCCTTATTCTCAATGGCGGCGTTGAAGGTGCTGTTGTTTGGTATCGGTTGTCCGCTCTGGAAGGCCGCATCGGCGATCACGAGAAAATAGTGGAGTTGATTGACCACCAGCGCGCGCGAAGCGGTCGGTATGATGAAATCGGCATATTTTGCGTTCAGGGCGGTCGCGCTTGCCAGTTCGATGTCATCGGCGTCGCGTAGCCCGTTCCCGTTGAGGTCGCGAACCAGTTTGAAGGCACTCAGATTGACCAATTGATTGTCGATGGCGAATTTCACCTTGAGGTCGTCGAAACTGAAAACCTTCGTGGTCCCTTCACCCGATGTCGCTTTCAGGGTGAATTGTCCGACCACCAGACCATTGGTCGGATTGGGGATGAAAATGGTCGAACCGTTCGAGGGAGAATTCTTGCCTAGGGCGAATTCGACGACCGAATCCTTGGCGAACTGTTCGCTGTCGATGACGCATTTACCGTTGTCGCATTTCTTCCCGGCGCCGCATTCTTCGTTGGTCTGACATTCCGCGGCGTTCTGGCCTTCGCCGCCGCAGAGGGCTTTGGAGGGCTCGGGGCACTCGGCGGCCGAGGGACAGTTGCCCGAACGGAGGCGTAGCGGCACGGTCGTGTTGGAGCGGTAGGGAAGATTGGTCGAATCGTTTATAATGGCCGTGTTCTCGATGATGGTATTCTTCGGCAGGCCGTTCTTGGGCATGACCTTGAAGCGGACCAAGATCGTGTCGGTGCATTCTTTGGTGACCGGGTCGCAGTAGCCGATGACATCGGCGATCTTGCCGGCGGTCGTAAAGGGGAACGTTCCGCCCGCGCCGTCGGGGACCGGTGTCCAGTCGGTACCGTTGCCGTTCGCGTCGAAGGCGCGCGCGATCTCGGTCGATCCCGCGACATAATCGACCTGAGGCGGCAGCTGGTCCTCTACAGTGACCTCTTCGCCGTACTCGTCGCCCCAGTTCTGTACCTTGATGGTGTAATAGTACGGGCGGTCGAAACAGATCGAGTCCTCGACCGTCGAACAGGAACAGTAATGTTTTTCGCGGCCGTTGGGGGTGTTCGGGTTGACCGGGATGTCGTATTTCGAAGCGCGGGTATCGACGCTGAGAACCAGCAGGTTGGTGAATATCATGTCGCCGTTCGCGCCGATCTTGAGCATGAAGGAGGTGTCATCTTTTTTGAAGTGGTCGGAGAAGGGGAAGAATTCGGCATTGAGCAACATCGTATCGACATCCATCGAGTATTCGAGCTTGGTAAGATCGAAATTATCGGGACTTCCCCCGATACACGTTGGTTCGGTCGCGTCCCAGCGATAGAAACTCGAGATGCAGTTGTACATTTCGGTATAGGTGAACGCCATACCGTCGGAATCTTTGTCCTTGAGGGGATTACATACGTCGAAAAGCGGCGCCCACTGGACGGAACTCTGCCCTTTTACCTGCAGACCCTCCGGCTTGAATCCGCTATAGGCCCAGCCCGGATCGCCCTCGTGGGCCATCAACGAGATGCGGATCACCGGCTTGTCCGGGAATTCGAAACCATTGACCGTCAATTCGAGCTCTTGGTCCTGATACAGGTCGAAACCGTGGTATATGTATATTTTCTTGGGGGTGATACTTTCCGAGCGATAGATCAGGATAATGGTCCAGCCGCCCACCATGATCGAGTTGCTGGTATTGTAGGCGTTCGTGGCATAATATTGATCTTCGCTACAGGCCATGTTGGAAAGGGTATAGTTGCCGATCAGCGCGGCGCCGTCCGAAGGAGCGCCCGCATCGCGCGCTTGGGTGTGGACCGTAGTGAAAAAATCGGTCACATCGGCGCGATAGGTGAAATAGCCGTTATCAGGATATTGTCCGTCCGCCGGGAAGTATATTCCTTGGAATTCAAAATCCTGATTGATCTTATCTGTGGCGGAATGTCCCGTTACCGATATCTCGCGTGTCTCGCTGGCATAGCCGTCCGCTTGCGTGTAGGCAAGGGTGACGGTGCTGTCGGCGTTGCCGAATATACTGCTGGGGTCGATGGCGCTCGCCCAGATCAAGTAAGCGGCCTCGACATACGCGTCCTCGGGCATATCGCCGGGATTGACCACAAAAGTGCTTTCGGTCAGGCATTTATCGGCCGAAGGGTTCTGTCCGCCGTTGTCGTTGGCGGGATCGGGGTTCCAGAGAAGGGTCTTGAACATCGTGAAATAATCGTGAGAGCCTTCTTCCCACTGAAGTTTAACACCGTTGCGCTCGGAAACGCCGGGACCTATGGGCGACCCGCCGTATTCGCCGGCCATCAGGCCGACGGTGCCGATCAACAACGCGAAAAAAGCAAAGATGCGAAATAGATGCTTCATGAAAGATCTCCTCACATAAGTAAGAACCTTTGCAAGTTATAGTGGAGGGGGACAGGAAAGTCAACCGAAAATTACTTGTCGCCGTAGACCCGGCGGCTCACGAAAAGAAGCATCCCGCCCATCATCAGCATGAACAGAAGCGAGGCGATGCCGCCGTTGTTGGATTCGACCAACGCGCACTGACAGCCTTCGACCGGTTCTTCTTCCTGACAGACCGGGTCGTTCGGGTCACATTGGAGCGTGTATTCTTTCGAGTCGATCGGCAGCGAGTATATCTGCACATTGTTCTTGACCGTTGCTTTCTTGATCTGAATGCGGCCTTTTTCTTCGCCCGAAAGGTCGAAATCGGCCTTGATCACGAGGAACTTCTCCTCATCGGCGGCGTAGGTCAGCGGGGATTTCAGGGTAAGGACATACTCGTCGGTGCCCTTTTCGCCGGTCCCTTCGGCCAGTACCGTCTCGCCGGCATCGGCGATGCCGTTGCCGTTCGCGTCATGTACGACGGCGACCTTCACGAGGCCCTCGCCGAAGAGGACATAGCCGCTTGTGACGCGGACGGTGAGGGAGTTGAGCGAATTGTCGCGCCCTTTCGCCTTGGTGCGAAGCTGAAGCACTTCGCGGTACGAGTTGACCTCTTCTATCTTCGACGGTACGGCCGGGTCATTATCACCGCGCGTGACGATGAACGATTCGCCGTCGGGTTCGAACATATACTGCGCGAATTCCACCGCGCCGGTCGAGGTGATGGCGGCGTCGCCCGCCTTATCGGAGATAACGAAGGTGTCGGGGCCTTCGACGATCGCTTGGAAGGTGGTATTCGGCTGTATCGAAGAACCGGAAGCCAGCGCGTCGGCGACCACGATGAAGTAGTGCAGTTTGTTCTCTTCGAAAGCGCGTGAGGTGGAGGGAACATCGAACATCGCGTAATTGGCGTCAACATTCGGCGTTTCGGCCACGATCGTTTCGCTGGTCTCGTATTTGCCGTTGGTGTTCGCATCCAGCACGAGTTTCAGATTCGTCAGAGTGGAGGAGGATTCCTTCTCGAACTTTATTTTGACCTTGTTCAAGTTGAAGGTACACGCGGTATCGTTGTTCGTTTTCCCGATAACGGTGAATTGCCCGAGCGTGAGACCGGTGCTGGGGCTCGGTATGATGATCTCGCCGGTGGGACTGTTCTTGCCGCGCGCATACTCGATCTTAACGCCGGAGGTTTCGCAGGCGGGCGTGCCGGTGTCGGCGTCGGGCTGGGTGTCGCTATCCGGGACCACGTTGTCGGTTTTCCACGGACCGCCGCATTTGTCCATGTTCATCTGTTCGCAGGTCGCCGAAGGAAGGCAACTGCCGTTGTGCAGTTTCAAGGGCACCGAAGTGTTGGTCTTATAGGGCTTCGAGGTGGTCGCCGGATCGGATATGAGGGCGGTGTTCTGTATGACGGAGTTCTTGGGAAGGCCCGGTTTCGGTTTCACCTTGAAACGGATCATGCGACGGTCATGATCGCCGGCGCACTGCTCGGCGGAGCTTTCGCAGTAATTCATCTGTTCCGCCACCTGATAGGGCTGTGCAAGCGGGAATTCACCGCCCGGGCCGTCGGGGACCATCGCCCAATCGGTCCCGATCCACACTCCCGGTTTCTCCTCGGTTATCTGCGTGGCGAGTTGAGTGGTTCCGGGCACATACTCCACGAGCGAAGGAAGTACATCCTGCACTTTGACTCCGCTTACCAGATCATCGCCCCAGTTCTGGATCTTGATTACGTAAATGAATTCCTGATCGAAACAAACGCCGTTTGGCTCTTGAGCGCAGCCGCAATATCCCTTTTCCGGTTCGTTCGCCGACTGATCGACGTGCGGCGGAATGTCGTAGTTGCCGGCGCGAGTGTCGTGGCTCATGATAAGAAAGTTGGTGAGTATCCAATCCTGATTCGCCCCGATCTTGAGGGATATTTTCGATCCGCCTTTGAAAAAATGGTTTGCCCACAATTCTTCGGCGCCGTCAATGAAAAACGTATCGACATCGATGGCATATTCCATCGTTGAGGAGTCGATGTTCGGGGGGGTGCCGCCAACGCAACTCTCGCCGGAGGTCGGGTCGAAGGCATATTCGGAGGATATCGAGTTGAAGATCTCGGTGTAGAGGAACGGTTGCCCCGTAGTATTGTCTTGTGCGAGGAAGTTGCAGGAGTTGAAAAGTTGTTCGAATGCGTTGCCGTCACCCATTATCTGCAGCGATTCAGATATGTCACTGCCGGACGCCCCGTTGTTCACCAGCCCGGGGTCGCCCTCGTTGACATTGAAGGTCAATCGTATCGCCGGCTTGTCGGGAAACTCGAAGCCGGTTATGTCGATGATAGAATTCATATGTTTGTACCCGTAGAAACCGTCATATATGTACAGTTTCTTGGGGGTCACCTCCTCCGACACATAGACCACGATGATCGACCAACTCGAAACCATGGTCGAATTGTCGAGATAGGCGGCGTCGGCGGTACAGTCGAGTCCCGACACCGAATAGATGCCGTACAGCGACATGCCGTCCACGGTGCCGTTGGATATCTCGAGCGAGCGGCCCGTTTCCTGTATCTGTCTGAAGAAATCGGTCACATCGACGCGGTAGGTGAAATAGCCGCGGGCCGGTTCGGTCTCATCCTCTATGACCGCTTCGAACTCGAAGTCCTGCGAATCGCTCAGGCGCGATTGCTTGCCGACCACATCGATGCCGGTATTCATGGCCGATTCGGTCTCGTGGGTGAAATCGAGCCGTATAGTGTTGTCGGTAAGTTCGTTCATCTTGGCGGTCGGCTGGGCGCCGGTCCAGACGATAAATGCCTTTTCGACCTGCGCGTCTATCGGCACCTGCAACATATTGAGGGTATAGGCGCTGGAATCGAGACAGGCATCGGCCTGAGGATTGTTGTTTTCGCCGGCGGTGTTCAGGTTGGCGAGAAGCGATTTGAACATGACGTGGTAACTGTACGCGCCATCTTCCCACTTCAGCTCCTGTCCGCGATAGGTCGCGACATTGGGGCCGATCTCCTTCGCCCCCGCCAAGAGCGGCAGGAACGCCAAGAGCAGATAGAATGCGCTACGAAGACCGTTCATGGGAACCACCTCGAAAAAAGTTGTAAGACTCGCGTCAACACGTGGGTACCATCATAGCGGCGTTTTTGAAGTTGTCAAAGAGAATTTTCATTTTCCCGGGAGCGTCTGTTCTTTTGCTTTTCGGCTATGACTCACGGCGCGGACGGCGCGCAAAGATGAAGGCCATGGCGCTCAAAAGCAGGACGGCAAGGCTCAGGTCGATGTCAGCGCTGCCGGCTATCATCGAACAGTCGCACGGGTCGGGATCCTTGGTGACCACATCGCTGTCGGTCTCGGGCACGTCCGAGGCATAGAATTCCTTGGAGGCGACCGGAAGACCTTCTACCTTCACCGTCGCGTTCTGGATCATTACGCCGCCTTTCTTGATCTCGATCTTCGCTTTCGCCGTGTCGCCGAGTTTGGTCAGATCGGCCTTGACGATCAGGAACATCTCTTCGCCCGCGTCGAAATCCAGCACGCTTTCAAGCGTGTCGCCTTCGAATATCGCCTCGCCGTCGTCCTCGAAGGAGGATATCTTGGCTATCGGTGTTTTTTCGTCGGCTATATTCGGGTCAAGTTGACCATTGCCGTCGGTATCGCGGTAGAGTGATACCGAACGGATACCGTTCTTGCCGAAACGGATGTAGTCGCCGCTGGAGGGGATGCTGACGATGATGCGGCGGATGCGGTTCGATTCGTCGAGCGCTTTGGTGCGGAGCTGCAGCACCGGGATGTCTTGGTTGAGTTCGCTCGGCGCGGGTACCGCGGGATCGTTGGCGCCCTTGGTGACGATAAAATAGTCGGAAGTGGGTTCGATCAGGAAGTCGGCGAAGGTGATCGGGTTCCCGTCCGGCTTTGGGGTGCCGGCGTCCTCGAAGGTGAAACTGTCCTTGTTCTCGATCATGAAGTGGAACCACGCGCCGCCTTTGATCTCGGTGGAAAGGTATCCCACATCGGCGCGGATGATGAAGAAGTGTTTTTCATTGCCGGCAAAACGATTCTTGTCGTCCGCAAGATTGAAATAGACGCCGGTGCTGTCGAGTTCCGGGGTTAGCGCGACGACCTCTTCACCGGGATCGGCGGTGCCGGAACCGTCCTTATCGTGGATAAGTTCGATGTCTTTAAGGGTGATATTGTTGTCGTCCTTTTCCAGTTTGAGACGGAGAGAGACGAACCCGTAGAATTTCGTCTGCAAGCAGTTCTCGGCGTTTATCATGAACTGGCCGAGGACAAGGTCGTCGGTGGGGGCGGGGACGATGATCCGGGTCCCTTCACTATCGGGCGAGTTGATGGCGATGTCGAAAGAGACCTTCGCGTTGTTGCAGGTAATTTTCTCGTCTGGCTTGCAGGTGAATTCATTCTCGGTGTACTGCGTATCGGTTTCGTTATCGCAGACATATCCCTGTTTGCCGTCCTTATTGCAGTCGGCATCGACGTCGCACTCATGATTAACGGCGATACCGCCGCAATCCACCTGTTTCGGTTCTTCGCAGGTCGCTACTTCGACGCAGGTTCCCTTGCGCAGTTTGAGCTCGAAGTTCCTGTTGCTCTTGTACCATGCCGATTCCGCACTGCCCGCCTCCTTGATGATGGCGAGATTGGGAATGACGGCGGTCTTGGAGATACCGGGCTTCGGTTTCACCTTGAAGCGGAGCATGCGGGTGTCGGTGCAGGTCCACGTCGCCTGATTGCAGGTGTCCATCGTGTCGGCGACCTTGTAGCCTTCACCGGAAAGGGGGAACGCGGCGTTGCCGGTACCCTGCTTGTCTTCGATCTTTGTCCAGTCGGTGCCGTCGCCTCTGCCATTGTCTTTGAAGGTAGTGGCGATCTCGGTCGTCCCGGGGATATAATCGACCAACGGGGAGAGCTCATCGACCACGGTGACATTGTTCGCTATGTTGGCGCCCCAGTTCTGGACCTTGACGAGATAATACATCGGGCGATCTTGGCACCACGCGTTCGGGTCGTCTTCCGAATTGCGGCAGGAGCAGTAGTGTTTTTCGCGATCCTCGGGCCAGTCGATCGCTTCGGGCGGGATATCGAAGGCGGGCGCTTTGGTGTCGACAGAAAGGATCAGATAGTTCATGAGGATGGCATCCTGATTGACCGAGAGGGTGACATCCAGTCCGGTGCCGCCGAGCTTGAGGTGCTCCTGCAGATTGACATCGTCTTCGGAGTCGAGCAGGAAGGTGTCGGCGTCGATGCCGTAGTATTGTCCCTCGATACCGCCGCTGACACAGAATATCTGCTCATCATCGGGATCCCACCCGTAGATGGATGAGTTCGAATTGTATATCTCATAGCTCATATCCACCAGCGGATTGCAGGTGTTGGTGAGGTTGTAGGTGCTGGTCGCGTCGGCGCCCTTGATGTAGATGAGTTCCGGCGGCAACTGCGGTTTCACGAGGGCCGGATCGCCCTCGGCGATCATCGTGGTAAGCCGCAGAACGGGATTTTTCGGCAGATCGAAGCCCGACACGTTGGCTACCGAGGTCTCTCCCTGCGCGTAGGCGAACCCGGGATAGAGATATATCTTCTTCGAACGGGTCTTTCCCGATTTGTAGACGAAAAAGATCGACCAGTTCGACACCATCGTCGTGCGGCATTTATAGTTGTCGTGGTTGGTACAGTCAAGGCCGCTAACGGTATAGGTGCCGTAAAGCGCCTCGCCGTCCTTGAGGACCGTTTCGGTGGAGGCGAGATTGTCGTCGTATATTTTTTTGAAGAAGTCGCTGATGTCCTTGCGGTAGGTGAAATAGGCGACATCCCCGGTGCCCGATTGTCCGGCGTTGCTCTCGCTACAACCGGTGGTGACATCGGTGTTGAACTTGACGCTTTGGAATTCAAACGGGTTGGATGTGTCGAGAAGATTTTTTGCCGTGTCGCCTGCGATGACATCGGTTTCGTAGGTGTATTTCTCGTCGGCGCGCACAAATTTCAAATGGACCGCGTTGTCGGTGGGGGCCTCAAAACTGGCCGGGTCGACCGCGCCCATCCAAACGAGATATGCTTTCGATACGATCGCGTCGTCGGGTGAATGTATCCCGTTGAGCGTGAACGAGCTCTCAAGAATGCAGGTGTCGGCCTGACGATTGGTAGTTTCGCCGGACAGCGTCACCTGATCGTCGATGAGCGAGTTGAACATAACGAAGAAATCGTTGCCGCCGTCTTCCCACCTTTCGTAGGGTTCACCGCCGATGGGTGTCCCTTCGGCGCCCCAAGCGGTCATGAGGGGAAGGGCGAAAATAAAGACAGCGATAAACATTCTAAAACCGGTCGTCATGAAAACCTCCGTCCATATCGGTTCTTTGGTGTTTTTTCTATCGTAACGTTGGCCATGTCCTCAAACCGTCTCGTCCACCGGAGGCACATTAAATCACCGAAATGACGAAAAATCAAGAGAAAACAGCGGGGGCGAAGATAAAAAAGAGAACGGCGGCGTCTAGTTGGCCGTTGGGGCAATAGGCGGCGTTTCGGGAGGGGCGGATTCTTTTTGTTGAGGTACTGCGGGAGCCTCTTCGCTCTGAGCGGCGGGGGCGACATCCGTTCTCGTCGGGATCGTGAGGGTATCGACAATCACCTGTACCGGGTATCCGGAGGGGGCAGCGTTCATGAGTTCCCGCATCTGTTCATCGCTTATTTCGGTCGAGGCGCGGATGGCGGCGTATTTGCGGTTCAGGATGTCCTCATCGGTACGGGCATCGCCCGTGATATCGTCGATCCAGTTACCGTACCCCGGGTTGGGAATGGCAAACCAGCGGGAGCTCCACTGCGCGGCGGCCGCAGTGACCACCTGTTTTCGCGCCGCTTCGTCGAGTCCTTCGATCGAGGTGAAATCATTGAGGTTGTCTCCGACGAGCATCAGGATGCGGTGGGTCTGCGCGATGAAGGCCCGCCGGGTCCGCTTGTCAGCCTTCCACTCGGGGCGTTCCCGGAGCATAAGCAGGGTGTCGGTCTGGGGATCAAGCGAGATGCCCCGCCGTTGCAGGTTGAGGCGGGTGAAGGCTTCAAAACGGGCGTCGCGGTTGGTGACCAGATAGACCGCCACCCCCGCCTTCTGAGCGGCGGCGATGAATTCGCCCGCGCCGGCGATGAGTTCCGCCTCGGCGCGGACCACCCAGCGGTTCCACTGCTTAAGGTCGAAATCCTCGTCCTTGCGGACCACCTGTCCGTAATAGGGTGCATTGTCGAGCACCGTTTCGTCGATATCGAGTATCACGGCGGGCGGGAGCGCCGCGATATCGCCCGTCTGTGCCGTCTCCGCGGTCCAGGCAGGATCCTTAAGAGCCGCTTCCAGCCTATCGGTAGCGGTGCGGTAGGTTTGCAGGCAGGTTGCCTGATATTCGGCGCTTCGCTGAAGGTAGAGCGTCGAATGGAGTCGTTCGTGGGTGTGGCGACGGACCGGCGCGCTTTCGCAGGCAACGCTGAAAAAGAGCGCGGCGAGACAAAGAAGGAAAAGGCTACGGGTCATGGTTCTCTCCTTATGCTGACATCTCGTTGGTGATCGATACGGGCTCTTTGATCAGCCGGAGCAGGAGCGCGCCGGCGATGAACAGGAGCGCGAGCGGTATGGTCCCCCAGCGCGAATGTCCCGCAAGGCTCCCGACCAGTCCCATGAGGAACGGGCCTAGGATGGCGGCGAGCCGCCCCATGATGTTGTAGAGTCCGAAGAACTCGGCGGAGCGATCGGGCGGGATGAGCCGCGCGAAGAGCGAACGGCTGAGCGCCTGTATGCCGCCCATCGAGGTTGCGACGAGGAAGGAAAGGAGCCAGAACAGTCCGGCGCGCAGCTCGGCATCGGTCACATCGGGAAGGAAAAAGGCGATGAGGGTGATGAGCAGATAGACCGCTATCGCGAGGAAGATGAGCGGCCGGGCCGCATGGCGCGCGGCGTAACGGCCGTAGAGGAGGGCGCAGGGAAAGGCGACGATCTGGATCATCAGTATCGCCCCGGCGAGCGTCGCGGCGCCGAGTCCCGCGTCGATTCCGTAGGCGGCCGCCATCGCGATGACGGTATCCACGCCGTCGATGTAGAAAAAATAGGCGAGCAGGAACAGGAACGCGTTCCGGTGAAGCGCCGCTTCGCGCATCGTCCGGACGAGTTGCCGCAGGCTGTCGCGCAGGGGATGCGGGCCGGCGGGCCGGGCGTGCCGCTGTTCGACATGACGGAGCATCGGGAGGGTGAAAAGCGCCCACCAGAGCGCGGAAAGTACGAACGATGCCTGCGCGATGGGGGCGGGGATGCCGTCGGCGGCCGAAAGGAATACCCACGCCAGTATCGCGACGAAGGGAAGCGTCGATCCGATGTAGCCGTAGGCATAGCCGCGCGACGAGACATCGTGCATCCGATCGTGCGGCGACACATCGCAGAGGAACGAGTCGTAGAACAGCGACGAGCCGCCCCAGCCGATGCGCGATATGACGAAGAGCAACAGGCAGACCAGCCAGCCGCCCGGGCCGGGCAGGGCAAGGAGCGCGGTGGTGGCGACGCCGACGGCGAAGAACAGGGCGAAGAGTCGTTTCTTCATTCCGGCACAATCGGCAAGCGTTCCGATGAGCGGCGAGATGAGGGCGAGTATGAGCGCCGCCAGTCCGTTGGCGTAGCCCCAGTAGGCGGTCGAATCGGCCGGCGCGAGGTCGGGGGCGACGGTCGCTTTGAAATAGATGGGGAGTATCGCGGTGACCACGATCAGCGAGTAGGCCGAGTTGCCGACATCATAGAGGATCCAGCTTTTCTCGGCGCGGGTGAGCATTCTTAACGGCCGTAGTAGGCGCGGTACCACGCGATGAAGCGCCCGATGCCGGTCGCGATATCGGTCGCCGGTTTGTAGCCCAGATCGCGGGTCAGATCGGCGACATCGGCGCAGGTGGCGGGGACATCGCCCGGCTGGAGCGGCAGGAGATTGCGGGTCGCCTTTTTCCCGATGGCCGACTCTATCGCGTCGATGAAGTCGGTGAGCTTCACCGGGCTGTTGTTGCCGATGTTGTAGATGTGGTAGGGAGCGCGCGAAGTGGCCGGATCGGGGTTCTTGGCATCCCATGACGGATCGCCCGCCGGTGGGTGATCGATGACGCGCACCACACCTTCGACGATATCGTCGACATAGGTGAAGTCGCGCTGCATGTTGCCGTAGTTGAAGACATCGATCGGGCGGCCCGCCAGTATCGCGTCGGTGTAGAGGAACAGCGCCATGTCGGGGCGTCCCCACGGGCCGTAGACGGTGAAGAAGCGCAGGCCGGTGGTCGGGAGTTTATAGAGGTGGCTGTAGGTGTGGGCCATCAGTTCGTTCGCTTTTTTCGATGCGGCGTAGAGGCTCACCGGATGATCGACCGAGTGGGATGTCGAGAAGGGAAGGTTCTCATTCATGCCGTAGACGCTCGAGCTCGACGCATAGGCCAGATGGCGCACCGGATGGTGGCGGCAGTTCTCGAGGATGTTCATGAAGCCGACGATGTTGGCGTCGATGTAGGCGTGCGGGTTCTCCAGCGAATAGCGGACACCCGCCTGCGCCGCGAGATGGCAGACGGCGTCGAACTTCTCGCGCTTGAACAGATCGGTCAACGCGTCGCGTTCCTCCACCTTCAACTGGATGAAGCGGTAGTTCGGGAACTTCGCGCTCTGCACCGGTTGTCCGTGTTTCACCGCCTCGCGCGCGATGCCGCATTCGGCGAGACGACCATATTTCAGGTTGACATCGTAGTAGTCGTTGACGCTGTCGAGTCCCACCACCTCATCGGCGCGCGCGATCAGCCGCAGGGCGGTGTGGAAGCCGATGAACCCGGCGGTGCCGGTGACGAGTATCTTCATGCCATCCCTCCGTTACGAAGGTTTCGGGGCGTACAGCGTGACGCGGTTGCGGCCGGTCTCTTTCGATTCGTAGAGGGCGTCGTCGGCCGATTTGACCAGATCCCCGGCGTTCTGGGCCAGATCGGGGAACGAAGATACGCCGAAGCTGGAGGTGATGTTCAGTTGGTTGCCGTCGGCCGGTATGACGGAGCATTGCACGATCTCTCGGATCTTCTCGGCAACTTTCAGCGCGCCGTCGTGGGTGGTGTTGTGCAGAAGGATGAAGAATTCCTCGCCGCCGTAGCGCGCCGCGACATCGACCTTGCGGATGGAGTTCTTCACCACGCGGGAAAGGAACCGTATCACATCGTCGCCTGCTTTGTGGCCGTAGCGGTCGTTGACCTTCTTGAAATGGTCGATGTCGAGCATGATGACCGCCAGCGGCATCCCGGAACGCGACGCTTCGCTGGTCATGTTCGTGATCCGTTCCTGCAGGTAGCGGCGGTTGTAGAGGCCGGTGAGTCCGTCGATGTTCGACAGATTCTGCACCGTTTCGTACATCTCGATGTTGTTGAGCGCCGACGAAAGGATGCGCGAAAGAAGCGAAAGGTCGCTTTTGGTCTGCGGTTCGACCGCGCGGTCGGAGTCGAGGAAGACCGATATGGTCCCTTGGGGTGCATCCTTATGTTGAAGGAGGAACGTGAGCATCTGCGAGTGACGGTTGAGGTCGGCGAACTGCGGTTCGGAGAAGAGCTGGTTCTTGTCGCGCCGCTTGTCGATGTCGCGTATCTCGCTCATCTTGCCGACCTTGCCCTCGATCATCATCGCCTGTATCGATCCGGCGTCGTGTATCTCGTCGGCCGTTATCGGGGCGATCTTCTCCAGCGAGAGCGGTTCGCCGTTCTCCTCGTGCATTCGATAGACGCTCCCCTTGTGTTCGCCGTCACGGTATTCGGTGATGAGCACCGTCGCGGCGTCGGGCACGAAATTGAGCACCGACCACGCCGAAGAGTTGAAGAGCCGTTCGCGGCTGAAGGAATCGAGCATCTCGCGGGCGCCGCGGAACAGTTTCTCCTGCCGTTTACGTTCGGTCAGTATCCGTTCGAAGGTGGCCGCCATGCGGAGTAATTCGATCACATCATCACGAAGCGGCAGAAGGGTGTCGACCAGCACCTGTTTATCGCCTTCGTAAAAGGCGTCGATCACTACGACATACTCGGGCGTTGAGAGTGCAGGGTCGCTTTCGAACAGACCCACCGGAAAATAGACCCGTTTATTGTATTCGGGAAGGAGCGGCAGATGCTCTTTTTCTTCGAGAAGCGAATTGCACGGTATGGTGCAACGGTTCTTGATGGCGAGAAGGAGGAGCCCGGTAAGTCGGAAAAGGTTGTTCGTGCCGACGATGAAGCCCTCTTCTTCGCGCAACTCGACCACCCTGACGGCGATCGGGACCTTGTTCCAGACGCGCATTCGTTCAATGTATTTGAGAAGAGCTAGGTGCGGATCTTCGACGGCGTGGCGGGCTCCCTCCCGGTCCCGCTTGACCACAGTCCGTTCATTCTCTCCGAATATACGGCGCAGCAGGTCCTCGCGGCTGAAGAAATACACCAGAGCGGTAGCAATGATGAAAAGCACATAGAGGGTGAATTGGCGTGCATCATCGAATCTGCCGGGAATGATCAGCGAAAGCAGTGCAAGCACCGCGTACCACGGATAATGTGCGGGGCGGCGCGCTAAGACGATGGGGAGCGCTATGAAGAGGATCGAGATAAGCGGAGAGCTATTCCCCCAGATGATGAAATCGACGATATAGATCATTACGGGGAGAAAAGAGGGGATCGCGAGCGCTATTTTCTCGACAAGGAAGAAATAGCACTGAAGGGCGGCGAATAGGCCCCAGATGATGATCTGCGCCGAAAGCGACTGGCGAAAATAATATGACAGCCAGACGAAGCCCAGCGGCATCGTATAGAGGAAGGGAAGGGACCTAATCAGCCGTATCATGGAGTATGTACTGATCGGGCCGGAGCATGCGGTATTTCGTAAGCGCTATGGTCTCGACCGCGCGCCGGCCATTTTTCAGACGTTCGATCCGCTCCTCCAGTTCTTGCATGCGCCGCTCCGAGGCGATATGCTCGGCGGCTAAGCGGTCGAGGACATCCCGATTTCGTGATATTTCGCTCCGTATGCGGTAAATATCAGCGGCAACCAATCCGGTGATCACGGTGAACAAGGCTATAAGGATCGTGAGATACCAACGATTCAATGCTTGCTCCGGGTCGCAATGGCGATGTTCTTAAACCCCATCCCTTTCACCGTATCGAGTACCGTCGTTACTTTCCCGTGTGATGCGGCGGTGTCCCCTTTCACGATAACAACATAGCCTTCGCGCTCGGCAGTGTCAATTTTTCCGAGGAGTTCCTTAAGCATTCCGGGGTCGGTCGCGACATCGTTCACCCGCAGGGGGCCTTCGGCGGGGATGACGACCTCAAGACGGCGGACATTTTCGACGGTACCGCTGGCGCTTGCCTCGGGGAGGTTTATCTTGATGCCCGATTCGTGGAGGAAGGAACTGGTAAGAGAGAAGAAGATGAGAAGGGTAAAAAGCACATCGACCAACGGCGCGATATCGATAACGAAATCATGAGGTGATGCCTGCCGCCGTATTTGTATCATGTCGTCACTGAAGGGTCTCTTCTTTTTCGGCGGGGAGCATTTCCTCCTCGGAGAACCAAGGATCGGCAACCACCGCGTCGGCGGGTCGTTCCTTCATTTCGGGAGGCAGCGGTCGCCGGTAGTATTTCGGTTGTTCAAGGAGATACTCGGCGACCTGTACCGGCACATTGAATTCCATGGCCAGCAGAACCCCCTCTTTCGGAGAGAGATAAACCGTTTCGACGCGACGATGCGCGCGGAGAACCGCCTGAACGGTCAATTCGCCGGATACGTTCTCTTCAAGTACTATCCGGGTGATACGCAGGTGACATTGTTCGAGAAGCCGTTTGAGAAGTCCGGCATGGAGATTGCAGCGGTTTATCAGGGTGTTCAGCAGAAAATTCTTTTCCGCGGCGTCAAGCGATAGGGGGAATACTCGGCCGGTAAGATCGTTTTTCAGCATGAGCAAGGGGAATTTAAGTTCGGCATCGATCGTCAAGCCGACGGCCCGCATGGCAATATACTTTTTCATATACGGATACCTCTCAGGGTGTTCTCAAGGATCTCGGTGACGCGCACCGGCACGAACGAGCCGATGTCGGTCTGACCGGCGCCGGCGATATGGACTATCTGGTTATGTTCACTGCGTCCCATGACGGTGTCCCCCCGTGGGCTGGGCGATTCGACGAGAACCGTGACGTTCCTGCCGAGGAATCGCTTTCGGGTCTTCCCCATAATCATCCGCTGCATAGTAAGAAGATGGTTGAGCCGGTCAAGTTTTTCGACTTCGGTTAGTGTTTCGGGAAATGCCGCCGCTTTTGTGCCGGGCCGTGGAGAATAGACAAAGGCAAAAAGGGTGTCGTAGCGAACCGCTTCTATCAGTGATATCGTCGCCGCGAACTCATCCGCGGTCTCGCCGGGAAAGCCGACGATGAAATCTCCCGAAAGCGATATGTCGGGGCAGGTTTCGCGTGCGAGGGCTATCTTCTCAAGATACTGCGCGGTGGTGTAGCCGCGGTTCATGAGAGCGAGAATACGATCGCTGCCTGCTTGTGCCGGAAGGTGCAGGTAGGGCATGAGCGTCGGTATGCGGGAAAATGTTTCGGCGAGTGACCGAGTGAAGTCGCGTGGATGGCTGGTCACGAAACGGATACGGGAAAGCCCTGATCGTTCAGCCACAAGATAGAGTAGTCCGGAAAAATCCAGACCGTTGTCGGGATCACGGTAGCTATTGACATTCTGACCGAGGAGCGTCACCTCTCGGATGCCGCGTGTTGCAAGGGCGCCTATCTCTCGCAATATCTCATCAGCACTGCGACTTACCTCCGTTCCCCGGACATAGGGAACGATGCAGTAACTGCAGTAGTTATCACAACCATGCATCACGGTGACCGGCGCCGAGAATGAACCTTTCCAAAGGGTGTCGTACTGGGAGGGGAAAAGTTCCCGTTCTGCCAATGCTGTCGGCTCATTCAGAACGACCGGAAAAGTACTTCCTTCGGCCGCATCGGGGATCATTGATTCGTGACCGGGGCCGAAAACACCGTCGATGTAGGGGGCGCGCTCCAGCATCTCCGTCCCCAGTTGCTGTGCGACGCAGCCCATCACGAATATGCGCAAAGAACGATCCTTGCGCGCCGGAATAAAGCGACCGGCATAACTGAATACCTTCTGAAGCGGTTTTTCACGCACCGAACAGGTATTGATGATGAGCAGGTCGGCTTCCTCCGGAGAGGCGACCGTGTGCCAGCCGCGGGCAACGAGTAAGCCGGCAACACGTTCGGAGTCATACTCGTTCATTTGACAGCCGAAGGTATGGATATGGAAGCCGCGCATCGTGCCTCATGCAAAAGAACGAGGCAGTTATACGGAATATGACATACGTGTCAATAGAAAAGATATGGCGGAGGTAAAAACGGGAAAAGGGTCAATAGGTGCCGTAAGAGAATCCGCTCACGAGGTAAACATAGCGGGTGCCGAAAAGGAATGCTTGACCGAAATGATTCACCGCGACCGGTCCGTCGAGGAACAGGCCCGGATTGTTGATGTCGGTCGATGCGCCGGTTATGCCCGCGCGGGCGGAGGCGACCAGATCGAATCCATCGCTACCCGTTTTGGGCGCGGCGCGCACCTCGATGACATATACCTGTTGTTCCACGCGCTTGTCGTAAGAGCGTGCAACAGAATCACCGGTCCCGCAGTTGAGCGCGGCATACTGTACCGGGAAGCTTTCCGGGGAACTGATAGGCGCCATGTCGGCATACGCACACTTAATGGATGTGCCGTACGAGTTGAGGGTCCACGCAAGTTCTCTGGGTTTCGTGCTGTCGCCGACACCGCGGATGACATAGTTGTTCAGGCTGAGGGTAAGATCCGCATCGTTGGCCGACTGAATAAAGCCTGCCGACGCAACGGCTACCACATCGGCGGTCGGGCCTTTGTTTGCATCGTCCCATGTTATGCGCGTAGCGGCATGTCCCGCCAGGGTGAAGCAGAGGGTCTGGTCGCCGGAGGTCTGGCAACCGACGCCGGCAATGGCGATGTCGGCCACCCCCGATTCGTCGATGATCTCGGCGAATGATTCCCCATTGTACCCGATAAGGTCTCTATTGGTGCTGTCGAAGATATTCTTCTTTGCGCCGCCGAAGACCAATATCGCAGGATGCAACACGCCTTCGCCGTCTTTATAAGAAACATCGACCATTCCGTGAAGACAGCGGCCCTGTTTCATGGTCTGCCATATCGACGCATTTCCAGCTTTATCGATCTTTATTACCTGCGGAGATGCGGCGCCGGCATCACAGCCGCCGGAGATATATACTTCTCCACCGATGGTCAGGGCGCGTGCATGCGCTCCTCCCGTGAAGGATCCCCCTTTGGTTTCTATGGAGTTCTTGTCGGGATCGAAGAGGTAAACCTTATTATTATAACCGTTCTGAGTAGCGCCGAAGGCGATGACCATCTTCCCGGTGTTTGAGCCGGTCGCGTCGAGAAGGGCAACCACATGATCCTTGACCGCTTCCTTCAGGGAGGGGCCTTTTTCAACCTTCAAGTCCTTCGTGCTGATGAAGTTGGTGCTCTTTTCAAAGATCTCGTCGCCGTTCGAATTAAACACCGCGCCGCCCGCAAGGAACACTCGCCCATCCTTGAAAACGGCCGCGCGGGCGCCGGATGAACCCTCGTCTTCGGGTATGTAGGTCTCGAGCGAGCTTTTTTCGTTCTGATCGCTGACCAAGCGGACGAAGTCGCCGGCCAAGCCGAGGAAGATGTTGACCTCGAAATTCTTCGTTTCCTCGTAATAGATGCCCTCGACGCCGCCGGTCAGTTTGACCTTCTCACGTTCGTTGGTGATCTTGACGAAGAACTTATAATAGCGGTTGGTGCGCAGGGAGCGACTGAATTCGGTGTCACCCGAGGTCTGGCCGGTGACCGGGAATATCTTGGTCTCGTCGAGCACATAGGGATTGCTCATCTTGTCGGTCGAGAAAACGGTCAGTTCGATCGAGTCGTTCTTGACGATACAGAAATCATCAACGAAGTCTTCGTATTTCCAGTCGGTCGCACAGTTGTTGATGATGTTTTCGGGCAATTTGAGATTGATCTTGAAATTGCCGGTATCTTTTTGAGCGCACGCGAACGCAAGCATCGCAACGCTGAAGAGGACGATAGCGTTTACTATTCTCATGAGATTCCCTCCTTACGATGCCACTATTATTTTTTTGCGCTGTCCCAGACGAGCACATTGCCTTCCGGCGGCTCGGTCTTGGTGGCGAAATAGATGCCGGTGCCGGCGCCGGCGATGACGACGATGCTCACCACGGCGATGAACCAAGTGGTCTCATAAAAAGGAACACGTTTGATCTCGGCCATAGAGGCCTCTTTTTGATCGTCGTCCTTCTGTTCCACTTTACCTTCAAAGTAGAAGTTCTCGCCTACCTTCAGGTTGACGCCGCCGGGGGCCGCCGTTTTGTCCTGCGCGCATAGATTCGAGAAGAAGGCGACCACGACCAACATTGCAACGATTTTCACGCCGTAGTTCATGTTACACCCGCTTTTTATCCAGTAATTCACCAAACTTCGTGTCATGCATAGCACATATGGTAATGTGAGTCAACAAATTTTTTTTCTTATGTCGAAACAAAGCTTAAAAGTCCTTTAACATTCTATTATTGTTGATATTCTACCATAAGATCGGCGATGAGAGAACGCAGGTTCGTTGTTTTAATATCCGTTGCCGAAAAAAACTTTTTTTCTTGGTACAGTTCGAGAAAATCGACGATGGTCAATGTTCCCTTTGGCGTTGCCGCCGTATCTGCGGTGGAGAGTTGGTTGGAGATAAGTTTCTTAATCGCTTCTTTGTGTTGTTTAACGATCGCTAGACCGGCGGTCTCCCGATGGAGTGCTTCGGTCGCTTTCAGGAGGCTTTTCACCGAATGGAAAATGCGTCCCTCGAGGTAAACGAGCGTGGAAATGGCATGTTTGTCGCCCGTCGAGAGAACCTCGGTCTGAATATGAAATATTTTATTTTTGTGGCGGATATTGGTGTTGAAGCCGGGGAATATCGACATCAGTCCTGCGCGCCGGAATATTTGCCGATGCGGCGGCGCCGGAAATGAGGACGCTTGGGCTTTGCTTCGACCCGTTTCAGCACGATCTTGCCGGCCGCGATCTCTCGAAGGGCGATGATCGGTTCTTTGTTGTCCTTGGTGTTGGGTAATAGTGTCTGTGCCTTGTCGAGGAGTTGGCGGGTCCGTTTAGCCGCGAGGATGATGAGTTCCAGCCGGTTCGGGATGCTCGCCAAGCAATCTTCTACGGTGACGCGGGCCATGATAGCTCCCTCAAGAAAGTTACGAAGGAGCATACTAGCGGAAAAAACCGAATTTGCAACAATTTTTTAGTTGCGAAAAATCGTCGCTTCGTTACACTACTTCTGAATTTTGTTGGCACGGTTTCTCGGAGAACGATGCGCTTGCCCGAACTCACATTCGCCCGGATGCGTTTGAAGGGAAAATTTTCGCTGACCATCGTGGTCGTTCTCGTGGGGCTAGTGGCCATCGGTTTTACCGCCTATGCCGGTTTCCGCAGTTATGAGCGCGCCTCCGAGGTGCTGTTCGAGGCGCTCAAAGGATCCAGCGGTGTTCTGGAGAACAAAGCCGAGTTGGCTCTTATCCATAACACCTTATCGCTCCAAATAATGGATGGCCTCAAGCGGCGCGTCGAAACCGATCCGGAAAAGAGCGCCCTTACCCGCTGGCTCAAGGCGTCGAAAGATTGTGGCGACGTAAAGGGTTGTGATTACTACGAAAAATTATGGCGCGAGTATCTGGAAAAGGCGCGCGACATCAATAATAAATTTGTGCAGTTCGATCTTTCGCTGGGGGAGTCTCTCGCCGATGCCTACGGTGAATTCGACCATGAACTTTCGGCGCTGAAACAAGGACGGACAGCGGTCGATATCCGGAAAAGTTCTTTCTATGCGTGGATGCTCAACGAGCGCAAGCAGGGGGAGTATCCCCAAGAGATCCGCGCCCATTTGGAGCCGATCCGCGAAGCGATAGCGGCGGCGGCAAAGGCCGATGAACGCGGCGACAAGGCGGTCCTGCAGGAACGATATCGCGACCTGCTGGACGCGATCGATGATGGTCGCGAAGGACTGCAGGAGATCGGCGACCGCAATCTGAAGTTTGCCGCCCTTTTCAAGGAACGACTCGGCGATATTTACGGCGAACTCGAGGCAATGTTCTCGGAACGGGTCATGCGCGACATCGATGCCTTGCGTGAGATAAAGGAGACCAAGGAGCGACAGGGGAGTTTGCTGACGGTGTTGCTTTTCGGCGTTTCAATATTAGCGTTCGCGGTGGTCTTTCTCATGCTCATGTGGCTGATGCGGACCTCGGTTCGGCCTATAGTGGCGACCGAACGGAAGTTGCACGAATTGGCTGATCGCGGGGGTGATCTGACCGTGACGCTTGAGGTGCTTTCGGGTGACGAGATCGGTCAGATGACGCGTAGCCTCAACGAGTTTCTCGGCAATCTTCGCTCCATTGTGGCGGGGGTCAAACTTGCGGCGGAGGATCTCGCCGGCATATCCTCCACCATATCCGAAGGGACCAGCGATTCGTCTGCCCGCATCTCCGACGTATCGGTCTATATCGACGACATATCGAGCCGTCTGACCGAAATATCGCGACATCTTTCGGATACGGAACGGAGCATGGGTGTGCTTTCCGGGGTCATCATGACCCTTTCCGAGAAATCGGATTCATCGGCGCGGCTCCTGCAGCAGGCGCTCGATTCGATGCGTGATATCCAGACCGCTTCCGACAAGATACAGAGCGTTACCGAGGTGGTCAACGAGATCGCATTCCAGACCAACCTGCTCGCCCTTAACGCCGCCATCGAAGCGGCCCGCGCCGGAGAGTACGGCAAGGGCTTCGGGGTGGTCGCCGAAGAGGTGCGGGCGCTTTCTCAAAAGTCGGGCGAGGCGGCCAGCGAGATAAAATCGCTCATCGGCAACACCGGGCGCAAGATAGAGACCGGTGCGGCGCTCGTGAAGAACTCGAGCGACGTATTCATCGAGATACTGGAGGAATTCCGCCGCATCGTTGAACAGATACGTTCGGTCGCCGCCGAGCTTAAAAAGAATACCGACGGAGTGGCTGATGTCGATCGGGCCGTTAACGGTATCCGCGACACGATGAACACCAATGCCGCGTTCATCGAGGAGATGGCGGCTACGTCGCAGGAGATGGCGACCCATACCGATCGCCTGCGCCGGGATGTAGAGAAATTCAGAGTCTGACCAATATCATAAACGGGAGTCGACGATGGGTATGCGTATCGGTGTCCTCGGCGGCGGCAGTTGGGGTAGCGTCATCGCCTCGATGCTCGCCGAGAAGGGCGAAGAGGTCCTGATCTGGTGCCGCGAACCCGAAGTGGCGGCGAGCATCAACGGTAAACACGAAAATGATATCTTTCTTCCCGGCATCGCCCTGCACCCGACGCTTGTGGCGACCGCTGATCCCGAGGAGGCGGTCGCGGGGCGCGATGTCGTTGTCGTGGCGACCCCGGCCCAGCACATGCGCGGCGTTCTCTCGAAGGTGTCGTACCGATTTCTGCGCGGCAGTCAACTGGTCATCGCCTCGAAAGGGATAGAGAACGGAACGCTCAAACTGATGCATCAGGTGGCCGAGGAATGCGTCCTCGAGAGCATGCATCACAACATCTTCATCCTGTCGGGTCCGACCTTCGCGCGAGAACTCGGACAGAAAATGCCGTCGGCGGCTGTCGTCGCGGGACTCCATCCCGACGGGGCACAGTTCATTCAGCAACTCTTTGCATTGCCCTATTTCCGCGTCTACCGATCGCCCGACGTTATCGGGGTGCAGGTCGGCGGCGCGATAAAGAATGTCATCGCTATCGGCGTGGGCATCATTGAAGGTATGAAGCTCGGCCGCAATTCGCAGTCGGCCCTCATGACCCGCGCCATCGCCGAAATGACCCGTCTGGCGGTCAAGATCGGCGCGAACCCGTTCACCATATCGGGACTGTCGGGACTCGGCGACCTTATTCTCACCTGCACCGGCGAGTTGTCGCGCAACCGGCAGGTGGGTATCCGGATCGGCCGCGGCGAGAAGCTGTCGGACATTCTCGGCGGCATGACGATGGTCGCCGAAGGGGTGCCGACCAGCATTTCGGCCTACCAGCTGGCGCAGAAACACGAGGTGCCGATGCCTATCGTCGAATCGGTGTACCGTGTCCTGCACGAAGGAATGAGCGCCAAGGAGGCGATCGCGCCGCTGATGTCGCGCAGTCTGAAAGAGGAGATATACGGCTATGGCGAATAACAATACCCGTCGGATAGCGCTCATCGGCGCCTGCGGACGCATGGGCCGGGCGCTGGCCGTGAGGTTCGCCGGTGCGGGGTTCGCCTTGTTGCCGATCGAATCATCGGGGCATCCGGCACAGGGCAAGGATCACGGTGTCGCCTGCGACATGGCGCCGACGGGCGTCATGGTCACGACGGTCGATGACCCCGCCGTGGCCGCGTGCGCCGCGGTGGTCGATTTCGGATCGCCCGAGAGTTTCCGACAGGCGCTCGCCGCTGCACTTGCCGCCGGGATACCGTTCCTTTCCGGTACGACCGGACTCACCGACGCCGACCGTGTCCTCATGATGACGGCGGCGAAAAAGATACCGGTGTTCCATAGCGCCAACATGAGCTACGGTGTGGCGGCGCTGGCCGAGATATTGCCCCGGCTCGCGCGGCTCACGGCTCACATGGATGTGGGGATCGTCGAGACACATCACAACCGCAAGAAGGATGCTCCCTCGGGCACGGCGCTCCGTTTAGGCGAGATCATCGCGGCCGAACGGCAGACGAAGGATATCGATATTCACGCGCTACGCGGCGGTGATGTTGTCGGCGAGCATACCATTACTTTCTTCGGCGACGGCGAACGGATAGAGCTGACCCACCGTGCCCACAGCCGCGAGATATTCGCCGCCGGCGCGGTGCAGGCGCTCGTTTGGCTGATCGCCCGGAAGGGCGGCCCGGGACTCTTCTCGATGGCCGATGTGGTACGGGACACAGCCCGATGACGGCGGTGGCCCCGAAGAAGCGGTTCTCCCCTGCGGCCCGCGCCGAACTCAAAAAAGCATTTACTGCGCTCGAAGAGAGCACCTTCGCGGCGAAACTCTCGAAACTCACCTTCGGGGCGACCGACCGCGGGATGCGGATGCTTCCCGGCGCGGTGGTCGGACTTATCGAAAAGGCGGTCGGTCCGGCGCTCGATACGGCGCTCGCCCTCGCGGTCCGGACGCTCGGCAAGGAGGGGGAGGCGGCCGAAGGACCGGTCGCGCGCCATATTCACAAGGCGGCGGTCGCCGTGTCGGGGGCGGCGGGCGGCGTCACGGGACTGCCCGGACTCATCGCCGAACTGCCCATCACCACCGTCATCATGCTCCGGCGCATCGCCGAGATAGCGCGCCGCAACGGCGAGGACCTGAACGATCCGGCCACCCGGCTCGCCTGCCTCGAGGTCTTCGCGCTGACCGGTATCGGGGTTGCTCCCGAGGCGCTCGGATCGACCTATTACACCGCCCGCATCGCACTGCACGGCGTTCTCAAACGGGCCGCCGACGAACTGGGGAAGGGGAGCGGCCGTCTGGCCGGCGCCGCCTTCCGCGGAGTGCTTTCGAAGATATCGGCGAAGTTCGGCAAGGATCTCGCCCGCGTCGCCGCGACCCGCGTGGTGCCGGTCGCCGGGGCGACCAGCGGCGCGGTCCTCAACGCGCTGTTCATGGACCACTATCAGGAACTGGCCGAGGCGCACTTCACCATCCGCCGCCTCGAGCGGCAGTACGGCGCCGACACGGTGCGGAAAGCCTACGAGAACTTGCGGAAGAAAAAAGTCTAGCGGACGCGGCGGGTGTAGATGACCTTGTTGTCGCCGTTGTCGTAGAAGTCCTTGAGTTCGGCCTCCTTCACACAGCCGGTGGCGATATAGAATTCACGCGTCGGCAGGTACTTTTCGCGCGAACTGGTCTCGATGTAGACGATCTCGCCGCCGCGCGCCGCTATCGCCTTGTCGGTCTCCTTCATGAGCTGTTTGCCGATGCCTTTGCCGCGCGCATCGGCGTGGACGCCCATCCAGTAAAGGTCGTACCGCTGACGGGTGCAGGCTATCTCGCCGTAGCAGGCGTAGCCGAGCGTGCGGCCGTCGTCGTCGTCGGCGAAGACGAAGAAGTAGCCGCTCTTCTCCTCGCCCTGCGCGAGATTCTCTTCGCACAACTCGACCGCGACCTCTATCTCATGGTCGTAGAAGAAGCCGGTCGAAGTGACGATATCGCGGATGCGCTGCGGATCGTCGGGACGGACGGTAGTGCGGAATTTCATGGCGTTCAGAGTTTCCCCGCCTTGATGTCTTCCTCAAGCTCCTTCTTGATCCGCTCCTGACGCGCCTCTTCGTCGACGTCGAATACGACGCCTTCCTTCGCGCCCTTCTCAAGGAGGATCTTTTCCATCTCGGCATTCTTGACGGCGCGGGCATACATGAGGGCCGTCTTGCCGAACTTGCGTTCCTTGCGGTTGACCTGCACACCGTTGTCGATGAGCACTTTGAAGACCGGGAAGTGGTCGTTCATGACCGCGAGGGTAAGTATCGACCAGCCCTCGTAATCGTACTCTTCGACATCGATCTTCTTGCGGTCGGTTATCTTCCACTGGACCTTCTGGAGGTTCTTGTCCCACCACGTCTTATTCTTCTGTTTGGCCCGTTCCTGCATGATCTCCTGCTTGGAAAGACGTCGTTTATGCTTGTAGGTCTTCACTCCCTCTTTTAGGAGGTATTGGGCGACCTCGGCGAGCCGCTGTTCTTTTTCGGCATCGCCCTTCGGCTGGGCGACGACATAGAAGAAGGGGTTGCGGACCGTTTCGCCGTCGGTGTCCTCAAGCAACGCGCCCTTCGAGACGAGGAATTTCATGATCTCAAGATAGCCACCCTCGGCGGCATACATGAGCAGATTCTTCTGACCGCGCTCATAGGCGGTGCGGATGGTCTCGTCGATCACTTCCTCGGTCTTCTCGATGTCGCCCTTGCCGGTCTCGTAGATGATGGTCTCGACCCGTTTTTTCACATCCTTCACGAGGACCGGGGCACCTTTGGCGACGAGCAGTTTCACCAGTTCGAGGTTGCCGTGCTGGACCGCCCAGAAGAGGACCGTTTTTTCCCGTTTCTCTTCGGTCTGGTTCAGGACCGCCTCTTTTATCTTGCGCTCCTTTTCGGCCTTCTTCTTCGCCTCTTCGAACGCCTTTTTTTCTTCTTCGGTCATCGGCTTTACGATATTGACCTGCGCCCCTTTGCCCAGCAGGAACTTGGCGGCGTCGGTCTTGTTCTCGCGAACCGCGAAGACGAGTGCATTCTGGTTGTATTTGTCGAGCGCGTTCACCTCGACACCTTTGGCGAGGAAGAACTTCACGAGTTCCACATTGCCCGAGGCGGCGGCGTACATGAGGGTCGTACGGCCGAAATTATCCTTCGCCATCGGATCGGCGCCTTTTTCAACGAGGAAGTCGACCATCGCCTTGTTGCCTGCCTTGGCGGCCATCAGGAGCGGCGTCTCGCCTTCAAGCGATTTCGCGTTCGGGTCGGCGTTCTTGGCGATGAGCATATCGAATATCTCCTGATTGTTCTGCGCGGCGGCGAGCATCAGGATGGTGCGGCCCCGTTCGTCCTTGGTGTCGACGCCGGTGCCGGTGGAAAGCAGTTCCTTTGCCTTGCCCCAGTCTTTCTTGGTGGCCGCTTCGAGGATGGGCGGCAACGGCTTCGCGTCTTCGTCCATGTATTTCTTTTTCTTGGCATCTTCGGCCGTCGCGGCTTTTTTAGCCTCTTCCGCCTTTTTCATCTCGGCCTGTTTGACCGCTTCGGCTTCGATCTTCTTCTGGATCTCACTCTTGCCGTCGCCGCAACCCCAGACGAGCGGAAGACACGCGACAAGCACGATAACGAAAAATTTCTTCATGATGCGCTCCCCTATATATGGAAAAAAACATTTTATGCACCATAACACATAAAAAGCATTTTTCAAAAAAAAAATGCCGGAATGACGAAACGGATGAATATTTTTTAGCGACGGAGATGGCAAGAGCCGATTAGTCGCCCGTTATTGTTTGTAAAAATATAGAGTTCCCCATTCTCCGGCGTCATGGTTCGCAACATCTTCTTGACTTCGGTCGCCGACCTCACATACTCGCAGAGGCGGCGACTTGAGACGCCGTGACCCTCGATGAGAAAGGGAGCGACGATGCTGAAAATAGCGGCCATAACTCTTCCGGGCGCGCCCCAAAAAATCACGACGACCCTTTCGACCCGCGACCGGCTGGGCCATCTGCTGGTCCGGCTCGGCTGGCGGCGGCGTCAGTATCGCACCGAACCGGCCCTCTACCGCATCGGGTCCCCGACCCCCGAAAGCCCCGTCATCGTCACCGCCAACTACACGCTCACCGTCGACACGGTCCGCGACGCCTGCGCCGGGCTCGATCTCTGGGTGCTTGTTATCGATACGCGCGGCATCAATGTCTGGTGCGCCGCCGGGAAAGGGACCTTCGGCACCGGCGAGATAGCGCGGATGGTGAAAGAGGCGCGTCTTGATAAGATCGTGAAGCATCGTCGCCTCATCGTGCCGCAACTGGGGGCGCCGGGCGTCTCGGCCCACCGCGTGAAACAGTTGACCGGATTTGATGTCGTCTACGGTCCGGTGCGGATAGCGGACCTCCGCCCGTTCCTCGCCGCCGATATGCGGGCGAATGACGATATGCGTCGCGTCCGGTTCGACATCGCCGACCGGATCGCCGTCGTGCCGATAGAACTGGTGATGGCATGGCCGCTCCTGCTCATTGCGCTCGCGGCGGGGCTCTGGCTCTGGGCGCTCCACGCGGCGACCTTCTGGGGCGCCGTCCTGCCGCTTTTGGGCGCGGTCGTCATGGGAACGGTCGTCGTACCGATCGCGTTGCCGCTCTTCCCGTTCCGCCCGTTCGTCCTCAAGGGTCTCGCGGGCGGCATCCTGTGGGCGCTCCTCATGATAGCCCTCTTTCCGGCCGATCTCCTCACGGCGGCGCGCCATCTGACGCTCCTGCCGCCGGTCACCGCCTATCTCGCCTTCAATTTCACCGGCTCGACCGCCTTCACTTCGCCGTCGGGGGTCAAGGCAGAAATACGCTGGTTCACTTGGCCGCTCCTCGTCTGGTTCGCGGTCGGCGTCATTCTCTACATCGTCGATATGGCGCGGGGGTGGCTCTCATGAGATATCTCGAATCGGTGGTGACGCTCCAGCTCGACACCGCAAAGTGCATCGGTTGCGGCCGGTGCGCCGAGGTCTGCCCGCACCGCGTCTTCGCGATGAACGATAAAAAAGCGGCGATCGTCGACCGCGGCGCCTGCATGGAGTGCGGCGCCTGTCAGAAGAACTGTCCGGCCGACGCGATAACGGTTCAAGCCGGTGTCGGTTGCGCCTACGCCCTCATCCGGTCGCGCATCACCGGCAAAGAGGCTTGCTGCGGCTAAACCCCTCGTGTTTTGAGTTACTGAATCTTATTCTTGACTTCGCTTTTTGTCTTCATATACTCGCATAAGCGGTTATTTGACAACGAGGCGACCATGAAAAAAGAAGCACGGTTTTTTAAGGCGCTGGCCGACGATACGCGGCTTGCCATCCTCGCGCTCCTCTCGTGGGAGGAGGAATTGTGCGTCTGCGACATCCTGACGGTGCTCGATCTCACCCAATCGAAAGCGTCGCGCCATCTGCGGTATCTGACGCAGGCGGGGATCCTTGAGGACCGGCGCGAGGCGGTGTGGGTCTATTACCGGCTGTCGCCCGACATGACACCGCTCGAAGCGGGCATCGTGAAGAGCGTACAGGAACATTTCGGCGGCAAAGCCTACGCGGCGCTGAAAAAGAAACTACAGGGGTGGCTTGCCAAGAAAGGCGCCTCGCCGCTGTGCAAGTGCACATAACGCTTTGATACGGAGGCGACAATGAAGAAATTGCAGGTGCTCGGGACCGGTTGTCCCAAATGCAAACAACTGGCGCAAATGACCGAGACAGCAGCACAGGAACTCG
The DNA here is from genome assembly GCA_022709425.1 of bacterium. Classification (GTDB taxonomy): domain Bacteria; phylum UBP6; class UBA1177; order UBA1177; family JAKLFG01; genus CALMRE01. Next base: position 114,339 of record JAKLIW010000005.1, read on the forward strand.
GTATCGAGTACGAACTGATCAAGGTGACCGACATCAACGACATCCTTTCGTTCGGGGTGATGATGACCCCGGCGCTCGTCGTTGACGGCGTTCTGAAGGTGGCGGGGAAGGTGCCGCCGGTCGCCGAGATAAAGAAACTTCTGGCTTGAGGAAGAAGGCGATGAACGCAAAGAAGATAGTGACAATACTGTTGGCCCTGTTCGCGGCGGCGGGTATCGTCTATGCCGTCATAGGCGGCGATCCCACGAAAAGAGCGACATCGGCACTGGAGGCGCAGGGCGTAACAGCCGCCTCCGATGGGCTGGTGGTCTACTACTTCCACACCTCGTTCCGCTGTCATTCGTGCCTTACCATCGAGCGACTGACGCACGAAACGCTCAACGAACAGTTCGCGGCCGAACAAAAAAGCGGAGCCATCCGGTGGCAGATGGTGAACTACGAGGAGCCGGCCAATGAACATTTCATCGACGACTATAAACTCTACACCAAACAGGTCATTCTCTCGGCGGTGAAGGGGGGCAACGAGGTCGCGTGGAAAGACCTCGAGGATATCTGGTCGTTGAAGAATGACGAAATGCGCTTCAAACTGTATATCGCCGAAGAGATACAGAGGTTCCGCGCGGAGAACGGCCTATGACCGTTGCGGCCATCATCGGGGCATTGTGGCTCGGCATCCTTACCTCGGTAAGCCCCTGTCCGCTCGCCACCAACATCGCGGCGGTGTCCTACATCTCGCGGACCCTCGGCGATAAACGGTCGGTCTTTCTATCTGCGGCCCTCTACACCATCGGCCGGATGGTCGCCTATGTGGCGATCGCCTTCATCGTGGTGCAGAGCATCCTTTCGATACCGAAGGTGTCGATCTGGCTCCAGATCTATATGCCGAAACTCTTGGGGCCGCTCCTTATTATTGTCGGGCTGTTCCTCGTCGAACTTATCTCGGTGAACCTTCCCGGGAGCAAGACCCAGCGCGATTTCTCCAAATTTGGCCTTGCCGGCGCGGTGCTGATGGGCTTCCTGTTCGCCCTCGCCCTCTGCCCCGTTTCGGCGGCGCTCTTTTTCGGATCGCTCATACCGCTGGCGATACAGCAGTCATCGCCGGTCGCCCTGCCGCTCATCTACGGCATCGGGACGGCGCTCCCGGTCATCGCCTTCGCCGTCGCCCTGTCGCTGGGCAGTACGGCGCTCGCGACCGCCTTCAACGCCGTTACCCGTTGGGAAAAGCCGATACGGATAGCCTTCGGCGTCATCATCATCGTGGTCGGCGTCTATCTGACACTGGTTCATGTCTTCGGCGTTCAATTGACGGCGATCGGAGGATAGGCGATGTTCGGCTGGTGGCAATATATCGTCGACCTTTTGGTCTACGATCTCGCTGGTATGGAGCGCGGTACACCGGTGGCCGCGGCGATAGATTTCTTCCTGTTCGATACGGTCAAGATACTATTGCTCCTTATCGTCATCATCTTCGCGATCACCTTCATCCGCACCTTTTTCCCGCCGGAACGGACGCGGCGCATTCTCGCGGCGAAAAAAGAGGGTCTTTGGGGCGCCCATGTGGCGGCGGCGCTTCTCGGCATAGTGACGCCGTTCTGTTCCTGCTCCGCCGTGCCGCTTTTCATCGGGTTCGTCGAGGCGGGGATACCGCTCGGGGTCACCTTTTCGTACCTCATCGCCGCGCCGATGGTCAACGAGGTGGCGCTCGGGATGCTGTATGGGATGTTCGGGTTCAAGGTGGCGCTCATCTATCTCGTTTCGGGTGAGGTCATCGCCATCGTGAGCGGCATCATCATCGGGCGGCTCGGTCTTGAGAAATGGGTCGAGGAGTGTGTCTACACGATAAAAGTGGGGGCGCAGGAGGTGACGGTGCCGACCTTCCGCGAACGGATCAGCGAGTCGTATCAGTTCACCCTGCAGGTGCTCGGGAAGATATGGCTCTACGTCCTTATCGGCATCGGTATCGGCGCGCTGATGCATGGCTGGATACCGGCCGGAGCGCTTGCTCAGTACGCTGGGCGCGACAACCCTTTCGCGGTGCTTGTCGCGGTCGTCGCCGGGGTGCCGCTCTACGCCAATGCGGCCGGAGTGATACCGCTTGTGGCCGAACTGAGCCGCGCCGGGGTGGCGATGGGGACGGCGCTTGCTTTCATGATGGCGGTGACTGCCCTTTCGATCCCCGAGATGATCCTCCTGCGCCGCGTCCTGAAGCCGAAACTGCTGGCGATCTTCGTTGCCATCGTGAGTCTCGGCATCATCATGACCGGGTATCTCTTCAACACATTGTTATAACGAGGGTCCACCCATGAAGAACCTTGCCTTCCTCGACCGCTACCTGACGCTCTGGATATTCCTCGCGATGGGGGTCGGGGTCCTTGCCGGCTGGGCCTATCCCGGCATCGCCGACATCATCAACTACTTCTCCTACGGCACCACCTCCATCCCGATCGCGGTGGGGCTTATCCTGATGATGTATCCGCCGCTTGCCAAAGTGCGCTACGAGCGAATGGGTGACATTCTCAAGAACAAGAAAGTGCTCGCGCTGTCGCTCATCCAGAACTGGATCGTCGGTCCGGTGCTGATGTTCGGACTCGCGGTGCTGTTCCTTTCCGATAAGCCGGAATATATGATCGGGCTGATCATGATCGGCCTTGCCCGCTGTATCGCGATGGTCATCGTCTGGAACGACCTCGCGAAAGGCGACCGTGAATACTGCGCGGCGCTCGTCGCCTTCAACTCGATCTTTCAGGTGCTCCTCTTTTCGGTCTACGCATGGTTCTTCATCACCTTCCTGCCGCAGAAACTCGGGCTTGCCGGGGCGGAGGTGAACATCACTATCGGACAGATAGCGATCACGGTATTCATCTTCCTCGGCATTCCGTTCCTCGCGGGTCTTTTCAGCCGTTACGGGCTCATCGCGGCGAAGGGGCGCGAATGGTTCGACACCGTCTACGCCCCGAAGATCGGGCCGATCACGCTGGTCGCGCTTCTGTTCACCATCCTCGTCATGTTCTCGCTCAAGGGCGAATATATCGTCAACCTGCCGTTCGATGTGGTCCGCATCGCGTTGCCGCTCGCCATCTACTTCGCGGTGATGTTCGTCGTCTCCTTCTGGATGTCCAAGGCGGTCGGGGCGACCTACGAGGAGTCGGCGACGCTGTCGTTCACCGCCGCCTCCAACAACTTCGAGCTGGCCATCGCCGTTGCGGTCGCCACCTTCGGCATCAACCACGGTGCCGCCTTCTCGGCGGTCATCGGCCCGCTTATCGAGGTGCCGGCGCTTATTTTGTTGGTGAATCTCGCCTTCTATTTCAGAAAGCGCTGGTATGCCATCGTCTGATCGCCGTCTTTTAAAATTCATTTGCATTAAAACGGGGCGCCGGATATACTACCCCGTACTGATGAGCGGGAACGACGGATGATTTTCGAACTCAAGCGCAGTTTCGTCCGTACTACCATCATGACCGTGATGCTCACGATGGTCGCGCTCACCCTCCTGCTCGGCGCCTATATCTTTTTGCTCGATTATCAAGGCTTCAAGAACGATATCGAAAGAATACGCCACGAGAGCCTTGAGTCGCGCAAGGAGCAGATCAAAAACGAGGTTCAGCGGATCGTTCGCTTCATCGAATTCGGCCAGCACTACCATCCCGATTGCGGCGGCGAGGTAAAGGAAGAGATGGCCAACTGGGCCAACAGTGTTTCGTTCGGCAACGGCGGCTACATCTTCATCTTGCGCGAAGACGGCATGGTGCTTTCGGGGCCCGACCGTGGCACCGATCTGCTCCAATCGGGTTATCCGGAAGGGGTAAAGGTATTTAACGATCTGAAAAAGGCGGCCGAAAAAAGCGAATTCATTGAATACAAGATGCATCGCGGCGACTGGACCAAGCAGTTTCGCAAGTTGAGTTATGTCGAGATAGCGCCGTCATGGCGTTGGATAGTCGGCGCGGGGATATTCCTCGACGATATCGACAAGGAGGTCGAGGCAAAACGGCAAGAGCTCTGGGGCACGGTGCGGATGCACCTGTTGACCGTTCTGGCGGTGCTCATCATCATCGTGTTTTCGGTTCACGTAGTCTTCGTTTTCTTCACCAAGTGGGTCAATCGCGTTATCAACGCATTCCTTTCGTTCTTCGAGAACGCCGCCACCAGAAGCGTCCGCATGTCGCCCGAGAGTTTCTATTTCAGCGAGATGTCGCGTCTCGCCGAATCGGCTAACCGGATGATAGACGAACGGAGCCGGTTCGAGCGGGCCATCAGCGAGGAGAAGGAGCGGCTCGCCGTGACGCTGGCGAGCATCGGCGACGGTGTCATCACCACCGATACCGACGGGCGTATCGTACTTCTCAACGCGGCGGCCGAACAGATGACCGGTTGGCACTCCGCCGACGCGGTGGGCCTGCCGCTCGACGCGGTGTTCCGTATCGTGATGGAACGGACGCGCAAACCGGCGGTCGATCCGGTGAAGAAGGTGCTGGAGAGCGGCCGGGTCGAAGCACTTGCCAATTCGACGATGCTCCTTGCCCGCGACGGCCGCGAGTTGATCATCGAGGACAGCGCCGCGCCGATCCGCGACCGTGACGGCCGCATCATCGGCGTCGTACTCGTCTTCCGCGATAATACGCAGAAACGGCAGTATGAGGAGGAGACGCGGCGCGCCCAGCGTATCGAGTCGTTGGGGCTCCTCGCCGGCGGCATCGCGCACGATTTCAACAATTATCTCACCGGCATCATGGGGAGCCTCAGTCTTTCTAAATATCTTGCCGATCCGGGTCATAAGATGCATGAGGTGCTCGCGAAGGCGGAACAGGCGACGATCCGCGCCAAACACCTGACCGGGCAACTGCTCACCTTCGCCAAGGGAGGCCATCCGGTCCGCCGTCCGGTCGACATCCGCAAGGTCTTGAACGAGTGCGTTTCGTTCTCTCTGGCCGGCTCTCCGATACGGGCCGATGTCTTGTTCGCCGACGATCTGCGGGTGCTCACGGCCGACGAGGGGCAATTGATGCAACTGTTCAACAATCTCCTCATCAACGCGGTGCAGGCAATGAACGGGGTCGGCACGGTGATGATCCGGGCCCGCAACGCGCAGGGCGGCGAGATGGCGGGGCGGCTCGGGCCGGGCCAGTACATCGCCGTGACGGTCGCCGATACCGGTCCCGGCATCGCGCCGGAACATCTGGCGCACATATTCGACCCCTATTTCACCACCAAACCGGACGGCACCGGGCTCGGGCTCGCGGTCGCCTATTCGATACTCTCGCGTCACGGCGGGGTGGTGACGGTCGATTCGACCGTCGGACAGGGGACCACATTCACCGTTTTCCTGCCGATCGAGGCCGACGCGGCGCCGCTCGCCGAAAGCCGCGCGGAAGAGGTTCGCACCGGGAGCGGCCGCGTGCTGGTGATGGACGACGACGAGGTGATACGCCAGACGATCGGTTCGATGCTGCGCTATCTCGGCTATGATCCGGTGCTCGTTCCCGACGGCCGCGAGGCGCTGGAACGCTACCGCCGCGCGCTGGAGGAGCGTCAGCCCTTCGATCTGGTCATTCTCGATCTCACCGTGCCGGGCGGCATGGGGGGCGAAGAGGCGATCGGCGAACTCAAGAAGTTGGACCCGCAGGTCCGTGCGGTGGTATCGACCGGTTATTCCCATTCGCCGGTGACGGCGCAGTACGAACGCTACGGTTTCGTCGGCATCCTGCCGAAACCCTACAACATCGAAGATATCGGCCGTCTGGCGGCGTCGCTGATACGGTCGCGCTAGCGTTTCTCGGTCAGATACTTCCAATAGCGCGTCGGCATGAAGCGTTTCTGACAGCGCGGATTTTTCCTCTCCGGTATCGCGATATCCTTGAAATACTGCCGCCACATCTTTTCGTAGATGTCGCCCGTTGCACTATCGGGCGGCGTGTTGAGGAGGCGGGTCGTTTCGGGACCGGACTCCACTTCGTGCAGTTCCTTCATGTCCCAGTAGAGCCCGGTGCCGCGCCCGACATCGAGCATGACCCACCGGTCGACCGGGAAGCGGCGGGTGAAGTGCGGCGCGATGAGCGGGAGTACCCGGTGGCGCGGTTCCATCACCGCAACGAGCAGTTCCCCGGCGACGCGGGTGAACCGGGCCATACCGGTCAGCCGGTGCGCCTCGACCGTTACCTTCCGGGCGACGGCGTGGACCGGCGCGACGGCGGGGTGGGTGAGATGGCCGTCGGCGTTCGGGCCTTTTTCACGAATGAAGGAGAGATAGTCGTAGATGAGCAGTTCGCGTCCCGGTGTGTCCGATAGAAAGGTGCGGACGAGGTTGCGCCGGACATGACGGCCCATCGTGTCGTCGATCCGCCCCATGAAACGGTCGGCCTTTTCTTCGTCGGTCGTGATGGGGATGGTCGGGGCGAGGAGCATCGGCTGAAGTTCCCGATCGGCCACGATGTCGAGCGGCCGTTCACGGGCCGTCAGCGCCGCGCAGAGTGCGCAGAGCAGTCCGGGGAACGAGCCGTCGTAGGCATATTGAGCGCTCATGCGGCAAAGAGGTTGAGTTGCAGGCTTGGGCCCAGCATCGCCCGGGTGATGAGGTCGCGTCTGATGAGGCGAAGCGGGCGACCGGACCCCGGCAACAGCGTCCGGCCGCCCACGGTGAGGAAATGTTTCGCCCGCTTCATCACGACGCCGATCTTCTTGAGGTCGTCGTAGCCGAGGCGGGTATGTCGCCGCGCGATGACGATCCGCTGTGCGCTCCGGACCCCGATGCCGGGGACCCGCAGGAGCGTTTCATACGGCGCGGTCTGGATATCGATAGGGAAAAGGTGGATGTTGCGCAGTGCCCACGCGCTTTTCGGGTCCATCTCCTCGTCGAGGAACGGCGTCCGGTCGTCGAGTATCTCGCCCGCCGTGAAGCCGTAGTAGCGCATGAGCCAGTCGGCCTGATAGAGCCGGTGTTCGCGCAGGAGCGGCGGGGTGGCCAGCGCCGGGAGACGGTTGTCGCTCGATACCGGGACGAAGGCGGAGTAGTAGACCCGCTTGAGCCCGAAGCGGTTGTAGAGACCTTCGGACAGCCGGACGATCTGGTGGTCGTTCTCGGGGGTCGCCCCGACGATGAGCTGGGTCGACGAACCGGCCGGGGCGAAGCGCGGCGCCGAGCGGAGGTGTTTGCGCTCGTCGCGATTCTCCACTATCGCCGACGATATCTCGCCCATCGGCAGCATGATGTCATCCTTCTTTTTATCGGTAAGCAGCAGCAGCGACTTTTCGGTCGGCAGTTCGATATTGACCGAAATGCGGTCGGCGTGGAGCCCCGCCTGCCGGATGAGTTCACGACTTGCTCCCGGTATCGCCTTCAGGTGGATGTAGCCGCCGAAGCGGTACTCTTCGCGCAGTTTCTTCGCGACGAGCGCGAGCCGTTCCATGGTATAGTCGGCATTGCGCATCACGCCGGAACTGAGGAACAGTCCCTCGATGTAGTTGCGGCGGTAGAACTCCATCGTGAGTTCGCAGATCTCGTCGACGGTGAAGGCGGTGCGCGGGATGTCGTTGCTGCGGCGGTTCACGCAGTAGGCGCAGTCGTGGATGCAGACGTTGGTGAAGAGCGTCTTGAGGAGGCTCACGCAGCGGCCGTCGTCGGCCCACGAGTGGCAGATGCCGGCCGAGACGCCGTTGCCGGTGCCGCCCTTCGGTGTGGGGCGGCGGCTCCCGCTCGACGAGCACGACACATCGTACTTGGCCGCCGCGCCGAGTATCTGCAATTTCTTCTCGATATCCACCGACGGTCCTCCGTGACAACAGAACTACCGTACGGCATCTTGTTAGGCATGTCAAGAAATTTGTAAGGTATTTGTTCGGCTGCCTAATTTAATTGATTTGGTTCTTCTACCATATAGCTAGAAAAACTTAGGAAGTCGCTTGACATTGATAATTGTTCTGTTAGATTATTCCTAGCGAAGTGAAAAGCGCTCCCGCCTTCATACCCAACAACTGCTCGACATTAATTATTAACTTGGCCCAAGGAGGCACGACCATGATTACCATCAAGCGTCCCAAAAAATTTGTTCGCTCCAACCTTCCGGGTGTCTTTATCGAAGGTTTGGTGCCCGGCGATCTTACAGATGATCAAAATCTCGATTGGAATGCGTTGAAAAGGGAAAGGTCGGAGAAAAAGCAAAAGATTACAGACAGCGCATTTCTGCGTTTTGAGAACTATTTAAAAAAAAGGCTTTCCTCTGATGCGGCATGGGAGCCTCTCGCATTATTAGAAATTGTCCGATTTTCCAATGGACATGTTGGTTTCATCGTTGCTATTCAGTATGACCCCGGCAAACTCATGGATAACCATTATGGTGTTGAGAAGGTAGGACGATGGCCTATGTCACTTCTCGAATTTGAGCGCAAGTATAGAAGGCGGACGATGTCAAAGCCTAAATTCCGGAAATGATGTTTTCTTGCTTCGCTTTTTCAGAGTGCTAGAATCAAGTCGCTTTTTTAATGGGGTGCGGCTATGAGAAAAAAAACATGTGCAGTTTCGGGCGTGCTGTTTGTTTTGATGTGCTTTCTATCTGCCTGTGATGACGGGGGAGGCAAGCCCCCTGCGGGGTCCAAACTTGGCGACTGTTACCCCGATGGCTCTTGCGATGGAATATTGACTTGTGTTTCTGGTGTCTGTGTGGATCTAAATGAAATGGTCGACCTCGACACGGCTTCTAGTGATAACACAAACGACACTGTTATACCTGACACTGACAATTCATCAGACACAGAAATGATGGATGACGATAAGGACGATGTCGTGATTGATAATTCCCTGCCTGATGTGTTTGATAGTGATGTTCAGTCAGACGATTGTATTTTTGACAATGAAAAACCGGACTATGATTCAGTGTGGCAAGCAGATGAATATATCGTTGAGTGTGGTTTGTCTCCCACTGGCAAAGGCGGAGCGATGTGTCTGGTCCCCGAAGGAATATTTGTTATGGGCTGTGATCTGGGGCCTGTATTTTCCGCATGTGCATCTTATGAGCAACCGGCCCATTCAATAACACTTAAGGCATTTTATATTGACCAATTTGAAGTTACTCTCGGACAGTATCAATCTTGCATAGATGACGGGGCGTGTAACAACAACACTGTCGGCCAAGAGCATTATTGGGAAGATTGTGATGTCCCCCCTGAGTCGGGAAAAGAAAACCACCCCATGAACTGCGTTTCTTGGTACGGAGCAAAAGCATATTGTGAGTGGGTTGGGAAAAGATTGCCGACTGAGGCCGAATGGGAGAAGGCGGCGCGTGGAACAGACGGAAGAATGTATACAACAGGGATGGATGTTCCCACTTGCGACGATGGTGTTTTTGTGGAATATTATGATGCCTATTGCAAGGGCGCTGTGTCTTGTTTCCCGTCCGGCGGGGTTCCGCTTGGTTCATTTCCGGTTGGTAGTAAGCCACAAGGGGTTTCTCCTTATGGCGCGTATGATATGGCGGGGAATGTTTGGGAGTGGGTGAACGATTGGTTTGGTGGTGATTATTCCACATCACCTTTCAATGATCCGCAAGGTCCCGAGACGGGAACCACAAAAATATTAAGAGGTGGTTCGTTCAGCGAAAGAAGCAATTATAGAGCGAGTACATATATAAGACTTAGCTATCCGCCAGATACGGCTATAATATATTCGCACTTTGGCTTTCGCTGTGCGTACTAACCTATTTTATTTTGTTGCTTGTTTGTTGCTACGGAAGACGGAGCGGAATCAGATGGCAGTGATTCTGGGGCACTACTTCGAACCGCTTGATCTCAATAGGAAATCTTCCATAAAGCGGTCGAGTATCTCGGCGCCGTCGAGCACCGCCTCGGCGTTGCCGGTCTCGAAATCGAACCGGTGGTCCTTCACCATTTTGTACGGGTGGACGACATAGGAGCGTATCTGTGAGCCGAAGTTGATCCCCATCTTGGTCTTCTCGAGTTCGGCGCTCTCGGCCGCCTTCTTCTCCATCTCGAGTTCATAGAGTTTCGAGCGGAGCATCTTCATCGCGGCGGCCTTGTTCTTGTGCTGCGACCGCTCGTTCTGGCACTGGACGACGGTGTTGGTCGGCAGGTGGGTGATGCGGACCGCCGAATCGGTCTTGTTGACATGCTGGCCGCCGGCGCCGCCCGCCCGGTAGGTATCTATCTTAAGATCCTTCTCGTCTATCGCTATCTCGATGGAGTCGTCTATCTCGGGGGTAACGAAAACGCTCGCGAACGAGGTGTGCCGCCGCTTGTTGGCGTCGAAGGGCGATATGCGGACGAGCCGGTGTACGCCGATCTCGGCCTTGAGGTAGCCGTAGGCGTAATCGCCGGTGATGAAGATCGTCACGCTCTTGATGCCGGTCGCGTCGTCGCCGGTGGCCCGGTCCATCTCCTCCACCTGCATCCCGCGCCGTTCGGCCCAACGCACATACATCCGCAGGAGCATCGTCGCCCAGTCTTGCGATTCGCGGCCGCCGGCCCCGGCGTTTATCGAAAGGAAGGCGTTGTTCGCGTCGGTCTTGCCGCCGAGCATTTTCTGGAATTCGAGCTTCTGGACCTGCTGCTGCGCCGTTACGATATGCGCTTCGGCTTCGGCCGCCATCCCGGCGTCCTCCTTGACGAATTCCATGGTCACGGCCAGTTCGTCCATTGCCGTATCAAAAACGTTGAAAATGGTCAGGCCGCTCTGCAAAAGCCGTTTTTCGCGGTTCAGATCGGCCATTTTGTCGGTGTTGTTCCAGACCGCCGGATCGAGCAGTTGACGCTCCACCTCGGCAAGGCGATGCCGCTTCCGGTCGATATCAAGAGAACTCTTCAGTGTCTCACGTTTCTCGGTCAGTTCTTTGACCGCTTGGTCTATCTCGCGCATGGTCAGGGGCATCGTTATTCCCACTTCAGATTGTTCTCATTCACCTTCACGCCGTACTCACGCATGAGTTTCTCGCGGTACTGTAGCCATTTGTCGTCGCCGCTCCGGCGCACCAGTTCGCGGACGATGAGCGGATAGGCCCGCTCGAAGGAGAGCTCCCGTTTGTAGGCGAACCCCGCCAGTTCAATGACGGTCCAGTAGTTCTCGCTGTCGCGCACCGGCCCGATAAGGTCGCCGACCCGTTTCTGGAGTACCGCCGTTTTCCACGAATCGTCCATCACATCGTCGCTGAACAGGCCCCAATCGCCATTCATGTTGACCAGCCGTTTGTCGTCCGAATAGCGGGCAGACAACAGACGGATGCTAGAACCCTGCTTGACGAGCAGTTCGTAGGCCTCGAAGGCGCGCTCCTTCTTTTTTGTCCGGATGGCATAAAGGCGATAGAGCTTGTCGCGGACGAACTGATCCCGGTGTTCGGCGTAATACTTCTTGATCGACTCCTCGCCGAAGGGGTAGAGGTCGCGGTCTATCCGTTCGCGCGTCTTATCGACGATGAGCTGGCGCGTGTAGGCTTCGACTTTTTCTTTGATGTCGGGAAGATATTCGATCCCTTCGAGCTTACCCTTATGGTAGAATATCTCCTCAATAACGCGGTTCTCCAGATAGTTCTGGCGCTGTTCAGGGCTGTCGGCGCGGTCTGCGGCGGCAAGCCATTCCTCGTATGCGTGGCGAAATTCAGTAACGGTGACCACTTCACCCTTGAACAGATACATGATGTTTCGGTCCTCGGTGCGGTCGCAGGCCCATAGCAGGATCGCGCACAGGAGGAACGAGAGGCGTTTCATTGCAGGCTCCCTTGAACCGGGCCGATTGTAATGAAAATCGGCTGTTGCACAAGTTATTTTCACTTTTCGCGTTGCCCTGCGGAGGTGCCGACTTGTAAGGTCGGCCACCGATATCGTTAGGGAAGGTTCTCCCTTTCCGAGCCGGTCGAGCGCGCCGGAAAAAATACGGCAGAGTCGAACTGTGCAGGGTGCTTTTTATCAACCGGCCCGATGGAGGATGCCATGAAAAAGCTCATGAACGGAATGGTGGTCGCGGTCGCGATGGTGGTCGCCTTCTTCGCTTGCGAGGTGAGCGATATGGCGCGGAATGCATTCGCGGAGCCCGATGCGAACGTGCAGTTCGACGACTCGATGATCATCAAAGAAGAGGTGAAGGCGCTGGAGAAAGAGGCGCCGGTGACCGAGGCGGTCGTTCCCGTGGAGAAGAAGAGTACCAAGAGCGAAGCGCAGGTTTCGTCACGAAAGGCGATTGACAGTGTCGTTCACGGCACCGGCGTGGGGGGCGGCAGTTCGGCGCCTGCTATCGGCGGATTTGTCACGCGTGGTCGTGGTGCGTCGGGACAGGGGTACGGCTACGGATCGATGACCTTCCATGCCTACGGCCGGGCCGCCGGTGCGGCGGTGGCGCAGACCTACACCTACGACACCGAACAGTATGAAGGAAAAGAGGAGGATGGCTTCAAGTCGGCGCTCCACGACCCGCTCTCGACCTTCTCCATCGATGTGGACACCGCGAGTTATGCCAATGTGCGGCGCTTCCTTACCACCGACCAGCTGCCGCCGGTCGACGCGGTCCGCATCGAGGAACTCGTCAACTACTTCTCCTACCGCTATCCCGAACCGACGGGCGGCGAACCGTTCTCGGTGACCACTGTGCTCGCCGACTGTCCGTGGAAGCCGGGACACCTTCTGTTGCAGGTCGGCCTCAAGGGAAAAGAGGTGGCGGTCGCCCAGATGCCGCCCGCGAACCTGACCTTCCTCCTCGATGTTTCCGGCTCGATGAACGCCCCGAACAAACTGCCGCTCCTGCAGAAGGCTTTCTCACTGCTGGTGAAGGAACTGCGGCCGCAGGACCGCGTCGCGATAGCGGTCTATGCCGGCGCCGCGGGGCTCGTCCTGCCGCCGACGCCGGGTGACGACAAGCGCCGGATACTCAACGCGATAGACAACCTGTGCGCCGGCGGCTCGACGGCGGGCGCCGAGGGTATAGAACTGGCCTACAAGACCGCCGGGGAGATGTTCTCCGCGAACGCCAATAACCGTGTCATCCTTGCGACCGACGGCGATTTCAACGTCGGCATCTCCGATGATGCGACGCTGGTGAAGATGATCGAGGAGAAGCGCAAGAAGGGGATATATCTCTCGGTCCTCGGCTTCGGCATGGGGAACTACAAGGATGCCAAGATAGAGAAGCTCGCCGACAAGGGGAACGGCAACTACGCCTACATCGACGGCCTGCTCGAGGCGAAAAAGGTGTTCGTCAAACAGCTCGGCGGGACGCTTCTGACCATCGCGAAGGATGTCAAGATACAGATCGAGTTCAACCCCAAGGCGGTCGCCTCGTATCGGCTCATCGGCTACGAGAACCGGCGTCTGGCGAAGGAGGATTTCAACGACGACAAGAAGGACGCGGGCGAGATCGGCGCGGGGCACACCGTCACCGCGTTCTACGAGATCGTGCCGGTCGGGGCGGAAGAGGGACCGGCGGTCGATCCGCTCCGTTATCAGGCACAGAGCGATACCACGGCGGCCGACAGCGGCGAACTGGCGCTCGTGAAACTGCGCTACAAGGCGCCGAAAGAGGATGTCAGCAAACTCATCAGCCGCGCCGTGACGGTCGCGTCGCGCCGCGCTTTTGCCGAGTCGCCCGAGGATGTACGGTTCGCGGCGGCGGTGGTGGGGTTCGGGATGCTGCTCAAAAAGTCGCCCTATGCCGGGAAATTCGATTGGAAGGCGGTCATGGCGGCGGCAAAGGGGGCGAAAGGGGTTGACGACGAAGGGTATCGCGCCGAGTTCCTGCGGCTCTGCGAGAAGGCGGAACTGCTTTCCGATGCGGCGGGACGGTCGGCCGATGTCGGAAATGAACGCTAACCGAAGGAGGGTGCTATGAACGCTTTAAGAAAACGCCTGCTCTACGATCTTCCCCTGATACCGCTCCCGCAGGCGGGGGAGCTGTCGGCGGCACGGAGTTACCCGGAGATCCGGGTGATCTGGAACGGGACCTTGATGGAGGTCATCGCGGCGCGCGGCGCGGTGAGTATCGGGCACGCCGACGCGGCCGATATCGTGGTGGACGAATCGGTGTGGAATGAGCCGCTTCACCAGCTTATCACGATGCGCGACGGCGTAGTGGCGCTCATGCTTTCCCGTGCCATGAGGGGACGCATCTACACCCCGGAAGGTTCGCGCGAAGTGGGGGAGTATCTCGACGAACACGGCGACGAACTGATGCTCGATGCGGGCTGCGGCGCGGTGCTCGAGTTCGGGCCGGTGACGCTCGCCATCCGGATGACGGGGCGCGAGAAGGTGCGGCCGGCGGCGCTCCTCGAACAGATCGACACCGCCATGGTGTCGCTGTTCCTGTTCGTCTTCGCGGTCGGCATGATCCTCGTGAACTCGATCATCGAAACGCCGCCCATCGAGGCCGATTTCGTCACGGTTGAGCAGGGGGGCATCTTCGTGAACATTCCGGTCGACGAACCGATCATCGAGAAAATTGAGCCGGAGAAGAAGATCATCCTCAAGAAGAAGCTCGACGGTCTGCCCGATGCGGCGCAGGCACGCAAATCTCTCGGTGAGGAGGGGCGCGTCGGTTCCAAGACCAGCCGAGTTGTCAACACACAGGGTTCCTCCCGGCGCGGACAGGATGAAAAAGTTGTTAATAGCACCGGTATGATAGGGGTGTTGACCAGTGGCGCCAAAGTGTTCGACAGGATATTCGGGTATGGCGGACTTGGTGCAGGACTCGAAAAAACGCTCGGCAGTGTCACCGGACTCTCCGGCGTCGACCAGTTCGGTACCGGTGGTCTTGGCACGCGTGGTTTTGCGACCGGCGGTGGAGGTAATGCGATGACCATCGGCGGCATGGCTACCCGCGGTCGGGGCGGCGACGGCAGTACGATCGGCTACGGTATGAAGGAGGGACGCATCGGCGGCAAGGAACTCGCGCAGATATCGGCAGGCGGCGGGCAGGCGGTCATCATGGGGGCGCTCGACCGCGCCGTCATCGACTCCTACATCAAACGGAACATTGCCAAGATACGCTGGTGCTACGAAAAGGAACTCAACAAGAACGCCACCCTCTTCGGCAAAGTGGTCGTCAACTTCATCATTTCAAAGACCGGTCAGGTCTCCAGTTCCAAGGTCCAGCGCGCCTCCATCCAGAGCGAGCCGGTCGAGACCTGCGTCGCCGACCAGATACGCAAGATCCGTTTCCCGGCGCCCAAAGGTGGCGGCATCGTCGTGGTGACTTACCCGTTCGTCTTTAAGAACGCCGCGAACTGACGGTTGTTCCTGTGCGGTGGTATTGTAAGGTCTGAATCCCCAAAATATCTCGAAAATCCGGACACTTTTTCTTTAAAACCACCCCATTCCCTTGACTTATAGGGACGGGTGCTTATGTTCCTTCCGTCCTTGTTTTTTTAACTTGGGATAGGAGGTACCTATGAAACTGAAACCGCTCAACGATCGGGTGATCGTGAAAAGGCGTTCCGGCGAAGAAAAAACGAAAGGCGGCATCATCATCCCCGACACCGCCAAAGAGAAACCGATAGAGGCCGAAGTGGTCGCCGTCGGCAGCGGCAAACTGCTCGACAACGGAAAGCGCGAACCGCTCGATGTCAAAGTGGGCGATGTGGTGATGTTCGGTAAATACAGCGGCAACGATGTCAAGGTCGACGGCGAGGAATATCTCATCCTGCGCGGCGAAGACATACTTGCGGTCATCGAGAAATAAGGAGGAAGAACCATGGCGAAAGAGATAATTTTCGAGACTGGCGCGAAACAATCCATCCTGCGCGGCGTGGACGCGCTGGCCAATGCCGTCAAGGTCACGCTCGGCCCCAAGGGGCGCAATGTCGTCATCGAGAAATCCTACGGCGCTCCCAAGATCACCAAAGACGGCGTGACGGTCGCCAAAGAGATATCGCTCGACGATAAGGTCGAGAATCTCGGCGCGCAACTGGTCAAAGAGGTCGCGTCGAAGACCTCCGAAACGGCGGGCGACGGCACAACCACCGCGACGGTGCTCGCGCAGGCCATCATCCGCGAAGGGTACAAGTACATCACCGCCGGCTACAGCCCCATCGGCATCAAGCGCGGTATCGACAAGGCGGTCGCCCATGTGGTCGAGGCGCTCGACAAGAAAACGAAAAAAATAAGCGGGTTCGAGGACATCATGTCGGTCGGCACCGTGTCGGCCAACAATGACAAAGAGATCGGTAAGATCATCGCCGAGGCGATGGAAAAGGTCGGCAAAGAAGGGGTGATCACGGTCGAAGAGGCGAAGGGGATGGAGACGACGCTCGAGACGGTCGAGGGCCTCCAGTTCGACAAAGGCTACATATCGCCCTATTTCGTCACCGACGCCGAGAAGATGAAGGCGGAACTTGAGGATCCCTACATCCTCGTGTTCGATAAGAAAGTGACCAATCTCAAGGATATCGTCCCGCTGCTGGAAGGGGTCGCTCGTTCGGGGAAACCGCTCCTCATCATCAGCGAGGATATCGAGGGCGAAGCGCTGGCGACGCTGGTGGTCAACAAACTCCGCGGTACCCTCAAGATCGCGGCGGTGAAAGCCCCCGGCTTCGGCGACCGTCGCAAGGCGATGCTCGAAGATATCGCCATCGTCACCGGCGGCAGTTTCATCAGCGAAGAGCTCGGCCAGAAACTCGAAGGGGTGACGGTCGACAAACTCGGCCGCGCCAAGAAGGTGGTCATCGACAAGGAGAACACCACCATCGTCGACGGCGCCGGGAAAAAGAAGGATATCGACGCCCGCGTCAAGCAGATAAAGGCGCAGATAGAGGAGACGACCTCCTCGTACGACAAGGAGAAACTGCAGGAACGGCTCGCGAAACTGGCGGGCGGCGTGGCGGTCATCAAGGTCGGCGCGGCTACCGAGGTCGAGATGAAGGAAAAGAAGGACCGCGTCGACGACGCGCTCCACGCGACCCGCGCGGCGGTCGAAGAGGGGATCATCCCCGGCGGCGGCGTTGCGCTGCTGCGGCTTTCGCTCGAACTCGACAAGAAGAAACAGGGTCTGGAGAAGGACGAACAGGCCGGTTTCGACATCGTCAAGAAGGCGCTGGAGATCCCGGCCCGTCAGATCGCCTTCAACGCCGGGGTGGACGGCTCCATCGTCGTGCGCACCATTCTCGACAACAAGGACTTCAACTGGGGCTACGATGCCGCAGCCGATGAGTACAAGGACATGATCAAGAGCGGCATCATCGACCCGACCAAGGTCGCCAAGCAGGCGCTTCAGAACTCCGCCTCGATATCCTCGACGCTCCTCACCACCGAGGCGGTCATTGTCGATAAACCCGAGAAGAAGGCCGCTGCCCCGGCGATGCCCGGCGGCATGGGCGGTATGGAAGATTACTGACCCACCCCCCGTTCGATCCAGTTCTCAGGCGTGCGGCCCCGCTTCGGCGGGGCCGCTGCTTTTCTTGACTTTTCGCGCGCGAACAATACTGTTTCCGCGTGGTTTCGGTAACCAGAAAGGACTAGTCTCCGGGAGAATCGTATGCAGTTCCTGACCACTTGGCTTGGGCAAGACGCCGCCACCCTGAATGACCGTCGCGCCGGTAGACTCAATAAACTCGACAAGTTATTCCTTATCTGCATCGTCGTCATCGGCGCGATACTCTACATGGTCAAACTCAACTACCTGTTGGTCGATCCGTGGGAAAGCCATTATTCGCAGGTGACGTGGGAAACCATAAAACACGGCGCTTTTGGCCGTCTCTGGTATCAGGGGAGTAACCGTTTCTGGTCTAAGCCGCCGCTTCTATTCTGGCTCCAGATGCCTTTCATCGGGACATTGCCCATCACTGAGTTCGTCTGCCGCCTGCCGGTGGTGCTCTTCTCGCTGGGCATCCTTTCGGGCGTTTATATGCTCCTGACCCGCCTGTTCACCCGCAAGATGGCTGCTATCAGCGCTTTTGTCATGATGATGTCGCCGATGTACTTCCAGCTGTCGCGGCAGGTCATGGTCGATCTTCCCTTCATCGGGCTCAACATCCTCGCGATACTTTGCGCGGCGCTCTACTTTTTCGGCGACATCGACGAAGATGAGACAGTACGCGTCGGTTTCAAGAAGTTCGGCATCACGATGAGCCGTCGCGATTTTTATCTCTATCTTTTCTATTTCTTCGAAGGATGGGGATTCCTCGCCAAGGGTCTTCTCTCGCTCATCATTCCCGGCGCCGCCTTCTTCATCTATATGCTCATCACCGCCGATTTCGCCGCCTTTTTTGCGTGGCGTAACTTTAAGAAACACCTCATCGGTTTCGGCGTCTACCTGCTGGTGTCGATGCCGTGGTTCATCTATATGTGGGTGGATGCCGGCTATGAATTCATCAACGAGTTCATCATCTATCATCACTTCAAGCGGGTGCAGGGCGATATCCACAAACCGAATGATCTCTGGACGCTCTATCTCCGCGTTCTCGGCTACGCCCTGTTCCCGTGGTGCGCCTTCATTCCGATGGCCATCTACCGTTTCTTCCACAGCGACAGCGAGGGCAATGCGCTCAAACTGCGCCTGTTCCTGTTCAGCGCTTTTGTCGGACCGTTCTTCTTTCTCGCCTTTTCTTCGACGAAGTTCCATCATTACATCGCACCGGTCGTCCCGGTGCTCGCCATCATCGTCGGCTACTACATCAACGGCCTCTGGAACGCGAAGTGGGGCTTGTCGCGTAAGCTGGAGATACTCACGGGGCTGTTCATCATGGGGGTCGTGGCCCGCGATATCGGCGATAAGTTCATGGTCTGGATGTACATGGTGACCTTTTATCAGGAGCGGACGGGGCCTAAACTGCCGGCCTTCATCCCGGTGATGGCGACCGTCTTCGCACTGTTCGGATTGACTTTTCTCATTGCGATATATTCGGAGCGCTTCAAGAAGTGGGCGCTCGGCATCCTGTTCGCCTTGACCGCTTCGTTCATGATCTACTTCTTCTTCGATGCGATGCCTAAGATAGCGACGTGGTATTCCTACAAACCGTTGTGGGACGCCTATGAAAAGGACAGCCCGGAGCGGGCGCCCATAGCGCAGTACTACAAGTGGCTCGAGAAATCGCTGTCGTTCTGGTCGTTCAACGAGATCACTTTCCTCGCCTCCGACAAGGAGCAGGCGGTGTTACGGTTCTTCGATCGCCCGGGGGTGCAGTACGCCATCGTGAAAAATCCGGACAAGAAGCGGTTCGAAAGCCTCATGAAGCGCGTCAATAAGAATTTCGATGTGGTGGCGAAGGTGCCGCAGAATTTCCTGTACAAGGTCTACGGCGGCAACAAAAAAGAGTTCGGCAACAAGGATAAATACATCATCACGAGTATCCCGGAAGGGGCGATCCGTGTCGGCGCGGTGTTCGACAACGCCGTGGAGCTGGTCTCGTACCGCATACTGCAGGGCGACACGACGCCGAAGGAAGGTGAGCTGGTCCGCATCGAGGTCTACTTCAAAGCACTACGAGACAATATTCCGCGCGACTATACCGTCTTCGTCCATGTCGAGGGCGATATGCGCGACAAGCGGACCAAGGACGACCAGCCGATGGCGATGGGCGAATACCCGACCACTTTCTGGAAGAAAGGCGATATGGTGCGGCATCCCATAACGGTGCGCATCCCGGGCGACAACAAGAACAATTACTACTGGGTTCTCGCCGGTATCTATCAGGAAGATATCCGCGCCAATATCACCAACTATCAGGATGTCGAGCATGACGGCGACAACCGCTTGAAGCTCGTAAAACTCGATATACAGCGCTAGGTGCCGCGTGAGCTGGCACCGGCTGGTGACACTGCATAAGAAGGACAACGTCGTGTTGCACTATCTGGTCGAATCGCACGAGAACGCCGGTCTTTCGTCGACCCTCTCGCGGGAGGGCGATATGCTGACGATACAGTTCTCGACGCCGCTGACGGCGGCTCCGTACTTCGACCGGATCATCGATCACATCCTTGACGAGATAGCGCGGCGGAGGCGGCCGTGAAACGGATCGTCCTTCTCACGCTTCTTCTGCTTGCGGCGTTCCCGCTCCGGGCGCACCTCGACGGCCGCATCCAGCATGAAGGGATCCCGTCGCTCACCGCCGAGATCGGTATCGAGCGGCAGTTTTT
This sequence comes from bacterium, assembly GCA_022709425.1. Classification (GTDB taxonomy): domain Bacteria; phylum UBP6; class UBA1177; order UBA1177; family JAKLFG01; genus CALMRE01. The sequence continues at coordinate 134,394 of JAKLIW010000005.1, forward strand.
CCTCTATAACGCACCGGTCCACGAATACATATCGCTCAACTTTGGTTACGGCGGGACGCGTTACGAGTTCCACGGCCTGACGCTCGGCGCATCGTTCCAATGGCTCGACGCCGAAGAGGCGGCGGGGATACTGCGTGTAAGTTCGCTGTACCTGATAGACCGCAACGCATCGGCGTTCATCATCGGCGGGTGGGGCGAGGCGGGCGTGACCGCGGGGGGGAAGAAGACCGGGTTCGCCGGCGGCGCCGGCGGGCAATTTTTCTGGTCAACCCAGAAAGATATGTTCGCGACGGTCAATCTGCGGGCGGGTATCTACATCGTGCCGCTCGAAGAGGCGCAATTCACCATACAGCCGGGTGTCGGATATAATTTCTTCACCAACGACACCTTCTTTTTCGACATCACCTTTGCCGTAGAGATCTATCTGTGGAACTAACAACTTCTTTTCTCCGTTCGGTCGACAAGCCGGGCCGCTATTTTTCTCCCGTGATACTTCCCGATGCCGTAACGCCGCCGGAGGGCGCCCCCAAGATACTCGTCGTGTTCCCCGATCTGTTCGAGATCGCCCGGAGCCATGAAGGGATCAAGATACTGCGCCACCTCTTTGCGCGGTACGGCGCGGCGGTCGACTACGGATTCGCTTTTGCCGCCGACATGGAGACGCGGTTCCGTGAGGCGGGTTGCCTGACGAGCTTCCTGACCGGTCGTGACTGGCGCGAGTTCGACCTCATCGCCGTCTCGTTCCAGTACCAGCTGCAGTTCCCGACCTTCCTGCGGATGCTCGATGTCGCCGGGATACCGATGCGGGCCGATGAGCGCGGCGCGCACGACCCCCTTATCATGGCGGGCGGGCCGGTGATGTGCAACCCCGAACCGCTGCGTGATTTTATCGATCATGCATACATCGGCGAGGTTGAGCCGAACGCGGGACGCATCGTCGATATACTGCGGCGGCACAAGGACCGTGACGCGCGGTTGGCGGCGTATCAAGAGTCGTTCCCGCCGAAACGGAGCATCGCCCCCGAACTGAACGATCTTTCGCTCATCCCTGACCAGCAGCCGATATTCGGTCTCCAGACGGTGCACGACCGCTACACCGTCGAGATACAACGCGGCTGTACCCGCGGCTGTCGTTTCTGCATGGCGGGGATCATCTACCGGCCCCACCGTGAACGGAACACCTCGACGGTGCTGGATCTCCTGCGGCGCGATGTCATAAAAGGGGGCTACCGCGAGGCGGGGTTCCTGTCGCTTTCGGCGGGCGACCACAGCCATATCGAGGATATCCTGCGGACGGCGCGCGAGACGGCGGGGCGTGAATTCTCGGTGTCGTTGCCGTCGTTACGGGTTGAGACGCTCACCGACCGGATGGTCGCGCTTGCCTCCGCCGGACGCCGGTCGGGCTTCACTCTCGCTCCCGAATCGGGAAGTGAACGGCTCCGTCGCGCCGTCAACAAAGGGAACACCACCGCACAGCTCATCGCATCGGTGGAAAAGATATTCGACGCCGGCTGGTGCCACCTGAAGCTTTATTTCATGCTGGGTCTTCCGGGCGAGACCGATGCCGACATGGAAGAAACGATAGCGCTTCTGCGCGAGGTCTGTCAGATCGCCCGGCGCTACGGCGGCCGGATGAGCGTGACCGCGAGCTTTTCCACCTTCGTGCCGCAACCGTTCACCCCGTTCCAGTGGGAGGGGATGATATCGCTCGACGAGACGGGGCGCAAACAGCGGATGCTCATCGATGCCCTCAAAAAGTGTCGCAATCTGAAACTTTCGTGGCACAATCGGTTCCAGAGCCGCGTTGAGGGGATGCTGACGCGCGCCGACCGCCGCATCGGGGCAGCGATCGAGATTGTCGCTCGGCGCATGACCGGCCTGCAAAGTTGGGACGAGGGCTTCGACTTCGCGCTGTGGAGCGCGGCGGTCGAGGAGGCGGGGCTTTCGGCCGACGACCTATGTGGCCCGCGCCCGCTCGATAAGCCGCTTCCCTACGAATATGTCGACATGGGGGTGACGCGCGGATTCCTCCTTGCCGAGCGCGAAAAGGCGTTCCGGGGCGAGGAGACGCCCGACTGCGCCCTCGGCGGGCCCTGTTCCGCCTGCGGCGTCTGCGATCATGACCATGTGCGGTCGATCAGCGAGGAGGGGCCTACTCAGGTCGTTGCGGGAACGCCGCCGCCGGAAGAAACAAAAGAAGGCTTCAACCGCGGGAATGCGGTGCCGTGGCTTTTCGCCTTTGAGAAAAAGGGACGCGCCCTTTCCATCGGCCATCTTGATCTCGTCGAGTTCCTCCTCAAGGGGTTTACCCGCGAAGGGATACGGATACTCTATTCCGAAGGGTTCAATCCGACGCCGCGTTTCAGTCTCATCGACCCGCTGCCGGTCGGCGTCGAGGCGGAGTGCGAGTACGGCGTGGTGTGGCTGACCGATCCGCACGACGGTGCCGAACTGACCCGCCGCTTCACCGCGCTTTACATCGGCACGGGGATACGGTTCCTTGAGTTCCGGCCGCTGGAGCGGGCGCAGGTCAAGGATGTTGAGCGGGCCATCCGCGAGGTGCCCGCGCTCATCTACGAATGTCGTTTCGCGTCGCCAGAAGAGGCGCGCCGGTTCATCGGGCTTCATCCGAGCGTCGAAGCCGACGACCACGGAGCGACGCTCTTTCTGCATCATCCGCCCTCCTACGGTTCGGTGATGAAGCTCTTCAAAGAATTCGACGGCGAATATCACATCATCAGAAAGAGACGGACCTAGAACAGGCAATCGATGCGCAGTAGGTTGGCGCCGACACCGAGTGGACTGTTGCACATCGGCAACGCATTTTCGTTCATCGTCACCTGGGCGCTCACGCGGCGGCTCGGCGGAACGCTACTGTTGCGGATAGACGACCTTGATACCGACCGCAAACGGCCCGATTTCGTCGCCGACATCTTCGAGAATCTCGATTGGCTCGGTCTTGACTGGGACGAAGGACCGCAGAGTGCCGCCGAGTTCGAATCGCAGTGGTCACAGCATCACCGTATGCCGCTCTACCACGCAGCGATAGAAAAACTCAAGATAACGCCCGGTGTGCTCTACGCCTGTGAATGCAGTCGCGGTCAGTTGGCCCACAGCGGCTTGGCGGGCCGCTATCCCGGCATCTGTCGTGAAAAGATGTTGCCGCTCGACACCCCCGGAACGAAACTGCGCTTCGCGGCTTCGTCCGACACCTCGGTCGGCGATTTCATCGTCTGGAAGAAGGACGGCTACCCGGCGTATCAACTCGCGTCGGTGGTCGATGACGAACATTTTGCCGTCACCCATATCGTCCGCGGTGCCGATCTGCGTGACTCGAGCGCGATGCAGCTCCTGCTCGCGGGGGCGCTCGGCTACAAGGCGTTCCCGCAGGTTCGGTTCCTGCACCATCCGCTCCTCATCGACACCGGCGGGCGGAAATTCTCGAAGTCGGACGGAGCGTTGTCGCTCGCGGTCCTGCGGCGCGAAGGGATGCGGCCGTCGGCCGTGTACCGTTTTGTCGCACGGGTCCTTGGGGTGGAAGGCACGGTTGAGACCGCGGCGCAACTTCTCGCCGGATGTGAGGAACGCCATCTCGAAATGCTGGATATCACGCGGCGCGGAGGAGCACCGCTGTCGGTCAACTTTTCAACAGTTCAGCCATAATGTCGAGCGCCGCCCGGACGCTCTTCTTCCGTATCTCTTCACGATCGCCCGCGAAGAGTCGTTGTTCCACCCGCGTTTTTTCGCCGCAGCGCAGACCGATGATGACGGTGCCGCGGGGTTTGTCGGGCGAACCGCCTTCGGGTCCCGCGACGCCCGATACCGCGATAGCGGCGGGAGTGGTGAGACCGGCGAGCATCTCACAGACCGTTTCGACGCTCACCGCGCCGTGGGCCGCGAGCGTTTCGGGCCGCACGCCGAGGCGTGCGATCTTTTCTTCGTTCGCGTAGGCTACCACGCCTCCCGCAAAGACCTTCGATATGCCCGGCAGCGATACCAGCGTAGATGCGAGCAGGCCTCCGGTACACGATTCGGCGACCGAGAGGGTAAGCCTGCGTTCGGCCAGAAGCCGTGCGACGATCGTCGCTCGCCGGGTGAGCGTCTCACGTTCCCGGCGATGGATGACGGTGGATAGAAGCGCGAGCAGGGCGACGATGATCGCCAGTGTCGAGGTGAGACAGGCGGAGCAGAGGCAGGTATCGTACATCGTCAACTCCTTTAGCGGAAGCTTATCGGACCAAAGGTCTCGGGGCGATGGAAGTCGGGGCGGTCGCTCGCGACCGGATAGTGCGAAAGATACTGTTTCTCCGGCAGATCGTCGCCGCAGAGATAGAAATTGCCGCGAACCGTCGCTCCCGGTACAATGTGCCGGGCATTTTCACCAAAGAACGCCGCCGGTATGCGAAGCGTCAGCGACCAGTCGACCGGGCCGGCGATAAGCGCAATCGGCGCTTTGCCGAGCGAGGATATCCGTTCGACCGCCGTGAGCCGTTCGGGCGCCATGAATTCGCGGTCATGGCGCGAGGTGCCGTACTGGCAGAGCATCGTCCCCGCCGCGTTCCATTCCATATTATAATAGCGGATGCCGTCCAGAGAGAGGAACCATTCGACACAGCGGTCGCGCCAGACCGGTCCGTTGTCGGTGGTTTCGAGCGCCTGCACCATCGTGTCGTGTACATCGAATCTCAGCAGTATTCGTTCGCCATCCCACGCGATGCGGAATGAGGCATCGCTGTGCGCGGGGAAGGCCGGCCAGTTGATCGTTGCTAGTGAAAGGGAGGCCGCGGTGTCGGAGATGCGGCCGACGGTTATCACGGGAGGACGAAGCCTTTGTCGCGGAAGAGGCGTTGACAGGCGGCGACCGCCTGACGGTCGAGCTTCCCTTCGCGTCCCATCCGGTCTATCTCGTCGAGTGCCTGTTCGATGCCGAAGGCGGGGCGATAGGGGCGGTGCGACGAGAATGCCTCGACGATGTCGGCGACCGCGAGGATGCGCGCCTCGAGCATGATGTCGTTCCCTTTCAGGCCGCGCGGGTAGCCCGAGCCGTCGAGTTTCTCGTGATGTTGGCGGATCATTTCGGCTATCGGTTGGTCGAACGAGACGTTCTTGAGGATGTCCCAGCCGGCGTCGGCGTGGACTTTGATGAGTTCCATCTCCTCCTTCCGCAGGGCGCCGGGGCGCGACAGCAGTTCGGCCGGGACGTATATCTTGCCGATGTCGTGGAGCATCGCGGCGGTCCGCAGAATGTTCGCGAATCCCTCTGAATGGCCGAGTTCAATGGCGATGGCGTGCGACAGCGCCGCCACCCGCTTTTCGTGGTCGGCGGTATAGGGATCGCGGATGTTCATCGCCTCGGAAAGGGTCTCTACCAGTTCGTTGAAGGTGCGACCGATCTGTTTCAAACTCTCCTTCAACAACATTTCGGTCTTGGTCCGGTCGGTGACGTTCTCGATGGTTCCTTCGTAGTAGATCGGTCGTCCGATGTCGTCCCTGACCACCCGGGCATATTCGCGGATGAACATGATCGAGCCGTCCTTGCGCCGCCACGCCGACTCGAAGCCGTTGACCCGCCCGACGCGCTCAATCGTATCCTTGAAGAGTGTACGGTAACTATCGACGGCATACCCCTGTTCAGCGACATTCTTGGCCATCAGTTCTTCGACCGTGTCGTAGCCCATCATCTCGGCCAGAGCGCGGTTGGCCATGAGCACTTTGCCGTCGGGGGTGGTGCGGTAAACGCCGATGGGGGAGGCCATGATGAGCGTCTCGAAGTTGTATGCTTTTTCGCGAAGGAGCGTCAGTTCCGCCTCGAGTTCACGGACGCGGCGTGCTTCGGCCGTGATCTGATTCGCGGGATCGTTGGCGTCGTTCCGGTTCATGTACTCCTCTTTTCCGCAGGGTCATTATAGCGCAAACGAAGAGCCGTGCAAGATATTTTTCCAATCGTTACGGCTCGTTGGGGGCTTCGGATGATCTATTTTTATGCAAGTTGATCTCAGAAAGGAACAGTCCGCCGATGACCAGCGCCATCCCGACGACCTTCCGCAGGGTGAATGCTTCGGCAAGAATGAAATAGGAGAATACGGCGGTCATGACCGGGATGAGGTTGGCGAATACATTGGCCTTTGCGATGCCGATGCGCTGGATGACCGGTATATATAAAAGGAAGGCGAGGACCGAAGCGAACACCGTCAGCGTGAGGACTGCGCCGATGAGTTCGGCGTTCGGGGTGACGGCGCGGAATTTGGCGTAGTCGAACAGGTAGAACAGCGGCAGGAAATAGAGCGCGCCGAGAAAACTCTGCCACGCGACCAGCGTCGCGGCATGGTAACGGTCGGCGAGCCGTTTGATGAGCATGCTGTAGCCGACCGCCGAAAGGACCGCGAAGAACATGAGCAGTACGCCGTGGAGCGGCGCGTCGGGGGAGCCGCCGAAACCGTAGCCGCTGGTGTACATCATCGTCACGATGCCGCCGAACGAGACGATGACCCCGACGATGTTCATGAGCGAGAGCCGTTCCTTGAAGAACAGCATCCCGGGAATGAGGACGAACAGCGGGATGGTCGAGATGATGATCGCGCCGACGGTTGAGGAGACATACTTCATCCCGAACGCCTCACCGAGGAAGTAGCAGAACGGTTCGGAAAAGGCGAGCAGGAGGAACCAGCCGATATCCTCGCGCCGTATCTTGAGCGGTATCCTGAGGAGCGGCACGATGGTCCACAGGAGGAGCGAGGCGATGAGAAGCCGCAGGGTGATGGTCGTGAGCGGTTCGTAGTATTTGTAGACGATCTTGACCCAGACGAACGACATCGCCCAGAAGCACATCGAGAGTACGGCGAAAAGGTATATGTGGGCATGTGTCCGTTTCATCGCGGCCTCCGGTACGGTGGGCGATTATGGCTGGGATGGAGTGTTTGTCAATAATTTGAGATGGCGCAGGTGTAATAAGCGGCCGGATTGGCGACATTGATTTTTTCGTTACGGTGTTTATAGTGTCACCGTACCCGTTTTTCGGAGGATGCGATGTACAATGTGTTCAAAAGCGGCCTGCTGATGGTCGCGATGTTCCTTATCTTCATCTTTTTTGGCGCAATGCTCGGCGGTCGGGGCGGCGCGACACTCTTTTTCGTGATCGCGCTCGTCATCAATCTGGTCTCCTACCTCTTCTCGCACAAGATCGTCATCGCGATGTACCGCGGCGTGCCGGCCGACCCGCAACGCTACCGCCGTCTGTATGAGATACTCGACGATCTCTCGGCGCGCGCCGGACTGCCCAAACCGCCCGCCCTCTACATCATCCCGATGGAGGTTCCCAACGCTTTCGCCACCGGCCGGTCGCCCTCGAATGCGGTGGTCGCGGTGACCGAAGGGATACTCGCCCGGATGAACGAACAGGAACTGGCGGCGGTCATCGCCCACGAACTGGGCCATATCAAACACTGGGACATGCTCGTCCAGACGATAGTCGCGGCGATGGCGAGCGCCATCATGTGGCTTGCCAACATGGCAAAATGGGGCGCGATATTCGGCGGCCGCGACGACGACGAAGGAGGTGGCAACCTCATCGTGACGATACTGGTGTCGGTGGTCGCCTCGATCGCGGCGATGCTCATCCAGTTGGCGGTGTCGCGGTCCCGCGAATACATGGCCGACGATTTCTCGGCGAAACTGATGGGGAGCGGTCAGCCGCTTTCCAACGCCCTGATGCGGCTTCACGAAGGGGCGCTGCAGGTGGCTCCCGGCGAGATCGCGCCGGCCACTTCGCACATGTTCATATCGCCTTCAAGCCTCGGCAGAGGGTTCCTCGGCCTTTTCTCGACCCATCCGTCGCTCGAAGCGCGTCTTGAGAATCTGAAGAAATTCGCCTGAAACAACCAACCCGCCCTGTCAAGGGAGGGCAGGGAGGGTTTTCCCGCGTCTGATGGGGCAAAACCCCCTCAATCCCCCTTGACAGGGGGACGAACTCATCTACACAACTCCAGCGCGCCGACGACCCCCGACCGGCCACCCAGTTTCGCCTTGAGCACCTTCACCTTGCCACTTTCGCTGAAGGCGTATTCTTTGATGTAGCGTTTGACCGGCGTGAAGAAGCAGGGGCCGAGGTTGGTAAGCCCGCCGCCGATGACGATGACCTCGGGGTTGAGGAGCGTCGCGACATTGGCGATCCAGATGCCGATGAGTCGCGTGAGGTGGTCAAGCGCCGCGATCGCCCGCCGGTCGCGTTTTTCGCAGAGCGCCGGGATGTCCTCGGGGGCGACGCCGAAGAGGCGCTTGAGCGCCGGGCCGGCGGCCGAATGTTCGAAGACGGTGCCGTCGGGAAGCCGCGTCTGGCCGATCTCGCCCGCGACACCGGATGCGCCGTGGTAGATGCGGCCGTCGATGATGATCGCGCCGCCGATACCGGTAGAAACGGTCGTATAAAAAACATGAGAAAAGCCCTTTCCGGCGCCGCACCGCGCCTCGGCGAGCCCCGCCGTCCGTGCGTCGTTCTCGATACGGACCGGACAGTCGAACCGCTCGCACAGGAGCGCGGCGACCGGCACCTTTTTCCACGACGGGATGTTGGGACAGAGACGCACCACGCCGGTGGTGTAATCTATCGGGCCCGGTACGCCGATGCCGATGGCGGCGAGTTCCGACGGCGCGATGCCGGCCTGCGCGCAGGCCGTCTCGACCGACCGGACGATGTCGGCGAATATCGCCATCTTCGGACGCAGTGCGCCGGTCGGCAGTTTCACTTCGGCGATGATGTCGCCCTTTTTCGAGGCGATGGCGGTGTATATTTTCGTCCCGCCCAGATCGATACCGGCGACATAGCCTTTCATGCGCTCCTCCGTGGTCGTTCCCGAGTACGCCCCACGCTATCACAATCGCTCCGCTTTTTCCAGCGGGCGAGAGAAAAATGTTGACAAGAGGCGAAAAACCGCTATATATCGCGGGTGTTTTATGAACCCCGTTGGGGAGCGCGAATGTTCACGGTATTCTCGGTATTACAGGTTATCATTTCGGTACTTATGATAACGGTCATCCTTCTGCAGGAAGGCAAAAAAGGTATGGGCGCGATATTCGGCGGTTCGTCGAGTTCCATTTTCGGCGCCCGCGGCGCGGCCAATATCCTTGCGCGGGTCACCACGGTGCTCGCGATCCTCTTCTTCCTGAACTCGATATGGCTGGCCCATCTGTCGAGCAGCAAGAAGTCGGTCGTCGACAAGACCACGACCGAAATGACCAGCGCCAAGACCGAAGAGCCCGCCCCGGTCCCGGCTCCCGCCCCGGTGGAAGCCCCGGCCCCGACGCCCGCTCCGGCCCCTGCTCCGGCTCAACAGTAAGTTTTAACGGTTCCCGGTTCTTTTACAGGTGATCATATCACCGAAAGGTGCAGAAGTGGTGGAATTGGCAGACACGCAAGACTAAGGATCTTGTGCCGAGAGGTATGGGGGTTCGACTCCCCCCTTCTGCACCATCTTTTTTTATCTAGGACATCAACTTACACGATACCGAAAAGGCGCGGTTGAACTTTGTTCTTGCGTTGAGTGCGGACATTGGCTATAATCCAAACGCAACAGCGAACGGGAGGAGTTGCGATGAGCATTACCATGGAGTTGTCGATACGCGATGTCATATCGCTGATAAAGAAACTGCCGCCCGATGAACTTGAAAAGGTGAAGGACGCCATCATAAAGCAGGAACTTTACTTCCAGCAGTACCAGCCCAAACCGCTGAGCGGCCTCGTTTCCGACTTCAGGGGATCGGGTTATTCCACCGAGTTTGTCAAGGACCTTGAGAACGGCCTGAAAAAATCGTCGCCGCATGCGCGTTAAAATACTTCGCGACGACCTCGTCACTTATCTTGCGGAACATGATCTGACCAAGAAGTGGGCGAAGTGTCGCGTGCTGTTCGAGGCCGATCCTTTTTATCCGTCGCTTCATGTCGAACTGCTTGAGCCGAAGGATCGCCGCATCTATTCAATGAGACTTGACCGGAAATACCGCGCCCTGTTTATCTATCTCGGCAACCAAGAGGTCGAGATAGTCGCGTTCACCAATCACTACAAGTAACGCAGGAGAGAATCAGACATCTCTCTGCTTTTTCTTGTCTTCTGTTGCGCTGGCGGTTAAAATCGGCTGAATTTTTTTTGGGAGGAGAATAAAGCCGTGAGAAAATGTCCGTCGTGTAAGAAAGAAGTCGCCGATGGTATAGCCTTTTGCCCTTCATGTGGATGCAAGTTGGATAAAAACTGTTCAGCCTGTGGAAACATTGTTCTTCCCGAAGATGCCTTTTGTGGCAAATGTGGGAAAAGCACCACGCCTACAGCAATGAAGATACCTAAAAAAGCGATTTTGGTATTCTCTATAATTTTGTCGTCGTTAATTATTCTCTCTGTGGCTGGCAAATTGCTATATGATCATTTCTTTGCCACTTACAACATTCGAGATGAAGTTGTTATAGCTAATAAAAGTGGCCTCATGTGGCAGAAAAGTCAGGCACCCAACATGATGAATTATTACGATGCTGTCGAATATTGCAAAGATCTTACACTTGATGGTTACAGCGACTGGCGGCTACCGAGCATATCGGAACTGAAAACACTTATAGTTGGTTGTCAGAGTGGCACCGATGCCTGCAGCCTCAGTGATAAATGCCTTACATCGGGTTGCTGGACAGAAAAAACCTGCGCTTGCAAAGACAACAAAGGCCCTGGCGAGGGTGGCTATTATTTGCAGAAAGGGGTATGGCAGGGCGGTGGTAACGGGTTCTGGTCGGCTTCGGTGCCATCGGACAATCCCGACTTCGCGTGTCATGTGTTCTTTTACAATGGCAATGTCTATATCAACTATCGCAACAACGAGTACGCTGCTCGTTGTGTCCGGGGCAAAAAATATCCTTAAGTTGGCTTGTCATAAATAAATCAAGGCACTTGACTTGAACGCAAGGGATATTATAAGAACAGCGGGCTTTGAAAAAGGCATGTTTTGTTTTGATGGAGGGTAGAATGTCTTATCTTGCTTACGGTTATCTTGCGAAGAATTTGGATGAGGGCATGAGAAGCTTGTTAATGGATAAACCCCTACAGGGAAAAGTCAGAGGTGCGCTTGCAATGATTTCTGTTCCCGCTTACAATTGGGATGAAATGGATGATGACTTGAAGCAAAGAGTGGACGGACTTATAAATGAGATGAGCTTGGCTTTGGACAAATCAATAGATACACAATCCTACGAAAAGATAGCATTTGAGCTACTTGACCTTTTGGTTTATGTTGAGAAAAAGTGTGCTGAATTAGCGTAAATTTCCTGAGTGTAAGTTCAAGCCGTATTTCACTCGCCATCAACTTTCGTAAAGATCGTCGCGCAGATCGGCGATGAAACGGCTCGGCAGGTGCAGTACGCCGCCCCAGAACGCTATTTGTGCGGGGAGCGTGAGGTACAGCCGCCGTTTCGCCCGTGAACAGGCGACATAGAACAGCCGCCGCTCCTCTTCAATATCTTCTATCCGTTTAAGCGACCGGTCGGCCGGGAATAGGCCGTCAAGCAGATGCGGCACAAAGACGGTATGCCATTCGAGCCCTTTGGCCGAGTGGACCGTCGAGAGGACCAGCGGTTCCTCCTCGTTCTCATCGGGCGGCCGGTCATTGGTGGATAAGCGGCGCGACGGTGGTTCGAGCGCGAAGTCGGCGAGGAACTTTTCGAGCTCTTCGTAGCCGCCCGCTATCTGTTCAAGCACCTCGATGTCGCGCAGGCGCTCCTCCCAATCGGCCTCTATCTCTTTGAGGAGCGGCAGGTAGTGGCTTTTGACCACCTCAAGCTGTTGCAGGGGAGAGAGCCGCGAGTCGCGCGCCGTTTCCAGCACCGTCGCGAGCGTTTCGAGATAGGGGTGGAACTTGCGTCCCTTGAACTGTTTGAATTCCAGCCGTCCTTCGTGTTCCATCACGCAGGCGATCACCTGTCCCGCCGTCATCCCGCCGATGCCGGGCAGAAGCGTCAGAACGCGATTCCACGCGACGGCGTCGAAGCGGTTCACGACGATGCGCAGGTAACTTAATATGTCCTTTATATGGCGCCGCTCGACGAACTTGAGCCCGCCGTAGACGACGAATGGGATGCCGCGCCGCATGAGTTCCGCCTGTATGAAGTTGCCGTGGAAACTGGCGCGGTAGAGGACCGCGATATCGGAGAGCGGCACCTGTGACGAGAGCGCCACGATCTCGGAGACGATGAAGCCCGCCTCGCTTTCCTGATCGGCGAAGGTCTTGATGAGCGGGCGGCCCGGCGCGGTATCGTCGGAGTAGAGCCGTTTGGGGTAGCCGATGAGCGCCCCGTCGATGACGGCGTTGGCGAGGTCGAGTATCTCCTGCGTACTGCGGTAGTTCCGCTCGAGCCGGATGATGCGGCAGTCGGGGTAGGTCTCGGGGAAGCGGAGGATGTTCTCGAAATTCGCGCCGCGGAAGGCGTAGATACTCTGTGCGTCGTCGCCGACTACCATGATGTTGCGGTCGCGCGACGCGATGAGATCGACTATCCGTTTCTGGACGATGTTGGTATCCTGAAATTCGTCCACCATGATGTGGCGCCAGCGGTCCTGCACCATGGCGAGGAATTCGGGCTGTTCCTGCAGTGCGCGGTAGAGATAATCGAGCAGATCGTCGTAGTCGAGTATCCGGTGGGCCGTCTTGAATTTGGCGTACATCTCGGCGATGAGGGCGATATCGCCGGTGAATTCGCGCAGGGCGGGTGAAAAGCGGTCTATCGTCTCGGCGAGCGGCAGATCGAGGTTCCGCGACCGCGAAAGCGTCTCGGAGATGGGCCCTTTGCGCGGGAATTTGCGGTCCTTCTTGTCGAGTTTCAGTTCGCGCCGGATGAGATCGACGATATCCTCGGCATCGGACTGGTCGGCGATGGTGAAGGCGGGCGGCGCGCCGGTGAGCGTGCCGTAGCGGCGCAAGAGAAAACTCGCGAAACTGTGGAAGGTCCCGGCGGTGATGCGGCTCCCTTCGCCGCGGCCGACGAGCGACACGGCGCGGCGCGACATCTCCTGCGCCGCCTTGCGGGTGAAGGTGAGGAGCAGTATCGATTCGGGTTCGACGCCGTTCTCGATGAGCCACGCGGTGCGGTGGACGAGCGTCCGCGTCTTGCCGCTCCCCGCGCCGGCGATGACCAGCACCGGGCCGCCGGAATAGGTCGCGGCGAGGAACTGCGACGGGTTGAGGAGGTCGCGGTAGCGCCGCATGATCTCGGTATCGGCCGCGGGGGCATCGGCATCGGTCAGGATGCGTGTCCCGATGGATGCGGCCAGTTCCTGCAGGCGGCGTATCCGTTCTTCGGTGTCGGGCGGCATGGGGGGCGTGGCGTAGCGGCGGGGCGTCGCGGGGGTGTGTCGTCGTTCGGCCGGCGCGATGAAGGCCGATTCAAAATCGACCGCGAGATCGGCCTCATATTCGGCGGGCAGTTCGGCGTGTTTGCTTTTTTTACGCGGCGGTGTCTCAGGGGAGAAATCTTCGTCCAGCGGGACATACCGGCGGATCATGCGTCAACCGTTCTTCGCGGCGGAGCGCTTGAATTCGCTCGGGGTGACGCCGGTCTGTTTGCGGAAGTAGGTGTTGAAGGCCGACTTGGAGTTGAAGCCCGACTCGTAGGCGACGGCGAGGATATTCTCGGCCGCCGGGCCGCCCTGCGCGAGTATCTGTTTGGCGTATTCGATGCGGTAGCCGTTGACGAAGGCGTAGAAATTCTGCCCCACCAGCCCGTTGATGACCTGCGAGAGGTGGTGGGCTGGCGCGTTGAGTCGTTTGGCGAGTTGCGGCAGGGTGAGGAGCGGATCCTTGTAGGGGCGTTCGGCATCCATGTAGGCGAGGAGCCGCTTTTTGTACTCCTCGGCGAGCGCCGGGTCGATGCGCGTCTTCTGGTACTTCGCGTTGGTGTCGTCCGTCTGGTCGGCAGGCGCCGGTTCAAGCAGCGTCTCGATGTCGACCGCCGAGCGCCAGAGCCCCGGCGTCCGGATGATCTGTATCCCGGCGGTCACGGCGAACCCGATCAGAAGGATAAAGTAGCCGGAAGGCGGTTCGATGCGGATAAAGCCGGGCCTGAAGAAGAAATAGGTCAGGAAGGTACCCAGCAGCGCGAGGAATTGGGCGGCCGGGAAGAGGAGCAGGAGCCGGAACCACGACAGTTCGTAGCGCTCGATATCGGAGAAGAATTCGCGGATGAGCCGCTCGTGGCGGCCGACCGCGACGAAGGCGGCGACGAGGTAGCAGAGGAGCACCAGCATCTTCGCGGCGAAAAGGAACGCCGGGGTCGGTTCGATGGAGGCGACGCCGGGGATGAACTGTTCCTGCAGAAATATCTTGGTCGCCGGGCTTTTGAGATGGAACCCGATCATGATGAACAGATGCGCGCCGAACGGTATCAGATGGAGCAGATGTCCCGGGCGCAGACGGCGGATCGTGCCGGTCGCCGCACCGGCCAGCAGGTAGAGCGCCGGGCCGTAGAAGAGCGGGAGCGACCGGTCGAGGCCGAGCAGATAGGGGAAGGTGCGGTAGAGCCCGGCAACGAGATGACCGCGCAGGAACAGGTCGAAGGCCATGATGAGGAGCGTCAGCGCGAGCATCCCTTCGCCGTGGCTCCGTTCACGCTTAACGGCCAGAGCGATCGAGAGGAAGAGCGCTATCGCGGCGCCCGAAAAAAGTATCGCGATCCACAGGCCCATCGTCGCTCCCGATGCCGAAAGATGACGATCGATTATAGCGCGGCGGCGCAGGGAGTCAACAGCGCGGGCTTCTTGACTTCGGCGCGGCGCTTTGTTAGTGTACGGACGGCAAGGAGAACAACCGCAACGGAGGCCACCATGCATCAGGGCGTGACTGAGAAGTTCCTGCGTTATGTCGCCGTCGACACCCAGTCGGACGAGAATTCGGAGAGTTCGCCGTCATCGGCAAAACAGCTCGACCTCGCCAAACTTCTGGTGAAGGAGTTGAAGGCGCTCGGGCTCAAGAATGTGTCGCTCGACAAGTACGGCTATGTGATGGCCGAATTGCCGTCCAACATCAAGAAAAAGGTCCCGGCCCTCGGCTTCATCGCCCACATGGACACCAGCCCCGATATGTCGGGCGCGAACATCAAACCGCGTATCATCAAGAACTACGATGGCAAGGATGTCGTGCTGGACAAGAAGAAGAACATCGTCATCTCGACCGCCGAGTTCCCCGAGATAAAGCAGTACAAGGGGCAGACGCTTATCACCACCGACGGCTCGACCCTGCTGGGGGCCGACGACAAGGCGGGGATCGCCGAGATCATGACGGCGGTCGAATATCTGGTCAAGCATCCCGAAGTCAAGCATGGCCCGATAAAGATCGGCTTCACCCCCGACGAGGAGGTCGGTCGGGGCGTGGATAACTTCGACGTCAAAAAATTCGGCGCCGATTTCGCCTACACGATGGACGGCGGCGCGGTGGGGGAACTCGAGTACGAGAACTTCAACGCGGCGATGGCATCCATCACGATACAGGGCCGCAACATCCATCCCGGCTACGCGAAGGACCGGATGAAGAACGCCATCCTCATCGGCATGGAACTCAACGACCTCCTGCCGGTCGATCAGCGGCCCGAATTCACCGTCGGCTACGAGGGCTTCTACCACATCATGAAGTTCGAAGGCTCGGTCGAGAAGGCGTCGATGAAATACATCATCCGCGACCACGACCGCGCCAAGATCGGCAAGAAGAAGGAATTCATCACCCGCGCCGTCGATTTCATCAACAAGAAATACGGCGTCGGCACCGTCACGCTCGAACTCAAGGACCAGTACTTCAATATGCGCGAAAAGGTTGAGCCGGTGTTCCACATCGTCGAGACGGCCAAGAAGGCGATGGAACTCTGCGGCGTCGAACCGTTGGTGGTGCCGATACGCGGCGGTACCGACGGTTCGCGGCTTTCCTACATGGGCCTGCCGTGTCCCAACATCTTCGCGGGCGGCCATAACTTCCACGGGAAACTGGAGTATGTCGCGGTCGAATCGATGGAGAAGGCGACGGCGGTCATCCTGAAGATCATCGAGTTGTACGCCGCAAAGTAGTCCGCCTGAGGTTTATTCCGGAAGCATCTCAACTTTGCCGACAATTCTCTTATCGGAACTCTTCCCGATAAGAAAAAGCCGGCGTGTGTTGCCGTCATGCGCGAAAAGCATGTCGTCGATATCGGGATAGGAACGCTCTTCGGCGAAACCGAGTCCCTTCTGCAACGATAATTGACCGCTCTGGAAAAGAAGAAGAGATCCGGAAGCGCTGTCAAAGTAGGTCCGTACGATACCGTCGCCGCGCGGTGTGAAGCCGGTCAGCGGGTGCATGATCCGTTCCCTCGGATCGAAGCGGTACAGATATATCTGAAGAAGGGTGAGTCGGGGCAAACGCAGTAGCGTCCGTTCCGCTTCTCCCGAATAGAGAAAGGTGGTAAGATGCGGCGCGACGTCGTTTCCCGTACAGAAGAGGCCGACCGGTTTTTCGATAACGCTGCCGCCGAAGGTGTCCTCGTCCCGTTCGCTGGTAAGAAAATAATTCTCCCATTCCTTCAGCGCGGTCGTTCCGCGGCTCACGATATACTGGCGTGCCGACGAACGGTCGTAACGCCCTTGATGCAGTATCCAGACGGTGCCGTTGTCGGTCATGCAGAGGGCCGATATCTCATCGGCGGCAAAGGTGTGGGTCGCCGCTTCCTGCAGTTCGTCGCCGTCGTGATAAAGGGTGAGACGCATACCGTCGCCCGACAGCGATTTCGCCGCGAGCAGATCGAGTTTTTCGTTGTAGTTAAGCGGGGTCGATCCGGTGCGCATCCCGCGCAGTTCGGTGATATCTTTGCCGGTGAAGCGGTACCAGCGCGGCCGATCCTCTTCGCTTTCGACGCGTAGAAATTGTTCCGACTGGGCCATGACGGAGCAGTCGTTCACTACGCAAAGCGCTTTTTCTCCGGTGCAGGAAAGCAGGCTTGTGAAGAAAAAGAATAAAATGAAATAACGGGAGAGGCGGGAGAGAAGCACGGGGTGCTTCTTAGTATTCCATCGACTTGAGTTCTACTTCCGCCTGTTTGTAGTATTCGTGCTCGGCGGTGACGAGTTTCAGTATGGAGCGGAAGAGATCTTTCGCTTTGGTCGGGTTGAAGTTCTTCATGACCTTGGCCTTGTCGAAGAGCTTCTTGACGGTTGCGTCCTTGCCGTCATTCCACTGTTTACATTCTTTCTTGTCGGGATCCTTCTGGAGACATTTCTCGTAGTTCTCGTTGGCGACGACGTAGTTGTCCTTCTTTTCCATGTCGAGCGCCTTGGCGTAATAGCCGATCGCGTAGATGCTGTCGATACGTTGCGAGAACTCGGTGCCGCCCGAGACGATCTCTTGATCGAGCGCCTTGGCCGCCTCGAGGTTGTCGAGGATGAGGCTGTAGTTGAGCAGGTTGACCCCTTCAAGGATCTTATCGCGCACCTTGTTGAAATTGAGCAATTGACTCTTGAGCGCGAGAACCTTGGCATCTTCTTCGCACTCGCACTTGAGCTGACTGACCTTCACGATCGCCTGTATCGCTTCGTTGTATTTACCGTCGGCGCACATTTTGAGGACCAGTTCGCGGGCCTTTTCAAGTTTGCCCTGATTCTTTTCCAGTTGGTCGCGCTTGCGGGCGTTGCTCTCTTCACGCTCTTTCTCCCGGCGTTCGCGCTCCTCCTCAAGGCGGGCCCGTTCCCGCTCCTCTTCTTCGCGTTTCTTTTCTTCGGCCAGCCGGCGTTTTCGCTCGGCCGCCTCACGTTTCTGTTCGAGCTCTTCTTCGCGCTGGCGCTTTTCTTCGGCCAGCCGTTCACGCCGCTCTTCGGCTTCGCGTTCCTTGCGAGCGAGTTCTTCTTCGCGTTTTTTGCGTTCCGACATCTTCGCGTCGCCGCCGTCGTCGTCGCTGTCGTCATCGCCGCCCGACTTGGTTATCTTCTTGGCGATGGGGCCGAAGGCTCCCTTGACCAATTTCTTGTAAAGCTTGCCGGCGGTCAGATCGTCCACCGAACCGAATGACTGTTTCTCGTCGGCGACATTCGATTCTCCGTCGATATCGATGACCACGAGCCGGACCAGCACCTCATCGTCCTCTTCCTTGATAAGGAACAGGGCCGCATAGTCGAAATCGGCGTCGCCCGCTTCCTCATACCAGCAATCGGCCTTGCTGCCGCACTTCTTAAGTTTGTCGATTAGTTTCGATTTTACATCGCTGTAAGAGACATAGTCAAATTTCTTTTTGAAAATAGTCTCTATCTCTTTGGATATCTTTCGTTCGCTTCCCACATCCTTAATGATCGGTTCCATGAGAAGTATCTTCTTCCCGAACAGCGGTAAGGTGAAGAGTACGCACAGCCCGACGATCAATAGCCTTTTCACAGCCGCTCCTCCTGAGAGAGTCTTAACAAAATGTCACGACCATTAAATACAGAATTATTCTTTTTTCAAGTTTTTATTGCGTATCGGGGGTGATTTCTGACTCGTCGTCCCGCAGTTCCAGATCGCCAGACGGTCGCCATCCTTTTTCATTATGCCGCGACAAGGGTATTCGGCGGTCTCGATCCGCACGGCGTCGACAACGAGCCAATCGCCATCTTCGCGAAAGATGAAGCGGGCGTCGGCGACCGGCGTGTCGCCGATCCGGACCGGTTCCAGAGCACGCAGTTCGTTCGCTTCGATGCGCACGGCGATACTCTGGGGAAGTGGGGATTTGATGGGTTCGGGCACCGGGGTGTCCGGCACATCGCCGCCGAAAAGTGCGATGAGCGACGAAAAGGTCGTCCGGTCGTCCTTTTCGATCGTTATCGCGGTACGTGCCGCCTCATTGCGCAGATGAAAGAAATAGAACACCGCCAGTATAGTCAGAAGCACCAATACAAAAAATAATGCGCGCGGCCGGTCGCCAGCCATCTCGGGAATATCCCCCGTAGGCATCTATCCAGTACCCGGGATAAATAACAGAGAACGATGCGAAAGTCAACGGCGCACCCCCTTTTCAGTTCTCATAAATTGTTGACATTGTCAGTCCTTATCATTATAAAGGTCTCCGCTTGTTGCGATAAACGATTCCTGTGATTAGGAGGTTCCCGATGTCGTATCTGAAGACGCGCGGTTTCCGGGCGCCGAAACCCGAGAAGGAGACCGAGAAGAATTTCGCCGAAAAGGATGCATTTCAGGAAGGCGGCCAGAAAATGATGGATCAGCTGGCCAACCATCCCTACTTCATCATCGGTTCGGTCGCCGGGGTCATCGGTGCGGTGGTCATCGCGATACTGATATCCAACTGGGTTTCCGATTCGCGTAATGCCAAGGCGGCCCCCTTCGTGCAGGCATTGGCGCTGTGGGAAGGCGACCAAGATAAAAAAGAGGCGCCGGTTGCCGATGAGACGGGCCGGATGAAGCAGGCGCTCGCGAAGTTCGACGAGGCGTCGACCGTGCTCAAGGGTTCCTTTTTGGGCGATGTGTCGCTGTTCTACAAGGCCAAGGCGCACTACCGGCTCAAGGAGTTCGATACGGCGATAACCCTGTTCAAGCAGTTGCAGACCGCCTCCAAGATACCCGAACAGATACGCTACGGCGCCTACGAAGGCGAGGCCTACTGCCATCTCGACCGCAACGATCCTGCCGAGGCGATCAAAGTGTGGGAGCGTTACTACGCGATCAAGGATGCGAAGCTCTACAAGGATTTCGCCCTCTACTATATCGGCACCGCGTACGACCGCATGAACGACGCGGCCAAGGCGGTCGAATATTTCAAAAAGCTCAAGGCTGAGTTCCCCGAAAGTCCGCTCGCCTCCAAGATCGCCGACCGGCTCCCTGAAGAGCAGTCCGAAGCGAAGAAAGCGTCGTAACGGCTAGTTGATGAAAAAAAGCCTACTCCTCATAGTGTTAGCCCTGCTGTGGTGTACTCCTGCGGCGGCCGATGAACTGCTCCTCAACTGGGCGGTGCCGCTGAAAAAAGAGTTCGCCAGCATAAAGAAACGTGAATATGCCGGGCTGTTGTATCAAGAGGGCCATATCTACGCGGCGCTGCGCAACGGGCGGTTGATCGTATTCGATCGCGCCGGTCGCAAAAAGGGTGAACGCCGTTTCAGCGGCGAGTTCCTGATCCCGCCGGTGGCGACCGAGGGCGGCATCATCGTTTGTGAGTCGAATATCGTCCGTTCGCTGAAACCCGACCTGACCGAGCAATGGCAGGTCACCGGCAAATCCCCGGTGGTCGCGTTGCCGCTTCTGCGGCCGGAGGGGCTCTATCTGCAGTTCTCCGAGAACAGCATCTATCTGGTCGATCCGTCTGACGGCGCCATCCGGGCGAACTATACCTTCTACGGCGAGAACCCGCTTTCTTACGCCATGCTGGGCCGTCCGGTGGTCTACGAGGACAAGACCGCCTTCGGTTTCTCGAACGGTCAGATCATCTTTTTCCTGCATAAAAAGGAGGCGGCCAGCGGTGCTGAGGAGTTGCTTCCTTATTACAAGTATCAGACGGGCGATACCCGGGCCCTACTCGATAAGAAGGAGTTCTACGATATCTTCTCGCTTCTGCTGGGCGCCGAGGGGACGTTGCTCTTCTCCAACGGCGAAACGGGGGGCGTGGTGCGGGTCACCGACGGATCGGTCACCAAGAGGGCTGAACTGCGCAACCTGCTGCTCGCCGAACTTGCCGATGGGAATGTCGTCGGCTACGGTGAGGGGGGCGCTCTGCTTTTAGCAAAGGACGGCACGGTGTTGCGCCGATTGTTCGCCAGCGATTCGTTCGTCAGCGGATATCTCCCGATGGGCGATCGCGCCGTTTTCACTGAAACGGGCGGGGCGGTGTCGGTGTGGGATGGGCAACTTACCGAGAAGATGGCGGGAACCATCATTCCGCAGGGTGTTTCGAGCGGCGCGGTCCGGGGCGAGGGTGCTTTTTATGTGCTTTCGGACATGGGGGTGCTCTACTCGTTCAGTGTCGTAAAAAACCCGAAGGTGCAAAAAATACTTGAAAAAATAAAAAAAGACGATATGAAAGACGGCAGTTCACGGATCAGTGAGTAACTGGAGGAGTGGATGAACAAATCGGATCTTATCAATGTGCTCGCCGACAAGGCGAAGCTCTCGAAACGCAACTCGGAACAGTTCGTTAACCTGATGGTCGATGCGATGATCGACGCGATGCGGAAAGAAGAACGCATCGAGATCAGAGGGTTCGGCAGTTTCGTCATCCGCCATTACGGCCAGTATGAAGGCCGCAATCCGCGGACGGGTCAGAAGATACAGATAGACGGCAAGCGTCTGCCCTTCTTCAAGGCCGGAAAGGATCTGCTTCAGCGGGTCAACACGAAGTAACGGATGTCCTCATTCTCCCCCGAGGACTTTCTGCTTCCCGAGGCGATAGCCTTACTTAAACATCATATCGAAGCAAACGACGGCAATGAAGTGCTCGTCGTCGGCTCGGTGAACGCCGACGGCTTCGTCTACGAGGTCGAACTGTTCGGCCGCGGCACCGATTCGGCCGTCCCCGCCGTCCTCAAGGCGGCTCATCCCGGCGCCGTCATCATTCATAATCATCCCGGCGGCGACATCCGCCCCTCCGATGCCGACATCACTGTCGCCTCCGAGGCGGCCGAGAAAAGCGTCGGTTCCTACATCGTCGACAACGGCGTCACCCGTATCTTCCCGATAGTCCGGTGGATACCGGTCAAGGCGGAGGAGTTCCATCCGGTGACGGCAGAAGAGGTCACGGAGATCTTCGCCGAAAAGGGAAAACTCTGGCAGTCCTATCCCGACTACGAGTTCCGGCCGCCCCAGCTCGAAATGGCGCTCGCCGCGACCGAAGCGGTCAACGCCGGGACGATGCTCGTGGCAGAGGCGGGGACCGGGACCGGCAAGTCGTTCTCCTACCTCGTTCCGGCGCTGCTGTATGTGGCCATGAACGAGGGGCGCAAGGCGGTCATCACCACCTCGACCATCGCGCTGGAGGAACAGCTCTCCGAGAAAGATATCCCGTTCCTCAAGGAGCGGCTCGGCTACGACAAGATAACGGTGGCGGTCCTCAAGGGGCGGCAGAACTACCTGTGTCTGCGGAAATACGACCTGTTCCGGCGCGGCAATCTCGACCTTCCGTTCGACGGCAAGAGCGATCAGGGGCATATCGTCGACGAGATGGATGTCTGGATCGGGATGCCGCACGACGGCTCGAAAAGCGCTATGACCGCCGCGATGGATGCCGATCTGTGGGTCGAGATCTGTTCCGACGAACATTCGTGCGAACGGGCCAAATGCCGGTTCTTCCCGCAGTGTTTCTTCTACCGGTCGCGCCGCCGGGCGAACTTCGCCCAGATACTGCTGGTGAACCATCACCTCCTCATGGCCGACGTTTCCCTGCGGATGGAGGAGGAGAACGCGGGCGGTATCCTGCCGCCCTACGACATCCTCATCATCGACGAGGCGCACAATCTCTTCAAGTCGGCGGTCAGTTTCCTCGGCGAATCGGTATCGCTGTCGGGGATCCTACGGCTGCTCCGGCGGCTGTTCAACAACGAGCGCGGCACCGGTCTATTGGCGCGGCTCCTCGACGCCTACGCCGACAAGGCGACCGCGAAGGATATCGAGAAACTGGTCATGGAGATCGCCGCCTTCATCCCGTACTACCTCCATTCGCTCATCCCCGAATGCATGGAGCGGTT
This sequence comes from bacterium, assembly GCA_022709425.1. GTDB lineage: Bacteria > UBP6 > UBA1177 > UBA1177 > JAKLFG01 > CALMRE01. The sequence goes on from JAKLIW010000005.1 coordinate 157,085, forward strand.
CAAGGCGGAGAAGGAGAACTATCTGCAACTCGACGATCTGCGGCTTCGCACCGAATTGCGCGAGGCGCTTCTCCGGGTGACGCAGTTCCTCGATGCGCTGACCGAACGGCTCGCCCCGATAGCCGACCGCATCGGCAAGGCGGTGGAGCACGACCCGCTCAAACGGACCAAGGAGGAGGACACCATCGTATCGCTCCTCACCGAGGTGAACGGCTGTGTCCGGCGGCTGAACTCGATGCACGACCTTTTCGAACTCTTCTTCACCAGCAGCGATACCGAAAAACTGGTCTTCTGGGGCGAGATCGTGTCGCGGACCAATCTGCGCCTGTCGATCACGCCGCTGGACATCCAGCGGATATTCGTCAAGAACATCTACGAAAAGGCGCGCACCATCATCTTCACCTCGGCGACCCTCACCACGGCGCGCGGTCCTGAGGGGTTCGATTTCCTCAAGCATGAAACGGGGCTCGACCTCACCGACCGGCCGACCTCGTATCTGCACCTCCCCGGCTGTTTCGACTACGCCAACGCCCTCCGCGCCTTCACCGCGCCCGATATGCCCGATCCGAACGATCCCGAGTTCGAGGAGGCATCCATCGCGGCGGCCGCCGACCTTATCCTCGCCTCCAACGGCGGGGCGCTGGTGCTGTTCACCTCGGTCAAACACCGCGAGGCGGCGCGCAAATACTTCAAGGAGTTCCCGCTGCCGGTCATCACACAGAGCGAGGCGGCCATCGCATCGGTCATGAAGCGGTTCCGCGGCGATATCAACAGTTCGCTCCTCGCTACCGATACCTTCTGGGAGGGGATCGATGTCAAGGGCGACTCACTGCGCAACCTCATCATCGTCCGCCTGCCGTTCCGCTATCCGTCGCATCCGTTCATCATCCGCTTCGTCGCCAACCTCGAAGCGCGCACTGGAGAGGACGGGTTCTCGCTCTTCACCCTGCCCCACGCGATACTCAAATTCAAACAGGGGGTGGGGCGGCTCATCCGCACGAAGAGCGACCGCGGCGTGGTGATAGTGCTCGATAGGCGGCTCATGCAGAAAAGTTACGGCCGCGTCTTTTTGCAGGCGCTCCCCGAGGGGATCACCTTCGCGTCGCTCCCGATGCGGCGGGTCACCGCGCGGGTCGGCGAATTCTTCGGCCACGGGTAAGGCGCCGGAACCTTTGATCCGTGTTGCAGGTCTAACAGACGAACCGGCAAGAGAGTGGTAGTGGATATGAGGCGTTATGGCAAAATAGCCCTCGTGGCGACGCTGTTCGCCGTGCTGTTCCTCTGGGCGACGCGCGGCCTGTTCTGGACCCCGCTTACCGCCTTCTTCCCACAGTTTCATTTGGTTTTTCTGGCGACGCTTCTTGTCTGTGTCGGTATGACGTTGAAAGGGTACGGCCGGTGGAAGTCGCTTCTTGAAAAGATGATGGCGTGGCGCAACTTGATCTTTCCGCCGTTCGCGTTCATCCTGCCGCTCCTTATCGCACTTTTCTTTTTCAATGAAACGCCCCACCCGATGGATGCGGCCCACTACCTCTGGACGGCGAAACTGTTCCTGACGGGTCAACTGTACCTCCCCCTGCCGCCGTTCTACGAGCATGTCAACGAAGGGTTCATGGTGATGCACGACGGCCGCTACTACTCGATCTTCCCGCCCGGATTCCCGGTGCTCCTGATGCCGTTCGCGGCGCTGGGACTCGCCTTCTGGCTCAACCCGATCCTCAACGGTCTTGCGGTCTACCTGACCGGCCGGATAGCGGAGGAGTTGACGCACGACCGGCGGGTGGCGACGCTCGCGATGCTGCTGGCGACCGTATCCTCCTTTCATCTGTTCCTTTCGGCGACCCTTTTTCCCCACCCTGCGGTGCTTGTCCTGACGCTCCTCGCGATACTGGTGGCGGTCCGCGGCGATCTGACGGTCGGCCGGATCGCGCTCATCGCGACGCTCTGCGCACTCATCATCCCGATCCGCATGCAGGATGGCCTGTTCACCACCGCCGCGATAGGGCTGTTCCTTCTTTTGCGACACGGACGGCCCGATATCGGCCGTCTTATCGCCTTCATCCTGCCGGTCGTCGCCGGATGCGCCGTCATGCTCTGCTATCAGAAAGCGTTGACGGGCGAGTGGCTGACGCTCCCGCAGGACCTCTATTTCTCCATCACCGAGGAGGACCCCTCGTGTCACCACATCGGTCTGGGGACCGGGTGCCGCTATCTCAACGGTTCGTTCCTTCCGCCCGAAGGACTGACCCTGCAGTATGCCTTTTTCGTGACCATGACACGGCTATCGATGCTGCTCTACAAGTTCACCGTCCATCCGCTCATGTTCCTCTTCGTCATTTCGGCGGTGTGGCTGTTCCCGCGCCGTCACGCGGCGGCGCTGCTTTTGTCCGCCGCATTCATCGGCGGGTATCTCTTCTTCTATCAGGACGGCAATTTCTACGGACCGCGCTATTATTACAGTCTCGGGATGCCGTTGCTCATCGCGGCGGCCGACGGCTTTGTCCTACTGCGCGACCGGCTGGGAAGGGTCGGACGGCAGGCGCTTCTCGCCCTGCCGCTGGCCGGGGCGCTTTTTACCGGCGCGGTCATCATACCGCAGATCGCCGTTCAGCAGGCTTCGGCGTGGTATGCGGCCCTCGACAAGGTCAAACTGCTGGTGGCTCAGCGCGCCATTCACGAAGCGGTCATCTTCATTCCCTACCGTTTCAACATCGGATACAGTTTCGCCAATACCCTGTCGTTGCAGGAGCGCCCCCCTTTTGACCGTGCCGGGAACCGCTATCTCAATTCGATGCCGGTGCTGGATGCCCAGACCGCCGCATGGTTCCTCGCCAACGGGTATCGCTCGGCATGGCGGGTCACTGAATCGGCCGATGACCTGTTTTCTATCGCGCCGCTCCAGCCGGCGCCGCCGGATCATGTTTCGATAGAGGCGGAATACAAGTTCAAGCCGCTCACCGGCTCGGCGCGCTACGGCTTCATGGTGGGCAATCTGCGCGATGAGCCCGGATTCGGCTTTAGGGCGGGGGTGACGCCGCTGTCGGGTTATTTCGCCTATGCCCTTCGCTTCGGTCCGGCGGGGGCGGGGCAGTACTGGGATACCGAACAGTATTTCGTCTCGGCGGGACGCTATCGGCTCAGCGTGGAGGCGATCGCGACCCCCTGCGGCGGCGAATTCGCCTTTTCGGTGAACGGTCGGCGGCTGGGGACATTCCCGGCGGGGTCCGATCAGCAAAAAGCGGTGCAGTTCGTGGCCGAAGCCTGTCTGCCGGCGGGTGCGAATCGCTTCGTCCTGACGCCGCTTGACGATGAACAGTGTCTGGTGATCGACCGCATCGTCGCCGACCGGATCGACGATTGTCGCTGAAAAAATTTTCAAATGCCTTCTTATCGGCTATAGTCATTCGACTAGTGGGGGAATGACCCGGCATGACCGTCTTCGTACTTGCGCTTTTGACCACTTTACAGATACAGTCGTACGATCTGGGGGACGAATACTATCTTCTGCTCGATACGGGTGGTACGACGGCGAGTTTTTCGTCGTTCCGCCTGAGTGAGCCCGAACGGATCGTGCTGGAGGTCGCGGGCCGCGCGGCCGATACCGCCCTGCCGAGCGTCGGCGCGACGGTCGGACGGATCGAACGGAACGATCTGGGCGACAAGACCCGGTTCGTGTTCTTCATTTCTCCCGGAAGCGCCTATACGATCCTGCATCGGAAGAATCTTCTGCTCGTTGCGTTCCGGCAAGAACTCTTCATCACCGACGAGACCATCGAAACGACGCTCGCCGCGATAGAGACGCGGCTCGCCGATAAAAAGGCGGCGCTCGCGGCGGCCGAGGCGGAGAAACTGGCGGCCGAGGCGGAGAAACTGGCGGCAGAGCAGGCGAAACTGGCGGCAGAGGAGGCCAAGCGACTTGCCGAGGCGAAACGGCTTGCCGAGGCGAAGGCTGCCGAGGAGAAACGGTTGGCGGCGGCGCAGAAGCCCGCGCCCGAACAGAAGGTCGCGGTGGTGGTCCCGGAACAAAAGACCGTGGCCGCACCGGTCCGACCCGCGCCGGAGGATGAGGATGCGCTGGTGGGCGTGCTGGCCGCCGAACAGTCCCGGAAACAGGCGCAGGAGGAGTCGGCCCGCCGTGCCGCGCTCGAAAAGGAACGGCTTGAAAAAGAGGCGGCGGCCCGCGCCGCGGAGCAGGCGCGTCTGGCGAAAGCCGAAGAGGAACGGAAACTCGCCGAGGCGAAACATATCGAAGATCAGCGCCGCGCCGAAGCGAAAGCGGCCGAAGAGAAGAAACTGGCCGAGGCCAAGGTTGCCGAGGAAAAACGGATTGCCGACGCGAAGGCGGCCGAGGAAAAACGGTTGGCGGCATTGCAAAAAGCCGAGGAAGAGAAACGGATCGCCGAACAAAAGGCGGCGGAGGAGAAGCGGCTGGCCGAGGCGAAGACGGCCGAGGCGAAGATGAAGGAACTGAAGGTGGTGAAGCTGGAGCCGACCCGCCAGATCACCGAAGATGCGCCGCCGCTCAAGGTGGTGACGCTCGCCGCGAAGGGTAAGCTCAGGAATCTGTTCTTCCGCAAGTTCCCCGAATTCTCACGGGTGACCATGGAGGTGACGGGCGAACTCGACTACGCCTTCCGCGAGATAAAAGGCGGCTATGTCATCGACATCCACAACTTCGAGAAGATACCGAGCTATCTCCTGCACATCATCGACACCCGCGCCTTCAACGCCGAGGTGCAGTACATCTATCCCAAAAAGGACGGCAAGGTATTCAAGATATACATCAAGTCGGATCAGAACATCGCGGTGCGCAAATCGGACGAAGCGGGACTCATCCACTTCGACTTCTACGTCCCGACGATGCAGTAGGTCAACACACCCTCAGTCGCTTCGCGCCGGCGCTCTGCTATAGTATCTGGGTTGTCGAGATGGTTTTTATAATAAAATTTTCTTGACATGCCGTTTTCTTTATCATAGCGTACCCATGCTAGTTGTCAGTTACTTTTTTGGGGAGGGAATCGTGCCAGAGAATCGTATTCTTGGTTTTATCCAGAGGTCTACCCGCACATTGGTGTCGCTAACTCTCTTGGCGCTGTTCGTGTTGCCCTTTGGGTCGTTGCAAGCATCAACAACCGGAGCAGGCGGATCAGGCAAACCGATTTTTATCAAAATGAGAAAGGATGCTACCGAAGAAATGGTAAAAAATGCATTTCAAACTTCTCTCGGAAATAAGCCAATAACAGTAGATTTGCCGCTTGTGGGTGCATCAACGATAACTGTCAGCTGTTCAGATGTTCTAATAAGTCGTCCCTTTCTTGATTCGGGTGACGATCAGTACAAAGCAAAGATATTTCTTTCCATAGCTGGCGCAGATCCATATAACTATTTCTCACAAACCCTCAACAACTACTCGATGACAAAGAACGATGTGACTCGTACAGGTTTCTTTGAGGCTATACTTAAATCTCGCGACAACGGAAGAACATGGCGTTTGGTGATTTATCCGGGGAGCTTTCATCTAATGAATGACACGACCGGAAAAGACCTTAACAAATCTTGGCCCATTCTTCTTCCAGGCATTATCTCTAGTACTGTAATGGAAATACTTGCCACAACTACCATTAAATTTGATCAAGAACCGGTTGCGGGTTCTTTTACGATTCATGTTTCCAAGAATGGCGAGGAGGATCAAATTACTCAACCCATTCAATACAATGCTTCGGCGGATGAAATCAAGGCGGCCGTTGAACGATTGTATGGTCTTCCAGCGGTAGTCGTATCTCTTCTTGATACCGGGGATCCCCAAAAAGAACCTTCTGCGGCTACTGGATTTTCCATTTTCTTTAAGAAAGACAGCGATGATGATGCCGATGTGTTTATTACTATGATTGATCCTTCTTTGCTTTCTGTTCCCATTGAAGCAACCATCATTAATAAATACAGTTATAACGATACTCGCATCACCTTTTCCAAAGATGTTTTCATGGGCGATTTCACAATGAACATATCGAAAAATAACGAGCCATATAAAACTACTTGGAACTATTCTTTTGATGAGTTAGCAGGAACTGTAGAACATCAAATAGAGTTTCTTTTTGATTTGCCCTATGTCCAAACTATTCCTCCTAGGGGTCTTGAGATAAAACTTAATAAGGGGTCTCAAAAACTAACCGATGAAGAAGGTTTCACTATTCAATTTCCCAAAGATATCGCAGATAGCTATGAAGTAACACATCTTGATACCTCTAATTTGTTTGGGAACCCGGTGCCACAGTTGACGGCGTTGGCTATCAATGTTTCTGACTCTATAAAAATGATTTCTAAGAGCTTTCCGTTTCCCGTAGAAGGTGCAACATACTCCGTTAACATAAAAACCGAAAAACCGGAAATGGATTTTGGATTTATAAATGATTTTAAAACGGAATCGAATAGTGTAACCGTCAGCACATTAGTTAGCGGCACTCCCGTGACTTATAGTTCAGGCAATCTTATCACAACTAACTTCCCAGAAGAAGGTGTTGTAGCCGAAATCCGTCTTTCCGAAGATGTATTCAAATCAGTTATCAACTCTCTTATGAACACCCTTTCTACAGGAGACTCTCTTGGCGGGATACCATTCCATGGTCATGAAAGTTTTCAGGACCCCTGCTGGCTTAACTCTTTGGATGAGTACAAAACGCATATTGTGATTCACGATATAGGCGGGAGCGGAAATCGACCATTGCTAAAAATGGGATTCAAGGTTCGAGGAGAATGCGATAATAGGCTGTTGTGGGCAGTATTTGATATTGTGGTGAGGGGATATTACGATTTTGTTTATGATTCTCAGATTGACAATTATGGGAAAATAAAAGGATTTTTGCTCAGACGTATTGGCACCGAAAAGGAATGCATAAGGGATAATGTCCAAGTATTGTGCCCTGTAGCCGACGACCAAGTTCATCCCAACAACTATTTCCCTGCCGAGATACCACTTGATGATATTGCTCTGTCAACGCGGGGTGCGCTTTTCTCAACAGCCGAATACGATGCGTCGGCACCTGCAAAGATTCAAAGAATTGCTAAAATAGAGTTGCTAAAGAACCCCGATGATTCAACGGCAATTGGCGATTTGGTTTTCCAATTCAAAAAGAATGATTCTTCATATTATACCGAAAAGAATGTTCTTCTTCCTTGGCTCTGGACACGGTATACATATGATGAAATCGGCGATGAAGATGGGGATAACGTGCCAAATATGTGGGATTTCTGTTTCTATGATCCGGACAATGATTGTGATAAAGATGGAGATATGCTCCGCGATGATTTAGATATGCGATTTTACCAAACCACTATCACAAATATCGGGAATGCTCGTAGTCCATGGTTAACATTAAATAAAAAAGGAAGCTGCCCAAATGCTGGACCAATATTCATAAAGACATGGAAGGAAAAGTCAATTTATGGAAAGAAAATAGCCGCGTCTGGCAGTTTGGTTTATCGTGACGATTATCAAGGAAGCAGAGGTTATGACACCTATCTTTCTCGCTACCACTGCTACTGTGGAGAAAACGCCCTTCAAAGAGGGGATTGTGATGCCGCCTCAGGTATCTGTGGCGTTAACCACGCAGTCCCGACAAGCGCATTTAATGAAGATTTTGGTCGCCCAACATGGAATCATGTAAACCGCCCAACCGTTGAAATCAAAGATAATGTTACTGGAATAACAACCAAAGTTGTTAATCCGAATCAGAAGTTCCCCAGTAGAAAGATTGGTCAGCTTTTCAATGATCCCGAGGATTCGTTTGCCGAAGAATGGAACTGGGCCGAAAATATCAAGGACTATGTGACCGTCAACAGCACTGCTCGATTGGAGCCCTATCTAACAGAGGCGGAAAGAAATATTCAGGTTGCTAGAGGCAACTATTTCGGCGCCCGTTTTTCTTCGGGACTGGTTAAGAATGTTTCGAACGATGAATATTTGATCGGCACGGGCATTGATGCTCTGGTCAACATTTCGTTCTTCGAAAACTCCGTGGTTATACCGGGCAGTGACAAACCGAATCAACTTTTTCACGACCTCCCCCAACGCGACACTTATTTCACCAATGCATTTGCCGCTTCACCGGCTGATTACCTCCCCTTGGCAGGATGGGAGGGTGATTGGGAAGAAAAGACGCAGATATGTGGTGGGCCAGATCGGATGGATTACGGCATATTTGATGCCATGCATGATTTCTTGGGTATTGATCCGACTTTCAACGGCCCGACCCCGGGGGATCCGACGCTTGAGCATCCGATCGACCTATGGAAGGTAGTTCTTGACGATGGCCGCGTAAAGATGACTGAATTTGGCGCACCGGGAGGATGGGAGCAGATATTCGATGGCTTCGGCGGAATGTGGGCTTACCTACCGACGTATGATGGCTATGAGTTGGCATTGTCGGACAGTAGAGTATTCTTCGGCAAACGAGTAACGTTAAACGGTGGAGCACCGCACAATTTCGCGGCGACCACTAGGGCTAACGGCAACGTCTATATCGCGGGCAACAAACGGATGTCTGCGACCACGGCTAACGCCTATTACGAATTGCATGCCGGAAAAATAACTTACAACGAGGACACGGCACAGTGGAATTACTTGCCAATAGCGGCAATCCCATATCGCGGTACGGCAAAAGAGATCAAGCTCTTTACTATAGCAACTGAGCCGTATGCCATAGTACTTGGATTTGACAACATGATTACTTTCTACAAATATGACCGGCAGGAAAACACCGGGCGGGATTCGTGGAGTATGCTTGGTTCGCAACAGTTTAACGATGGCATTTCGCTGGCGTCACTTGCCGTTAAAGGATTGTCGGTCTATCTTGTGGTACCGGAGGATGGCACCTCATTGTACTCGTTCACGATGGTTGCCGGTACTGGACAGGTCGAAAAGGTGGCGATAGTGGAACCTGCGCGGTATCTCAGGAATGCGCGTGTCTATTCCGATGCTGGCAACCTTGTTGTTGCTTCTTTTGAAGACCTGCATAAAGGCACTACCCCAATGTATGCCGTTGCAAATGGCGAAGCACTACCCTATGCGAGCGAAGTTAAACATCTAGCTACCACATCTCGTTCGCAGTTCACAGAAGTCTGCCTGTCAGAGCAAGAAAACAAGCTGGTGCAGGGGTATGAGATAGGCGGGATCTGTCATATAGCGCTTGCCGATCAAACGGTTGCCCTCGATACCAAGGGATATGCGGTAGCCGGATATGACAACCTGCTTTTTGTGGCCACCCGCAATGGTGTCGCGGTATACAACATTACGCTCACGGGCGAAGTCGAGAAGCTTCAAGTTCTTGCTATTGGCCGAGTTAACGATGTGCTGGTATCGGGCACAATGCTCTACGCCGCAACAACGAACGGTATTGCGATATACGATGCACAGACCCTTGAACTCCAGAAGAGGGTATTGTCGGGCAAAACGATAAACGCATTTGCTACTAGTGTCGCCGGCATGCTCTTTGCCGGGTCGGGTAGTCGAGTATATGTCTATAAAATCGATTCTTTTACAAAGGTGACCGAGATACCAATGAGCTTCATCAGCAACCCGGTGTCGCTTGCTGTAGCGGAGCAGACGCTCTATGTGTACGACGAATGGCTTGGCGTAAAGACCTACAGCCTTGATACCTACAAAGGAACAAGTTGGATGTTCGCACTTTGTTCCGAACCGAAGTTGGCCGAAAGTGACAATGCCGTGTATCTCGGTTGTGGTATATTTAACAACATCTTTGAACTGGAAACGAAAAACAACGCAACATGGATCAGCGATCGCAAAAATGCGCCGCGTTACACAGTTACACATTCGTACAGCTATAATGGCACTGTTTACAGCGCTGACGACAGTGTGTTGCGTATTAAGAATGAACAGTAAACACAACCTCCGAAAGAGGACCCTTTCCTCCCGGAAAGAGGAGAAAGTATGACTTTGAAATATCTTTTTTTGTTTTTACTCGTTGGTGTGATGTTGCCGATAGCATGCAACCACGCAAACCCGAGTAGATCGGATGCCGACAGCAGTATCGGCGATGATGCCGTTGTGATGGATGATACGGTCGAGACAGAAACCGACGACTTCATATTGGAAGAAACAGAAGCAACACTCGATGAAGACGCCCTGGATGAGACCATACAACCCGATGAGGTAGGTTGCTATGTCTGGCGTCCCGATGGGGATCCTTACGGTGATATGGAGGCCAAGGCATACTCCTATTATGGCGATTTCGATGTGGTAGTGAAAGACCCGGAGAATGTCCGTTCGTGGTGGGCACAGATATATGAAGGATACGATGAAACAGGACAACTTTCCGGCAAACCGGTAGCTCGTATTCCTAAACCATATGATACCTGTTCATCTCTCTATCCTTTCGAGGCGATCATCATAGACGATGAAAACCCATGGAGTCCTACCGCCTGTGAAAACCGCAAAATAACCGATGCCCAGCTTACTAGCACCTGCGATACGGTGGTAACACATGAATGCTGGGAACAGTCATGGTTGTATGGTTCTGACCCAAGTTATCATGTGGAAAACGGTAAAATAGTACTAGCCCTTCTTTCGGGATCGACATATTTCCGGGAAGCTGAAGGAACATATGTATATGACATTAAGAAAAAGCAGGTGATTAAGGTTAGCAATGGAACGAACAATACCGCTATCAACGACAGAAATGAAATGCTTCTCAGCATATATAATCCTGCCCAAAACTGGGAATTCAAGGACCTGCCTCTTTACGACCCCTATCTGTATGCCAAACTGGTGTACTATAATATTGAAACTGCGACCTATGCTTACGCTTGGCACGGTGAAAAATTCTATTATGCCGGAGATATCGGCATGAGCGATACCTATGCCATCGTAACGATACAGCATGAACAGTATGAGAACAAAGGTCAGAAAGTGTATTATACAAAGATCGGTGAATGGGACAACTGGAAGGAGCTTATCGCCGACCCCAGTGATACAAATCCCCTTAATAATCGAGCCGGATGGCCGAAACTGAATGGTAGTAAGGTGACCTACTACACTCCTCAATTGAAGGTATTCTACTGCGATCTCGCCGTCGGCCAAGGTAGTTGTGTGCAAGTTTCAAAACCGGGAGAAAATGCGAGAAAACCACTTTTAACAAAAGATGGCAAGAAGATCATTTATGGTATTGGAACTGCCGATGGGTCTGATGGAGAATATAAAATCATAGAAGCTGATATTGTTGATCCTCAGGCTATTACCTACAAGACGCTGGTAACGCACGATAAGGCTGCGGGACCGAGCGACATAGCAACCGATGTCCTCCTCTACTCAAAAAGAATCGGTGCCTTGCCTGATGGCAAATATCTTGTGAATCATTGCTATTATCGATTCTCGGATGGGAAAAACTTTTGCCTTGATGATGCTCGCGACCAGACGATACGAAAAGAATATGGCTATATCTGGGACAAATATTATGTCTATCAGTCCATGAACGACATAGTCGTGCGCGATATGGACTGTTACTGTAAAATCGATTCTTCGCGATGTCCGTATGCCGAAATTAAGATGAAAAAACGCTGATACGCCTTTCCTTTTCTTGAGTCAAAAGTCAGCGCTACAGAGTCAGTACTTCATTTTACGGATTCGGATTCAGGGGCGGGTTGTTGATTCGCGTCAGAAATCTTCGAGTATGACCAGCGCGTAGTTGTCCACGGTGCCGACCGTTGCACTGAGAACCGTGATGATCTTGGTGTCATCCTGATTGAAGTAGACGACCTCGCCGTGATATTGATGTTCGGTCTGGTTGAAGTTGAGCGTGGGCAGTTTGATGGTCTTCTCATAGGAAAGAAGCGGATCGGCGTAGAGATTGAGCTGGATGTCGTCACCGCCGTCGGGGATGGCCACGGTCCTGCCGACTGCACCGAGATTGTGGAGATGCTTGACCGTCTCGAGCTCTTCCAGCCGTCCCTGATAGAGCAGGTCTTCGTTGGTGTCGCCGAAATCGCTCGACGAGAAGATGCTCCCCGACTTGGTAAATATCTTCGATCCGTTCTCGGCTATCCACAGATCGTCGCCGATCGGGAATTCCGACTCGAGTTTACTGAGTTTCTCCGGCGGCATCACGCTGATATCCAGAAGAATGATGGCACCGCCCTGAATGACGAACAGCCGTTCATCGGTGGGATGCCGGACCGCCCGGGCATCGGAGCCGAAATCCTCGAAACGTCCTTTTTCGGTCCCGTCGATGGCGTTGAAAACGATAAGGTCCTTCGATGTCTGGGGGAAGACGTAGATACTGTTGTTCGCGCCGAAAACGATATCGTAAACGATCGTCTGCGCCTCATAGGTGTCCATCAGGAGGCCCCCTACGAGATTAATGTGCGAGAAGTAGCCGTAATGTCCGACGACCGCCTCGTTGCCGTCGGGAGAGATCGAAAGAGATATCGGTATCAGCGGCAAGGAGACGGTGGTGAGCGTTTGGGCCTCTATGTCGAAGATGTAGAGGGCGTTTTCGGGTTCCTCCGAGACGAAGATGATGCTGTCGAGCGACTTGCTGTAGGCCGAATCGACTATCTCGAAGTTTATCGGCACATAGTCGGCCACACTGATCGATATCTCGTCGATCTGGCTGTATTCCTTGCCGTCATCGACCCGCAGACTGAACTCATAAATGCCTTTGACGAGGGGGGTGAAGAACGGTTTTTTCGGATCGGTCAGGTCAAGTTCGATGTCGCTTCCTTCCGGTTGTACGAGAATGGTCCAGTGGAAGGCGATCTCATCCTGATCGAAGTCGTAGCTTTTGGAGCCGTCTATCGTCACGGTATATGCTATGAGCGCCGATAGATCGGGACCGGCATCGGCGACCGGGCGGTGGTTGGTGGCCAGTATTGCGTCGATATCGTTGGAGAGCAGTTCGTCGCTCCCCGTGTCGTCGTTGGCCGTATCGGTATCGGCGTTCGTGTCGGTGTTCCCCTGATCGGCGCCGTCATCCGACCCATCCTCGTCGATCTCGGCGTCATCCGACTGGAGCAGTTCATCTCCGTCGGTGAGCGGATCGTCGGCGATAGTATCGATCAGGTCGTCATTCTGGTCGTCCGTGTCGCCGTCGGTGACCGTTTGATCTTTATCGCCCGCCGGCAGATCCCAGTCGAATCCGTCATTGCTCTTCTTCTCCTCTTCGCAGGCGACCAAAAGGATCAGCAACCCGACCAGCACATACAACACCCGCTTGTCCATAACGATACCTCGCGCTTACATACTCCGCAGACACCAGAATATACAGGGAAATGACCAATAACTCAAATTATTTTTGTCGTGTCGGCGGCGGATATCCATTCGATGGCGGGATCGTTCTTGAGCCACGTCGTCTGGCGCTTCGCCAGTTGACGGGTATGGATGACGATGAGTTCCTCGAATTCGACGCGTGTGGCGATGCGGCCGTCGAGGTGGTCGAACGCCTCGCGATAGCCGATGGAGCCGAGCACGCGGCAGTTCGCCGGGGTGAATCCTTTGGCGCGGATGGCCGACACTTCATCGAGCAGGCCGCCCGCAAGCATCTTGCGTGTCCGGGCGACTATCCGTTCGTTGAGCGTTTCGCGATCGACGGCGAGCGCTATCTTTTTATACTGACCGCTCCAGCCCTGTTCGCGGGGCCGTTCATTCCACAGGGAAAGCGGTGTGCCGGTGAGATGGAATACCTCAAGACCACGCAGGATCCGCTGGCGGTCGTTGGGTGAGGATATCGCGGCGGCCCAGCGTGGGTCGACCTGCTGAAGTTCGGCGAAGAGTTCGGCCGTCGGCCGGTCGACGCAGCGGGCCGCGAAGAACTCTTTTTTTTCTTCATCGAGTTCGGGGACCGGCGAGAGTCCGTTCAGGAAGGCGTCGACATAGAAGTTGGTCCCGCCGACCAGTATCGGCACGCGGCCGCGGGCTATGATATCCTCGACGACCGGCCGGGCGAGTTTGATGAATCTGCCGGCGTTGATATCTTCGGGCAGGTCGAGTATGCCGATGAGGTGGTGGGGGATGTCGCCCCGTTCTTCAGCCGTCGGCGCGGCGGAGCCGATGATGAGGTCGCGGTATATCTGCACCGCGTCGGCGCCGACCACTTCGCCGTTCCGTTCCTTCGCGAGTTCGATGGCGTAGGTGCTCTTGCCCGATGCGGTCGGGCCGCACAGAACGATCATCGGCCGACCTTGCGATCGAGTTCGGCGCGCCGGATGACGAAAAAGAAGGGACGGCCGTGGGGGCAGGTGAGCGTCTCGGAGGCGTTGATGTCGGTGATGAGCCACTCTATCTCCTCGGGGGCGAGCGCCCGTTCGGCGCGGACCGCCGTTTTGCAGGCGCGCATCGCCACGAGGCTCAGGAATTTCTCGTCCCACGCCGTGGCGGCGCCGAGGTCGAGGATGCCGGCGAGCATCTCACGAATGAGCGACGGCCACGACGGTTCGATGGCGAGCGCGGGGACGCCGCGGATGACCACGGTGCTCTCGTCGAGCGGTTCGATGAGGAACCCGAGTTCGGAGAAGAGATCCTGCCGTTCGCGCCACAGCGCCATCTCGGCGGGCGACAGGTGAACCGGCTCGGGGAGTATCGTCATCTGGATGAGCCCGCTTTTATGCTCCATCGCGCCGCGGAGACGGGAATAAACGATCCGTTCGTGGCTCGCGTGCTGATCGATGAGATAGAGCGCGTCGCCCATCTCGACCGCGACATAGGCGTCGAAGAGCGTCCCGATGACGCGGTAGCCGGTGAAACGGACCGCCGGGGAGAAGCCGCCTTCGGTCGCTGCGTCGGCGGGTGGCGTCGTCGGTGCGGAAGGCTGGAACATGGCATACTGCAGGGGTTTTTCATGGACCTGACCCGCCGTCACGCCGCCGGGGCGGCCGTAGGCGCCGGCGGGAGCCGCAGGGAGCGGGGGTATGCGTCCGGGGCCCTCTTCGCCGCGGATGGCCGAAAGCCCTTTGAGCAGGAGCGATTCGGTCAGGGCGTAGAGCGCCGGCTCGTTGCGGAATCGTACTTCGGTCTTGGCGGGGTGAACATTGACATCGACCTCTTCGCAGGGGAGGCGTAGCGAAAGAAAATAGGCGGCGCGGTGGTCGCCGCCGAGCGATTCGCGCAGGATGCGGAATATGACGGCGTTCACCCGTCGGTCGGAAACGATGCGGCCGTTGACCGCGACCGTTGAAGGCCCCGGGAAGGTGCGGTAGGGGGAGCCGAGGATCAGTTCGCCGCGCATCCCCGCCGCCTCGACCGTCACGGCGGCGACCTCCTCGCGCATCGCCTTCCAGAGAGCGATCACGCGGTCGAGCGCTCCGGCGGCCGGCGCAAGGTTAAGAACGGTCCGGCCGTCGTGGATGAGTTCGAAGGCGACGGCGGGGTTCACCGTGGCGAACCGCTGGACCAGTTCCTTGATGTAGGCGAATTCGCGTTCCTCCGATTTGAGGAATTTGCGGCGCGCCGGCAGGTTGAAGAAGAGTTGGCCGACCGTTACCTCGGTCCCTTTCGGACGGCTGACCGGCGCGTTTTCGACGATGGTGCCCCCCTTGGCGCGTATCTTGAAGCCGTCGCCGTGGGCGAGCGCCGAGGAGAGGGTGAACTGGCTGACCGATGCGATCGAGGGGAGCGCCTCGCCGCGGAAGCCCATCGTCGCGATATGGGTCAGTCCAGCCGCGTCGGAGAGTTTGCTCGTCGCGTGGCGTTCGAGCGCCATGAAAACATCTTCGCGCCCCATGCCGCGGCCGTCGTCGGCCACACGGATGAATTCGCGGCCCCCTTTGGCTGTTTCGACGACGATGCGGGTCGCGCCGGCGTCGATCGAGTTCTCGACCAGTTCCTTGACCACCGAGGCGGGTCGTTCGACCACCTCGCCGGCGGCGATCTGGTTGATGAGTTGTTCGGGTAGCAGTTTTATCGTGCTCATGTCAGGCCAGATTCCTCAGCACCGACAATAATAATATGAAAAAGAGAGCAAGCCCCGCGCTGAGGGCGAGTACCGCCCATTTCTGCTGGCGCGCCGAAAGGGTGATGAATTCGCCTTCTTCGTCGCTTTCGACCACCGAGAAGCGGCGGTAGGAGAAGATCGCGAAGGCGGTGATACCGGCGATCGCGGTGAGCAATATCATCCACCAGAGGATCGTCAACTTCGTTTCTTTGCGCGCCGCGAGGACCTTTTCGAATTCGGCGCCGGTGTAGAGGGTGTTCAGTCGGTGGAAACGGATGGCGGGATAGCGGGCAAGCAGGGTCGCGGTTAGTTCGGGGCGGTATTTCTGAAGATCGCCCCACAGCGCCAGATAGTAGGGGTCGGCGATGTCGGCGACGGTCGCCGTTTCGGAGGAACGGACGAGGAAGTTACCGTTCGGGTCGCGCGAATCGAACGAGACCTGCACCCGGTCGCAGGCGGCGTAGTGGACCGGCAGTTTGACACCCTCGGGCTTTCCCGTCACCACATCGGTGAACTGCCATATCCCGGCGCGCCAGCAGTCGATATGGACATTGCGCGCCTCGACCAACGTCCGCAGTATCAACCGATCTCCTTCTTCGGCCAGCGAGAACATCCGTCCGGTGTAGGGAAAAAGCACCGTCGCGGCGGTGCCGTCGGGGAAGAAGGCGTCGGTCTCGTTGCGTATCGGCAGGAAGATGGTGCCGTTCCCCACGCCGCTCTCGAGCGGGATGGTGACATCGTCTATCGTGATCGAGGGATCGTCGCAGGGACCGCCGGCAGTGAAGCAGAAGATCGTGACGCGGTTCTCCAGTTCGCCGAACATCCGTATCGTGTCGGGGAGAATGTATATCCGCCGCGCCGCTGCGGCCATCCGTTTGACCGTTTCGCGGCCGTTGTCCAGTTCTTTGCCGGTGAGCCAGTCGTCGGGAAGTCGTTTCGCGCCCTCTTCGAACAGTTTACCGAAGTCGAGTTCGTACCGGTATTCGTTCCCGCCGACGGTGAAGGCGAGAACGCGCACCGGCCGTGACACATCGAGGAGTACCCCCTCCACCGGGCGGCCGTCGGCCGTTATCGTGGCATCGGGGACGATGTAGCCGTCCTTCGACATGATGCGGATGAGCAGTCGAGGAGTGGAGCGGATGTCGTCGCCGTAGAGGTAGAGGTAATAATCGAGTTTTTTGTCGTGGATATAGAGAAACAGGCTCGTGAGGGTGAATGTAAGGGCGAGAAAGGCGATTATCGCGCCCACCACCTTGCCGCTGTGCTCTCCCACGCTGTGCTCCCTAGCGATAACGGCCGAGTATATCGCGGCCTACCGTGCGATGCAACATTTTACTGCGCCGCGGGATTGACCCGCCTTTCCGTTTGAGGTATAGTGTCGTGGTCAACGAAACAGGGAGGGAGACCCATGTTGCCGAAAGTGGATCCGCAGGGAACGAAAGGATGGCGGGCGCTCGACGCCCATTTCGATGAGATGAGCGCGGTCGCTATGCGGGGGCTCTTCGCCGCCGATCCGAATCGCTTCGAACGGTTCTCGATCGGATTCGAGGACATCCTCATCGATTTTTCAAAGAACCTCGTGACCGAACGGACGATGGAATTGCTGTGCGCTCTGGCTGAAGATTGCGGTCTAAAAGATGCTATCGCGGCGATGTTCGCGGGAGAACATATCAATGTGACCGAGGACCGTGCGGTGCTCCATGTCGCGCTGCGGAACCGTTCCAGCCGGCCGATGCTGACCGACGGCAAGGATGTCATGCCCGGCGTGCGCAAAGTCCTCGATCAGATGCGCGATTTTTCGGAACGGCTCCTTTCGGGCGCGTGGCAGGGCTACTCCGGCCGGCGCATCACCGATATCGTCAACATCGGCATCGGCGGATCGGATCTCGGTCCGGTCATGGTGACCGAGGCGCTGAGGCCGTATTGGAAACCGGGGATAACGCCCCATTTCGTGTCGAACGTCGACGGCACCCACATGATCGAGACGCTCAAAAAGCTTGACCCGGCAACGACGCTGTTCATCATCGCCTCGAAGACCTTCACCACACAGGAGACCATGACCAACGCCGAGACGGCGCGCCGCTGGTTCCTCGACAAGGCGAAGGACGAAAAGGCGGTCGCGAAACACTTCGTCGCCGTGTCGACCAACGCGAAGGAAGTGGCGAAATTCGGCATCGACACCGCCAATATGTTCGAATTCTGGGATTGGGTCGGCGGCCGCTACTCGCTCTGGTCGGCCATCGGGCTTTCGATCGCCTGCACCGTCGGGTTTGAGAACTTTGAACATCTGCTCGACGGCGCCCATGCCATGGATGAACATTTCCGCACCGAACCGTTCGAGCGCAACGCGCCGGTGATACTCGCGCTGCTCGGTGTCTGGTACGGCAACTTCTTCGGCGCCCACAGCGAGGCGATACTCCCCTACGACCAGTACCTGCACCGCTTCGCCGCCTATTTCCAGCAGGGGAACATGGAATCGAACGGCAAGTCGGTCGGCCGCGACGGCAGACCGGTGGGCCACGAGACCGGCCCCATCATCTGGGGTGAGCCGGGGACCAACGGCCAGCACGCCTTCTACCAGCTCATCCATCAGGGAACCAAACTCATCCCGTGCGACTTCATCGCCCCCGCCATCAGCCACAATCCGGTCGGCGACCATCACCGCAAACTGCTGTCGAACTTCTTCGCCCAGACCGAGGCGCTCATGACCGGCAAGACGGCCGAAGAGGTCCGCGCCGAGATGCGCAAGGCGGGGAAGAGCGAGGCCGACATAGAGAAGGTCCTGCCGTTCCGCGTCTTCGCGGGCAACCGTCCGACCAACTCCATCCTCTGCCACAAGATCACGCCGCGGACGCTCGGCAGCCTCATCGCGCTCTACGAACACAAGATATTCACGCAGGGTGTCATCTGGAACATCTATTCCTTCGATCAGTGGGGCGTCGAGCTGGGCAAACAGCTCGCGAACAAGATACTGCCCGAACTGGAAGGCGATGCGCCGGTCACCGGTCACGACGGCTCGACCAGCGGCCTCATCAATGCCTACAAACAGCTGCGGAAAGGCTGATGAAGTTCATCGGCGCCCATGTCAGCGCGGCGGGTGGCGTCGAGATGGCGCCGCGTAACGCCCATGCCATCGGCGCGAACGCCTTCGCCCTGTTCACCCGCAACCAGAAGCAGTGGAGTCCGAAGCCTCTGACGGAGGGGAACATCTCCGCGTTCAAAGCGGCCTGTGAAGAACTCGATTTCGGCCCCGACCAGATACTGGCGCACGACGGCTATCTCATCAACCTCGGCCATCCCGAAGATGAGGGGCTGGAGAAATCACGCGCCGCGTTCCTCGACGAGATGCAGCGCTGCGAACTGCTCGGCATCGGCCTCCTCAACTTCCACCCCGGCAGTCACCTGAACCAGATAAGCGAGGAGTCGTGCATCGCCCGTATCGCCGACTCGATAAACAGCGCCCATGAAAAGACACGCGGGGTGACCGCCGTCATCGAGAATACCGCCGGGCAGGGGAGCAACATCGGCCACCGTTTCGAGCATATCGCCGCGATCATCGACAAGGTCGCCGACAAGAAACGGGTCGGCGTCTGTATCGACACCGCCCACACCTATGCCGCCGGCTACGACCTCAAAAGCGCGGCGGGTTACGAGGCGGCGTGGCGCGAATTCGACCGCATCATCGGTTTCAAATATCTGCGCGGTATGCATCTTAACGACTCGAAAAAGGAACTGGCGACCCGTGTCGACCGGCACGAACAGCTGGGGGAGGGAACGCTCGGCCTCGAACCGTTCAAGCGGCTTATGAAAGACACCCGTTTTGACGGCATCCCGCTCATCCTTGAGACGCCCGATGAGTCGAAATGGGCGGACGAGATAATGCTTCTGCGGGGACTCGCGGCATGAAGCGCCCCCTTGTTTCGGCCATCATCGCCGTCTACAACGGCGAACGCTATATCCGCGACGCCGTCGAGAGTATCCTCGCCGACGAACTGCGCGACATCGAGGTGGTGGTGGTCGACGACGGTTCGACCGACGCTACCCGCGAAGTCCTCTCGCACATCGCCGACGACCGGATCGTCGTGTTGGAGAACGGCGTGAATCGCGGTGTGGCCGCTTCATTCAACCGGGCGATGGAGAACGCCACCGGCGGCTATATCGCCTTCCTCGGTGCCGACGACATCAACCTGCCGCACCGCCTGCGGACGCAGTTCGAGTTCATGGAAAAGAACCGGGACATCGGTCTGTTGGGCTCGTGGATGAAGACCTTCGGCAGTCGGCGGCGCGTGATGCGCTACCCTGAACGGGACGCAGATATCAAGATGGCGAACCTCTTTACCTGCTCCATCGGCCATCCGTCGGTCGTCATCCGGACCGAACCGTTCCGCCGACACGGGCTTTTGTTCGATGAAACGCTCAATGCGGGCGTCGACTACGAACTCTGGTCGCGCGCCGAAGCGGCGGGGATCGTGTTCCATAATCTTCCCGAAGTGCTGGTGAGATACCGCACCCACGCCGGACAGGTCACCAGTCGGCGGCGGGAGGAACAGCTGAACAACGACCGGATGGTGAAGCGCTATCTGCTCGGGCGCCTAGGCATCGCGCCGACCGAGGAAGAACTCGCACTCCACTGCGATATGATGTTCCGCAAGACCGCCATCACCGATACCGCCGACCTTCCGCGGTACGAGGCATGGGCGCATAAACTGCTGGAGGCGAACCGGCGGACGCGGATCTACCCGGCCGGTTTTGAGGAGTATCTGCGGCAGTGGATGCGCGATGCCTATGCCTCTTGCGCCGCCCGGAGCGGCCAGATGACCATGGCGCCCGGTTTCTGGACCCGCGGATGAATATTCTGAGATATATGAGGAGACATCGCGATGCTTAATTTCAAATTCTCCATCCCGACCGAAGTGTTCTTCGGCAAGGGACAACTCAAGGTGGTCGCCGAACAGGTGCGGCGGCACGGCGGGACCCGCGCGCTCATCTGCTACGGATCGGGCCGCGTCAAACAGCAGGGGATCTACGATGCGGTGTGCGCCAAGCTCGCCGAGAAGGGGATATCGTTCTGCGAACTGGGTGGGATCGAGCCGAACCCGCGTATCAAGAGCGTTCGCGACGGCGTCAAGATAGTTAAAAGCCACGACATCGATTTCATCATCGCCATCGGCGGCGGCAGTGTGATAGACTGCGCGAAAGGTATCGCCGTCGGGGCGCGCTACGACGGCGACCCGTGGGACCTCTACCTGCGGAAAGGGGAGGTGACGGGTGCCCTACCGCTCGGAGTGGTGCTGACGCTCGCGGCCACCGGCAGCGAGATGAACGGCACGAGCGTCGTATCCAATCTGGAGACCAAACAAAAACTACCGATACGGATGCCGTTCCTCAAGCCGCGCTTTTCGGTGCTCGACCCGGTCTATACCTACACCGTGCCGCCGCGTCACACCGCAGCCGGGACGGTCGACATCATGAGCCATGTCTACGAGCAGTATTTCTCGACGGTGTCGGGGACCTTCGTGCAGGATCGGCTGGCCGAGGCGCTCCTCAAGACCTGCGTCGCCTACGGCCCGGTCGCGCTCCGGGAGCCGGAGAACTACGAGGCGCGCGCCAATCTGCTGTGGGCCGGGACGCTCGCCCTCAACGAACTGCTGACCTACGGCAAGACGGGCGACTGGGGTACCCACATGATAGAACATGCCCTGAGCGCCCACTACGATGTGACGCACGGCGTCGGACTCGCGATACTCTTTCCCGCATGGATGGAGTTCACGCTCGAAAAACAGACCTGCGATAAGTTCCACGCACTCGCCGTCAACCTGTGGGGCGTCGCCGCCGGCGCCGACCGGATGGCGGTCGCCCGCGAAGGGATAGCCCGGACCCGAGCCTTCTTCTCATCGCTCGGCATGCCGACGCAACTGCGCGAGGTCGGCGTTCCCGAAGAGGCGCTTCCCGCCATCGCGAAGACCACGGTCGAGTTCGGCGAGGTCGGCGTCTACCGCAAACTCGATGAAAAAATGGTACTGGAGATCCTGAAAAGGGCCTACTGACTGGTTTCCCGGTCCTTCCCGATCTGATCGATATCGGCCGCTATCTTTGCCCGTATCGCCGCGTAGGAATACTCTTCGGAAAGAATGGTCCGGTTCGCGATGACCGCATCGCGGGGCATCGGTGCGGCCAGAGAGGCTTCGTTCAGGTCGTCCGGTATCGTGAATAGAACGATGCCCCGCTTCCTGAGATAGGTATAAAGGATCGAGGTCTTTGACATGAAGACCTTCGACCCGTTCCACAGCGCGAGAATGACCGAGCCGAACGCCTGTTGCCGTTCGTGGTAGAAGATCGCGGCCGAACAGGAGCGCAGCAGTTCGGTATACTGCGGGAAGGGCATGAAGTCGAGCAGCGGTCTGAAGTTCGCGCCGAAACATTCGTTCCCGAGGCGCGCTATCTTGTGCGCATAGACCCGGTCGCCGTAGTTCAGCGGCACGATGATCTGCCGTTCGGCCAACGGTAGATGGTGCAATAGTTCGAACAGGTCGGCATGGTTGTTCTCGAAGGTCGCCGAGTTGCCGATGAGTATTCCCTTTCCCTGCGCGATCGGGTCCTCCGGTATCGCTTCGGCCCGGCACACATCGCGGTCGAACGGATAGTTGAAAGGCAGGCGGCGGGCGGAAAAGAACTCTTTGGGGGAGAGACGGTCGAATTCATCGGGGATGATGGTCGAACAGTAGTTCACCCGCCTGACGGCGTTCTCGAGGGTCATCCGTTTCCGCGCTGCGGCCTGTTCGGGCGTTTCCCGCCACCGGGCAAGTTCGTCGCGCGCGCAGGCGTAAAGCTCGACCTGATCGGAGGACTTGATGCTCTTGAAGGTATACCGCGCCTTGTCGGTGGAGAACAGATACCGGTTGTGGGGTGTCAGGGCGTTGAACTGCGCTATCGCCGCATCGGTGAACGGGCTGTCGGGAACGAGGTGAAGGAACCGCGGCCGGTCACTTGAGTCCTCCGAAACGCTTCAGAGCGGCGAACCGGTCGCGCACCAGCATATGCCATTCAAGGAAAGCGGGTACCTTGAAAAGACGGGAAAGCGGCAGGTAGAGCGCAACGGCGCAGGAAAGCTGTACCGCGAGCAGTACGGCGAGCGGTAGCGTCCCGATAAGGCCGATGGCCCCTACGGCGGCGGCGGTCGCGATCGATATCAGGAACATGGGGACGATGTCGGCGATCTGTTCCTTCAGCGGATAGTCGATAAGGTCGCCGTTGTATTTCGCGTTGAGAAAATAGCTGATGATGCTGACGATCGTCTCCGCTATGACGAACGCGAGTACGCCGAAGGGGATCGCCGCAAGGATGAAGAAGAGGGTGATGGCTTTTTTCGCCACCTCGAGTTTGAGGAAGATATCGGTGCGTCCCTTTATCTGGCAGATGTTCAGGGTTATGGAATGGAGCGGATACAGCATGCCCCCGAAGGCGAGTATCTGAAGATAGATGACCGACGGTTCCCATTTTGCGGTCAGGAGGAGAAGTATCGCGGGCCGCGCGGTCGCCGCGAGGATGAGCATAGCGGGGAAGACGATGAAAGCGACGCTCTGGATGATGCGGCGATAGGCCGCCTTCAGCCGCGCATCGTCGTCCTGTATGGTTGCGAGCGTCGCATAGGAGACCTTCTGTACGATCAGGGTGGTGTTGACCGAAGGAAGGTCGTTGAACCGTTTGCTTTGCGTGTAAAAGCCGAGATCGCGGGTAGAGTAATATTTGCCGATGAGGACCGGGATGATGCTCCTGAAGACGACATTGAGGAGCGACGAGGCGAGCAGGTTCGACGAGAAGCCGAACAGCGACGATATCGACGTCCTCGAAAAGACGAAGAGCGGCCTCCATGCGCTGAACACCCAGTAGAGAAGCGCCTGAACGACGGCGCTGACGATCGACTGCCCCACGAGCGCCCACAGGCCGAACCCGCGGTAGGCCATGGCGACGCCCACCGCGCCCGACACGATGACCGCGGCGAGGGCGACATAGGCCTGCGGCTTGAATTCGAGGCGCTTCTGGAGGATGGTCATCTGGATGAGAGCGAACGAATTGATGACGATGGTCGTTCCGAGCACCCGGGCGATCGGAACGAGCTGCGGTTCGTTGAAGAACCGGGCGATGGCCGGCGCGGCAAGATAGAGCAGGCCGTAGCAGGCGATCGATATGAAGAGGTTGAAGTAGAAGACGGTCGAGTAGTCGGTCTCCGTCACCTCCTTTCTTTGAATGAGCGCGGCGCCGAAACCGCTGTCGATGAGCACATTCGAGAACATGAGGAATACCGTCAGTATCCCGACGATACCGTAGTCGGCGGGACTCAGTATGCGGGCGATGATGATGGTGATGATGAACTGGATGATCTGCTGTCCCCACTTCTCGACGGCGGCCCACGTGACGCCGGAGACCGTTTTTCCCTTGAGCGATGAGGTGGGCATCGGTTGATATCGACGCGGTTAGTTGTTTTTCAGCGAACCGATGCGGTCGCGGTATTCGGCGCGCGGTGCGGTTTTGAAGAGCGCTTCGTAGAGTTCCAACGCCTTGGCGCGGTGTTTTGGTCCCTTCGTGAATTCGGCGAGATAATAGTATATCGCCGCCGTCTGATCGTTGGTCTGGCATTCGCCCATCATCTTTTCGAGCACGGCGGCGGCGGCGGCGGCATCGGTGCGCGCCATGATGCGCTCCTTGAGGAGCCGCGCCTTGAAGAGGAAGTCCTTGCGGCCGACCGCCTCGCTGATCTGTATCGCCTCGTCGTTGAGCGGCGTCGCAGCGGCGACCTGTCCCATCTCAAAGAGCAGTTCCGCCTTTTCGAAGAGGAACTCGCACATGAGGTTTTTAAGGGAGAATTCGGTCGCGATCTTGAGGGCGCGGTCGTAGTAGTCGCGCGCCTGTTCGTACTGTTTCTGCCGTTTGGAAACGTTACCGAGCATGTTGTTGGCCATCGCGACATGGCGGGAACTGCCGAGTTCCGCCGCGATGTTGCGCTGTTCCTTGAACGACGTTATAGCTTCTTCGTAGTTGCCCATCCAGAAGAGCAGTTCGCCCATATTGTTGTGGGTGTAGGCGATGTAGAATTTCGAGCCGAACTTCTGATAGACCTCGAGGCTTTCGCGGTAGTAGCGCAGTGCGTTGTCGAAATCGTTGAGGTAGGAACACGACAGGCCGAGATTTAGTTTCGCCACGGCGAGATCGAGTTCGGCGCCCAGTTCTTCTGCGATGCCGAGCACCCGCCGGTAGTATTCCTGCGCCTTGCGGTAATCGCCGCGGTAGTAGGCGACGCCGCCGAGGTAGCGGTTGGAGACCATGATGTTGGCGCGGTCGTCGAGTTCCTGCGCGATGGCGAGCCGGCGGTTAAAGAAGTCGACCGCGTTATCGAGATCGCCTTTGTAATAGTAGATGAGTCCGATGTAGCCGAGTACCGTCGATTCGCCCGCCTTGCCGCCGGTGGATCGGTAGGTCTCGAAGGCGCGGTCCAAGAGTTCGCGCGATTCGTCGTAGCGTCCCTTTTCCAGCAGAAGATAGCCGAGTTCCCGCATGTTATCGGCGCTGCGGGGGACATCCTTTAGTTCTTCGGCCGCCCCGAGCGCGGCGCGGAAGGATTCTTCCGCCTCTTTCCATTTGCCGATAAGTTTATAGACGCCGCCGAGCTTGTGGCGGATGTCGGCCTGTTCGGCCGGGTCGTCGATGTATTCGAGCAGTTTGACGTAGAAGCGTATCGCGTCCTCATTCTGGTAATGTTCGCGGGCGAAATCGGCCGCTTTGCGGAGGTAATGGCGCGTTTTGTCGCGTTCCTCTGCCCGTTCAAAGTGGAACGCCATCTCGGAGGCGTGTTTGTCCTCGGTTGCATAGGTCCGTTCCATCGTGTCGGCGACGATGCGGTGGAGCGCTTTGAGCCGTCCGCGGAGTTGCATATCGTAGGCTGCTTCGCGCAGAAGAAGGTTGCGGAACGAGTAGAGCAGTTCCGACATCGGCGTCCATATCCGTTCGTCGCGGCCTTCGGAAAGAAGCGAAGGGACATCCTGCTCATGCATGATCGCGGCGAATATGGAAACATCTATCTCCCGGCCGAGGACCGAGGCGGTGAAGACGCCGTCCTTAAGCCGTTGGGAGAGGCGGTCGATACGGCTGATCAGGAGCGCGTTGACCCCCTGCGGGATATCGATACTGCCGCCGATGGCATGGTATTGGCCGTTGCGAAGCTCTAAAAGGCCGTTTGTTTTGAGGTAGAAACAGATCTGTTCCACGAAAAAGGGATTTCCTTCGCTGCGTCGCATGATGAGCGCCTGCAGTTCGTCTCCGGTCGGCGCGCCGAGAAGTTTTTCAGAAAGGAGCGCCACCGCGGGGGGCGGGAGCCGGTCGAGCGCCAGTTCGAGACGGGGCACCTCGTCGTCGATATCGATGGAGGGTTTGGTGCCGTCGTCGCCGTAACGACCGAGGATGCCCAAAGAGAAGGGGAAGTGTTTCGTCTGGCGGAAAAGGACCTTGATGATCTCGCGCGAGTCGTTGTCGAGCCATTGGATGTCGTCCAGCACGATGATCACGGGGCGGGCGAGCGCGAGCGCCTTGATGAACTCCTTGACGGCGTACAGGGTGTTCTCGAACCGGCTTTTCGCGTCCAATTTCTCGTAGAGACTGTCTTTCCATTCGATGCCGATGAGGGCGGCGAGGAAGGACTTGGTGCGGATCAGCTCCTCGGTCACTTCCTGCACGATGCGGGCGTCGGGATAGGTGGCGATGTTCGCCATCACGGCGGCCCACCGGCTCTCGAAGCGTTTTTTCTTCTCGGCGGCGTTCTCGGCGTCGCTCTGTTCGAAATAGCGTTCGAGGAAGGTCGTGAAGGGGTTCATCGACTTGCGCAGTATCGAATCGGCGGCGAGCGTCAGTAGCTCGACCTCGCCGGTCAATTCCTTTTTGACGGCGGCCAGCAGGCGCGTCTTGCCGATGCCGGGATCGCCCCAGACCGCCAGTACGCCGGGGTTGCGGCCCTTTTTAAGCGGCGCGAAGAACTCAAGCGCCTTCTTCAGGTCGGCCTCGCGCCCGATCATCTCCTGTTCGAAGGATATCTCGTCACTGCGCGATTTCTGGCCGCGCAGGGAGAAGACCTTTATCTTTTCGGTCTTGCCTTTGAATTGATATTCGCCGAGCGGCGCGATATCGTAGGTCTCCTCGATCTTGCTCGCGACACCTTCGGAGAGCCAGATCTCGCCCCACTGGGCCTTCATCATGAAACGGGCGGCGAGATTGACCCGGTCGCCGAGCACCGTGTAGGTCGAGCGGCGGTCGCTACCGACGAACCCGGCGTAGACCTCACCGTGGGTGATCCCGCACCGGAACCCGATATCGACCCGTTCCTTGAGCGCCAATATGAAACTGACTGCCCGCTGAATGTTGTTCTCATAGCTGACCGGCGCGCCGAAAAGGATGAGCATGTTGCCCCCCTTGTCGCCGAAGTCGACCAGATTGAAATAACCGCCGAATGCGTCGGTCGTTTCAATGGCCGCGGCGACGAATTTGTCGAGCGCCTCGAAGCTGTCAGGCTGCTGGAAGGATATGAAGACCGGTACGATGTCGCGGAATTCGCCCGACAGTTTCTGTTCGTAGAGCTGTTCGGGGAAGAACAGACGGCCGACCTCTTTGACGATGGGGGCCTCGGTGTTGGTCGTTCCGCTTTTCTTGGCGGAACAGGTCTCGATGCGGTGGAAGCCGCCTTCCCCGACCGGCGCGGCCTTGAACAGGTCGGGCCGCGTCATAGCCATCGCGGCGTCGTCCAAGATGATGTCGCCGGAACAGGCGTGATGTTCGGCGCCGGCGCAACCGTCTATCGCCGCGCCCCGGAAGAAGAAGGTGCGATGATATTCGGTGCCGGGGATGCCCCAGTGGACCGCGCCGTATGATATGCCGATCTTGGCGCTGATGGCGAACGATCCGTAGGGGGTCTCGTGGCAGGCGTTGGTGCGGAATATCTCCTGTATCTCCATGGCGGCGACACAGGGTTTACAGACATCCTTCCCGGGGAATATGGCGGTGAAGGCATCGCCCGCGAATCCGGTGATGAAGCCGTCATTCCGGTAGACGGCGTCGATGACGGGGCTGAAGGTCGAGTTGAGGATATCGGATATGTGTTCGGCGCCGACCTTGCCCTGCCGCATGAGCTTCTCGGTCATCGAGGTGAAGCCCGAAACGTCGACGAACATCCCGGCGGCATCAAGGTCGCCGCGAAGGAGACCCTTTCTGAACTGTTCCTGAATAAAGCCAGGAAAAAGACTACGCATGGGCGCCCCGGTACCCCATATATAAGAAAACTATCACGAGGCTAGCCGATTCGATGTCAAAATGCAAGTTTAGCATTCAGGGACGACACATAAAGGAGGGATCGTTGAGAATGCCCTTGCGGAAAAGGGAGATCAGAACCGTTCCCGGCACCACCGGGTTGCCGGTCGGCCGGTCGAAAAGCGGCGTGTAGGGCGGCGCCACCTCGCCCGGCAGGAAGAGCGGTTCGCCGGTGTAGGCGTAATACAGCGTCACGTCCCGAAAAGAGGCGGCTATGAAGGTAGCCGTGCTTTCGCGGTGGACCGTCACGATCTCGGTGGAAAAGGGGAGGTCGAACGGGCCGCTGGCCTCCACGAATATACCGCGCGCCGGATTCCAGCCGGTGACCTCGACGCAGTCGTAGGCGGCGCGTAGTTCGGGTATCATGTAGAGCGGCATGTCGTCGGCATCCTCGGGCAGGGTCGCGTTCCCGACGAGTTCTTTCCGTGCGGCCAGCGCGGTATGGACGGTGGCGGCATCCAGCGCTTCGGCGCGTTCCGGGGCCATGCGCCGCTCAAGGACCGCCATCTCGCCGTCGAGGTAAACCACGGTCATGTCGTACAGGCGGCGGCACTCATCGTCGAACCAAAGACAACGTCCTTTATGATATTCGGCCGATCGTTTGAGAAGCTGGAGCTTTTTATAAGCCGCCAAGCCGACTAGGTATTTTCGCGCCGCGGCGTTGTGTTGTTCCTTGGCGGTGGCGAGTCGACGATCTATTTCGACCAACTCCTTCTTGATCCGCTCGTCCAATATTTTTTTACGGTTGGTGGCGTAGGTGTCGGCGCCGTCGAGGGTGATGAAGCCGAAACAGAGGAGGGTCGCCAGCGCTCCGGCGAAAAGGTCAGAGTATCTCTTCATATACGAATATCAGGTCGCCCATGTTGCGCAGATAGTGAAAGTCGCCTTTGTAGGGGGGGACCCACGCGGAGAACTCGGGTTTCTTGTTGCCGCCGTTACGGTCGATCCGATACATATATGCTTTCCAGACATCGCCGTCTTTGGGGGGGATATGGGTCGAATCGACTATCGTCGCCCACGGTATCGCTATCTCGGCGCTCCAGCCTTTATCGGTGTCGTCGGACTTATTGAGGGTGCCGTCGACCTGTACGGCGAACTTGATGCCCGAATCCCACGCGACATCCATCCCCTTGCGCGGTCCGCCCTTGAATGATGCGTCGAATTTGACCCCGGCGGCGCTCACCTGCATCTCCCAATATTCATCCTTGTCGCCGTCGCCGTCGACGAATATCTCGACCACATCGTCATGGTCGTATATCTTGTCGTCGCTGTTCTTGAGCGTCGCGTAGACATCGTCATCTTCGCAGTCGAACGAGACATAGAAATATTTCTCATCCATCGCGGTCCGTACGATCGTCTGTTTCTGCGCCATGTTCTCGCCGGAGGTGAGCCAGAATTTGCCGCCGGTCTGCGCGTTCTGCCAATAGCTTTCCTTGAGTTTGCCGTCGATCTTTATCTGGTTGCGCGATTCCCCGGCCACCGCGTAGACCTTCATCTGTTTCTTGACCAGTTTCGGCTTGGATATCTCGACCGGCGGGAGTTTCGCCCGGTTCTTGCCGTCGTTGAGGGCCGGTTCGGGGGTCATCCGGTCGTTGCCCTTGAAAAAGCCGGCATGGACGATCATCTTGTCGCTGTCGAACCAGACCGGCAGTTCCTTGACCGCGGCGTCATCACGGATGATGTCGTTAAGCGGCAGTTCCTTCATGCGGCCGTCGGCGAAAGGATGATCGTAAACGAATATCTGCTCGCCCGACGGATCCTCGAAGTGGTAGAACATCTTCCACCCTTCGGAGAGCTGTTTCTTAAATCGCCAGAAGGAGACGATCTTGAAGCTCTGGCCGTGCTGCGGTTTGAGCGGATCGGTGTAGAACGAGATAAGTTCGGCCGCGCCGTCGTCGAACGATGCGTTCACTTTCTGGGCGAAGACCGGTATCTCGCTCTCTTTGACCACGCCGGCCGGTTTCGAGCAGGCGGCGACGACGAAAAAGGTGATCAGCACAGCGATTCTTTTCATGGGACCCTCCCGTAAATGATCATAACTCAGCGGCAGTCTAACCGGTTCGCGCCATTTCTCAAGAAAACTCGAAAAAGCGCCCTCAGTTCTTGACTTCGACACGCGATACCTTATCATCGCTCCGGTACGTACGAGGTGCGCATGAACCCCCAATTCTTTCAACCGCTGTGGGATCTTTTGGGCATACGGGGCTGGAGTTCCTACGCCACGATCGAATGGATCCCCTTCATACTGGCGACCCCGATCACCTATCTGGCGACGCGCTACATCAAGATCGATCTCAAGAAGACATACATCATTCAGGTGTGGATGTTCTACGTCGGCATCCTCGGATCGAAACTGTTCCACATCCTGTTCGACGAAAAACTCGACGAATATGTGTCGCTCGTCCGCACGATGGGCTTCACGACGCTCCTCACGCAGGAGTTCCTTTACCCGTGGAAAGGGGGACAGGTCTTCTACGGCGGCATCCTCACGGGACTTGCGGGCGGGACACTGCTCGCATACTTTCTCTACCGCGGCCCCGACCGGCGTCTCAACATTATACGTACCAACGATGTCGCCGTGTTCACTGTCTACATGATGTCCTCCATCGGGCGGGTGGGCTGTTACCTGCAAGGATGTTGTTACGGCGCCATCAGCGAGACCTTCGGGGTCGTCTTCCCCGCCCGGTCGGCCGCCGCCTACGGCGTGTTCCGTCAGGGACTCTCCGAAAGCGCCTTCATACCGACCCCACCGCTCATTCCCACCCAGCTCATCGAGACCTGCACCAGCGGCTCGATCTTTCTGTTCCTCCTGTTCCGCCTGCGCAAGGCCGACCAGCTTTGGACCGGCTACTTCGCGTGGCACGCCTTGATGTTCCACGCCATCGCCCGCTTCTGCATCGAATTCCTCCGCATCGACCGGCGCGGCGGCTTCTGGATGTTCTCCACCTCGCAGTGGATCGCGATCACCGTCGCGACCATTCTTATCATCATTCGCATCCGTATGCTCCGCTCCAACCGCCCCCTTGTCAAGGGGGGCGTGCAGGGGGTTTAATGAATAACTTACGCTATGAGGTATAACTATGACCAACCTGCTGTTTGAGATCGGTTTCGAGGAATTCCCCCCGTCCTTCATCCGCCCGGCGGCCGAACACCTGCGGTCGCAGATGGTCGATAAGATGACCGCGGCGCGCATCGCCCCGACGACCGTCGAGGTCTTCAGCACCTGTTCCCGCATCGCGCTCAAACTGGGCGGTTTCCCGGCGACCCAGCCCGAACTGCGCGAAAAGGTGCAGGGAGCGCCCAAGAAGGTGGCGCTTACCGCCGAGGGGAAACTGGGCAAGGCGGGTGAGGCCTTCCTCAAGAAATACAACCTTACCGAATACACCTTCGAACAGTCGGCCGACGGCAAGGGGGAACTCATCACCGGCTGGCATGTCGAGCCGGGCCGCCCCGTGAACGACATCATCGTCGAGACGCTCGAAACGCTCCTTTTCACCATGCCCTTCCCGAAGAGCATGCGCTGGGGCGACGGCGACCTGCAGTTCGCGCGGCCGATCCGCTGGCTCCTCTGCCTCATCGACGACAAACCGGTGGAGCGGTCGTTCCACGGCATCGCCTACGGAAAGAACTCCTTCGGCCACCGCTTCATGGCGCCCAGCGCGGTCCCGGTCACCTTCGGCACCTATGTCGCGGCGCTTGAAAAAGCATCGGTCATCGTCGAACACGAAAAGCGGGCCCTCTTCATCCGCGCCGAGGTCCAGCGGATCGCCCGCGATCTCAAAGGGAGCGAGACGCTCGACGAGGAACTGGTCGAAGAGGTCGCCAACATGACCGAACGGCCGGTGGCGGTCACCGGCACCATCCCGGCGAAAAATGCCGATCTGCCGCCCGAGCTGATATCGCTGGTCCTTAAAGAGAATCAGCGCTATTTCACCATCTACCGCGCTGATCGGCACGAACTCCTGCCGCAGTTCATATCGTTCCTCAACAACGCCCCGACCGATCCGAAAGTGGTCGTGAAGGGGTGCGAGAAGGTGGTCGCGGCGCGGCTCTCCGACGCGGCGTTCTATTACTACGATGACCGCAAAAAGGACTTCGCGGGGCTCACCGAAAAACTTTCCGGCATGATGTTCCAGAAGGAACTCGGTTCCTACCGCGACAAGGTGGAACGGACCGCGAAACTGGCCCGTTTCATCGGCGAGAGATACTTCGGACTCGACGCGAAAGAAGCCGAAGCGGCGGCCAAGGCGGCGTTCCTCATCAAGAACGATCTCATCACCGGCGTCGTCTTCGAGTTCCCCGAACTGCAGGGGACGATGGGCCGTTACTACGCCCTCAACGCCGGGCTTGACGCCGTGACGGCGCAGTCGATAGAGGAACACTACCTGCCGCGCTTCTCGGGTGACCGGCTCCCCGAAACGGTGCGCGGCGCGGTGCTCGCGCTCGCCGACAAGACCGACACGATAGTCGGCGGCTTCATGGCGGGGATGAAACCGACCGGCGCGAAGGACAAATTCGCGATACGGCGCAACGCCATCGGCCTCCTCCAGATAGCGGCCGAACGGGGTATCGCGCTCGACATCGAGGAACTCTTTGCCCACGCCGCCGGACTGGTGATAGCGCACAACGCGAAATTGAAACTCGATGCGGCCGATCTCGCCGACTTCATGAAACAGCGCTACTACGCGATATTCCCCTACGAGACGCCGGTGGTGAAATCGGCGGTCGAGGCGGGCTGGCGGGTGCCGGCCGAGGTGAAGCGGCGCGTCGCCACCATCGCGAAACTGGTCGAGGAAAAAGATATCCTTGAGATGGTCCAACTGCTCAAGCGTTCGGGCAACATCCTCAAGAACGCGAAGGATGGCGAAGGGGCGCATATCGACGAAAAGAAACTGACGGCGGCCGAGGAGAAGGACCTCTTCGCGGCGCTCGCGAAAGTGAAGAAGGAGATCGCGGCGGCGAAGGATGACCTCGCGGCGGCCCATGCGATCATATCGCTCAAACCGCTCATCGACCGCTTCTTCGACAAGGTGCTGGTGATGGATGAGGACACGGCGGTACGCGGCAATCGCATCGCGCTCATCCGCGACATCGTGACGCTCGTCACCGCCCGCATCGGCGACATCTCGTGGCTCAGCATGTGAGCTAAAGGCAATGCTTATGGACTTCGAGACATCCATAGTAGATTTCATCAAGAGCATCGTATTTGATTTGAACCTGCCAGAGGATGTATCTTTGCAGCTATTAGAATATGCTCAGCACTCAGAGTGTGGAATGGCTTTCGAAGATTTGGTGTATTATATCGAAAATAATGAACTTGGCATGAAGAAAGAGACATTTGAGAAGATTGTCAAATTGGGGCACATGCTGGATATGGAAGAGAAAAGTTGGGAAGCATTAAAAAGGCTGGTAACTTTCGCAGGGAAACAATGATCATCCGTCCTGAAACACCGGCCGACTATCCGGCGATACGAGAGATATTGTGGTGAGGGAAGAAGAGAGATCGAACGAAATGAAAGAACACCAATTCATCGAGTGGAAAGAATCGTGGCGCGATGAATACCTGAAATGGATATCCGGTTTCGCCAACGCCGAAGGCGGCACGCTGGTGATCGGCAAGAACGATAAGGGTGCCGTCGTGGGCGTGACCAATGCGAAGAAACTTCTGGAAGACATACCCAACAAAGTACGCGACATCCTCGGCATCATGGTCGATGTGAATCTAAAGAAAGATGCCGGGAAGGAATATCTGGAAGTGGTGGTGGAGCCGCATCCCTATCCGGTAAGCTACAAGGGAGAGTATCATTACCGCAGCGGTAGCACCAAGCAGGAACTCAAAGGGGCCGCCCTAGACAGATTCCTCCTGCGTAAACACGGGAAACGATGGGATGGTGTGCCGGTCCCCGGATTCTCTCCGGCCGATTGCAGTCAAGCCGCGTTTCAGCTCTTCAAAGCAAAAGCCGCCAAAAGCGGGCGTATGAGCGACGAGGTCCTACAGGACAGCGAGTTTTCGCTCCTAGAGAATCTGCAACTCACCGAAGGGAGCTACCTCAAGCGGGCTGCGACTCTTCTGTTCAATGAGAATACCGAGAAATTCGTCGGCGGGTCTTATATCAAGATCGGCTTCTTTGTGACCAATGACGACCTCCGTTATCAGGATGAGATACACGGTAATCTGTTCACCCAGGTTGATAAAACGCTGGACCTGCTTTTTTCCAAGTATCTGAAGGCTCACATCCGGTACGAAGGGATCCAGCGCGTGGAGGAGTTCCTGTTTCCCCGCCCGGCCCTCCGTGAAGCGATCCTCAATGCGGTGGTGCATAAAGATTACAGTAGTGGTGTTCCCATCCAAATCAGCGTCTATGAAGATCGGATCGTGCTTTGGAACCCCGGACAGTTGCCTGAGGACTGGACACTGCAACGGCTTTTAGGCAAACATCCGTCGAATCCCTATAATCCGCTCATTGCCGGAGCCTTTTTCCGGGCCGGATTTATTGAATCGTGGGGGCGCGGTATCGAGAAGATCGAAAAGGAATGTCGCGTACACGGCATTAAGCCGCCCGAATACGACTACGGTATGTCTGGATTGATGCTTACCTTCCAAGCCGATCCGGAACATTTGAGAAGAGCACGGGGCGATGAAGCGCCGTCGACAGAAGTGGGCGGAAAAACGCCGGTGAAAACGCCGGTGAAAACGCCGGTGAAAATCCTTCAGTTACTGCAAGAAAATCCCTCCATGACACTGGCCGAAGTTGCACGCGAGATCGGCAAATCGTTGAGCGCGGTCGAGCGTGCCAGCGCCAAACTGGTGAAGGAAGGTCGCTTGCGGTATGTCGGACCGCAAAAGGGTGGTTATTGGGAAGTACTTCCGTGAGCGTCATCTTGCGCATGAGAGGGAGCGCTTCCCTCATTGTTCTGGTCATCATCTGCGTCGTACTCGGGTGGTACTTCTGGCCCGACAACGGCAGGGAGCGGCCCGTCGGAGTGCTCGCCCCCGATATTCCGGTGCAGGAGAATCTGACGGCCCAGCCGGTGAAGGACTACGGCGACTACACCATCACCGGACTTGCCAAATTCTCGATGAAGGGGCGCGTCCTGTCGAGCGAACGGTACTGGATAGACGGCGGTTCGACGCTTGTGCCGGTCGATCTGGCGCTGGGGTGGGGGAAGATGTCGGACAGCGCGGTCATCGACAAGCTCAAGATATCGCAGCGGGGCCGTTTCTACTACTGGAAGCCGAAAGAGAACGACTATCCTATCCCCAAGGAAGATATCATCTCGTCGAGCGCCAACATGCACCTCATCCCGGCGACCAAAGGGGTGGATAAGCTCATCAAGAAAGCGGTGAAGGGCGATATCGTCGAATTTTCCGGTTACCTCGCGCGGGCCGACGGCAAGGACGGCTTCAACTGGTCGAGCTCGATGACCCGCAGCGATGCCGGCGACGGCGCCTGTGAACTGGTGTATGTGGAAGAGTTCAGGATACTGCCGTAGCACACGGCGAAAGGAGGCAACGTGTTCTCAAAATCATCCGATCAGGTTCGTTACTGGATAGTCGCGGCGGTACTGGTCGCGCTGACCGGCGCGGTCTATCAGGCGGTCTCCATCCGCTTCCTGACCTATGTCTTCCCGTTCCGCATGCTGTTCGCCATATCGCTCATATCGGCGCTTGCGGTCTTTTTCTCGGGGCTCGGCGCGCTCGCCGCG
Source organism: bacterium (assembly GCA_022709425.1). GTDB lineage: Bacteria > UBP6 > UBA1177 > UBA1177 > JAKLFG01 > CALMRE01. Next base: position 193,078 of record JAKLIW010000005.1, read on the forward strand.
CGGCGGCTTTCGGGCCGCGACCGGCTTCTGTTCGCGCTCATGGTCCCGGTCTTTCCGCTGTCGGCGGTCTGCATCAACCTCGCCGACGCGATCCCGTTCCTCGTGGAGAACCCGGTGTTGGCCGCGATACTGTTCACCGCTCCCGCCCTGCTGATCGGCGGCGCCTTGTCGGGGCTCTGTTATCAGGAGGTCGCGCGGATCGACCGTGCGCGCCTCAAACAGCTCATCGCATGGTCGGCGGTCGCCTTTTTCGTCGGCTATCTTTCATCGGTCTATCTGTTCACCCTGATCGGCGTGTGGACGGTACTCGTCGCGGCATCTCTGCTCCTGCTCCTGCCGCTGGTGTACGGACGGCCTCTTCTTTCGGGGGCGCTGTTGGCGGTGGTCACCCTCACGCCGCTCCTCGGCACCGAGGATATGTTCTTCCGTCTCTTCGCCCGCGAACCCTATCTCTGGGTGAAGGGGGCGGGGCACGAGAAGCAGGTCATGGGTTTCTGGTCACCCTATGCACGTCTCGATTTCTACGAGATGGCCGACGGGCGGCTGGCGGGACTCTACAACCGCGCCCAGCAGTGGGCGGCGGGCGATCCCGCCTACGATGTAGCGATTCGGCGGACGATCTACCGCGATATCACCGGCGAGGTGTTGGTGGTGGGATCGGGCGGCGGCTACGGCCTGCTGTCGCTGACGCAGGCATCATCCATCACCGCCATCGAGATCGATCCGGGGGTGGTCGCCGCCATGAAAGGACCGCTCGCCCGGTACAACCGGAATATCTACAATACCGTCCAGCAGGTCTTCGCCGGCGACGGCCGGGCGTATCTCGACCGGACCGACCGGCAGTTCGATTTCATCATCTTCGAGGCGGCCGACCTCAGCTACACCACCACCCCGCACAGCTTCATCAGCATCGAGAACTACCTCTATACCGAAGAGGGTATCGCGCAGGCGCTCAGGCACCTCAAGCCCGACGGCGTGTTCCTGATACTGGTCACCAAGGAGCTGATCCCGGCGCCCAAATTCATCAATGCGCTTCCCGACGGGGTGCAGTGGCGGCTGTTCGAGGGACAGCTTGAGGTGGTGACGAGCATCCCAATGAATTTCGACTTCATCCTCGCCTCTCATTCGGCCGAAAAGATCGCGTGGTGGGAGGAGCGCCTCAAGGATCCGCAGTTCCAGATGAAGGCGGTGAGCTCCAGCGAATTCCACCGAAAAAGCTCGTTCGGCCTCGATCCCATAACCGACAACCGGCCGCTCCTCTATTTCAAAGGATGGCGGCAGGCGATACCGTTCTTTATCCTATTGTTCATCCTGACCGGCACCTTGGCGTTCACTACGATCCGGGCGCCGCGCCGGAAGGAGGCGCTGTTCTTCTCTCTGCTCGGCGTCGCCTTCATGATCACCGAACTCTATATCATCAACAGTATGCGCGCCTATCTCGGGGGCTATCTGGAGACCTCGGCGTTCCTGCTCGGGACGCTGGTATTGGGGACCGCCGTCGGGACGCTGGCACACGACCGCATCACCGATAAACGGGCCGCCGCAGGACTGCTCATCGCATTGCCGCTCATGATGCTGATGCTTTACTATGCGCCGCTCACCTGGGCCGCCCCGCTCAAGGTGCTGTGGATACTCGCCGCGCTGGCGCCGGCATCCATCCTCATGGGAACGCTTTTCCCCAAGGCGCTCCTGCGGTCGCACGATGTCGAGACGGCGCGGTACTATGCCATCGATACCATCGGCGCCTCGCTGGGACTGGTGCTGTTCTATCTGCTGATGCTCGCGGGAGGGTTCTCCCTTATCGCGGTGGCGGCGGTGGCGCTTTACAGCGCGTCGCTGTATGTGCTTACTACGATCCGGTAGCTCTTAGAATTCCAGCTGAAATATGACCGGGATGTCGACCACTGAGTCGACCGCTTCGCCGTTGGCGAGGAGCGCCGGTTTGAACTGCCACTGCCGTATCGCGGCGAGCGCCGCCTTCGAGAAGAGTTCATGGTCGGAGGCGACCACCTTGGCGTCGACTATCTGACCGAGCTTGTTTATCGAGACCTTGAGCAGTACCTCACCCTCGATCTCATCCTTGCGCAGTTGCGCCGGATATTCGGGTTTGATCTTTGCCTTGACCTCGGGCATTTTGGCCAGTTTGAATACCGGGATCGGGGCGAACTTCGGCGGTTCAGGTCGTTTGTCCTCGACCTTCGCGAGGTCGCGGACCTGTTCCGGCGGCGTATATTCCTTCTCCATCTCCTTCATCAGTGTGTTGCCGACGCGCACCCCGATGCCGGTGTCGGCCTTGGCGACGGTATCTTTAGTGACGCCGAAGACCGGCTGTACCTCTTCCTGCGGTGGCGGGGCCGGCTTTTCGGTGTTGGGCGGCGGGGGGGTGGGTTTCGGCTTCGGTTTGGGCTTGGGCGGGTCGGGCGGTTTGGGCGGCGGCGGTTCCGGCTTCTTCACCTCGAAGGGGACGAAGGTGCTCTTCTTGAAAAGCTTGCGTGCCATGTCCGATTCATTGATGAGGACGACCGTTTCGATGAAGGCGCCGTGCAGGAGCGCCGAGAGGATGATGCCGACGATGAGATAGGTGTCGGAGCGCTTCACGGGGCCGGGGCCTCGTATTCGACATTTATCGCGAAATTGTACAGTTCGAGGCGGCGGATCATGTCGATCACCTCGACCACCGTGCCGTGAAGCACCTGCCGGTCGGCCGATATGATGACCTGCAGTTCAGGATCGCTTTTCTTTTCGTCGGCCATCCGGGCGCGCAGACCTTCGAAACCTGCCATTTGTTGGCCGCCGACGTAATAATCTCCCGCCTTCGAGATGACGATGGAGAGGGTCTTCTTGTTCACCTCCTTACTGGTGGCGGCGTGCGGCAGTTCGACCTCGATGGCCTCCTTGAGCATGAAGGTGGAGACGAGCATGAAGATGATGAGGAGCACCAGCATGATATCGACCAGCGGCGTTACATTGATGGCGGCGATTATCTCGTCGCCGTTCCTGTTGTCGAAACCTGCCATGACGCTCCCTGAGAAGATCTTTGGGACGGAAGAGTTCTATCGGCGACGGGCCGATAAGTCAAGTCAAAAGTATATTCGCCCTCCATTTGCGGGGGAAGGGATGGCCTTCAGTAGCCGATCCCCACGAAGAGTTGGATGTTGGGGATATAACTGCCGAGCCACACCAGCGGCATCGCTATCCCCGCCTCGAAAACGCCGCCGGAGGCCATATTGTTGCGGTAGATGAATTTCGAAGGAAGGAACTCGATCCGGAGAAGATCATTGCTCATGGTGACGCCGCCGCCGATAAGGCCGATCATGAAGCCCAGTTCGTGTTCCCGCGAGGAGGCGATCTCCCATTTGCCGCCCAGTCCGATAAGGTGACAGGAAAAATGGACTCCTTCCAGACCGGAGATGACATCCACGCCGCCGCCGCCGCTGAGGATCTCCATCTGGAAGTGTTCCCAGCGGAGCGTTCCCCAGGTGGTGCGGATGCCGATGGTCGAGCCGATGAATCCGTTGAGTATGATGACGTAGTTCTGATAGAGCAACTTGTCTTCGGGTATATTCCCGGTGCGGAGCCGGCGGATCCGGCCGGGGTCGGGAGGGGCGGCCGGCGTTGCGGTCGCTTGTGCGCTGATCGCGGGGGCCGGGGCGGCGAACGGGTCCCGTCGCGGCGTACCGAGTTTCTGCGCGATCGCCCGCAGCGCACCGCGGATGCCGGTGATGTTCCGGGGCGTTTCAATGGTCACCGCGGTCGGCGTCCCCTCGCCGGTGGGTTGTAGTGAGGCGGTGATCGAACAGTGCGTCTCGTCGGGACAGGAGACCGTGGCCCACAGGACCAGATCGGCATCCAGCGCTCCGCGCAGGGTCGGGAGGCAGTCGCCGGCGATACAGGCGGCGCGGTCGGCGAAACGGGCCGGGTCGGCGAGCGTGGCGAGCCGTTTCTGTTGCGCCGGACCGTCCAGCACCCGGAAAAGGAGTTCATTCGCGATGAGCTGACGCAATTCGCGGGTCAGAGCGGTCAGTTCCTCCGGGGAGGGAAAGGTCTCCGTTGCGCGCAACTCCATAACGGCGAGGCGTGGCGATTCATTGGCGAACAGCGATAAAGCGAAACATAGTAGCATGGAGAGACAAAAAAACCGTCGCATGCGTCACCCAGTGACCGTTGTTTGAACATAGCCTATCGTTCGTTGCTTGTCAATCACGGCGTTTGAGCAGTCGTGAGAATATGAGCGCGGGGAGAAACAAGAGGAACAGGACCAGTGCCGACAGACCGATGCGGCGTTGAAGGCTGGGAGGGTGGAGTGCTTCGTCGTATTCCGTGAATGCGGCGGCGAGCGCCTCGCGCGGCGGGCGGTCGAATTCGAGCACGGCGCGCAGGGCGTTGCGGAGGGGTTCGATCAGAAGCGGCATATCGGCGCGGGCGCTCAGCGGTTCGGCTTTCTCGGCCTGCTGTCGCACGAGGTTGAAGAAGGGGTCGTCGTGCAATTCCACCTCGTCGTAGGCGAGCAAGGTGGCGATGGTCTGGCCGCTGCGTGTCGCCCGCAGATGGGCGCCCCGGGTCGAGGCCAGGAATTCTCCGAAGCGCATGGTCGCGGGGAGATCGGTATGGGGGGCGTTGATCAGATAGAGCGCTTTGACCTGAAGCGGTGTGCGCATCGGTAGGCCGGTCGCCGAAACGGTCGGAAGCGGTGATGCGCTGAAGGGTGTGGCGGCCGGCAGTGCGGCGCCGAAGGATTGGTCGGCGATCACGAACGGAACGCGTCCGTCGATGAACCAGCGGGTCGCCTGCGATAGGGTCGCATCGGGGGAAAGCAGCCGTTCGTTCACCAGTTCCGCAAGAAAGGCGAGCGCCGCCGCGTTCTCGGCGCTGTCGAGGCAGGGGTGCTCGGCGACGATCGGGCCGCTCATGCACAGGCCGCCGCCAAAGCCGCTGAAAAAAGCGCTCAGTATCGCCACCGACCGGTTATCGAATGCGAGGCCGAAGCGTTCGGTATCGTTCCCGACCCATGAGCGGGCGGCGGAGATAAGTTCGTCGGTCGTCGCGGGAGGGTTGGCGATCATATCGGTGCGTCGGAAGAGAAGCATCGTGGAAACGGAGAGGGGGATGCCCCACGATCGCCCCTCGTGCCGCAGAGACTCGAGAGCAGTCGGCAGGGTGAGCCCGGCGATGTGGTCGGCGAAGTATTTCGGTAGCGGTACAATGCGGCCGGCGGCGGCCCAGGCGCCGCTTTTCTCATGGTCGAATATGAGGGCGTCGGGCAGATCGCGTCGTGCCCACGCTTCGTCAAAAAGGGTGGCGAACTGGTCGGTCGGCAACGCGATCAATCTGACTGATATTCCCGATCTCTGAGATGAGAACAGCGCCGCGATCTCGTGCAACGCCTTTTCTTCCACGCCGTGATAAGGGTGCCAAACGGTCAACTCGCGTGTTTGGGGGAAGGCGGACGCCTCGCACAGCCAGATAACCATGACGATGAGGAGCGGAATTCTCATGTCGATAGCCCAGTTCCGGTATGTCGGTTGCCGCGATACTATCAATTCGGCGCGGACAAGTCAACGGAAATGAAGTGATATCACTCTTCGCTGTCGAGGCGGTCGGGGGTCCAGAGATACTTGCGCGTTTCGGCGACGATGACGCCGTTGAGCAGGATGAGGGCGATGAGGTTGGGGAGCGCCATGAGGCCGTTGGCGATGTCGGCGAAGGTCCACACCGCGCCCAGTGAGAGGGTCGAGCCGACCATCACCATAGCCACCCAGAGCCAGCGGTAGGGACGGATGCTCGCGCGGCCGAAGAGATATTCGACCGCCTTCTCGCCGTAGTAGGACCAGCCGAGTATCGTCGAGAAGACGAAGGTGAGCAGTCCGAAGGTGAGGAGCGTCGGGCCGAACGCGCCGAGTTGAGAGAAGGCGGCGTGGGTGAGCGCCGAACCGTTGAGCCCTTCGGTCCAGCGGCCCGAATTGACGAGCACGAGTCCCGTCATCAGGCAGACCACCACGGTATCCCAGAAGGTGCCGGTCGAGGAGACGAGCGCCTGCCGTACCGGGTTCTTGGTCTGCGCCGCCGCCGCGACGATGGGGGCGCTACCTAAGCCCGCCTCGTTGGAAAAAAGACCGCGCGCGATGCCGTAGCGGACCGTCTCTTTGAGCGCTGCGCCGACAAAGCCGCCGAGCGCCGCGTGGCCGCCGAAGGCCGAAGTGGCGATGAGCCACAGCGAATCGGGTATCGTCCGCCAGCCGATGATAAGGAGTATCACACAACCAATAACGTAGACGACCACCATCAGCGGCACCAGTTTCTCGCAGACCTTCGCGATGGAGCGGACCCCGCCGAGGATGACCAGCGCCGTGAAGCCGGTGAGGATGATCCCCGTCGCCCAACCGGGGAGGCCAAAGGTTTTTCCCATGAGCCCCGCAATGGAGTTTGCCTGCACCATGTTGCCGATCCCGAAGGCGGCCACAGCGGTGAATCCGGCGAAGAGGACCGCGAGCCATTTCGACTTGAGCCCGTCCTCCAGTGCATACATCGGGCCGCCCGAGACGGTGCCGTCGGGGGAAAGGCGGCGGTACTTCACCGACAGGACCGCCTCGCCGTATTTGGTGGCGATGCCGAACACGCCGGTCAGCCACATCCAGAGCACCGCGCCGGGGCCGCCCACCGCGATGGCGGTCGCGACGCCGACGATATTGCCGGTGCCGATGGTGGCGGCAAGCGCAGTGGTGAGCGCGCCGAAATGGCTGATCTCGCCGGTCCCTTCGCTTTTCCGGCTGAAGGAGAGTTTTATCGCGGTGCCGATGTAACGCTGGATGAAACGGAGCCGTACGGTGAGGAAGAGGTGCGTGCCGAACAGCAGTATGATGAGCGGCCAGCCCCAGATGAATCCGCTGATGTCGTTGAGGATCGCTTCGAACGCCGCCATGGAGCCTCCCTAGTCGCGCGGTTTGCGGATGACCGATATTCCCTTGCGGCCGTCCATCAGTATCTCGAACGGCTTGTCGCTGCGGATATGGCGCAGATGCGGGGTGGTCCGGTGCGGCGTCAGCGACCGCAGCCAGTCCCAGTCGATGAAATGTTCCTTGTTGCGCCAGTCGATGGTGAAGTAGCCGATGTTCATCGAGGTGATGTTGTGGAAGAAGTGCGAACCGAGCGAGGAATCGACCTGAAAATTCTCGAGTCCCGCCTCGACCATGGCGCGGGCCTGCGATATCTGGTTGAATTGCACCGGTATGCCGAGCCAGCGGTCGCGCGTCCCCCAGCGGCCGAACCCGATGAGGATGCACTTGCGTCCCTCGGCCTTGAGCGCGGCGTTGAGTTCTTCCAGTTCGGCCGCCATCTCGACTGTCTCGCCGCTGTTGAAACGGTCGGGATCGACGAATATCAGGTCATACACCGTGTCGTCGCGGCCGTTGCCCATCGCGCGGTCGGTGTGGAGTGCGAGGCTGTCGCGCGCCAATTCCTCGGGCCGTATGGAGACATCCTCGAACTTCTGGATGAGCGGTTTGAGCTGCAGCAGGTAGAAGGTCGGCTTGCCGGTGCGGTCGGTGTCGAGGTCGATCGCGTACTCGATCTCGACCGGATTGCCCAGCGACTTCTCGCCCACTTCAAGGAGTATCTCGAGCGTCCGGGCGAGCGGCAGGTGGTCGTATTTGAGGATGTTGGCGAAATTGAGGATGCGCGGCCCGCGCGCCGACAGCCCCGGCTGGATCCGGTGATTCTCGAGGTCGTAGACAGAGGCGAGATGGTGCAGGACGCCGTGTTTCTCGGCCTCGCCGATGTCGAGCCGCGCGTAGCACGATTCCTCGCCCGAACGGAGATCGGGTTCGGTCCGTTCGAGATCGAGTGCGTAGAAGAAGCGCTGAGACATCTGCGCCTGATAGTCGGGGGAGACCAGATCGCGTTTGGGATAGCGCGGCGAGAAGCGGAACGCCTGCTCCCCCTCGACCACATAACTGCCCAGCCCCAGCGCGGCGGTCGCGAGCCCGTCCTCGGGCTTGAGGTCGGCCACCGGATAGTAGTTGAACGACTGCGCCGTGCCGCTGATGTGCGGGTAATGATACTGTCCGCGGCGTCGGCCGATCACCTCCTGTATGATGATCGCCATCCGCTCTTCCTCTATCTTGTAGTTGACCGCGTCGAAATAGGCGCGTGACTTGGGCGAGAAGATGGATGCGTAGACCAGTTTTATCGCCTCCATGAGTTGCTTGAAGCGGACATTGATGTCGGGATGGTCGTTCGGGATGAGGTAGGTGCTGTAGATGCCGGCGAACGGCTGGAGCAGCATATCCTCGAACAGCCCCGACGAGCGCACCGCGAGCGGACAGGTGACCAGCGTCAGGAATTTCTTGAGTTTCTTGCGCAGGTCGAGAGAGAGGGCGGTGTTCAGGAACAGGTCCTTGACCCGTTCGTGGTCCTCTTCGCGGTAGATGGCGTCGCGGAGGTTGTGCGAATCGATCATATTGTCGTATTCGTCGATGCCGATGACGGCGGTGGTCGGGATGCGGACGTGCATCTCGGGGATGTGGCGCGAGAAATCGATGTTCTCGACGAGATTGTTGATGAAAGCGATGCCGCGTCCCTTGCCGCCGAGCGAGCCGTTGGCGAACCGGACGATGTAGGAGGAGGAGCCGAAGACCGATTCGTCGAAATTGATGACGCGCCCCTTCACCTTCTTGTTGCGGACGTTCTCGAATATCGAGACGATGAATTTCCGCAGTTCCTCGGGACCGGTGAAGTCGCCGACATGGGCCGAGCGGAGTATCCGCGAGAAGATCAGTTCGCCGCGCGCGGTCAGCCACGCGCTGAAGTGGTTGCGCGAGGCGTGGTAGATGAGCGATTCCTGCGGGATGGTGCGGATGTTCGCCTCGAACTCCTCCATGTTGGTCGCGCGGCCGATCTCGCGCCCTTCGAGGTCGCGGAAGACAAAGCCGCCGAACCCGAGCCGGTCCATGAGGAAGTTGCGGATGTCGAACGACAGGCTTTCGGAGTTCTTGTTGATGAAACCGGCGCCGAGAAGGTGGGCCTTCGGTTCGTTGTGCGCCTCGGAACTCTGCATGAGCACCGGGAGGTCGGGCAGTTCCTCCTTTATCGAGCGGACGAAGGTGAGCCCCGCCTGCGGGTCGATCTTCCCGGCGCGCGGGAAGCGGACATCCGATATCACCGCGAGCAGATGTTTGCGGTACTTGCGGTAGAGTTCGAGCGCCTCCTCGTAGGTGGTTGCGAGCAGTACCTTGGGGCGCGCCCGCATCCGGAGCAGTTTGTTCATCTCATCGAGGTTCTCGTCGGCGATGAGCCGCTGGGTCTGCCGCATGATCTCGGCGTAGAGGAAGGGCAGGTAGCGCGAATAGAACCGGATACTGTCCTCGATCAGGAGCACCACCTGCACCATGCCCAGACCGGTGTCGTTGTCGACATTCGCGCGGTCTTCGATGTATTTGGTGATGGCGAGAAATATCTTGGAGTAGCCGTTCCAAACAAAGACGCGGTCGATGTGGCGCATCTCGGGCGAATCGACCGGGCAAAGGTGAAGATTGGCCGAGTTGTTGAACAGCAGTATCACCGGCAGTTCGCGCCGTTTCTTGATCTCCTTGGCGAGCGCGAGCGGGGCGCGGACATCGAGGCCGACCATCAGTATCACCACATCGAACGGCCGCTGGTCGAGTTTCTTGAGGGCGTCCTCGGGGCTGTAGGCGCTGGTGATGCGCGGCGCCGCGGAAAGGTTCAACTGGTAGTATTCGCCGAATATCTGTTCCGACAACTGGCCGTCACGCTCGAGGATGAAAGCGTCGTAGAGCGTCGCGACCAGGAGCACCTCCTGTATCTTGACCGGCATCAGGTCGTGGAAAATATCCTTGTCGGACCGGTACTTGTCGAAGATATCGGTGAGTTCCTTGACGATCATTTCGCGATCTCTTTATCCATCAGCATCGAGACGATGGTCATCGTTTCGTGCTGGCCGAAGAGTTTCTGGTCGCCGGTCGCGAGGTCCTTGTAGAGCACCTGAGCGTTCTTCACCTCGTCCTCGCCGAAGATGAAGATATGGCGCGCGCCGAGCTTGTTGGCCTTCTGCAGGGCGTTCTTGAATTTGCGCGGCGTGTATTCGGCCATGTAGCGGACCGGATGGTGCGACAGATGTTTGGTGAGATGGAGGAGCGCCGGGATGCCGCCGTCGTAGAGCGCGAAGCCCATCGCGAGCGGTTGCGCCCCGTAGAAGTCCTCCGGCACGACCGAGAGGAGCCGTTCAAGGCCGATGGCAAAACCGGTGGCGGGCGTCGCGTCGCCGCCCGTTTCGGCGACGAGATTGTCGTAGCGGCCGCCCCCCGCGATGGCGTTCTGCGTCCCGCCGGTGTCGGCCGTTATCTCGAAGGCGGTCTTGACGTAGTAGTCGAGCCCGCGGACGATGAACGGATCGACGACGAAGGGGACATGGAATATCTCGAGCGCCTTTTTCAGCCGGTCGAAATCCGACGCGCACTGCGGGCAGAGGTGGTCGGTGATGACCGGGATGTCGTTCCAGCGTTCGCGCGGTGCATCGGCTTTACAATCGATGAGGCGCAGCGGGTTGATATCGATGCGGCGGCGGCAGTCGCCGCAGAGTTCCTCCGCCTTCGGACGGAAGTAATTGACGAGCGTTTCGCGGTAGGCGGGGCGGCAGGCGGGACAGCCGATGGAGTTGACGCGGATCTCCCCCTTCACCTTGAAATGGTCGAGTATCATCGAGGCGGCGTAGATCAGTTCGGCGTCCATCTCGGGGGTCGGATCGCCGAATATCTCGAGCCCGAACTGGTGGAACTGGCGGTAGCGTCCTTTCTGCGGTTTCTCGTAACGGAAGTTGGGGCCGATGTAGAAGAGTTTATGCGGGCCCGGCTTTTCGATGCCGACGCTGTGTTCGATGAAGGCGCGCACCACCCCGGCGGTCCCTTCGGGCTTGAGCGCCAGTTTGTTGCCGTTCTTATCCTCGAAGACGTACATCTCCTTCTGGACGACGTCCGAGGTCTCGCCGAGCCCGCGTTGGAACAGCTCCAGCGATTCGACCACCGGCGTGCGTATCTCCTGATAGTTCAGGCGCGCGGCAAGAAGGCGCAGGTCCTCCTCCATCCGGCTCCAGCGGAGCGATGCGGGCGGCAGGACATCGTTCATTCCCTTGACGGCGGTGTAGAGCGGCATCGGTTCCTCCATAGAGATAGGGACGGAGCCGAATCTAGCATGGAAAAAAGAAAGTTACAAGAAATCGGGAGGCGTTATTTGCCGGGACACTGCTTGACGACGGCGGGGTTGATGGAGCGCAGACCGTAGGCGCGGTCGAAGTGGCGCGAGAATTCCTCGGCAAGTTTCTCGGCGCGGTAGTGGAACGCCTCCTTATCCTCCCAGGTATTCTGCGGATTGAGGATGTTCGCGTCGACGCCGGGGCAGGAGAGCGGGACCATGATGTGGAACAGCGGGTCCTCGCGGTATTCGACCTTTTCCAGTTCGCCGTTGAGCGCCGCCGAGACGAGCCGCCGCGTGAGGGTGATGTCCATCCGCTTTCCCTTGCCGACCGGGCCGCCCGACCAACCGGTGTTGACGAGATAGACATGGGCGTGGTGCTTGTCGAGCTTCTCGCCGAAGAGGTTGATATAGTCGTTGGGATTGCGCGGGAAGAAGGGTTCGCCGAAGAAGCGCGAGAAGGTGGTCTCGGGATCCTTGACCCCCGTTTCGGTCCCGGCGAGCTTCGAGGTGTAGCCCATGAGGTACCACATCATCGCCTGTTCTTTATTCAGTTTCGCGACCGGCGGCAGGACGCCGTTGGCGTCGGCGGTGAGGAACAGTATCGTCGTCGGATGGCCGCTGACGGCCGATTCCTTGATGTTGGTCAGGAACGACAGCGGGAACCCGGCGCGGCTGTTCTCGGCGAGCCGTCCGTCGTAGAGGTCGAACGAACCGTCGGGGAAGACCATCGTGTTCTCGATGATCGCGCCGTGCTTGAGGTGGTGCGCCTGATGGAAGACGGCGTTGTATATCTCCGGTTCCTTTTCCTTGTTGAGATTGATGAGCTTCGCGTAGCAGCCGTTCTCGAAGTTGGCCACGCCGTGGTCGCTCCAGCCGTGTTCGTCATCGCCCAAAAGCGCCCGCTCCGGATCGGCCGACAGCGTTGTCTTGCCGGTGCCCGACAGGCCGAGCAGAAGCGCGCAGTCGCCCTTTTCACCTTCGTTGGCCGAACAGTGGAGCGGCAGGATGCCGATCTCGGGGAGGTAGTGGTTCATGACGGTGAACATCATCTTTTTGACCGATCCGAGGTAGGCCGAGCCGATGACGATGCCGATGCCGTTGTCGAAGTCCATCACGATGCACATATCGGTCGTTTTACCGCTCGGGAGCTTGCGCAGACGGCCGACATACTTGGCCGGGTCGAGTTTGTTGTAGGGGACCGCGAGTATGGTGAAGCCCTTCTTGGCGAACACGCTCTTGTCGATATCTTTGGGCACCGCGCGGAACATGTTGTCGGTGAACAGCGCCACCAGCGACCGGTCGGTGATGGTGCGGCAGGGGAGGGCGTAGGAGGAGTCTGCCCCCAGCACGCGGTCGGTGACGTAGAACGACTGCTTCTTGGCGAGGAATTCCAGCGCGTCGGCAAAAAGCATATCGAAGGTCTCGGGGGTGCAGGGGTTGCACGCGGGACTCGTCCAGTCGATCTTCGTTTCGCTTTCGGGACGGCGGACGATGAGGGTGTCCTTGGGGCTGCGGCCGGTCGATTCGACCGGGGTCCAGGTGGCAAGGGTGCCGTTGACCGTGATGAGTGCCTTGCCGCGGGTAACGGCGTGGAAAATGAGCTCCTCACGCGAAACATTCATCTCCACCTTTTGATGGGTTTTCAACAGGTGATCGATCTTTTCCACGAAATCTTTGCGCTGCATGCTATTACTCCATCAAGATAAGACAAAAGACCACGGCGGCACTATAGCCCAAAGAAATGCGATTGACAAATTTTCTTTGTTTTTGAACAGAAAGCAACGTTACAAGGAAGAGGATATCCCGAGCGCCTTTTTGATCTCGGTGGCCAGTGTGGCGACCTTCTCGCGCATCGTGTCGCCTTTTTTCACCTCTTTTTCCAGCACCGCTGCGGTGGCGACCGGCGCTTTCCCAGTGAGCGTCTCCATGTTCTTGAATGCCTTCTCGTGGCCCGAACCGCCCTCGGTCGCGAAGAAGGCGACCTTCTTGAGATCATCCTTGTAGACCGTCAGAAAGGAACGAATCGCCGGGGTCATGTTCCACGCCCAGATGGGGGTGCCGATGACGACGAGGTCGTAGTCCTTCGGGTTCTTCTTGAGTTTTTCGATGCTGGTCGCCGTCTCCTGCCACGCCGCTTTGCCCGCCTTGAGGTATCCCCAGACGCCCTCCCAGTCGGTCCCCTGTTCGATTAATTTCTCGCTGTCGGCGTTGAGTTTCGACGCGATGAGCGACGCGACCGACTCGGTGTTGCCCGAGCGGCTGAAATAGACGACGAGGATCTTCGGTTCTTTTGGTTCCATCGCGACTCCTCCTTCGGTTGGTGTAGCGGCTTGTCCGCCGGAGCCTTCGGCGGCGGCGGGGACTTGAGCGGCGGCCTCTTGAGCCGTCATGACGGCGGCGCACAACAGCGTCGCGCAGAAAAGGGTCATTTGTTTGAACGACATTTCGCTAACTCCTTCATAGGGTTCGATCTTTGTCGGAGCACTATAACAAAAAGAATTTGCGCTGTCAAAGATGGATTTTATAGTTCCTGCGATGGAGCACGGTCGGAGGAGCATTCCGTGGCGTATCGCCGAAACCTTGAAATCAGTCTGCCGCTTGCTATACTCGCGACGGTGAAAGTGTAGCGGACCCGCAGAGGAGATGGGATGACAAAGATCGCGTTGCTCCTTCCGATCGTTCTGACCGTCGGATGTAGCGATTTCGTACTGAAAGATCGTGGCGATATCGGCGAAAGTTGCTTTGGCAACGGCACCTGCAAGGATCCCTTCATCTGCGTCGCGGGCGCCTGCGTCGCTTCGTACGACGACAGCGACCTGCTTCTTTCCGACACCGCGGAGCCGTTCGATGATGACGCCGTTCAGCCGGACGATATCGTCTCTCCCGATGAGGAGACGATCCTCGCCGATGACCACGGCGCGTTATCGGACGCCGACGGAGAGCTCCCCGATGCCGATGGAGACCTCCTCGACGCCGATCAGTCGGCCGACGAGATCGATGTGGTGAGCGACGGGGAAGATGGAACGGTCGACCACGATGAGGGTTCGCTGGACAATATCGTTCCCGATGAGGATGCCGATCCGATACCGTCCGATGAGGATGATGTCACCCCCCCGAACGAATGCGTGACGATGAGCGATCCCTGCGACAATGGGGGCGATATCGGGGCTGTTTGCAACGATACGGTAGCCGGGTATGATTGCGCCTGCTCGCTCAACTATGCGTTCAACGGCACCTTCTGCCTTGCCGATACCCGATCGGAACAACCGTGCACCGGACTGCCCGCCAACGCGTCATGGAACACCGTATCGAGCATCGTTCAGACATGGAATGGGTCGTCGTGGCAACCCGACACGGCAGGCGTTCACAACCAGAACCCCAGCACCACCGAATGCCGATTTATCTGCGTGACCGATCACCACTGGGACGGCGCCGCCTGCGTTTCGAATACCCGCACCTTCACCTGCGCCGAAAAGCCGGAGAACTCCGACTGGAATACGGTCTCTTCCTACCAGCAGGCCTGGAACGGGAGCGCATGGACGCCCTCCGACAGCGCGACCTCCTACAGCCTGAACGGCAGCACGACCGCCTGCCGCTACAAGTGCGCCGCTGGGTCGGCGTGGACCGGATCGGCCTGTGTCTCTTCAAGTTGCGGCGCGAATTTCCCCAACACCTTCGGCGGACTGTGCTGGTCGGAACCGACCGGGCTCCCGACGACTTGGGGCGACGCCGGCACACACTGCAGTTCGATCGGCGGACGGCGGCCGACCATATCGGAACTCCGAAAACTCATCACGACCTGCCCCGCTACCCAGACCGGCGGTTCCTGCGGGGTCACCGACAGTTGTCTCTCATCGACCTGCTGGTCGTCTAATTGCGAATCCTGCACCGACATGGGCGACGGTCGCTATTCGGTCTTCGGCGACAGGACTTGGCTCTGGTCGTCGCAGGAACTGCTGAGTTATACCGCCAACGCGTGGTATGTGAATTTCAAAAGCGGCCGGGTCTATAACGGCGAAAAGAACTACACCCCCGCCAACTATGATGTGCGCTGTGTCCAGTAGTGAACGGCGTTTGGGTGTTTCAGCGGGTTGCATGAACGGGAGCGGCGCGTGACCATACTCATCATCACCGAAAAGCCGTCGATGGCGCGGAAGTACCGCGAGGCGCTGAAGGGGGTCCCCGATCTGCGGGTCGCCAACTCGTTCGGCCACATCGAATCGCTCGCCGACATCAATCACTACCTCGCCGACCGGCTCGGCGAGAACAACACCTGGCGCGGCTCGATCCCGCACCTGCCGTTCGTGCCGGAGAAATTCGTCCATGTCATCCGCGAGGAGGAGGCATTCACCGAGATAGCCAAACACCTCGCGCAGGCCGACGAGGTGGTGCTCGCCTGTGACCCCGACCGCGAAGGGGAACTCATCCAGCGCAACATCGTCGAGATAGCGGCCGACCGCGGCCTGATGAAGGGGCAAAAACTGACGCGCGTCTGGCTCCACAGCGAAACGGCGTCGGAGATAAAAAAGGCGTTCGCCGAGCGCAGACCGCACAGCGACTACGAAGGCTACTATCAGGCGGCGAGGACCCGCGAGGCGGTCGACTGGACCGTCGGGCTCCAACTGACGCGGCTCTATTCGGTGAAGTACGGGCGGCCGGGGCACCTCATATCGGTCGGCCGCGTCCAGTCGTGGCTGCTGGCCGAGATCGTGAAGCGCTGGCGTGAGCACACCGACCATACGCCGCAGACCTACTGGACCTACTCGTTCAAGACGGCCGACGGCGTCGTGTTCAATCTCGTCGACGAGGAGAAAAAGATACGGAAGTTCTTCGCGGCCGACGCGGAAGACCAGAAGAAAGTGGCGGCGCTCGCCGGGAAGGCGCTCCCGATCACCGCCGTCGAGAAGAAGCCCTTCAGCGAATTCGCCCCGTCGCTCTACGACCTCAAGCAGATGCAGAAGGATGCCGCGAACAAGTACAAGTTCAGTCCCGACGATACGCTGAAACTGGCGCAGACGCTCTACGAGACGCACGAACTCATCAGTTATCCCCGCACCGACTGCAATGTCCTTTCGCCCGAGGAGGCGAAGGAACTGGGGAAGGCGGTGGCGCTGGTCGAGCGGTTCGCCGACTATCGCCAACTCGCCGCGACGGTGCGCAGTGCGAACCCGGAGTTCGCGCTCGCCAAGAAATACATCGGCGAACTGCAGGGACACTACGCCATCATCCCGGTCCTTTCCTACGATCGCCCCGGCCTGCCGACGCTGTCGGAGGACGAGCGGAAACTCTTCGACCTCATCGTGAAGCGGTTCCTCGCGACGCTCCTGCCGCCCGCGAAGGGCGACACGACCGAGATGCTGGGGACCATCGACAATATCCCGTTCCTCGCGCGGTTCCGCAACTACACCGATCTCGGCTTCAAGGCGGCGCTGGGTAAGGAACTCGTCGCCGACGACGATGCGGAAGAGGAAGAGAAGCCGCTGCAGGTCTCCTACGCGCCCGGTCAGACGGTCGCCGGAAAACTGGGCGAAAAGAAGGACGAGACCAAGCCGCCGCCGCTCTACACCGACGCGGCGATACTGTCGCTAATGGAAAAGGCGCACCTGCTGGTCGCCGACAAGGCGCTGCGCGAGGCGCTCAAGGATGCCAACGGAGTCGGGACCGCCGCGACGCGGGCCGGGTTCATCCCGACGCTCATCGCCCGCGAATACATCAAAAAGGAGAAGCAGGTCTACGTTCCCACGCCGCTCGGCCTCGAACTGGAGCCGCTTCTCCCCGACGAACTCAAGGTGCCCGACTACAGCGCGCGGCTCGAATATCATCTCTGGAACACGGTGAAGGGGAAGGGGAGCGTCGGTTTCGACCAGTTCATGACCGAGTCGCTCGACTTTCTGCGGCGTGTTTTCGATAAAATTCAAGGGAGCGTCGCGCGGCTCAACCAGCTCGACGCCGCCGATGCGCTTGGCCCGTGCCCGAAGTGCGGCAAGGGCTTTGTCCTCGAACGGGAGAAGTGCTATTCCTGCACCGACCGTCAGGGGTGCGGATTCGTCGTCTGGAAAAGCTATTCCGAGGGGAAGGTGACCAAGACCGAACTCAAGAACCTGCTCAAGAACGGCGAGACGAAAAAACCGCTCAAGATGAAAAATAAGGAAGGGAAGCCTTTCGAGGCGCGCCTTCGGCTGAACCGGGATTCGTGGCGGATGGATTACATTTTTGAGACCCCGCCTGCCGCCGCGCAAGGCGCCGGTGAAAAGCCTGTCGCGCCGCAACGGCCGCTTTCGGAGAAGCAGATGGCGGTCATCAAACGGGCGGCGCCCGACGCGGTACAGCAGGCGGTCGCCGCCGGCGACACCGCCGTTGGCTGGAAGTTCCTCGACGAGTATTTTTCGAAAGGCAGATAAGGGGAGGGATACGATGGCGAAGAAGAAAAAAACGATGTTCATTTGCTCGCATTGCGGCTACAGCTCGGTCAAGTGGCTCGGCCGTTGTCCGGGGTGCGGCGAGTGGGAGAGTTTTGAGGAGAAGGATGAGACACTCTTCACGATAAGCGCCCATTCGTCCGACGCCCCGCTCTACACCCACATCGACGCGATAGATACGACGCAGGCCGACCGGATCGACTGCGGATCGGTCGAGTTCAACCGCATCCTCGGCGGCGGCGCGGTGCGCGGCAGTTACAACCTGATCTCGGGTGCCCCCGGCGTCGGCAAATCGACCCTCATGCTCCAGATAGCGCTGAAACTGGCAGCGCACCGCAAGGTGCTCTACCTTTCGGGCGAGGAGTCGGCGCCGCAGGTGAAGATGCGGTTCGGCCGCCTGACCAAGGCCGAGGCGAAAAGCCAACTCTTCGTCAGCAACGAGAACAACATTGAACTCCTGCGTGAGATCGTCGAGCAGGAGAAGTTCGAGGTGGTCTTCGTCGATTCGATCCAGAGCGTCTTCTCGACCGCCGTCACCGGCATCCCCGGCGCGGTCGGCCAGATAAAGGAGTGCGCAGTGCGGCTCCTCGAGATCGCGAAAAAAAGCGGTGTGACGCTCTTCGTCATCGGGCATGTCACCAAGTCGGGGACCATCGCCGGGCCGATGCTGCTCGAGCACATGGTCGACACGGTGCTCTACTTCGAGGGCGATCCGACGCTCGGCTACCGCGTTCTGCGGACCACCAAGAACCGCTTCGGCGGCACCGACGAGATCGGCATTTTCACGATGACCTCGCAGGGACTCGAAGAGGTCGAGAACCCGTCGCAGTTCTTCATATCGAACCGCGAGGAGCATACCTCGGGCGGGGCGCTCGCCCTTATCATGGAGGGGACGCGGCCGTTCCTCATCGAGGTGCAGTCGCTCGCCACGAACTCCAACCTGCCCCAGCCGCGCCGCGTGACCAGCGGCATCGACAACGGCCGGCTGGCGATGATAACGGCGGTCCTCGAAAAACGCGGCGACGTCTATTTCTCCAGCTTCGATGTTTTCGTCAATGTGGTGGGCGGGCTCAAGCTCAAGACCCCGGCGAGTGATCTCCCCATCGCGGCGTCGCTTCTGTCGTCGATGTTCAGTATCGCCGTGCCGTCGCGGGTCGCCTTCATCGGCGAGATGGGGCTGGCGGGCGAGATACGGGAGGTGCCGGGGATAGAACTGATGCTCAAAGAGGGGGCGCGCCTCGGCCTCAAACGGATCTATGTCCCGGTCCTGCGCCACAAACCCAAGGTGAAAGGGGTCGAACTGGTCGAACTCAAGAATATCTTCGGCCTCATCGAAGAGGTCCGCACCATGAAGATATTCGAGTAAAACGCTAGAACGATATCGTGATGTTCGGGCGCGAGCCGTCGACCGAGCCGTTGTCGGTCGGGATGTAATTCTCATTCCACGCCTCGTGCAGGCCCGGCGCGTCGGTGTAGCGGTTGGCAGGAGAATCGCTGTCGTTGGTGTCCTTCTTGTTCATCTCGACGAGCACCAGCAGATTGTTCTCGCCGCTGTGAACGAACGGCGTTGTCAGCGTGAACTCATTCCAACCGGCGACGGTGGTGATGTCGCCTTCGAAGACGACGGTCGCCCCGGTGGTCTGCGTATCCCAGGTCGAGGCCGAGAGCGAGGCGTCGGTCGTTTCTTTCAGATATATCTTGATGGGCCGCGAGGTCGCCGCGCCGGTCTCATCGTACCACGCAAGTTTCGTAATGGTCGCCGAATAACCGATCTCGGCGGCAAGGTAGAGCCCGGCGGAACGCGAATAGGGGAACAGCCGGCAGCCGATCGGTATCCACTGCGTGTCGGTCCCATCGCCGATGGTGACGCTCGAGGGTAGCACGGTGTCGCTGTCTGTTACCGTGGTATCGTCGGCGACGACATCTTCGTCGGCCGGTTCTTCGACCAACAGTTCGTCGCCATCGTTCAGCAGTTTGTCGGTGTCGGGCAGGATGCCATCCTCATCGATGATTGGTTGATCGTCGGTCGGTACGACATCAACACTATCCTCGTCAACGACCGGCTGATCGTCGACCGGTTCGGTGTCGACGATGATATCGTCGGTCACATCGGTCACATCCGATAAATCGGTCGTATCAACGGTGTCGGGCGTGGCGGTATCTTTGTCGGCGGGCTTCGTGTCGACCGTCATCTCGACGCAGGTATAGTCAACACAATCCATACCCTCCGGGCAGTCGAGGATGCTTTCGCAGAAGATATCTTCCGTTTCCTCGGGCGTCGAGCAGGCGGTGAAAAGAGAGAAAAGCAGCGCGCCGCAGATGACGGCCAGCATTTTCCGGTTCATGTTCCGTACCTCATCTATCGTTGTTTGGGTGATCTTCATGGTATCTATTCCTTCCACCGCAGGCAGGTGTCGGGCGCATCTTCGCCGATGAAACCGTAATGACGCGCCATCCAGTATGTTATCAGATAATCGACGCCGGGGTAGAGGAAGTTCGGTATCCCCGGATCGGTCAATGTCCACGGGTTGCGTTCCCACATGAAACAGGAGGGGACGCGGTCGGCCACATCGATGGCGGTCGATGAAAGCCCTTCGCAACTGGCATCGGCGGGATAGTCGGCGCTGTTGTCGACCGGCGGGGCGGTGAGCGGCGCGGCGGGGAACTGCGTGAGTTGTGCGTTGTGTGCCGCGATGAGCGGGCCGGTGTTGTCGCCGGGAGCGGCCTGCGAGGCGTAGATATAGGCGAAGAAGACATTCTTGTGGTCGTCGACCGCCGTCCAGAGTTTGTTGCGCAGAACATCATCCTGTATGCGCACCCTGCGGGCCGCGTCGTCCTCCAGCCGCACCCAGTTGTAGAGCGGTTCGAAGGCGATGTTGAAGCCGTGATAGCTGGCGCCGCACTGACTGGTGTCGGTGTAGCCGTCGGCGAGGTCGAGCCATTCCTCGAAATGGTCGTTGTAATGCTGGAGTATCGCCGCCCGCCGCGCCGCGTAGGCCGGTACGCCGTCGGTCACCTGCAAGGCGACGCGGAACATCCCGGCGAGTTGAATCGCCTGTGTTCGCAGATAGAAGTCGGGGACCCAGTTGAAGCCCGGCAGTTGCCGGAGGTATATCGAGGGATTGGTCCAGAAATTGAGGAAGCCCCTGCTGATCTCCTCGCCCGAACCGGTGTCGAACGCCAGATAGGGACGCCCGTTGTCGCCGTTCTCGGCACTGTTATAGACGGCGTACTGGATGTCCATGGTGTAGGGTATGGTGACGCCGTTGACGGAAAAGTCGATCAGAACGCTTCTCACCTCCATCAACTGTTCGATGAAGTTGACGACATTCGAGCGGATGATCTCTTTGAGCGCCTCGTCCTGTGTCGCCTCGTAGGCGAAGGAGTATCCGAGCATCACCCCCTGATACTGGTCGCGGCTGATGTCTCCCTTCCAGTGCCAGAACGCCCCTTCGAACCAATAGTCCTTGTGGTTCTCGATGGGATGGTTGGCGTCGTAGTCGAATATCGCGACCACCTCCGGCGCGCTGTCGGCCGGCGCGGCATACCGTGCCAGATAGCCGCGGTCGCCCGCTATCCGCCACCAGCGGTCGATCACCCGCACCGTCCGGTCGATCTGTTCCAATGCCTCGGGATCGCCGGTGACCATAAAGCGCATCGCCTCGGCGGCGAGATAGGTGCCGGTCCATATCGGCGAATCACGCCGACCGGTGTGCATGGTCACCTGCGCATAGGTCTGGTCGCTGAACTCGGTGCGGAAGATGCCCCCTTCGGGCATGAGCCGGTCGCGGAGGAGCGGTAGATAGTTGCGGGCGCGGTTGTGGAGTTGTCCTACGCCGTCGTCGATAGCGGACACCCACTGCTGTGCCGCGTCGTCCCAGAGCGTACAGGTTCCTTCGGCCGATACATCGCCCACGACGCACAGATCGACACAGGGCGGCGGCGCGTTGTCGATGTCGGGCGTTTCGTCGGTGAGGTCATCGGTGAGGTCGTCGGTGAGGTCATCGGTGAGGATGATGTCCTCATCAACCGCGAAGTTATCGCGCCACTCATCCTCGTCCTTTATGTCGCTTATCTCTTTTTCGTCCTTTTCCTGATCGTGGTCGTCGACGAGCAGGTCGTCCGTTGCTATCTTATCCCCGTCCCTTATGTCCTTTTCGTCCTTTAAGTCCTTTTCGGTGTCCGGCAACGCCGCGCCGTCGTCGGTAACGGTGCTGTCTTGCGCGATATCGTCGTCGGGGTTGCCCGAGGAGTGTTTATCGCAACTCAACACGAATATCGCAAAAAGTACCGCAACAATCCGCGCGGCTATCGATGCATCACCCAACATAAATACCTCCCTCCATAGAGTCAAGCATTATAATATAAAATTATACTTATAAAAATCAAGTAATTTCGTCTACAAACAACCTCTTTCTTTACTTTTTGCTTCGAATGGTTACTATCCAGTGAACATTGATGAGGAGGGCGAAATGGGTGACACCGAACTGATCAAACGACTGCAGGAAACCGGTCTTAATCGTCTGGAATCGGCTGTTTATCTGCTGTTGTGTCGCCAATCGCCGCTGACCGGATACCGCATTGCCCAGCATCTCGGCGAGGCGTCGGCGAACATTTATAAAGCGCTCGACCATCTGGTCGCCGAAGGGGCGGTCATGGTGGAGGATACTCCCGGCACCCGCTATTTCACCGCCATCGCCCCCAAGGAATATCTGGAGCGCCAGAAAAAAGCGTTCACCGAGAATTGCCGCGCTCTTGAGAAGCAAATGTCCGATGTGTCCGCACAGACATTCAATGAGCGTGTCTACCGTCTCGAGACGATCGATCAGGTCATGGAGCGGGCCGAGGATATGATCGCGAACGCCGAGGAGATGATCGTCGTGGATGTATTCCCGCGTCTGCTCGAACGGATCGCCCCCTTTCTGACGGCGGCGGCCAAGCGCGGCGTCGCGGTGACGGTGAACGGCTATAACGACCTGCCGCTCCCCGGTTGCGCCGTGGTGCGCAAGAACGCCGCCGATATGGTGCTGTCGTTGTTCACGCAGGACTGGTTGAGCATTGTGGTCGACGCCGACAAGTATCTACTGGCGGTGGTCGACAAAGAGGGGCGCCGGGTGGAACACGCGGTCTGGAGCAACAGTCCCTACCTTTCGTACGTCCTGTTCAGCGGCATGGCGGCCGAGATCATGCTCGGCGAGGCGTCGCGGATACTGCGCGAACAGGGACTTGCCGCCGAGATACAGAAGACCAACGAGAAACTGGCGGGACTTCTTACCCCCGAACCGCCCGGGTATCAGAAGATCATCGGCAAACGGCCGCGCAACGGCGAGACGGCGACGCCCCCCGCCCGTAAGAAAAAGAAGAAATAGTCTTCAATGGGCTATCGCGAACTCGACCTGCGCCTGAAACCGGGCCACACCGACGCCGATCTGCGCGCGGCGGTGGCCGATGCGCTGAAGATCGCCGAATTCTCCTGCGCGGTAGCGAAGAAAAGTCTCGATGCGCGGCGCAAGAACGACATCCGCTGGCAGGTGCGGGTTGGGGTGAGTTCGCCCGAACTCGACGGCGGTGAGCTACCAATCGAGCCGTTGCTCGCGATACCGGCGGCGCGACGCACAGGTCTGCCGGTCGCGGTGGTGGGGAGCGGTCCGGCGGGGCTCTTCGCGGCGCTTGTCCTTGCGCGGTCCGGGCTCTCCGTCACGCTCTTCGAGCAGGGGCCGGAGGTGGCGGCGCGGGCGCAGGATATTGCCCGGTTCGAGGCGGGCGGCCCGTTATCTCCCTTCTCCAACTATGCCTTTGGCGAGGGGGGCGCCGGGACCTTTTCCGACGGCAAACTGACGGCGCGCACCAAGACGATAACCAAAGAAAAGGCATTCATCTTCGAGACGCTCATCGCGGCGGGCGCCCCCGACGAGATCCGCTATCTGGCCTCTCCGCACCTCGGGAGCGATAACCTGCTCCGCATCCTGCCGCGGCTCCGCGCGATGCTGCGGAACGAAGGAGTGACACTGCGGTTCGGCACGGCGGTGACCGATATCACCGTGGCGGAGGGGCGCGTGACGGCGGTATCCTTCACCGGTCCCCAGAGCGGGATGCTCGATGTCGCCGCCGCCCTCTTCGCGCCGGGTCATTCCTCCTATCCGACCTTCCGGATGCTGATGCGGCGCGGGGTCCGGTTCCAGACAAAGCCATTCGCCGTCGGCTGTCGCGCCGAACACCCGCAGGAACTCATCAACGAGGCGCAGTGGGGCGTGAAACGGCTCGACGGGGTGAAGGCGGCCGAATACAAACTGACGAGCGATGAGCCGGGGCTTCTGCCGGTCTATTCGTTCTGTATGTGCCCCGGCGGCACGGTCGTACCGGCGACGCCGCAGGAAGGGCTGTCGGTGGTCAACGGCATGTCGCGCTACCAACGCGACGGCGCTTTCGCCAACGCGGCGGTCGTCGCGGCGGTGCATCCCGAAGAACTTTTTGGAAAGTCGGGCATCGCGCCCGACGCGGCGCTCCATGAACTCGAAGCGCTCGAACGGCGCTGGTACGCCGCGACCGGATCGTACGCCGTGCCGGCGATGACCATCGCCGACCTTCTCGCGGGGCGTTCCGGCGGAACGCTTTCTGCCCACAGTTATCCGCTGGGAGCGGTGCCGTACGATATCGCGACGCTCCTGCCGGAACGGGTCGTCGCATCAATGAAAGATGCTCTTGCCCGGTTCGCGCGCAAACTCAAAGGCTATGAGACGGGGCTACTCCTCGGTCTCGAGAGTAAGACCTCGTGTCCGGTGCAGGCGCTCCGCGAAGAGCGCGGGAATGCGACCGGTATCGCGAACCTCTATCTGTGCGGGGAAGGGAGCGGCTGGTCGGGCGGCATCGTCAGTTCGGCCGCCGACGGGATACGGGCCGGTTTACGCCTCGTCGCGATGCCCTGAACGGATCGTCTGTTCGCGGCCCGCGCCCCGATTGATCAGATAGTGCACCACATCGTATTGACGGTCGCGCTGGGCGTGGTCGAGCAGGGTCAGTCCTTGCACGTCGGTGGTCGTCACCGCGAAGCCGGTCCGCTCGATGAGCAGATCGAGCGCCTCGGTCCGGCCGGTGCGCGCCGCGTAGAATGCCAGTTCGCGGATCTCGTCGAGGTCGAAGTGTTCCAACGATACCATCTCCGGGTCTTCGACCATCCACGCCAGCAGATGCTCGTAGTGGCGGACGATGTGGTGAAAGCCGGTCACGCCGAACTCTTCCGCATCGTTGCTGATGTGTTTGGCGGGGATCGCGTCGTCGAAACGGCGCGCCACCTCGGCGAACATCTCGGTCAATAACTCGGCCGCTACGGCCGTACGATTCTTTTCTTGTACGTTCATCGCTTCTCCTCCCTAAAAAAATCGATGAGCACATGCGTCATGGTCACTCTAAAGAAAAAAAAAGACGAGTCAAGAAAACTAGACTGACATGTCAGTGCATTTTAATAACAATTTGATATTAATAGGCAAAAACTTAAAATGAACCTTATCCTCTGTCTTCGCGGAAAGCAAAAGAATTCTTTTGCTAATCGCAGGCATCCCGTTACAATACCCCCGTTAGGGTCCGTAGCATTATGATAACGAGGAGAACGGCCATGAGAGCGACCATTCTGATCCTGATGCTTCTTATCGGTGCGACGATAGCGGCCGACCGCGTTTCACTCCCCACGATGCGGATGCTCCTGCCCGATCCGCGGGGGCCGCTCGGTCCGGTTTTGCAGGAGGAGCCGACCCCGTACGTGGTCAACGGACAGGAGACCGATTACCTCATATATAAAAGCGTCATCGGCATCATGGTCGGCGGTTCGCTTTGTACCGCGACGCTCATTGATCCCGAAGTGTTGCTTTCGGCGGGCCATTGCATTTTTTATAACGATAGTCAGGCGAGCATCGATGCGATATCGAATCCCGGCAGTGTCACGGTCAAGAGCGGCGCGAACATCTTGTACGGAGGAACGACACTCGCCTACGGAAAAACGGTGGTCAAACATCCTACGTGGAGCGGCAATATCAATAGCGACGGCGAAAATGTCGATCTGTCGCTGATCCATCTCGACCGCAAGATAACGACGCTCGATCCGGTGCCGGTGCGCGAAGCGCCCGATGAATACGAAGATCAGGCGGCGGTGGTGGTCGGTTACGGCATCACCAATTCGAACGCGAACGATTCGGGCGTTCACCGCTGGGGCAATACCACCATTCTTAACATGGGCTCCATCATGGGGAAAGCGAATCTTTTCGAGATCGGGAACCCGTCGGGCGTTTGTCAGGGCGATTCGGGCGGTCCGCTCCTGACCCAGCAGAACGGCGGCGATGTCGTGTCGGGCGTCGCTTCGTTCGTGAGCGGCACCTGTTCGGCATCGAGCGGCAGTTTCCATACCCGCACCCTGCCGTACCGCGATTGGATAGAGAGCGTCGTGCAGGATTTCACCGGCCACGGCTTCATCAGCCCCGGCACCTGTGGCGACGGCGACGATATCTGCAGCGCGGGCCAGACCAAGGACTGTAGCGAACTTGACGCTCATTATGCCTCCGGTACCGGCGCACCTTGCAACGGTGGCTGTTACTGGTGGGATATATCGGTCTGTACGCCGAAATGCGGCGACGACTTCATCCTGCCGCCCGAACCATGTGAGATCGGCGATACGACCGACTGTGCCACGGTCGGCGCGTTCCTGCCGGGGACCAACGCCACCTGCAAGGGCGATTGCACCGGTTGGAACACCGCCGCCTGCACCGCGACGACCTGCGGCGATGGGGTCAAGGAGGGGAACGAGTTCTGCGACACGCAGCTCACCTCCTGCGAGACGCTCGGCAGTTACGACAAGAACAGCTACGCCCGTTGCAAGAGCGACTGCACCGGCTATGATGAGAACGACTGCGTCAGTGAGACCATCATCTGCGGCAACGGCGAGGTCGACCCGCTCGAACAATGCGACGACGGCAATACGACCAGTGGTGACGGCTGTTCCTCAAAGTGCAAGGAGGAGGTCAAACCCGATGTCGACACGGCGGTGCCCGACGATACGACCGATGAAGATCGGACGGATCAGTCCGATCAGACCGATCAGTCGATTGTCGACGACACCGTGACCGACGAAACCGTCATTCCCGACACCGATCCGGGCGCCGTCTGCGGTAACGGCCAGAAGGAGGAGAGTGAGCAGTGTGACGACGGGAACATGATCCCCGGCGACGGCTGTCAGCCCGACTGCACCCTCGAAAATACGGCTAATGTGAATTGCGGCAACGGAGTGCTCGATACCGGTGAGCAGTGCGACGACGGTAATTTGACCCCGGGCGACGGGTGCGATCCCGACTGCACCAGACCGTCCGTTCCGGTAAAAAGAATTTCCTCGGGCGGTTGCGCCCTGACCGTGCTGTAGGGACGATCATGCCGCGTAACTTCTGTTGCGACATTCTGCCCGAGGTTAAGGAACGCTGGTCGATGCGCGCCCTTTCTCCCGAACCGCTCCCGAACTACGATATCACCGCCATCTGCGAAGCGGCGCGCTACGCTCCGTCGTGTTTCAACGAACAGCCGTGGCGTTTCATGGTGGCGACGGCAGTGTCCGATCTCGAACAGTTCCGCGGATTCCTCACGCCGAAGAACAATCGCTGGGCGGGCGTCGCCCCGACGCTCCTGCTCATACTCGCCAAGCGGACATTCGCCCACAACGGGAAACCGAACCGCTGGGCGCCGTTCGACACCGGCACCGCGTGGGGATACCTGACCCTTGAGGCGTGGCGGCGCGGTATCGTCGCCCACGGCATGGGCGGCTTCGACGCCGAGAAGGTGCGTAATGAACTGAAGATACCTGATGATATCGAGATCATTGCGATGGCGGCGCTCGGTTATCCGGGCGACGCAGCGCAGCTCGCCGACGAGTTCCGCGACGGCGAAAAACCGGGCGAGCGGCGGCCGCAGGCCGACACGATGCTCAAGCCCGATCACTTCATGAGGTAGCCGATGTGTCCGCTGCGCACCCCGGAGAACATCGCCATCATCATATCGTTCTTCGTACTGCTTATCCTCATCGATGTCGCGCAGCGCTTCGTGAAGGACCCGAAGGCGCAAAAGGCGCTGAGGATACTCGACATCATCCTCTATGTCGGCGCGTTCCTCTTTGTTGCGTCGCTCTATCTGCGTCAGTTCTGCTGATCTTTCCGGTTTTTGCCCGCCACCATTTTGTACTCGAACAGGCGGCATTCGATCGCGCCGTTGAAAAGCGGTATGCGCCGCGAGGTGGCCAGCCCGATGGTCTTTGCCATCTGCAGGTCGGCGGTGAAGAGGTAGGCGGTCCAGCCGCTGAAATTCTTCTTCAGTGTATCGCCCAACAGCGGGTAAAGCTCCAAGAGCGCCTCTTTCTGTCCCATCCGTTCGCCGTAGGGGAGATTGGCGACGAGTATGCCGCTTTCGGCGGGCGCTGAAATGTTCCGTACATCGGCCTGCGCCAGCGTCACCGCATCCGACAGTCCCGCCTCTTCGAGATTGAGTCGCGCCGTCTCCAGCGCCTCGGCCGAGATGTCGCTACCGAAGATAGGCAGGGAGGCGTCGTCCTTTTCGCCCGCTATCGCCTGTGCGGAGATATCTTTCCAAGTTTTCGCATCGAAATTCTTCAGTTTCTGGAAGGCGAAACTGCGCGAAATGCCCGGTGCGATACCCAGCGCCATCTGCGCCGCCTCGATAAGGAATGTGCCGCTGCCGCACATCGGGTCGAGGAGGGGAGTGCCCGGCTGCCAGCCGGCGAGTGCGAGAATGCCCGCCGCGAGATTCTCCCGGATCGGGGCGGCGCCGGTATGCTGACGGATGCCGCGCTTGAAAAGGGTATCGCCCGAGGTGTCGAGCGAGAGGGTCATGCGCGACTCTTCCAACAGGCCGTGGATGCGAATGTCGGGGTTCGCCGTGTCGACGCTCGGCCGCTCTCCGGTGAGGCGGCGGAAGCGGTCGCAGATCGCATCCTTTATCTTGAGTCCGGCGAAGTTGAGGCTCTTGAGCGGGCACTTGATGCCGACCATGGTGACGCGGATGGTGCGCGTCACGGCGAACCAATCTTCCCACGGCAGGGTCGCGGCGGTGTCGTAGATATCCTGCTCGCTCCGGTAGTCGGCCACGGCGATGCGCCACTGGATGCGGCTGGCGATGCGGCTGTGGAGGTTGGCGCGGTATGAGAGCGGCAGGTCGCCTTCGAAATGGACGCCCCCCTCGTCAAGGCGCACTTCGGCGGCACCGAGCGCGGTCAGTTCGTTACTAAGTACCGATTCCAGTCCGCGCGGACACGAGGCGAAAAAATGTTCGGTCATCGGAACTCCCGCAATAATCACTCGCCCGATAGTAGAAGATATGCGCAAAGGAGTCAAATAGAGCATTCTCCTTGCCATTTGTAGGAAAAACCGCTACATTCTCCCGGTACGGACTCTTAACGGGGAAAACAGATGACCGATCAGGCGCCGCAGGGCGGTTTCAAAGCTATCGTACGGGAACTCACGCAGCCGTTCATCGATCTGGGCAAGACCTCGCGGGCCCTTTTCGGGGTGAACCTCACGAGCATGCTCGAGGGGCTGACCTATTTCGGCGTGCTGACGCTGCTCGCCATCTTCTTCAACGAATCGATGGGGCTCGACGATGTGACGGCGGGGCGCACCATCGGGATACTTACTGCCGGCATCACCATCGCGATGATGTTCCTCGGTGCGACGGTCGACTGGATCGGCATCCGCAAGACGCTCATCATATCGCTCATCCTCATGGCGGTCGGCCGGGCCATCGTGACGCTCGCCCCGTCGCTGGGCGCGTCGGGACCGTGGGCCAGCGCCCATTGGATCGCCCTGTTCGGCATCCTGTTCCTCATCCTCGGTTACGGCATTTACCAGCCGGCGCTCTACGCCGGGGTGAAGCGCTTCACCAACGCCAAGACCTCGGCGATGGGTTACGCGATGCTCTACGCGCTGATGAATCTCGGCGGTTTCCTGCCGGGGATCATATCGCCGCCGCTACGCAAGGCGTTCGAGATAAAAGGGGTCTTCTGGTTCTACGTCGCCATCACGGTGCTGGAGGTCATCCTCATCGCCGTCATCATGTCGAAGCGGGCGATAGCGGCGGCCGAGGCACAGGCGGCGGCCGACGATGCTCCCGCCGATGGATCGCCGGTCGTCGACGAACCCGACGAAATGGCGGGCAAATCGGTCAAAGAGCGCTTCATCTACTACATTAAACACTTCCCGTTCACCGATCTGCGCTTCATGTATTTCATCTTCATCCTCATCCCGGTGCAGACGCTGTTCGCCCACAACTGGCTCACGATACCGCAGTACACCAGCCGCGCTTTCGACGGGATGGTGTCGGAGAATTTCGAGTTCTTCAGCAACCTCAATCCCATCCTGATATTCTTCCTGACGCCGATGGTCGCCGCCTTCACCGCGAAGCGCAACACCTACGGGATGATGATCGCCGGTACCTTCGTGATGGCGTCGCCCACCTTCATACTCGCCCTCGGTCCGCGCTTCGAGACGCTCATGGCCTACCTCATCATCATGAGCATCGGCGAAGCGATGTGGCAGCCGCGGTTCCTCCAGTGGGTCGCCGAGATAGCGCCCAAGAACATGACCGGCATCTATATGGGCATCGGCCAGTTCCCGTGGTTCCTCACCAAGGTCGTGACGGCGATGTATTCGGGCTGGTTCCTGATGAACTACTGTCCTGCCGATGCGCCGCGCGAATCGCTCAACACCGAAACGATGTGGCTGTTCTACGGCTTCATCGCGATGATATCGCCCATCGGATTGTGGCTTGCTCGCAGTTGGATGCAGAAGGGATTCAAGACCAAACACGTCGCCTAGATCGGCGGGTTATTTGATCACAGAAGCCCCGCCCTCGTTTCGAGGGAGGGGTAGGGGCGGGTTATTCCGCGGCTTCTTCTTTTTCCCTGTCTTCAGCCGCCGCGATGGCGGTGGCCGGATCGGCGAAATTGGGCGAGAAGACCTGCGTATCGTTGTATTCTATCGGCTCGAAGAACCACGGCATCTCCTGCAGGAACGGCACATCGCTGAACCGTTCCGGATGGGGGTGATCGCGGTGGTGGAAGATGATGTGGTCGCCCGATGCGGTGTAGAAACGGCGGTAGTAGAAGGTGGCGCCCGAATCGATGTCGATCCGCTTACTCATGAGACCTTCGGTGACCATCTGGTGGAGCACCTCGGCGAGGTGGGTGACCGACTGCACCGGGAAAAGTTCATGCAGGGCGCCGAACGACAGGATGCCGTAGCGTCTCATCGCCATCTGTATCCGTTCCCTGAGATCGAGCATCATGCGGAGCTCCTTTTCGCGGTGGTTCATCGGTCCCGGTCGGCCGATTATAGTCCTCTTGCCAAGAAATTGCAAACCTCTTTCTTCCATATATAATGACCCGTTGCCGTGCGTTGTAAAACACTTGAGGGAGGCCGTGATGGACGACAAGACGAAAAAGGTGCTGGCGGTGTTCGAAGAACTCAACAAAGTGCCGCGCCGTTCGAAGAACGAGGAGAAGATAGCGCGCTGGCTCGTCGAGTGGGGGAAGAAGCGCGGCTTCGAGACGAAGACCGACAAGGTCTCGAATGTCCTCATCACGGTCCCGGCCTCCAAGGGCTGTGAGAAGGCGCCGACGCTGGTGGTGCAGGGGCACATGGACATGGTCTGCGAGAAGACCCCCGATTCGCCGCATGATTTCACGAAAGATCCGATAAAGTGCATCATCGAAGGCGACTGGATGCATGCCGACAAGACGACGCTCGGCGCCGACAACGGCATCGCCATCGCGCTGGCGCTCGCCATCGCCGAGGATCCCGCGGCGATCCATCCGAAGCTCGAACTGCTTTTCACCGTCGATGAGGAGACGGGGCTCACCGGCGCCAACGCGCTCGAACCGGGCTTCCTGACCGGCAAGGTGTTGCTCAACGTCGATTCGGAGGACGAAGGGATATTCACCGTCGGTTGCGCCGGCGGCCGTGACACCAAGTCGGTCCTGCCGCTTGCCTACGACCCGGCCGACAAGGCGGCCGCGTTCGTGAAGATCGGCGTCGGCGGCCTTCTGGGCGGCCATTCGGGCGTCGACATCAAGGAACACCGCGGCAACGCGAATATCATACTCGCCCGTTTCCTTGCGAAACTGCGTGAGAAGACCGTATTCTCTCTGGTCACGATAAAAGGCGGCAGCGCCCACAACGCCATCCCGCGCGACGCCGAGGCGGTCATCGCCGTTTCGGATAAGTTGTTCGCGCAGGTCGGCGAGCTTGCGGCGGCCTTCGAGAAGGTGCTGAAGAACGAATTTCCGAAGGACCCCGGCGTGAAACTGACCGTTTCGCGCGACGGCGCGACGGCCGAGGTGATGAACAAAAAGACCACCGACGCCGTCATCGACCTCATCCTCGCCCTGCCGCACGGCATCGCGGCGATGTCGGCCGATATGGAGGGGCTCGTCGAGACCTCGAACAACCTCGCCATCCTCGCGGTGGCGGATAAAAAACTGACCATCACCACCAGCCAGCGCAGTTCGGTCATGTCGCGGCTCGACTGGCTTTCGCTCAAGGTCGAAACGATCGCCCGCCTCGGCGGCGCTATCCCGACCACCGGCGGCGGCTATCCGTCGTGGCAGCCCAACGTCAAGTCGCCGCTCCTCGCGCGGTGCCTGAAGGTCTACAAGGAGCTCTTCGGCGTCGACGCGAAGGTCGAGGCGATACACGCCGGGCTCGAATGCGGCATCATCGGGGCCAAGTACGAGGGGATGGACATGATATCGTTCGGTCCCACCGTCAAACATCCCCATTCGCCCGACGAAAAAATGTTCGTTCCGTCGGTCGGCCGTTACTACGATTTCATGAAGGCGCTGTTCAAGAGTTTCTGCTGATACGGGGACGATCATGGATGCCTACGACATCATTAAGTACATCAGCGAGTCGGAAAAACAGACCCCGGCCCGCGTCTACCTGAAAGGGGAGATCGAGGGGCTTGATCTGAGTATGTTCAAGGAGGTCTACCGCGGCGTCGACCATGTGCTGGTCATCGACCAGTGGACGAAGATAGAGATATTCCTCAAGATGCATCACGAGAATGTCCATGCCGCACGGATCGATATCGACCGGCGCAATTCGGCGGTGCCGCTACTCGACATCAAGGGGATCAACGCCCGCATCGAACCGGGGGCGATCATCCGCGACAAGGTCCTGATCGGCGACAAGTGCGTCATCATGATGGGGGCGGTCATCAACATCGGTTCCGAGATCGGCGAGGGGACGATGATCGACATGAATGTCGTGGTCGGCGGCCGCGTCATCGTCGGGAAGCACTGCCACATCGGCGCCGGATCGGTCCTTGCGGGGGTGGTGGAGCCGCCGTCGGCCGAACCGGTCCGCATCGGCGATAATGTCGTGATGGGAGCCAACGCCGTCGTGCTCGAAGGGGTGCAGGTGGGCGAAGGTGCGGTGGTCGCCGCCGGCGCGGTGGTCACGCAGAATGTCGAACCCTACACCGTCGTTGCCGGGGTCCCGGCGCGCGTCATCAAAAAAGTGGACGACAAGACCAAGTCGAAGACCGAACTGGTCGAAGCGCTCCGCAATCTGTGAGGGGATCACTCCCCGCTTTCTTTGCTGAGGGTTTCGAAGGCCTGCGAATGTTCTTCCCACTGAGCCATGAGGGTGACGAGTTCCTCGTCGATGCGGGCGAGCCGCTTGTTCATGAGGGCGATGTCGCCGGTCCCCTGCGCCAGCCGCGCCGAGATCTCTGTTTTTTCCTTCTCGCGCTTCTCTATTTCCTGTTGGGCGGCGGAGATGTCTTTTTTTAGTTTATTCAATTTATTGCGCATCTCTTTGCGCAGAGCGTGGTCCATCTTTCCCTTCGACGCCGACACATCGGCCTCTTTCGCCTTCGCCTTTTCCTCGACGATGATGTCGTGGCCGTGGACCGACAGGTATTCCTGATAGGTGCCGGGGAAGTTTATCATATCGCACCGGCCCCGAAAATAGACGACCGAGGTGGCGAGCGAGTTGATGAAATGCGAATCGTGCGAAACGAAGACGATGGTGGCGTCGATGTCCTGCAGGGTGCGCAGGAGCACCTCCTTCGAATCAATGTCCAAATGGGTGGTCGGTTCGTCGAGAAGCAGGAGGTTCCCGGGGTTGAGTATCATGCGGATGAAGGCGAGCCGCACCTTCTCGCCGCCGGAGAGGACCGCGATCTTTTTATCCCAGTCGTCCTCGTAGAACAGGAAACAGCCGAGCAGGGTCTTGACGCGGTTCATCATGTCGAAGGGGGCCACCGATTCGACGAAACGGATCACCGTCATGTCGGGCGGCAGGAGCGTTATCTCGTGCTGGCGGAAGTAACTTATCTCGATGTCCTTGCCCCTGTTGCAGACCCCTTCGGTCGGCTCTATCTCGCCGCCGAGTATGTTCATCAGCGTCGATTTGCCGAACCCGTTGCGGCCCAGCAGCGCTATCCGTTCGCGCCGCGTGATGATCCGTTTGTAGTTCTCGATCACCTTGAGGTCGCCGAAACGGTGGCCGAGCCCCTGCATCTCGGCGACGATGTCACCGCCCCGTTTGGGAGGCGGCAGGCGGAAGGTCATGGTCGGGGCCATGCGCGGCAGGATGATGAGTTCTTCCTTTATCTTTTCCAGTTGGCGCAGTTTCGACTGGGCGAGCGCGGCGGTGGCGGCGTTGTAGCGGTTCTTGTCGACGAAATCCTGCAGGCCCTTGATCTCGGCATCCTGCTTCTCCCGCTGACGGGCGAGCACCTTGATACGCTGTTCCTTCTCGACGAGGTAGAAATCGTAGTTGCCGCGGTAGATGGCGACGGTGCCGCCGAAGACCTCCCAGGTCTCTTCGACCACGCGGTTCAAAAAATCGCGGTCATGCGACACCAGCAGTATCTGGCCGTCGAAGCCGAGTATCCATTCGGCGAGATAGTCTATCGTCGCGATGTCGAGGTAGTTGGTCGGTTCGTCGAGCAGTATCACATCGGGTTCGCGGACCAGCACCCGGGCAAGGGCGATGCGCATCTGCCAGCCGCCCGAGAGCGTCTTGGCGGGACGGTCCCATGTCTCTTTTTCAAAGCCGAGATTGAGGAGGACCGTCTCTATCGGATTCTTGCGCCGCTCCTTTACTTCAAGGTGATGCAGTTCCTCGACCACCTCCGACAGTTCGTCGTAGAGGTTCTCGTCCGCCTCGGGATCGCTCTCCAATTTCGCGACGATGGCCGCCTCCTGTTCGCGCAGGGCGTTCAAGCGGTCGCTGTTGCGCCACGCCGCCACCTCTTCGTAGACGGTCCCGGTGAAGTCGTAGGCCGCCTGCTGGGGGAGGTATTCGATAAGACAGTGTTTTTTGGTCACCATGGAGCCGGTGTCGGGGTGCTCCAGCCCGGCGATGATCTTCATCAGCGTCGATTTACCCGACCCGTTCATCCCCACCAGCGCCGTCCGGTTCTTGGAAAGCGGCAGGGTGACATGGTCGAAGAGCACCTGTCCGGTGTAGTGTTTGGTAATGTCTTTCAGGACCAGCATCGCTTCCTCTCGTTCCGGCGGCATACTACCTATTTAATAAATCCCGTCAAGGACAGATCTCCATTCCTGAAAAGTTGCTTCTGCGTTCGAGTTCGGATAGTGTCAATCCGCACAGAGGGGAAATTTTATGACGATCGCCGTTGATGACAAGACAAGGCTTCTAGCCTGTCCCCGGTACCGAATCCCGCACATAATAATACTGAGGAGGTTGTCATGACGCGAATCCTTTTTGGACTTGCGGTAATGATGTTTCTTTTAATCGCTTCCTGCGACAGTAATAAACCAAACCCTCAAAACGACAGCGACAACACAACACCCGCGATGGGAAGCGAAGGCGCGCCCTGTTATCCGAACGGCACCTGTGACGACGGATTGCAATGCTTTTCGGGCCGCTGTGTCGAACTGCCCGATTCCTTGACCGAAAATGAGCAGATGGACGAGGACGCTGGCATCGAGGAAATAACCGCAGATGCGGACGAAACGGTTGACGCGGTTGACACGGTTGACACGGAACAGCCCGATGTGGACATGGCAGACGAAGACCTTGTCGACGAAGACACCTACGATGATTGGGTGTCGGACACGACCGACATCCAACCCGATCCCGATATCGTGGACGCGGACAATGTCGTTGCTGACGAAATAATCACAGATGCGGACGAAACGGTTGACACGGAACAGCCCGATGTGGACATAGCAGACGAAGACCTTGTCGACGAAGACACCTACGATGATTGGGTGTCGGACACGACCGACATCCAACCCGATCCCGATATCGTGGACGCGGACAATGTCGTTGCTGACGAAATAATCACAGATGCGGACGAAACGGTTGACACGGAACAGCCCGATGTGGACATAGCAGACGAAGACCTTGTCGACGAAGACACCTACGATGATTGGGTACCGGACACGGACGCCGTCGCCGATTCGATGGTTCTCTGCACCGGACAGACGAAATGCTACAACGCGACCGTCGAGATGACCTGCCCGACGGAGGGGAATGCCTTCTACGGCCAAGATTCTCAGTACGCCGCACTTGGGTACTGTGCGCCGCGCAGTTACAGTATCAGCGGCGCAGCGAATAACGATGTCGTCACCGATAATGTAACTGGATTGATATGGCAAAGAACTCTTCCGGCGACCTACGCCGGCTGTTCCGGAGGGGCGCCTGCCGGTTCGACTTGTACTTGGCAAGACGCCGTGGATTATTGCACCGAATTGACCTATGACGGTCAAACCGATTGGCGTCTGCCGACCCGCAAAGAGTTAGCCATGCTATCAGACTATGGCCGTTATAATCCGGCGATAGACACCACCATATTCCCCGGCACGCAATTGGGTTATTACTGGTCCTCCTCGTCCAGCGCGGGCAATGCCGTCGGCGCATGGCGCGTGAGTTTCGCCAACGGCGGTGTGAGTAGCAACTATAGGACAGATACATACTATGCCCGTTGTGTGAGGGGCGAAACCTTACCCGATAGTACCTTTACCGAAGAGACGATATCAGGAAAGGTGATCGTGACCGATACCGTGACGGGACTCATCTGGACCAAAGAGTACAGCGGTACGGTGACATGGCAGAATGCCCTCAGTTACTGCGAGAACCTGAACTACGGAGGCCAGACCGACTGGCGTCTGCCGAACATAGAAGAACTGAAAACACTGGTGGACGACACGATCTCCAGCCCCGAGAGCACCTTTCCGGGGATGCCGTCGAGTTATTTCTGGTCCTCCTCGTCCTACGCGTTCCATACCGACTACGCATGGCTCGTAGGTTTCGACTATGGCTTTGTGACCGACAGCTATAAGACCAGTAAAAGCTATGCCCGTTGTGTGAGGCAGTAGGGGTGACCGCGCTTTAGTTTTTGGTTGAGCGGGAGTTGAGCGGGAGTTGTCTGGAGCGGTCCTCCCTTTTACGGATCCGCTGACCTTTGCCCCGAAAAACCTCTTGACAAACTGTTTTCCGCCGATTAATATGTGCTTACTTGTAATTACGGACGAGGGAGGTTCGTGATGGAGTTGAGTGTAGTGCGCATCGGCAACAGCCGCGGTATCCGCATACCGTCAAAAGTGCTGGAACGGTTCAACATCGCCGACAAGGTCGAACTTATCGAGGAAGGGTCGCGGCTCATCCTCAAAGCGGTCGCCCCGAAAAATGTCCGCGCCGGTTGGGCGAAGGCGTTCAAGAGCATGGCCGCCGCCGGTGACGACAAGTTGCTCATCGACGCGACGCTCGACACCGGCGAGGAGTGGACATGGTGAAGGTGCGGCAGTACGACATTTTCGTGGTCAATCTCGACCCGACGATAGGGCATGAGATCAGAAAGCGCCGTCCGTGCGTCGTCATATCGCCCGACGAGATGAACGACCACATCGGAACGGTCATCATAGCGCCGCTTACTTCGACCGGAAAGAATTATCCGACGCGGGTACGATCGGTCGTGCAGGAGCGCGAGGGCTGGATAGTGCTCGACCAGATACGGACGGTGGACAAGGTGCGGCTGGTGGCGAAGTTGGGGGAACTCGACGAGCCGACCACTCTCAGGGTCAAGGATATCATCCGCAAGATGCTGGTGGATTGATATTCCCAAACATCTTATATGGTTATATCTATTCCGAGCCATTCGTATTCCCGATTTTATGCCGAAAATACGGAGTTGCGTTCCCGATTTTAGGCAGAAAATGCGGAGTGGCATTCCCGATTTCTTGACAAAAATGAGGAGTTCGACTACCATGACCAAGATCTTTTAGGGAGGCGGAAGATGTTCGAACGGCATTATCAGGAACTGGGAAACGAGATGCGTGACGGGCGTGTTCTCATCCTTTATGGTCCCCGCCGCGTCGGCAAAACAACCCTTCTGAAGAACTATCTGGAAGTGTGCGGCCTGCGCTACAAACTCGATTCGGGAGAGAATCTCCGTACCGCCGAAGTGCTCTCCTCACAGGACATCCGTCAGATACAGGACTACTGCGCCGGCTATGAACTCATTGCGATAGACGAGGCGCAATACATTCCCGAGATCGGTGCGGGACTCAAGATCATCGTGGACCATATCCCCGAAGTGAAGGTCATCGTCACCGGTTCGTCGAGTTTCGACCTTGCGCAAAAAACGGGGGAGCCGCTCACCGGCCGCCGCCGCACCATCACCCTTTTTCCGCTGGCGCAAAAAGAGTTGGCCAAACGCTATAACCGTCACGAACTGAAAGAGCGACTCGAAGAATATCTGCTGTTCGGCGGATATCCCGCCGTTGCCGTCGCCGCGACACGGGCCGATAAGATAGAGGTGCTCCGGGAACTTACCGAATCCTATCTGCTCAAGGATATCCTCGCGCTCGACCGGATCCGGTCGCCCCGCGCACTGCTCGATCTTCTCAAACTGCTTGCCTTTCAGGTCGGCTCACAGGTGTCATTGAGCGAGTTGGCGACGCAACTTTCGATCGACGCGAAGACGGTCGGCCGCTATCTCGATCTTCTGGAAAAGGTTTTCGTGGTGCGTCGTCTGCCGGGCTTTTCGCGCAACCTGCGCAACGAGGTGACCGGCAAGGCGAAATACTACTTCTGGGACAACGGCGTGCGGAACGCCCTCATCTCCAATTTCAACCGGCTAGCCGACCGGGATGATAAAGGGGCGCTTTTCGAAAATCTCGTGGTGTGCGAACGGCTCAAGAAACTCGCCTATGAGAATTTCTATGGAGAGGTTCGCTTCTGGCGCACCTACGAAGGACAGGAAATAGATCTTATCGAAGAGGTGGACGGACAGCTTGATGGGATCGAGATAAAGTACAAAAAAGAGCAGACTCGGCCGCCGAAGGAGTGGGCAGGCGCCTATCCGCAGGCCTCATGGCGGTCGGTCACGACCGAGAATTATCTCGATTTCGTGTTGTAATTCTTGAAAACCTCCCGACGGTGTTTATTAGGTATCCCGACCATCAGGGAGGCATGCGATGGATAACAGGAATGGTATGACACCGGAGAGCAACGGCAACGACGCCCTCAAGCGCTACGGCCGCAATCTCGTGGAGTTGGCGCGCGCCGGGAAACTCGACCCGGTCATCGGCCGCGACGCCGAGATACGGCGCGTGATCCGCGTCCTGTCGCGGCGCACCAAGAACAACCCGGTCCTCATCGGCGCCCCCGGCGTCGGCAAGACCGCCATCGTCGAAGGGCTCGCCCAGCGCATAGTCCGCGGCGATGTCCCGACGACGCTGGAACGCAAGGAACTCTTTGAACTCGACCTCGCGGCGCTCGTATCGGGGGCCAAATTCCGCGGCGAATTCGAGGAACGGCTGAAGGCGGTCTTGAAGGCGGTGCAGGAAAGCGACGGCCGGATCATCCTCTTCATCGACGAACTGCACGCGATAGTCGGCGCGGGGAAGGCCGAAGGCTCGATGGCGGCGGGCGATATGCTCAAACCGATGCTCGCGCGCGGCGAACTCCGCTGTATCGGCGCGACCACGCTCGACGAATACCGTAAATACATAGAAAAGGACGCGGCGCTCGAACGGCGTTTCCAGCCGGTGCTCGTGAGTCCGCCGACGGTCGAGGACACGATCTCGATACTGCGCGGCCTCAAGGAGCGGTTCGAGGTCCACCACGGCATCACGATAGCCGACGGCTCGCTCATCGCGGCGGCGACCTTATCTGACCGCTATATCTCCGACCGGTTCCTCCCCGACAAGGCGATAGACCTCGTCGATGAGGCCTGCGCGATGCTCCGCACCGAGATAGATTCGATGCCGGCCGAACTCGACGACCTGCGCCGCCGCATCCTCCAGATGGAGATAGAATCGACCGGGCTCAAGCGCGAGAGCGACCCCGAAAGCAAGAAACGGCGGAAAGAGATCGAGGAGAAACTCGCCGAGTGCAAGGGCGATTTCGAGGGGAAGAAGAAGGCGTGGGAAAAGGAGAAGGAGGAGATCGAGGCGCTCAAGAAGATACGCGGCGAGATAGAGGAGGTGCGGCGCGGCATCGAGCGGGCCGAGCGCGAATACGACCTCAACCGCGCGGCGGAACTGAAATACGGGAAACTGGCAAAACTCGAAGGGGAACTGGCCAAACTGGTCGAGAAACAGCGCGCCGACGACCGCATCATCAGCGAGGTGCTGACCGACCGCGAGATCGCCGAGGTGGTGAGCCGCTGGACCGGCATCCCCGTGGCGAAGATGGTCGAAAGCGAGCGGGAAAAGATACTGGGGCTTCCCGACCGGCTGCGCGAACGGCTCGTCGGTCAGGATGCGGCGATAGAGACGGTGGCGCGCTCGATACTGCGCTCCCGCGGCGGGCTCAAGGACCCGCGCCGACCCATCGGCAGTTTCATCTTCCTCGGCCCCACCGGCGTGGGCAAGACCGAACTGGCGCGGCGGCTCGCGTTCCAACTGTTCGATTCGGAAGAGAACATGGTCCGCGTCGACATGTCGGAATACATGGAGAAACATTCGGTGTCGCGTCTCATCGGGGCTCCCCCCGGCTATGTCGGCTACGATGAGGGGGGACAACTGACCGAGGCGGTGCGGCGCAAACCGTACAGCATCGTCCTCCTCGACGAGATAGAGAAGGCCCATCCCGATGTGTTCAACATCCTCCTGCAGATATTGGAGGACGGGCGGCTCACCGACAATCAGGGGCGCACCGTCAGTTTCCGCAACACCATCGTCATCATGACCTCGAACTTGGGGAGCGATCTGCTGTCGGGGAAGGGCGACACCGTATCCGATAAGGAGCGCGACGCGGTGATGGCGCGGGTGCGCGCCTCCTTCAAGCCGGAGTTCCTGAACCGCATCGACGACATCGTCATCTTTAACCCGCTCGGGAAAAAGCACCTGCGCGAGATAGTCTCCATCATGCTCTCCGACATCGGCAAACGGCTCGCCGAACGCGATATCGCGCTCTCGTTCACCGACGCCGCCAAAGACCTCGTCATCGAGGAGAGTTTCGAGCCCGAATACGGCGCGCGGCCGATACGGCGCTATCTGGAGCGGGTCATCGAGACCGAACTGGCGACCCGCATCATCAAGGGTGAACTGGGCGACGGCGATGCCGTCACCGTCGACCGCACCGGCAACGACTTCGTCTGGAAGGGGCCTCGACAGGCGGGTGCGGCATGAAGAAAAGATTTGACAACGTCGCGTTCTTTAGGTACACATACGATCCGTGTGGGCGATTAACTCAGCTGGTAGAGTGTCTGCGTCACATGCAGGAAGTCACAGGTTCAAGTCCTGTATCGCCCACCATTTCTTTTCCAGCCGTTCACTCGCAGGGGAGGATGTCATGCCCGTCAAGGTAGCCGAAGAATTTCTCGTTCATGTTAAAGTGCTCGACGACCAACACGCGCAACTGTTCGATCTCATCGATCGGCTCAATACCGCCATCGTGTCGGGCAAGGGGCCGCAGATCGTCGAGAAGACACTCGCCGAACTGTGTGACTACGCCCATGTCCATTTTGAAGAAGAAGAGGGGCTCATGAAGAAGGCGGGCTATGCCGCCCTGTCGGCCCATCGGGTCGCCCACCGCGACTTCATCGCGAAGATCGAGGGGTGGATGAAGGAGGCCGCCGCCGGGCGAAAACAGACCCTTACCGGCGAGATCGCCGCGTTCCTTAACGACTGGCTGCGCAAGCATATCCGTATCGCCGATCAGCAGTATGTCGGCATTCTGCACGCCAAAGGCATCAAGTAATTTCAGAAGGTTCCTAAAAAGTTCTTGACAACGGCCGGAAGCGTGCTATTTTGCTTTCCGACCTTTTGGGTTTTTTTGTTCAAACGGGTCGAAAGGTTGTTTTTGAAATGAGCTTCTATGTTGAGAAAATCGTATCAGATAGCAGAAAAGGGAGGAAAAGTATGAGAGGGTTCCTTATTCTGGGGTTGGTATTGGCCGGCGCGTGGAACGGCGTGATGGCGCAGGAGCAACTGACGCTCGATCAGTGTATCGCCGAAAGTCTGAAAGAGAGCGAATCGCTCCGTTCATCCGACGCGGCGTTCGATGCGGCGCAGTATGACGCGAATTCGACCTTCTGGAGTTTCTTTCCGACGGCGAAGGTGAGCGCGAGTTACCTGAAACTCTATTTTGAGCCCGAGCCTGAAGCGCCCGACTTCTCGGCGATGCCAGCGTTGGCGCCGCTGGGCGCCGCGTTTTCGATACCGGAATGGTCGCGGACGATAGATCTCACCGTTTCGCAACCGGTGACGCCGCTGTGGAGCGTCTGGAAAGGGCGCGGTGCCCAAACGATCGCCGCCGATATCGAGAAATTGAAAAGGAGTTCGACCGCCGACCAGATCGCGGTGAAGACCGCCGAGTATTTCTACTCTTATTTAATGGTAGAGCGGCTCGGGACCTTGCTTTCGGAAACGGTCAAACAGCTCGATCTCTACCAGAAGCAGGCGCAGAACTTCGTCGACGCCGGGATGACCGACAAACGGGCGGTGCTCAAGGTGAAACTCGAGAAGGCGAAGATAGACAAGGAGATACAGAATGTCGAGGGGTCGAAACTGCTTCTGCGGCGGGCGCTCGCGCTCCTCATGAACCGGACGATGGAGAGTTTCGAGCTTTCGTACGGCGAGGCCGATTTTGTCGCGGCGAATGCCGAGATCGAAACGCTTTTCGGGATGCAGGAGAAGAACCGCGCCGAGCTCAAGATGCTCGAGAAACTCGAACTCATTAACGACAACCTCACCGACATCGCGATACAGCCCTTCATTCCGATGATCGCGCTGACCGGCGGCTACAAGCATAATTTCGACGCGTCGTCGATGAGCCCCGAGGGGACCTTCTTCGTGGGCGGGGTGCTGTCGTGGGAATTCGGCTTCGACACGATGAAGCAGTACAACTCCTTCCAGAAGGTCCGCAGTGAGAAGGTGAAGACGAAACTCGCCAACATCGACGCCCGCAAACAGATGCGTCTGCAGGTGACCCAGCTCTATACCGACCTGATGGTCAAGGAGAAGGAGATCGGCATCGCGCAGGCTTCCATCGAGGCGGCGGCCGAGAACCTGCGGATCGAGGAGTCGAAGTATCAGGAGAAGATGACCACCGAGACCGATCTCTTGGCGGCCAGTCTGCAGGAGCGGCAGGCGAAGACCTCCTACATCACCGCGGTGTTCCAGTACAAGATCGCGCTCCGGAAGCTCGCGGGGACCATCGGCGTCCCGGTGAGCGCCCTGACCGGCAACTAGGGGAGGGGGCGATGAACGGCACCGTCGACAAGCGGGAATTCATCCTCGATAACTTCATCAAACTGGTGGGGGAGTACGGGATCAACCGCGTCACCCTCTCCGATGTCGCCGAACGGTCGGGGCTGACCAAATCGGCGCTCTATTATTATTTCGGTTCCAAAGAGGCGCTGTTGGTGGAGGGGTTCGAGCTCTTCAACCATAAGCTGCGGGAAAAGATCGATCCGCTGGTGCAGAACGCGAAA
The DNA here is from genome assembly GCA_022709425.1 of bacterium. Lineage (GTDB taxonomy): Bacteria > UBP6 > UBA1177 > UBA1177 > JAKLFG01 > CALMRE01. Next base: position 236,664 of record JAKLIW010000005.1, read on the forward strand.
AACCCCCGCGAAGTGCTGTTGGTTTACTGCGACTTCAACCTCAAGGTATTCTTTGGCGGCTACGAGGAGTTCCGCCCGCTCATGGAACTGTCGACCGAGGTGTTCTACGAGATACAGAAATACATGTTCAACTCGCCCGACATCGCCAAGCGGGTGCTCTCCCACCGCGACAGCGAACTCAACTGGCTCAACGGCGTGATTGCGCAGTACATCGGAGAGTCTCCCGACGACGATCGGACGCGGAAGATCACGATCATGTACGCCGCCTTCCTCCATTCCTTTGTCACGATGTCGGCCGGGATAGCGAAACAATCCAAGGCGCTCGAATCCTATTCCCTCATATCGCAGTTCCCGTGGCGGCTCGACAACATCGATCACGACGACATATTCGAGTTTCTCATCGGCGGGGTCGACGACCTGAAGAAAAAATTGTTCGGCAAATAGGATACGGAGACATTCATGAACACCAGACTGATATTTGCGGCGGCGGTACTTATGATGACCTGCTGTGTGCTCTGCACTTCCTGCGCCAAAGAGGCCGAGGCGGCGGGCAAGGACCTCACGCAGGCGGTCAGCATCACCGCGCCCCAGAAAAAGAAATTCAGCCGGACCTTCGACACCGCGTCGGTGGCCATGGCGGCGCAGGCCGCCTACATCAACCCCAAGGTCGCGGCGGTCATCAAGTCCTTCGCGGTCAAGGAGGGCGATCCGGTCAAGGCGGGAGCGGTGCTCGCGCGGCTCGACGGGAGCGACTACGAGATAGCGGTCAACGCGGCCCGGGCGCAGATCGCGGCGGCCGAGGCGGGCGTCATGCAGGCCGAGGCGGCCTTTGCGAAGATCAGCGCCGACTACGAGCGGTTCAAGACGCTCAAGCAGAACGGGTCGGTATCGGCCAGCGAATTCGAGCAGGTCGAGGCGGGCTACAAGCAGACCGAGGCGGGACTCGCCGCCGCCAAGGCCCAGCGCGGCATGGCGCAGAGCGCGCTGGAGGGTAACCTCAAACAACTTGGCTACACCGCCATAGTCGCCCCCTTCACCGGCTATGTCGCCGCGCGCAACGGCGAGATCGGCGAGATGGCCGCCCCGGCCAGTCCACGCCCGATGTTCGAGATCGTGCAATCGGACACGCTCAAGATCAATGTGTTCGTCAGTGAACTCGAGATCGGCGGTATTACCGGGAAAACGGAGGCGAAGGTCTTTTTCGACGCCTTCCCCGACAAGGAGACGACCGCAAAGGTGTCGCTGATCAACAGCAAGGTCGATCCGATGACCAAGAGCATCAAGGTCGAACTCACGCTGGACAACCGCGACCACTTCTATAAACCGGGGATGACGGTGCGCGTCCGCTTCACGCTCCCCGAGAGGGAATATCTCGTGATACCGCGCAACGCCGTGTTCACCCGCGACAACGAGGCGGGGATCGTTTACGTCAAGAACGGCGAGGACCGCGTCTTCACCAAGGAGATCTTCATGGGGGGCACCGTCGAGGGCTACACCATCGTCGAGAAGGGCCTCGCGGGGAACGAGGATATCGTCGTGGGCGGCGGCCGACGGCTCGAAGAGGGACAGAAGGTGACCGTCATCGCGCCGCAAGAGTTGCAAAAGTGAGGTAGCCCATGAATTTCTCAAGATTCGCGGTCAACCGGCCGGTCCTCGTTTCCATCATATTCATCATGATGGGGCTGTTCGGGATATACTCGCTCACCGACCTTCCGATAGATCTCATGCCCGAGATAGAGGCGCCCTACATCTCGGTGATCACCGTCTATCGCGGCGCCGGTTCGGAGGAGGTGGAGGAGAAGGTGACCAAGGTCATCGAGTCGGCCGTTTCCTCCACCGCCGGCGTGAAGAATGTCTTCAGCCGCTCGCTGGAGAATGTGTCGACGGTCACCTGTGAATTCGAGTACGGGGTCAATCTGGACGAGGCGACCAACAACATCCGCGACATTCTCAACATGACGGGCAGTTTTCTTCCCGACGATGTCGACGATCCCATCATTTTCAAGTTCGATATGTCCATGATGCCGATAGTCTTTCTTTCGGTCACCTCGTCGAAAGAGGATATCCGTTATAAGGCCGAAGAGATAGAGAACCTGATAACGAACCCCATCGAGCGGATCCCGGGGGTCGGCGGCGTCATCGCGTTCAACCAGATGGAAAAGCAGATCATCATCTCGGCCGACAAACAGCGGCTTGCCGCGCTCAATCTCTCGGTGGCCGACATCACCAACACCGTCCGCGCCGAGAACCTCTCGCTCCCCGCCGGCAACATGGAGATCGGCAATTTCGACTACACCATACGGGTCCCCGGCGAGTACGAGAATATCGACGAGGTCAACGAGACGATCGTCGCGAGCACCCCGTCGGGACTCATCCGGATAAAGGATGTGGCGCGCGTTTTCTGGGGGAGCGAGGACAGCCGTCAGTTCGCCCTCAAGGACGGCGAATACATGGCCTTCATGATGGTCCAGAAGCAGTCGGGCGCCAACACCGTTGCCATCGCCGACGCGATCAAGGATAAACTGGTCGAGATACGGCCGCGGCTTCCGGAGGGTTTCGAGGTTGGGGTGCTGCTGGATACCTCCGAATTCATCGTGAACATGGTGGGCAACCTTTCCGATGCGGTCCTGACGGCCGGTTTCTTCGTCCTTCTGGTCGTGGTCTTCTTCCTGCGGCGTTTCCGGTCGAGTTTCATCGTGCTTCTTTCGATCCCGGCCTCTCTGATCATCGCCTTCGCCTTCCTGTACGGGTTCGGCTACACGCTCAACATGGTCTCGCTGATGTCGCTGTCGCTCGCCATCGGCATGGTGGTCGACAACTCGATCGTCGTGCTCGACAACATCACGCGGCACCTCGAAGAGGGAAAGAGTAAGATCAACGCCGCCATCGAAGGGACCTCGGAGGTCGGCGGGGCGATACTCGCCTCGACGCTGACCACCATCGTCATCTTCGCGCCGCTCTTCTTCATATCGGGACTGGTCGGGATACTGTTCGGCCAACTTGCGGGGGTGATCATCCTGACCCTTTCGGCCTCTCTGCTCGCGGCGATGCTGCTGACCCCGATGGTGAGCGCCCGCGTCCTCACCCTCGAAAAGGACAAGCACCGGGACAACTGGTTCTTCCGGCTCGGTGAGCGGTTCCTGATCTTTGTTGAGGGAGGCTACACCAAGATCATCGTCTTCACTCTCAAACACAAGAAAAAGACGCTTCTGTCCGCGGCGCTCCTTTTCGTACTCTCGCTTTTCCTCATCCCGATCATCGGGGTCGATTTCCTGCCCGAAGGCGATGAGGCGATGATACAGGTCGAATACGAACTCCCGCTCGGCACGAAGGTGGAAAAAACGATCGCCACCGGCCAGCACATCGAACGGATCGTCCGGGAGGAGATCCCCCCGGCCTATCTCCTGCGGACCTTCCTGCGGGGTGGCCCCGACGATTCGGGTTTCGCCCAGAAGATACAGGATACCAACAGCGGAACGACCGGGGCGCGTCTCGTGCCGCAGGATAAGCGCGACCATAATGTGAAGTACTATGTGAACAAGATACGGAAACGGGTCATCACGGAGGTGCCCGGCATCGAACAGATGGACATCAAGACCTCCTCCGGCGGTCTGACCGGCAGTAACGAGAAACCGGTCACGCTCAAGTTCGCCAACCGCGATTTCAAGAAGGCGAGCGCGGCGGCGATGAGTTTTCAGAACGAACTGAAGAAGATCGAAGGACTCAGCGATATATCGAACGACGCCGATTCGCTCAAACCGGAGATAGAGGTGAAGATCGACCGCATCCGCGCCAGTCAGGTGGGGCTCAAGACCGCCATGATCGCCGCGGCGATCAGAAGCGCCTTTTACGGCGACACCGCTTCGGTCTACCGCAAAGACGGCGACGAGTTCGAGATCATGGTCAAGTACAAGAAATCGGACCGCTCCAACTTGGAACAACTCAAGGAACTCGAGATCAAGACCATGTACGGCACGGTGGTCAAACTCAAGGATGTCGCCGCGGTGAAGGAGGGGCTGACCTCGCTGGTCGTGAACCGCCAGAACCGTGAACGGATCGTTACCGTCGGCGCGCGACTGACCGACAACACCGCCATCGGAAAGGTGGGGGAGGAGGTCAAAAAGGCGCTGGAGCGGGCCCAGATACCGACCGATGTCGAAGTGATATACGGCGGTAGCCTGAAAGACCAGCAGGAGACCACCGGCGACCTGCTGAAACTTCTCCTGTTAGGCATCATACTCGTCTATTTGGTGATGGCGGCGCAGTTCGAATCGTTCGTCGATCCCTTCGTCATTCTCTTCTCGATACCTTTCGCGATCACCGGCGTCATAGGCGGTCTTCTACTTACGGGACACACGCTGTCGGTGCCGGCCTTTCTCGGCATGATCATTCTGGTCGGCGTCGTGGTCAACAACGCGATCGTGCTGATAGACTACACCAACATACAGAAGGCGAAGTTCAAGTTCTCGATGGACGAGGCGCTCATCTATTCCGGCTCGCGGCGTCTGAGGCCCATCCTTATGACCGCCACCACCACCATATTCGGCATGATACCGCTCACCCTCATGAAGGGAGATGCGCACGAGGTGTTCAATCCGATGGGGGTCGCGGTCGTTTTCGGGCTCACCTTTTCGACCCTCATCACGCTCATCATCATTCCCTGCATGTATTCGGCGATCGACGGTTTCCTGCGAAGGCACGGATGGAGACAGGATAGTACGGAGACGGTATAATGTGGAGATTCGACATGATACAACGGATACTCATCATGCTACTCATTGCGGCGCTCTTGCCGCTTATCGTCGCCTGCGGCAGCGGTAACGCCGGTGAACAACCGGCCGTGGCGGTACAGCCGCGCAAGGAGGTGACCAAGGAGGTACGGCTGGTAGAGCCGCTCCGGAAAAAGGGGGCGGTGACCATCCGCGAGTCGGTGACGCTCGCTCCCGAGGAAAAGGGGGCGGTCGCCTCCGAGGTGGGCGGCACGGTGCTCAAGTTCCATGTCGAGGAGAACCAGCGGGTGAAGAAGGGGCAGATCGTCGCGACGCTCGACGCCACCGACTACATACTCGGCCTCGAACAGGCCCGGGCGGGGGTAGCGGCGCTGGAGGCGCAGTACGCCGGACTCGGCAACGACTATCAGCGGCTCAAGGGGCTCTATGAGAAAGGGGCCGCCTCCAAACAGCAGCTCGACGGCATCGAGACGCAGTATAACGCGCTGGAGAAACAGATAGAGGCGAACCGCAAGGCGGTGTCGATGATGGAGAAGAATGTCGCCAAAACGCAGGTGCGCGCACCGTTCGACGGGGTCATCACCAAAAAGAAGTTGGCGGTCGGCGCCAAGACGGTGACCATGATGCCCGACAGCGCCGATGTCGCCTTCATCGAGAAGCTGGACCGGCTCAAGGTGAACATGCAGGTGAGCGAACTCTACTTCGGCGAGATCGGCCCCGGCGATCCGGTGTCGTTCTCCATCCCGGCGCTCGGCCGCACCGTCGAGGCGAAGATACACTCGAAGGGCAGCACGCTCAACGATATGAAAAAATTCAGCATCATCGTCTACATCGAGAACGGGGACATGTCGATACCCTCGGGCATCTCGGCGATCGCGACCATCAAGACCAAGGAGAAGGAGCGGATCATCGTCCCGCCGACCGCGGTCCGTACCACCGGCGAGAGGAACGCCGAGCTCTACACCATCGACAACGGCGTGGTCGCGGCGCGCAGTGTCATCACCGGATTCCCCTTTGAGGAGGGGCTTGAGGTGAGCGGCGACATCCCGGCGCAGGTCGTGAGCGACGCATCGCTGGTCAAACCCGGCGAAGCGGTCTCGGCCAAACAGTAAGGAGGCGTCATGTTCCTCGCGAACCTTTCGATACGCAATCCGGTCTTCATCGCGGTCATCACCGCCGCGATCATCGTCTTCGGCCTCATGGCGTATCAGTCGCTCGGCGTGGGTCTCTTCCCCAACGCCGATCTGCCGATAGTCACCGCGGTCGCGATCTATCCGGGGGCCGATCCCGAGACGATAGAGAAGGATGTCGTCGAGAAGATGGAGAACGCCGTCTCTTCGATATCGGGCATCAAACATATACAGGGCTATGCGCTTAACAGCGTCGGTCAACTCGTGGTCACCTTTGACGACAGCATCGATATCCGCATCGCGTCGCAGGATGTCCGCGACAAGCTGGCGACCATTCAGTCGACCTTCCCGGACGATGTCGAGACGCCCATCGTCGAGAAGGTCGACTTTCAGGCGCTCCCGGTGCTGTCGCTGGTGGTCAACGGACCGGCGGGCGAAAAACCGAGCGAA
>JAKLIW010000050.1 GCA_022709425.1 bacterium
GCTCTTCCTCGAAATCCTCCTCTACCGGCTTTTTCTCCTTCTTGGGGGTCTCGTCGAAGATGCTGTCCTCTTCGAAATCCTCTTCCACCATCTTCTTTTTCTTTTTCGGTCTCACCTCTTCTTCGTCCTCTTCGGCCTGACGGCGTTTCTTCTCTTCTTTCAGCCGCTTCTCCTCGGCCTTTCGTTCGGCCTCCTCTTCGGCCTTGAGACGCTTCTCTTCCTCAAGGCGGCGCTTCTCCTCGGCCTTGCGCTCGGCCTCTTCGGCCGCCTTCTGCCGTTTCTCTTCGGCGATGCGGGCCTCCTCCTCGGCCTTAAGGCGCTTCTCCTCGGCGATGCGGGCGGCCTCCTCTTCGGCCTTGCGACGCTTCTCCTCCTCGATGCGGGCCTTTTCTTCGGCCTCCTGCCGTGCTATCTCGGCCTCGATGGCCGATATCTTCTCGCCCTTGTCCTTTTTGTAGTCGCAGGCGTCCACCTCACCGGCAAGACAACCCTTCTCGTAGAATTTGTAGGCCTCCTTGAGGTTGATGAGTTCCTCGGAACGGGAAAGTATAAGGTCGCCGATCAGTTTGCACAT
>JAKLIW010000051.1 GCA_022709425.1 bacterium
GCCGGTGGGCAGGGCGTCACGGGCACCGTCGCGGTATCGAGCACCTCGAACGCCGAATTCGGTGGCGGCGCCGGTTCCGGGTCGGCCAACCCGCCCGTTGCCTCGGGCCACGGCGGATCGTCGCTGCGCGGCGGCGGTGGTGGCGGATCCGGCGGCGGTCATACAGCAACGCCAACGACCGTTGCCGCCGGCCAGGGCGGCAAGTCTGGCGCCTATTCATCCGGTGGCGGCGGCACGGCCGGCACGGATGGGTCAGGTGCTTCTGCCGGCGGCAACGGCGGCGCTGGCGGCGCAGCCAATTCCAGCAAGTCGGGCGATGGCGGCGGTGGCGGTGGCGGCACCGTGCTGGCCTCTGCGGCCGGCGGTGACGGCGGCGCGGGTGGGGCTGGCGGTGGCGGTGGCGGTGGCGGTGGTGTCGGCATGAACCCCGGTCTTGGCGGCAACGGCGGCGTCGGCGGCTCCGGGTACTGCATCGTCTATTGCTGGTGATCTGAGTGGCAATTCCTCCCGGGATATTCGACCAGACCGCGACTGCGGGCGGATGGTTTGATGAAACGGCGTCGCCGGGGG
>JAKLIW010000052.1 GCA_022709425.1 bacterium
CTACTTCGAGCCCGAGCCTGGCGGCTGCCTTCCTGGCCTGCTCGTCCGACATCGCGGCGATGTCCTCGCCGAGGAGCTCCCTGACCAACTGAGCCATGGTCCTTCTCGGCCACGGGGGGGTAAGGTCTATCTCCTGGCCCTGGTAGCTCACCTTCGTCGATCCTACGGCGTTCTTCGCGGCGTCCGCCACCAGGCTTTCCGTGAGCTCCATCATGTCGTAGTAGTCGGCGTAGGCCTGGTATGCTTCTATCGAGGTGAACTCCGGGTTGTGCTTAGTGGATATCCCTTCGTTCCTGAATATCCGGCCCATCTCGTAGACCTTCTCCATCCCGCCGACCAGCAGTCTCTTCAGGTGCAGCTCGGTAGCTATCCTAAGGTACAGGTCCATGTCGAGGGCGTTGTGATGTGTGATGAACGGCTTCGCGGCAGCCCCTCCGGCTATCGTGTGCATCGACGGCGTCTCGACCTCCACGAAGCCCCTCGCTTCCATGAAGCGCCTTATACCCGCCACGATCGCGCTACGAACGAGGAATGTCTTCCTTACATCCGGGTTTGCGATCATGTCCACG
>JAKLIW010000053.1 GCA_022709425.1 bacterium
GTCGGCAAATCACTCCCTGCCACCGCGCGTCGTTGCGCCCCAAGGTTGAAGCCGTCGTTTTCCACTTTGACGAAGAGCACCGAATCGCAGGTCTTCGCCAATCGCCGGTCAAGTATCAGGATCGATGTCTTAACTCCAGAGTACGGGTTAAACACGCCAGACGGCAGCGACACCACGGCCACCAGCGAATTTTTTATCAACATTTCGCGCAATTGCTTGTAGGCGGTACCACCCTGAAAGATGATTCCCTCTGGCACGACGATGGCAGCACGGCCTTGCGGGCTCAAGTGTTCAGCTATGTAATCGACGAAAAGGACTTCCGAGCGCGTCGCCTGTACCGAAAAGCGCTTGTGCGGCTTGATGCCACCTTTCGGCGACATGAAGGGTGGATTGGCCAGAATGATGTCGGCAGTCTCGTTCCACTTCTCTTCGCTGGTCAGCGTGTCGTATTCGACGATATGCGGATCGGTGAAGCCGTGCAGGTACAGATTGACCAGCGACAGGCGCACCATGTCGGGCGAGATGTCGTAGCCGTGAATGTTGGCGACCAGGTTGGCGCGCTCGTCCG
>JAKLIW010000054.1 GCA_022709425.1 bacterium
AGATGCCGGCCGCCAGGTTGGCCAGCAACTCGGGCTTGAGGGTCGTCCATTGCGTCGACTGGAAAGTCAGCAGCACGATCAGCGCGTTCTTGAACAGGTTGTCGTTGAAGGCGCCGAGAAACTGCGTGCCGAAAAAGGGCGCGAAACGTTTTTGCTTGAGGAGTCCGAATTGTCCGCTCATGTTTATACCGCCTCCGCCAGATGTTTGAGGGTGACGTAATCGACCTTGCCGGTGCCGAGCAGCGGCAGCGCTTCGACACGATGAATCTTGCGCGGCACGGCCAGTTCCGGCACGCCGAGTTCGCGCGCCTTGCCGGCCAGCAGTTCGCGGGTCAGTTCGCCGTCGGTGGTGAACAGCACCAGCGCCTCGCCCTTGCCGGCATCCGGCTGGCTGGAAACGGCGTGCGCCTTGTCCGGCGAGGTGGCGACCGCGACCTTTTCGGCGACTTCAAGGCTGACCATCTCGCCGGCGATCTTGGCGAAGCGTTTGACGCGACCGACGATTTTCACGAAACCGTCTTCGTCAATCTGTACCACGTCGCCAGTTTCGTACCAACCGTCG
>JAKLIW010000055.1 GCA_022709425.1 bacterium
GACGAAGAACACCTGCCCTTCCCGGAAAACGCCTTCGATCTCGTCGTCTCCGCCCTGTCGCTGCACTGGGTCAACGACCTGCCCGGCGCGCTGATCCAGATCCGTCGCGTGCTGAAGCCGGATGGCCTGTTCATCGGCGCGGTGCTCGGCGGCAAGACACTCACCGAGCTGCGCCAGTCCCTGCTCAGCGCAGAGGAAGAAATCCGGGGCGGCGCGGCCAACCGCGTCTCGCCCTTTCTCGACGTGTTCGACGGCGCGCTGTTGCACCGCCTGGCCGACGATCCGGTCTTGCTGGCCAACACGCTCTACGCCGTGTGCAAGCCGCAGGCGGACGAACGGAACGTGGACGACGTCGCGTTCGGGGAACTGCTGGTGGGCGACGCGATCGAGGCGGCGGCCGAGGCGCTGGTCCAAGGGCTGGTGCTTTTTTTCCCCCGCCAGCGCCGGACGGCGCTGGCCAGCCTGTGGGCGAAGCTGACGCGGGCCCGGACGGCGCTGTTCGACCTGGCGACGAGCAAGCTGGACTCGCCACAGATGGACGCGGCGATTCA
>JAKLIW010000056.1 GCA_022709425.1 bacterium
GCCGCCGCACGTCGGTCAGAAACCGCTCCGGCAGGTTGGACAGCAACCGGCCATCGAGCGCGATCCGCCCGGCGGTAGGCCGCGCCAGGCAGCCGACCAGGGTGAGCAGGGTGGTTTTCCCCGAACCGCTCGGTCCCTTGAACACGGTGACACCGCCGCGCTCCAGCCGCAGGCTGACGCCGCGCAGCGCCCGGCACTCGTTGGGCTGGTTCTGATTGAAGGTCTTGCTGACGTCGTTGAGTTCGATCATCCGCGCATCACCGCATCGGGATCGGCAGTCGCCGTCCGCCAGATCGGAATCAGCGTGGCGACGATGTAGGGCACCACGCTGACCGCCAAGGGCGGGCCGAACGCCATGGCGGTGGTGGCGCTGGCCGAGCACGGCAACTTCCTGCACGCGCCCGACATCTACATGGAGAAGTTGGCCGTGGGCGGCGGGCTGCCGGATGGGGTGGTGGACCTGGAGGCACCGGTGCACGTGAACCTCAAGAACCTCGCGCGCGCCAAGAAGCGCGACGTGAGCGACCTGGTGGCCTGCAT
>JAKLIW010000057.1 GCA_022709425.1 bacterium
ACATGCCCTATGCCACCGCGCTGACCATGACCACCGAGCGCGCGCTGGACAGCTGCGCCAGCCAGGGTGCGATGCGCTTCCATGGCCGCATCGGCATCGACGCGCACTACAACGGCCTGGCGCTGGACCGGGCCGAAGGCGAGCGCATCGCGCGCGCCATGCAGGGCAAGGACGTGGGTTTCCTGGGCAACCACGGCGTCATCGTCTGCGGCACGAGCATCGCCCACGCCTACGACGACCTGTACTACCTGGAACGCGCCTGCCGGCACCAGGTGCTGGCGATGAGCACCGGCCGGCCGCTGGCGCGTGTCGACGAGGCGCTGTCGGGACGCGTGGCCGGGCAGATCCAGGGCGAGCGCGAGCAGTCGGACTTGTTCTTCGCGGCGCTGCGGCGGATGTTGCCGGCGCCGCGCTAGAGCTCGTGCGCGTAGATGATGAAGCCGGCATGCGTGGCCACCTTGTCGTACAGCGCCCGGCCGGCGGCGTTGGTGTGGTGCGTCTGCCAGTAGACCCGGCTGCTGCCGGCGGCGCGCGCCGC
>JAKLIW010000058.1 GCA_022709425.1 bacterium
GTGGCGCAGTGGCTGAAGGGCGGGAAGCGTCTGGCCTATGGCGCGCGCGCGATCACGGAAGGCGGCCTGCAATCGGTGCCGCAGCTTTATTTCCCCGGCGGCGTGCTGATCGGCTGTTCGGCGGGCTTCGTGAACGTTCCGCGCATCAAGGGCAGCCACAATGCCATGAAGTCCGGCATGCTCGCGGCGGAAGCGGCGTTCGCCGCGATCGCGGAAGTAGGCGGCGGCCACCCACAGGGCGGTGAGTTCGCCATGGGCGCCGGCGGCCGGTTGCAGCGAGCAGGCATCGAGGCCCGAAATCTCCTTGAGGTACTCCTGCATTTCGTAGAGCACCTGGAGCATGCCTTGGAGGGTCGACTCCGGTTGGTACGGGTGCACATCGGCGAAGCCCGGCATGCGGGCGACGCGTTCGTTCCGCTTCGGGTTGTACTTCATCGTGCAGGACCCGAGCGGGTAGAACGCGGAGTCGACGGACATGTTGCGTTCGGCGAGGTGCGTGTAGTGGCGAACGACGTCGAGTTCCGGCACCTC
>JAKLIW010000059.1 GCA_022709425.1 bacterium
TGTTGCAATATCGTCCCTGGCTTGTGCTGCCAAGACGCGCGCTGACGCTCCCTGAAGGACAATACGCCATCGGCAAGGGCATGTTCTACTCACAGATCCTGAGGGTGGAAGGCCGGAGAATCACTGCGGTGATGCTCTTGCCGCCGCGTTACCGCGGGCACGAAGAGGCGCTGGTTTCCATTTACGGCCTTGCGGGCGTCCGGGAGGCGGGCTTGCGCGCCGCCTTCCGCTGGCTTAAGGAAACGCTTGGGTTCAGGACCCAGCCGACGGCGGCCTAACGCCCGTTACGCCGGTAACGCCGCAGTGCTTCGGTCATCACGCGCCGGGGCGAGCGTTCCTGATGCCGGCAGCCTCAGAGCTGCTACGGGCTGCAACAGGCCGAGGCGGGCGGCGATACCAACCTGTGGAAGTGTCACCTCCCACCAGAGTTCCCCGACCGGCAAACATTCCCGCATGCTTGTCTCGAGGATCACGGATTATACTTCAGCCGATACCACGCCGCGGAAGGTCGCAGGCCCAGGTCGCTGA
>JAKLIW010000006.1 GCA_022709425.1 bacterium
TTGCCGTCCTTCCTCGGGTAAGATATCAAATGTCTTGACGTACCGCTCCTCGGTAAGATTTTAGATGTCTTGATTCGACCTCTTGCGTTTGTTTCCCAATATGCTACCATAGCGGCGGGTTTTTATGTGAGGAGGAACAGCATCATGAACCGGATCCTCTTTTTTCTCGGCGCGTGCGCTCTTGCGCTTTCGGCCTGCACCCCTTCGGAAGAGGCGGTGTACTGCGAAACGGCGTTCGATTGTCCCGAAGGATGGGAATGTGGCCCGGAAAATGTCTGCATAGAGAGCGGCGAACAGAACGACAACTCCGGCGGAACGGATCAGACTCTCCCGGAACAGGATACCCTACCGGCTGACGAGAGCGTACCGCCGATCGATGATGCTCTTCCGGGCGATACCGATCTGCCTCCCGCCGATCAGGATAACGCCGTGACCGACGACGGCACCGGCGCGACCGATGACGACACCGTGATCATCGACAACGATGAGCTCATTACCGATGAAGATTCCCTGATCATCAACGACGACTCCCTTGCCGACGACGAAGATATTCTTATCGTCGATGATACCATGACACCCGACAACGACACCGTCTTACCCGACGAGACCTCTGATGCTGATGCCGACGTCTCGTTGGACTGCGGCGCCGATTGGACCCTGAACAATACGACCGGGACCTGTTATCGCTACTTCGCCGACACCAAGGACTTCGATACGGCCGAGAGCGACTGCGTGACCCTGCAGGGACATCTGGTCAGTATCGCCTCTGTCGACGAAAATGACTGGGTCCGCGACAATATCGGCATACCGGCCGACACCGCCTACTGGCTCGGCTACACCGCCGCTGATGCGACCGGCCCCGGCACCGGTTCAGCAAATGGGAACACCTGCGCCTCACCGCACGTCGTGAACTCTTCCGGAGGGACGTATTCCTTTTCGACCACCAGCGCGTCAGCTACCGGCTGCTTGTGCGGATCATCGACCGTCAGCGGGAACTTCGTCAGTTTCCGGCTGAACAGCCCCTCGACCGGATACTGGGAGATCGTCGCCGACACCAGCAACGACGCCGTCATCACGATCCACGAAGATCCCGGTTGCAGCAGTTGCACCGCCGACCGCGTAGCCTGCGTGGACAGCCTCTCCGGCGCCGGGAAGGAAGTGTTCAATAATCAATACCAACTCAATTCTTCGCACTGGTATCTGATCATGATAGCCGGAAAGACGAGCGATGTCACCGGGACACTCTACATCCGGCCGCCGATCACGGCGAGCAACTTCGCCGATCACTACTCGTGGACCGACGGAGACAACCATAGTTACGCCAACTGGCTCTCCACACAACCCGACTATGCAAGCGGCAATGAACGATGCGCGCATGTCTGGGGCCTGACCAGCGAAACCACTTGGGGACAGTGGAACGACAATCAGTGTTCCGCGCTTCTTCCCTATGTCTGCGAGAGATTGCCCTAGCGCCGGACCGGCCGAAGACCCTTACGGAGTTCCGCCACCTTACTTATTGATGACGGTAATGACGTCCTGCGTGATGTCGAACTTATCCTGCATGTAGAGGACATTGTCCTTGGCGAGGACCAGATCGTAACCCTTCTTTTTGGCTATCTCGGTCGCCAGCTTCTTCACTTTCTCAATGAACGAGGTCTGCGCCGTGTAATCCTTCTCCTGAAGCATCTTCTGACTCGACTGGTAGAGCTCCTGAAACTCGAGATACTTGCGCTGGAACTCTTCCTGCATCGCCTGTTTGGCCTCGGGGGTCGCCACCTGCGCCTCTTTCATCGCCCGCTCCTGAAGCGCCTTGAGATCGGCCTCTTTCTTCTTCAGGTCGTCCTGCGTCTTTTTGAGCATCTTCTCCATGTTGGCCTTCTCGGATTTGATCTCCTTGGAATTCTCCCACACCTTCTTCATGTCGATACAGGCGACATTGAGCGCAAAGGCGGGGACCGCCATGAACAGGATGGCGGCGATAATGAGCTGTTTCATCGGTTCCTCCCTAGAACGAGTTCTTGATGTTGAATTCAAACATGTAAACCGGATCACCCGGCCGCGGCGTGATGGGGAAGCCCCATTCGAACGACAGCGGCGCTATGGGGGTAACCCACCGTATCCCGAACCCGGCGCTCCAGTACATCGCGAGCGGCAGTCCGTATTTGTTGTGTCCCTTATTGTCGATATAGAACAGGTTCTCGTCCTCGTTGAAAGCGTTGCCGACATCGAGGAAGGCGACGAGATTGAGTCGCATCTCCTTGAGGATCGGCAGTTCCAGCTCATTGTTGATGATGACCTGTTTGTCGCCGCCGATGGTGTAGGGAGATACCGAACTGGTCGGATCGCCCGGATCGTCGATGATGCGCAGGCCGTCGCCGGGACCGATGGAGTTGTAGGGATAGCCGCGTATCGAGAAGAGTCCTCCCAAGCGGTACCGTTCCGACACAGGAAGACGATTGCCCGAGAAGTCCTTTTTCCAGCCGGTCGTGACATTGACCTTGTAGATAAGGTCCCAGAAAAGGCGCTGATACCAGCGGAAATTGAAGTCGAGGGTGAGTATGTCGTCATCAGAACCGAATATGCGCGGACTCATCTCGATGCCGACGCTGGAGTAGAGCCCTTTGGAAGGGAACATCCGGTCGTCGCGCGAATCCCACGTAAGCCGCGTGAGGACCGAACTGGTGAGCATATCGCGGAACATGAAACTCATCTGTTCCTTGGCTCCTCCCTTAAGCCACACCTTGTCGATACGGTAGCCGCCCGATATCGAAAGATTGTCGGTGATCGGATAACCGAAGATAAGGCTGTAACCGAGGCGGTTGTCCTCATAATCGGCATAGTAGGTCGAATCGAGCGACGAATAATCGAATTTGACGAAGTAGAAACTGGTATTCATGAAGACATCGTAATCGAAGAAATAGGGCTCGAAAAGGCTGAGGTTCACCTCCTGCCGGATCGCCGAGAACTGCGAGACGAGGCTGATGGTCTGGCCGTAACCGAGGAAGTTGTTCTGGTCGATGCGGGCGTTGAAGACGAACGACTCGAACGAACTGAAGCCGGCGCCGACATTGAAGGTGCCGCTCTTGCGCTCCTTGACCTTGACGATGACCCTGACCAACTCGGGCGTGGAGCCTTCCCGGAGCGTGATGGTCGTCTCGTCGTAGAAGCCGGTCCGTTTTATCAGTCCTTCGCTCCGTTTCTGACCGGTATAAGTGTACCATTCTCCTTCGTACAGACGCATCTCGCGCCGGATGACCTTGTCACGAGAACGGTCGTTGCCCGTTATCTCGATCCGCTCAACGCGACACTTGTTCCCCTTCTGGATATGATAGGTGACATCGAGCGTTTTATCGGCCTCGTTCGGGACCCGGTCCGGCAGGACGGTCACGAAGGGATACCCCTCGTCGCCGTAGAAGGTCTTAAGGGCATCGAGATCGGCGATGAGTTCCGAGTGGCGGTACCACTTGTCCTTGGTCAGACGCGGATCATATTTCGGGTATTCGCCCTTTTCTAGCAGATCGCCGGTAACGGTCACCGAGCGTATCTTGTAGCGTTCCCCTTCAGTAACGATGAAGTTGATATAGATGTCCTTCCGGTCGGGCGATATGGTGACGATCGGCCGCGATACGCGGACATTAACGAAGCCCTCCTCGTTATAGAGGAACATGATGCGGGCCTGATCCTCTTCGAGCAGTTCTTTTTTGTACCCCTCGTCCTTGAAGAAGGAGAAAAGTCCGTCCTCCTGCGTGTTGAGGCGCTCCTTGATGAAGTCGTCCGAAAGGAAGGCATTGCCCGATATCGATATCTTGCGGACGCGGGAGCGGTCCCCTTCGGTGATCGAAAGAACCAGCGCCGCATCGTTGTTCTTCTCGTTGATGGTGAGGTCATGCACGACGCGGACCATGAGATAGCCCTTTTCTTTGTAAAGGTCGGCTATCTTCTGGAGATTGCGCTGTATCTTATCAAGATCGATGAGTTCATTCTTCTTGATGTCGACCACCTTCTCGATGTCCTCAAGATCGATCTTGTCGTACCCCTTGATGGTGATGGCCGATATCACCGGCTGTTCGACGACGATCACCCGCAGAACGCTGGTATCGATATCGTAGCGCATCTCGACATGCTGATAAAGCTTCGACGCGTACAAGGTGCGCAGTATCACATCGAGCTCCCCTTCGGTCAGGGCGCTTTTCCCTTCAAAGTGTTTGGCGATGATGGAGCATTCGGTACGGACGCAGCCATCGGTCACGACCTGCCGTATCTCCACCGCTTGCAGGGAAGCGGCGGCAAGAACGGCGATAAGTGCAAAAAGAATCCTCACAGGGACCATAACATGCCGTCCTTCAGTTCATAGTTCAGTTCCATCCGGCGCGCGAAACTCTTGTTGTGGGTCACGAAGAGCGTCGTGAGCTTGTGCTCATCGGCAAGCGACAGCACGAGGTCGAGGATAACGAGCCCGGTCTCTTCGTCAAGATTTCCGGTCGGTTCATCGAGAAGTAGTATCTTGGGCCGCATGATAAGGGCGCGCGCGATCGACACCCGTTGCTGCTCACCGCCCGACAGTTCCGCCGGTTTATGTTCAACGCGGTCGGAAAGGCCCACCCGGTCGAGCATCGCGCGCGCCTCGGCGAACGCATCTCCCGGACGACGGCCGATGAAAAGAGGCATCGCGACATTCTCCAGCGCGGTGAATTCGGGCAGGAGATGGTGGAACTGGAAAACGATGCCGACCATCGCGTTGCGGAACCGGCTGAGCCGCGTATCGTTCATCGCGGCAGTATCTTCACCGCCGATGCGCAGAGCGCCCGCATCGGGCCGTTCGATGGTGGCGATGATCGACAGGAGGGTCGATTTCCCGGCGCCGCTCTTGCCGATGAGCGACATGCGCGCCCCTTCGGGGAGTTCCAGATTCGCATCGCGGAGGACCGGTATGGTCTTCCCCTCTATGGTGTAACTCTTGGCGATGTGCGACAGGGCAAGCATCATGACGACCTCATTCGTACCGTAAACCTTCCGCCGGCGGTATGCGCGACGCCCGCCATGCCGGGTAAAGCGTCGCGAAGAAACTGATGGTGAGCGCGCTCAACGCGACGACGCCGAAACTCATGAGCGACATCTCGACCGGCAGTTTATTGAAGAAATAAATGTCCTTGGCAAGCGGGAACTCTATTTGGCGCAACGTCAGGCAGACGATTATCGCGAGCATTATCCCCGCCAATGTCCCGGCGGCGCCGACGAAAAGCCCGTCCATGACGAAGATACGCCGTATCATCCGGTCGTCGGCTCCCATCGCCTTGAGTATGGCGATCTCCGATATCTTCCCCATCACGAGCATCACCAGCGTCGATATGATGCCGAAGGAGGCGACGAGGATGATCACGATGAGGATGATGAACATGACGATCTTCTGCATCTCGAGAAATTTGAAGGTGGTCTTGTTCATGTCCATCCAGTCCTGTATCCCGTAGGGAAAACCCCCGACAAGGGTCATGATGCGGTCCTCGACCTCTTTGACCTTGTAGATGTCGCGTACCTTAATGTTGAGATAGCTCACCAGTCCCTTGGCCGAGAAGAATTCCTGCGCGTCGGGCATTGAAAGGTAGGCGAACTTGAAATCGTAGTCGTACATCCCGGTGTAGAATATGGCGACGACGGTGAAGGTGCGGCTGACCGGCACCGGACCGGTGGGCCCCATGCCGCCGCCGAGCGGACTGATGACGGTGACGGTGTCGCCCGCCGTCACGCCGAGATGTTCCGCCATATCCTTGCCGATGGCGATGGGGAGCGGACGCAACGGTACGGTCCCTTCGTCGGCGAGCAGATCCTCTTCGGCCGCCGCTTTGGCGTAATCGGGGCACTGCGCGATGTCGGCGAGACATTCGAGTTTCCCTTTGCCGGGCATGATTTGGCGCGGCAGTTCTATCACCGAACCGATGGAGGCGACGTCGATGCCGTTGGCTATGGCGCCGGTGATGCGGCCGTTGGCCGAGACCATCACCTCGTTCATGACCGAGGGGGTGACGCCGACGACCCCGTCGACCTGCCGGATATCCTTCGCGAGCTTCTCGTATTCCTCGAACCGGCCGACGAGTTTATGAAAATGGGCGTGCGCCGTCGAAGAGAGGATATTGTTCTTCATCTCCGAAAGGAAACCGTCCATGACCGACAGGACCGATATGAGCGCCGCGACCCCCAGCATCATCCCGATGACCGATATCAGGGTGATGAGCGACAGCGCCCCCGACCGTTTCGTATTTTTGAAGTAGCGCAGACTGACGAGCGTTTCGAACTTCACGCGAACTCCCTACTCATAGCGCAACCCTTCGGCGGGCCGGATACGGGCGGCGTACCGGCTCGGATAAAGCGTCGCCGCGAACGATACGATGAGCGCCGCAACGGCACAGAGCGCGAAGAGTCCCGCCGACATCTCGACCGGCAAGGTGGTCAGATAGTAGACATCCTGCGCGAAGGGAAGTTCCAGCCCGTCGAGCCAAACACAGGCGCCGAATCCGAGCGCAAGGCCGAGCAATGTGCCGACCAGTCCCAGCACGAAACCGTCAAAGACGAACAGCGTCATCACGGCACGGTTCGAGGCACCCATCGCCTTGAGTATCGCGATCTCGCGCGTCTTGCCGAGCACCATCATCAGGAGCGTCGCCACGATGTTGAACGACGCGACCAGCACGATGAACCCGAGGATGAGGAACATCACGATCTTCTCCATCTTGAGGGCGTTGAAGATGTTCTTGTTCATCTCCTTCCATGTCTTGACGGTATAGCCGGCACCGGCCGCCGCGCCTATTTTACCCGCCATGCGGTCGACATCGTAGAGATCGTCGAGTTTCAGCGCCAACGCGGTGACGGTCCCCTTCATCGAGAAGAAGTCCTGCGCATCGGTGAGGTTGAAATAGACATAGTTGAGATCGTATTCGTACATCCCGGTGAAGAACAGCCCCGCCACGCGGAAGTTCTTCGACAGCGGCAGCGGGCCGGTCGGTCCCATGCCGCCACCGGTCGGGCTGATGACCGTCATGACATCGCCGGGATGAAGGCTGAAGAAACGGGCCATCTCCTTCCCGATGACGATGGGCGGCAGGTTCCGGTCGCGGTCCGGTATGAAATCCTCATAGAAGGCGGTACGCGGATCGACGGTGCGCCGCTTCAGCAGTTCGGGACAGTTCACGAACCCGCCAAGGCATTTGATATCGCTCTTTTCGGCCGCCATCTGGTCGGGCAGGAGTATCACCGATCCGACCGTCGGGACATCGACCCCATTGGCGATGCCGCCGAGCACCTCTTCGTTGGCCGCGACGATGACCTCGGTGGTAACCATCGGCGTCACTCCGGCCACACCGGGCACCGCGCGCAGTTTCTCCGCAAGCGGCGACCAGTCGGCGACCGTCCCTTCGGCGGTCGACACCAGCGCGTGGGCCTTCGATCCCAGTATCGATCGCTTCATCTGGTTCTGCAGGCCGTCCATGATCGACTGGACCGTCACCAGCGACGCGACGCCGATGGTGATGCCGAGGACCGATATGACCGTGATGAGCGACAGAAAACGGGTGCGTCGGGTATTCCAGAGATAGCGGAGTCCGACGAAGAATTCAAAACGCATCTATTGTTCCGACCGCAGGAGCGGGAAGAGTATCACATCGCGGATGGAGGGGGCGTCGGTGAGCAGCATCACGAGCCGGTCGATGCCGACCCCCTCGCCGCCCGCCGGCGGCATGCCGTATTCGAGGGCGCGGATGTAGTCGGTATCCATGTCGACCGCCTCGGCGTTCCCTTTCTTCTTCTCTTCGACCTGTTTGGCGAAGGCTTCGTACTGCGACTGCGGATCGTTCTGCTCCGAGAAGGCGTTGCCGATCTCGCGGCAGGCGATGAAGAATTCGAACCGGTCGGTGTAGTCGGGCTCGGCGTCGTTGCGCCGGGCAAGGGGCGACACCTCGGTCGGATAACGGGTGATGAAGGTCGGCTGCCACAGATGTTCCTCGACCTTCTCCTCGAATATCTCGACGAGCAGTTTGTAATAACTCATCTTGCCGATATGGTCCTTGTCCATCCCGTGACGAAGCGCCGCGGCGAAAAGGCCGTCGCGCGTCTTTGCCTCCTCGGCGGTGCAGACGCCGTGCTCCACGAGCGACTCCTCTATGGTGAGCCGTTTCCACGGCGCGGCGAACTCGATCTCGCGTCCCTGATAGACCACCTTCGTGCCGCCGGTGACGGCGACCGCAAGCGACGATATCATCTCCTCGGTGAAGCTCATCAGGTCGGTGTAGGTGGCGTAGGGCCAGTAGAACTCCATCATCGTGAACTCGGGGTTATGCTTGATCGATATCCCCTCGTTGCGGAAGTTGCGGTTGATCTCGTAGACCTTCCCCATCCCGCCGACCAGCAGCCGTTTGAGATAGCATTCGGGGGCGATGCGCATATAGAGCTGCATGTCGAGCGTATTGTGGTGGGTCACGAACGGCCGCGCCGCGGCGCCCGAAACGAGCGGATGCATCATCGGCGTCTCGACCTCGAGGAACTCGGCGCGGTTCATCCAGTCGCGGACGAAGTTGACGATCTTCACCCGTTTTTTGAAGACCTCGAGCGACTCATCGTTCATGATCAGATCGAGGTAACGCTGGCGGTAGCGCGTTTCCTTATCGGTCAGGCCGTGGAACTTTTCGGGAAGCGGGCGGACATTTTTGGTGAGCAGGTGAACGCTATAGATGAGAAGCGAGAGCTCGCCCGTCTTGGTGACATAGGCTTCGCCCGTCACCCCGACGATATCGCCGATATCGACGAATTTCTTGAAGAAATCGAATCCTTCGCCGAGATATTCCTTGGTGAAGACCACCTGCAGGCGGCCCGTTTCATCCTTGAGATGGCCAAAGGCGAGTTTTCCCATCATCCGGAGCGCCATCACGCGGCCGGCAAGGGCGAACCGCTGCGGCTTCCCCGGTTTTTCCAGTTCTTCCTTCGGGATGCCGTCACAGGCGGTGCGGAAGGCGGCGACCTGCGTATCGGGACGGAAGGTGTTGTCGTAGGGGTTGCGGCCCAGATCGCGGAGCGCCTGTATCTTTTCCTTCTTGCGCTGGATGACCTCGTTCTCGTCGAGTTGCGGCGGCACTGCGGCCGGTTTCTGTTCGTTCATCGTGTCGGGACCTCTCTTACTTCTTGGTTGGTGCGGGAGCCGGGGCCGGGGCGGGAGCCGGGGCCGGGGCAGGCTGGGGTTGCGCCGCCTCTTTTGCCTTGGCGGCCGCGATCTCGGCATTACGCCTCTTGAGTTCTTCCCGTA
Organism: bacterium; assembly: GCA_022709425.1. Lineage (GTDB taxonomy): Bacteria > UBP6 > UBA1177 > UBA1177 > JAKLFG01 > CALMRE01. The sequence continues at coordinate 9,287 of JAKLIW010000006.1, forward strand.
TCTCGGGGGGAAGTATCCGCATCTGGGAGGGTTTCACGCGCATAACGGGCGGCGCCTTTTTCTTCTGCGATTCGCCTATGGGGAAAACGGCGCCTTGGGGCGAGACCGACTCCTCTTTCTCTCGGGAGCAGTTACACCCGACGACCGCGAACATCAAACTAGCTAGCATACTGTAAACAATGAGTTTTTTCATCAAAGCCTCCTAGTCCGGCAAAAACGGGACACTATAGTGGTTTTCCCCCGTAGAGTCAACTTTTTACCGACTAATAACCGCGCGCGAGACCGTTTCATTCCCGCCTCCCATAAATTTGCCTTGCACGGTACGACGCATATAATAGCAAGGTTTTTGAAGGAGAATGCGCGCCATGACCATGACCGCCGGACAGTACCAGTGGCTGGAGCTTTCGCGCTCTGCCTATGCCGCCAATATCGGCTTCTTCCGGCGCCTCCTCGGCGACCGCGCGCGGCTCGCGGTGGTCGTCAAGGCCAACGGCTACGGCCACGGCATCGTCGAGACGGCGGGACTCGCCCGCGAATGCGGCATCACGCAGTTCTGCGTCCACACCATCGACGAAGCGGCGGCCCTGCGGCACGCCGGTTTCATAGAGCCGATACTGCTCCTCGGTCCGGTGCCGATAGCGCGTTGCAGTGAAGTTCCGGCGCTCGGCGTTGACTGCGTCGCCTACAATGAAGAACACCTCGCGGCGCTTGAGGCGGCGGCGCGGGACGCAGGAAAAACGGTAAAGGTCCACCTCAAGGTCGAGACCGGCACCAACCGACAGGGGGTATCGGCGGAACGACTCGCATCGTTCATCGCCACTCTGAAACGGTCACCGCACCTCGCACTCGCGGCGGTCTACAGCCATTTCGCCAACATCGAGGACACCACCAATCATACCTACGCCATGCATCAACTCGACCGGTTCAACGAACTGTGCGACGCGGTGAAGAACGCCGGGATACCGGCCTTTGAACGCCATCTCGCCTCGTCGGCCGCGACGATACTGTTCCCCAAGACCCACTTTGACATGGTCCGCGTCGGCATCGCCCAGTACGGGCTGTGGCCTTCAAAAGAGACCTACCTTTCCTACCTCACCGCCAACGGCACCGGCGCCGACCATTCGCTACGTCCGGTGCTTTCATGGAAGACCCGCATCGCGCAGCTGAAAACGCTTCACAGCGGTGAATACATCGGCTACGGCTGTACCTACCAAACCACCCGCGAAAGCCGCATCGCGATACTTCCCATCGGCTACTCCGACGGCTACGACCGCAAACTCTCGAACGCCGGCTATGCCCTCGTCGGCGGCCAGCGCGCCCCGATCCGCGGCCGCATCGCGATGAATCTTACCGTGCTCGATGTTACCGATATCCCCGGCGTGAGATTGGAAGATGAAGTGGTCCTGCTCGGCCGTCAGGGCGATCAGGAGATAAAGGCGGAGACGCTGGCGGAACTCGCCGGCACCATCAATTACGAGATCGTTTCGCGCATCGCGGGGCACATCCCGCGCTTCGTAACGGAGTGATCACTCGTCGTCGGGCAACAGATCGTCGGTATTCTCGGAATCGCTGAGTAGCGTATCGTCGTCGGGCGTTTCGGTACCGGGACACGGTACTTCGGCACTGCTGTTGACGTCGAAGCAGGCGCATAGTTTCGCCGGATCAGTCTCTTCGAAAAACTCCAGCATCTTGTCGACATCCTCTATGAGCGGCGCATTGACCGCCATATTCATGTTCTCGCCGATAGAAAAATCAACATTGCCTGCAACACAAATAGACATTTTACCGCGAGCGGCACCATTCTCATCGATATCGTTGACGGCGATGGTACATTGCTTGATCGTGGTCGCATCGATCTCTTCTATGGTGACCACTTGAAGAGAGGTCACTCCCTCCACTGTAGGATCTTCGAGAAGCGCATCCCGATTGGTTTCGAGAAATTCCTTGGAGATGGATGTCGTCACGGCTGACCCATAATATTTTGTCCCCGGGTCACCCAGTGCATAAAACGATATACCATCATCGACCCCTGCGCTGTAGTAAACCAGCGGTTGCGACAGCTTAAAGTCTGGATGGTTCGGCAGGACCGGGGCCAGCTTATACATGAACGCGGCGGTCGGCCGGGCGGTGCTGGCACCGTCGTTGATCACGCCGATGGCACGGAACGCGAAGTAGGTGTCGACCCCCTCCATCCTATCAAGAAAGTTCTCATCAAACGGGCAAATAATATCCTCGTCGGGAACATCCTCGTCGGTAACTGAAGAATCATCAAACTCTTCGTCCAGTACTCCATAGACTGGTGCGTAATCTTCATCATGATCGAAATCAACGGCATCAATATCGTTATTTTGTTCATCCCCTTCGTGAATAACCCCGTAGTCGGTAGCGCCAAAATCATTGCACCCGGTCACGGAGAATAAGGCAAGCAGCGCACCGACGATAACGACCATCACCCGGTAAAAGCGCGTGCTCATGGCAATCCCCCATCGTATTGTCTGGGGGCAGTTTATCCCGCCACGAAAAGAAAGTCAACCGGAAAGTTCCGGACTTGTTGCATTTTTTTCGGAGGGGAGGTACTCTCCCGCGAATTGTTGCGGAGAGAACCATGCGGACCATCGTTATCGTCATCCTGCTTCTGGCCGTTTCCTGCCAGCAGAAAACCGTCAACAGCTTCTCGTTCAAAGGACTCGGCGGCGATCTGACCGTCACCTACGCCGCCCCGAAGAACGAAACGCTGGAAAAAGATATCGAACGCCGCGTCACCGAACTCTCAACGACGATGAACTACTACAGCAAGGAAAGTCTCACCACCAAACTCAACACCGAGGCACACAAAGGAGCGGTAGAGGTCCCCGACTGGTTCTGCCAACTCCTCGCCTCATCGGCGAACTTCACCCGCGAGACGGGCGGCAAGTTCGACATCACCTACAAGAGCGAAGGATTCCTCTGGGATATCCACCGCGACATCGTCCCCGACCCGGCGGAGATCCGCAAATTCCTCCCCTTCGTTGGCATCGAGAATCTCGATCTGGACTGCGAAAAGAACACCGTCGCCTTCAGAAAAGAGGGGGTGAAGCTCGATTTCGGCGCCATCGCTTCGGGCTTCGCCGCCGATGAGACACGCCGCATGATGGAACAGGGCGGGGTAAAGGACTTTCTCATCAATTATACCGGCGAACTGGTGATCTGCGGCAGTAAATACGGGAAACCGTGGACCGTCGGCATCCGCAACCCCTTCAAGAAAGAGGAGCTCATCAAGACCTTCGAGACATCGACCGAACAATGCACCAGCATCTCGACATCGGGCGACTACGAACGTTATCTTGAGAAGAACGGCAAGAAATATTCGCACATCATCGACCCCAGTACCGGCAATCCGGTCGAAGGGGCCCATTCGGTCACCGTCATCGCCCCCGACTGCATGACCGCCGACACTCTGGCGACCGCTCTGTCGGTCGGCTGGCGCGATCATGAATACATCGCGGAGATGAAAAAACGGTTCAAACTGAAGATATACATGCTGACCGGCGAAGATCTGCAACTTACCGAATATTAGGTTGCATCGGGCGCACCATACTGGTATAATCGCGCGTCCTTTGTTTGGAGGAGGCCATGAGATCCTTTCTTCTGCTCGGCATCGCCGTCCTGTTCGCGCTGATCACCATCGGATGCGACAACAGCGGCGTCAAGGTCATCAAGAAGGATGTCGACACGGTGGTCGACGATGACCTTATCGTGTGGGTCGACGAAGCGGGCGATGATGACACGGCCGGAGACGACACCCCGCTTGAAAAGGACGAAGAGGACATAAAGGACGATGCGGCTGAGAGGGATACCGTGGTCGCCGACGATGATCAGACCGATCAGTCCGATCAGACCGATGTGTCCGAGGTGTCCGATGTGTCCGACGACGCGGTCAATGACGACACGACCGACGATCAGACGATGGCGGATGATGCTGCGGTCGACGATCTGCCCGATACGACCGACATCACGGTGGACATCACCGATAACGTGGATATCGCGACCGACACCACGGCCGATGAGGGCGTGGTCACTGATAGTGATCAGTCCGATCCGACCGATCAGTCGGATCAGTCCGACCTTGACACCGAACTACCCGACGACGACGGACCCTACGCCGAAACGCTCTGCGCGACGCTCACCCCGCCGGCCGCCGGTCTCTGCACCGGCACGACGGGCAGTAACGACCTGCTCATCCGCGGCGTCATACTCGGTCATGATCAGATATACCGCGGCGGCGAAGTGCTCGTCGGGGAAGCGGGCGACATCATCTGCGTCGGCTGCGACTGTTCGGCCGAGCCGGAGTATGGCGCGGCGACGGTCGTCGAATGCGCCGACGGCGTCGTCTCCCCGGCGCTTATTAACGCCCACGACCACATGGGGTGGGCTCACCGCGCCCCGCTGAGCTGGGGCACCGAGCGTTTCGATCACCGCCACGACTGGCGCACCGGTGCGCGCGACCACACCGAACTATCCGTATCGGGCGGCGCAACGGCGGTCCAGAAGCAATGGGGAGAACTGCGCAACGTCATGGCGGGGAGCACTGTCATCGCCGGTTCGGGCGGCGCCGACGGCTTCCTGCGCAATGTCGATCAGTCGTTCTTCGATCCTGAGGGGATGAAGCGCGCCGATGTGCGCTACGAGACCTTCCCGCTCGGCGATGCGAACGGCACGCTTCTTTCCAGCAGTTGCGCCTATCCCGGCATCGATCCGGCGACCGTACTGAATAACGGCTGCTACTTCGCTCATGTCGCGGAAGGGATCGATACCGAGGCACGCAACGAATTCCTCTGCCTGTCGAGCAGCGGCGGCGGCGGGGTCGACCTCACCGCGTCGAACACCGCCTTCGTCCATCTTGCGGGGCTCAAGGCGGCCGACGCGCTCATACTCGCACAGAGGGGTGCCGGCCACATATGGTCGCCGCGATCCAACATATCGCTTTACGGCAACACCGCGCCGGTAACGCTGTTCAAGACGCTCGGAGTACTTACCGGCATCGGGACCGACTGGACCCCCTCGGGTTCGATCAACATCCTGCGCGAACTCAAGTGCGCCGACCATCTCAATAGTGTCTATTACGACGGCTTTTTCACATCGCGGGACCTGTGGCGCATGGCGACCATCAACAATGCGACCGCGTTCCGGATCGCCGAGGTGACCGGTTCCCTGCAGGTGGGCAAGGTGGCCGACATCGCGATCTTCGACGGCACCGGCTACGACGACGATCCCTATCAGGCGGTCATTGACGCCAACGTCGACACCGTCACGCTCACCCTGCGCGGCGGCCTGCCGCTCTACGGCGACACCGATATCATGGCGGTCGTGCCGGGTGGACAGACCGGCTGCGAGGCGCTCGGGGACATCTGCGGCGCGGCGAAAAGCGCCTGCATTCAGCGCGAAAGCGGCATGAGTTGGGCGGCCTTCGTCACACAGAATGCTACCTCCTATCCCCTCTTCTTCTGTGACACCCCGACCAATGAACCGACCTGCGACCCGTTACGGACCGTCGACGACGATACCCGTCCCTACGGCGGACCGACCGGCACCGATATCGACGGCGACGGCATCGCCAACGGCTCCGACAATTGCCCGACCCTTTTCAATCCGATACGGCCGGTCGATAACGGCATTCAGGCCGACGCCGACAGCGACGGAGTGGGCGATCTCTGCGATCCGACACCGTTGGGCGGCGTCTCGACGATAAATCCCAACGACAAGGACGGCGACGGCATCACCAACAGTTCCGACAATTGTCCCTACGACGCCAACACCGATCAGCTCGACAACGATCTCGACGGCGCCGGTAATATTTGCGATCCCTGTCCCGACACCGCCAACCCGATGTTCGGTTCGTGCGGGATCATACCGATATACGACCTCAAGGACGGCACCATCCTGCCCGACAGCATGGTCGAGACCTCCGGGGTAGTGACGGCGCTCGACGGGACCAGTTTCTTCCTGCAGGTGCCCGAGGCCGATCAGGACCTCACGCTCGGCTACACCTTCAGCGGCATTTATGTTTTCAGTTCGCTGACCGCACCCGCCGTGGGCGATATCGTCAAGGTGTCCGGCACGCTTGTTCTTTACTTCGGCCTGCTTGAACTGGCCGATGTATCGGAGATCGCGGTGGTCAGTTCGGGCAACGATCTGCCTACACCGGTGCTCATCGCCGATCCGGCCGATATCGCGACCGGCGGCGAGTCAGCCGATGATTACAACGGTGTGCTGATAACGGTCGAGGATGTCACCGTCTCCAATGTCTCGCTCGGCTACGGCGAATTCGCGGTCGACGGCGGTCTGCGGATCGACGATACCCTCTACACCTACACGATGCCGACGGTCGGCGACGACTACGATTCGATCACCGGCATCCTCCACTATACCTACGACGATTCGAAACTGGAACCGCGCGATGCGGCCGACATGGTCAAAACGCTGGTCGCCTGTGGCAGTGATACCTGCGAGGAGTGGGAGGAATGTAACGTCGATACCTGCGTGCTCGCGGCGGGCCGCTGCGCCGACGACGGCGACTGTACCGAACCGACGCCGACCTGCAACCTGACCACCCACTACTGCGAGACCGACGGCTTGTCGATTTTGAACGGCGACTTCGAACTGTGGACCAACGGCACGACGCCCGACTCGTGGACCGCCGACAGCGGCGTCGGCGTCGCGAAGGAGACGACGACCAAGCACGGCGGAAGCGCCTCGGTGAAATTGACTCGAAATACCACAACCAACGGTGATACCGATTTCGTTTCTGATTTTGTCGCGATAACGGAGAATACCGCGTATACGATAACTTTTTATTATTACGACAATGATGTGAACGGCCGCGCCACCCTGTACTACTCTTTCTACAATGCCTCGAAAGTCATGATAGGATCGACCGTCTACACCAACAAGTTCACCACCGATCAGGCGGATTGGCAAACCATCACCGCTTCGCCCACTTCGCCGGCAAGCGCCGCTTACATCACACTCGGAACCCGCGTCTATCAGCAGACGGGAGGCACGGCGACCGGCGGCTTCGTCTACCTCGACGATGTCACGATAACGGTGCCCTGATGAAGATACGTATTTTTCTTTTTCTCCTTCTGCCGATCCTATGGTCGACGACGCTGTCTCCCGCCCCGTCCGACGCGCAGAAGCAGAAGGTCTTTTCCGAGATAGATGCGACGATACGCAAGGAGCTGAACACCTACGATGTCCACGGCGCGGTCGCGGCGGTTTTCGACAACCAGAGTATTCTGTGGCAGAAATCGTTCGGTTACGACGACGCGGCGCACAATAGACCGGCCGCCCTGAATACCCCGTACCGTATCGGCGGCCTGACAATGCTGTGGACCGCCACGGTCGTCCTGCAACTGGTGGAACGCGGCAAGGTGAAACTCGACGACCCGGTGAAGAAATACTTGCCCGAGTTCAAACTGAAAGGAGGCGCGGAGAAAAGCATCACCCTGCGTCATCTCCTCTCGAACCATTCGGGACTGCCCGTCGAATGGTACCGAGAGAACGATCATAGCGCCTCTCTGTTCGAATACCTGAAGAACGAACACCCCATCGCCAAGCCGGGGACGCGTTACCTGCGCAGTATGCTCGACTACGAGGTGATCGGCCACCTCATCGAGCGAGCGACCGGTAAAAGCATCGATACGATCTTCGAGGAAAACCTCTTTCTGCCGCTGGGCATGAACGACAGTCGGCTCGCCGGAAAGAACTGCGCCGATCCGGTCGCCGGCAAAGGGTTCATCCTGCGCGACAAGAAGGTAAAGCGGTTCGAGAACCCTTCGTGCCGGTCGCGCGCTACCGCCGGCGGCATCTCGACCCTCTACGATCTTTCGCGCTTCATGCAGGCGCTTTTCAACGGTGGATGGACCGGGAGCGGCCGCATCCTCAACGATGCTTCGCTCAAGCAGTTGTTTTCCAACCAGTACCCCGACAACCCCAATGACATCGCCTTCAAAAGTTCGCTCGGCTACTACGCCGACTATTTTCCGCTGCCGGAGCGCAACATCGCTGCGATCGGCAGTATGGATGGGTTCGTCACCGTCATCGCGGCGCTTCCCGACCGCAAAACCGGGTTCATTGCATTGGGGAATACCGACTCTTTCATCCTCGGCGCTCCCAAGACGGCGAGCCGCGCCGTGACATTGCTCGGTGCCCTCCACGGCATGCGCACTCCCGCCATTCCCGAAACGCGGCCGATGGAAAAAAGCGACATCGATCGGCTTCGCCACTGCACTGGTCGGTATGTAGGGAATGGTTTCGCGGTCGATGTGGCGATGGAAGGCGACACCCCGATAGTCACGATGGGAAACGTCGAGATGACGCTCGCGCCGGTATCGAAAAACCGGTTCCGACTGGTCAAACAACTTTTTTTCTGGATGAAGGAATACTACATCGAGATCAAGGAACAGCCCGACGGCTCGGTCGCTGCGGTTCTGTCGATCCAGCTCGAGGAATACGGTTTCCCGATCATGGTCTTCCGGCGCCCGCCCGAGACGACCTACCCCGCCGGGGTCGCCGCCTTCATCGGCGGCTACCGCCCCCAGTCCATGCCCAAAGGAATGGCCGAACGAACCCGTTTCCCCGAATTCCAGATACGCTGGGACGGCAAGTGGCTCGTCGCCGAAACCAATCGCGAGAAGGTGATCGTCACCCCCGTCGGCACCGAAACGCTGCTGGCCGACACCCTGAACATCCACTTCACGAAAGGTAGCGCGACGATCGGCGGCATCACCTACGAGAAGTGGTTCTAAAAAAGCTCTTCTGAAAAAGAATGGCGACCCCACGGGGATTCGAACCCCGGTTACCGACGTGAGAGGCCAGCGTCCTGACCACTAGACGATGGGGTCGCCTCATATGAGAAAATGGATCCGGGACTAGGAGTCGAACCTAGACTGACGGAGTCAGAATCCGTAATCCTGCCATTAGATGATCCCGGACCTTCTAGAAGAACCGCGCGGTTACCTTGCCGTCTTCCTCTATAAGGAACAGTTTCCGCCAGCCGCTCGATTCGCGCAGGTTATAGAAGGCGTAGATCCTGAACCCGCTCTCGTTGAGAAGGATATCGGACCGGACCATCGGGTCCTGCTCTATCCGCTGGCGCACCTTCTTGACCGCGCCGTCGAAATCGAGCGGTATGGCATATACCTTCTCGGTCTTCTTGACGGCGTTACCGGGCAACCAGACGATGTAGATATCGCGGTTGGCGAATACCTCAGCACTCAAAAATAAAAGAACCGTTAAAGCGGCGGTTTTGTACCACAAAGCGGAACCCCTGTCAACTTAATCGTCCCTTCGAACCAATAACCCTTTGTTATCGCGGATCTTTCCAGACGATCAGGTGTTTACTTCTTTTTCTCTTCAGCGGGCTGTTGCGCGCGGCGTTCCTGCATCGCCTTGATCTTCGCCTTGAGCCGTTTCTCCTTGTCCCACTGTTCGTTCATCTGACGGCGCGCCTCTTCATCGCCTTTGCGCGTCTCCTCGACGAGTTTGCGCATCTTGTCGCGGTCGACGATCTCTTTCTTAAGATCCTCTTCCGAGATGATGTTGCCGTCGATCAGATAGAACTGGAAGTCGGGCGGCTGGCTCTTATCCCATTCGACCGGGATATCCTTGAGGGGTGTCTGGAAGAATTTCGAATCGCCGGGAAGGACGCTGGTACGCAGGCCTTCGTAGCGGACATCGAGTACCGGGAAGAACTTCTGCGCGTAGATGATGTCGCCCGCCGAATCCTTGAGACGGACCTTCACGCCGACGCGGACCATGTCGAGGTCGGCGCTCGCGTTGAGAATGGTGCCGGAGACCAACGCCCAACCGATCCGTTGCTGCATCGGTTCCACCGTGACATCCTCGAGCTTGACCAGACCCTGATAGTTTGCCAGCAGTTCGTCGAGCCGCTTCTGCGCGTCCTTGTCTTCCTGCAGAAGAGACATGTCCTCGTCCTGCTGGATCTTGAACTGGCCGCCTTCGTTGACCACATGGACCTGAAAGATGAGCGATTCGTCCTGATTCATGACGGTGCCCATACGGCCCATGTTGGAGGTGCGGCCGGTCGCTTCGATGAACTCGCCGGTCGATTTCTCCTTGACGATGGTAGCGTAGGCGGTGCGCAATTCGGCGCCGATCTTTCCTTTGTAGATACGCGACACATACTCGCGCCAATCCTCGATGGTGAAGACCTCTTTCATCTTGGCCGACAGCATCGTGTTGTACACCTCGTCCACCTTGCCGTCACGAACGGCGTACAGGTATTCCTGGATGTAGGCGTTGAGACGCTCCTCGATCGGCTTCTCGAACTTACAGGAGACCGTTCCGATGAGCGCGATCGCCGCCGCAACGATCAAAAGCGTGACCTTCTTCATGCCTTCCTCCACAAAAATCCTACGATATTCAAAGAGTTCCTACTGTCAAAGAGATGCAACTTCGCCTTACTATAGCGGATAATTCGTCCGTGTAAAGAATTATTTAGCGGTGCTCGCGAGTTTCTTTTCTATCGCTTCGGCGAACCGTTTCGCGGCATGCGGCCCGTTGCCGGTGACGATGTTGCCGTCGACCGTCACCTCTTCGCCGGTGTACTTCGCGCCGTTCTTTTCAAGCATCTTATCGGTGGTCATGCCGTACTCGGCATCCTCCCCCTGCCACACCGTCGCCTTGCGTCCGGCGAGCACCCCCGCCTTGGCAAGTATCGTCGGCGCCCAGCAGATGGCGGCGAGCACCGGATGCCCTTTTGCCTCTTTCGCTATCTCGACGGCGCGCGCATCGGCCCGCACCAGCGGCGTTCCCGATCCGCCGACGAATACCACCGCGTCGTAGTCGGCCGTCTTCACTTCGATAAGCGTTACGGTCGCCTCGGCCTTCACGCCGAACATGCCGGTCGCCATCCCCTTCTTGAGGCTCGCGACGGTCACCTTCGCCCCCAGTCCGATGAAATGGGCGTGCGGCACCGCGTACTCTTCGTCGCGGAACCGTTCGGGTGCGACGATCATCAGGATCTTTTTGCCGGCAAGCGTCTTGTCCATCGTTCCCTCCTTTTAAACGGTCCGCACTTCCTGCCACTTTTTGCGGGCGTGGTAGCGGAGCACGTTCTCGAGCACCCGCTGTCGCACCGATATGATCTGGCTTTTCTTGTACTCGTCGTGGCTCGCGCGGCCGGTACGGCTTTCGACGAACGATTCGTGGTCGAGTATCTGTATCTCGAAGGGGAAGAAGAATTTGTAGGCGAGGTTGATGCTGAAGGGGTCCTGTATCGTGATGAGTTGCCGCGCCGTGAGCTGGATGGAGGTGTACTGCGTCGAAGAATAGGGGTTGTTCTCGCGGATCTGTTCCTCCTGTTCGGCCGCCTTGTCCTTGTCGAAGGTAAGGAATGGTTTGAAGTAGTCACGCACCTGCTCCTCGGACCAACCGGTGAGGTCCTCGTCCTTGAAACGGACGAGCCCGTCGAGGAACTTCTCGAGGTCGATGAGATTGTTGCGGGTCCGCGACGGCTTGATGTTGGCGAACGACACCACATGGTTCTCGGCGAGATACTTGAGCACCAGCAGCACATCGAGTTTGTCGTTGGTCACGATGCGGACACCGACCCGGTCGAACACATCGGCCGTCACATTCTCCTTCTTGTGGAGGAGCTTCATGATGAGGCTTTCCTTGGTCTTCTCGCTCTTCATCTCGAAGAGTTTGAGCCGTATCTGGTTGCGGCCGCGTCCGATGAAATACTCACCCTTGTTGTTGACGTTGAGGTGGGTCATGAAGCGGGCGAATATCTGCTTCTTGATACCTTGGAAGAAGTATTTTGACAGGTCGTTCTCGACATGGGTAATGGTGTGGGCGACGCGGAGCACCGCGCAGGCCCAGCGCTGGGTGATGGAGCGGGTCTTTTCGGAGGCCATGACCAAAAAGTTGCGCGGATCGTCCTCCCACAGGACATTGGGCGGGATGGCGAGCGTCGGGGTCTGCCCCTCGGGGTCTTCGAGCAGGTAGGTCTGGATGAACGACTTCGCCTCGCTCAGGATCGAGCGGACCTGTTCGGCGTGGACCGCGTTGTCGAGATCGTAGCCGTAGTTCTTGAGGTAGAGGTGCGCCTCCTCATACGACTCGATGGAGAGTCCGTTGATGTCGATGAAGGATTTGTTCGAAAGGACGACATCCATCAGTTCGTGCGGGAAGGTCGCGAAGGTCTCGATCAGCCGTTCTTTCTGGTCCATCGGGTCACCTCGTTAAGAGCCGGGTCATTGTAACAAAGAGAAACGCAAAATGCAAAAAGGAGCGCATCTTCTTGTCACACACTTCTTTTGACTTATTTTTTTTGCACGGTAAACTCTGTCTCACTTGGTGGATATAAAAGGTGGATATAAAATCGGGAGATCATCATGATGCGGTTGTTTTTCGGGCTTGCTGTGACGATGCTTGTCTTTGCCTGCGGCGGCGACGGTGGCGACGACAACGCCGCCAACCAATGCATCAGCAACCAGACAAAATGTGTCGGCGATCTACTTGTGTGGTGCAATGGCGGCTCTTGGGAACTGGCGATGGACTGCGCCGCTACCGGCAAAACCTGTGAACAAGATCCTTTTTCTACAGCGCAATGTGAAAGTCTTCTATGCGGCAATGGCGTGACCGATACCGGCGAAATTTGCGACGGTGTCGCCAAGGCATGTACGGAAATCAGCAGCAAATATATCGGTGGAACCGCCTCGTGCAAAGCCGATTGTTCAGGTTATGACACCTCCTCCTGTACCGCAAAGCCTTATTGCGGAGACAATATCGTCAACAACAGCGAGATATGCGACGGAAACACCAAAGACTGTATTCAGATAAATAGTGGCTACCACGGAGGCATGGCCCCCTGTAAAGACGATTGCACCGATTGGGACCCCACCACCTGCGAACGATGCGGCGATGGCATAAAAAACGGGGGGGAAGCATGCGATGGTGGAACGAAGCCCTGCAAAGACCTCATGGGGTCCGGCTGGGGCGGGGACGCCCCCTGTTATTCTGATTGTAGCGGATATGATACATCCACTTTCTGTCTGCAAAAATCGGTTGAATCCCCAGAGTTTGCCGTCACGGATTCTTGCGACGACGGATACAACATCGAGTGGCGCATTTTCGACAGAACGGACGGAATCATCATTGGTCCAGAAGACACAACTAAAGCCTATGTGACCGACGCGATGGATGAACCGCATAAAATAGAGATCGACTGCTATTTCGGCAACGAAATCTGTGTTGGTGCGATCCAACATAAAGAGAATGCCTCCTTTCAGTGGTGCCTCGGTATAAACGGTAACCAGACTTATGATCCAGATTGTTGCATTCCTTGTGAAGACACACTGGGAGAAACCGACTGGCAGATGACTTTCGGTTGCGACTAACCGACAGCTATAGCACTTGTCAGTAGGCGCCGAGTTTTTCGACGCGGCGGGTGAAAAGCATCTGTGTTTCTTATCGTGTTGCGACGCTGGGATGAACTGCGCTGTCGGCGACCGCGATGTTACGCAGAAGATTCGGACAGATGTCGTAGCCATTGGGCCACGCGATACCTCCGCCCGGTTCGATGAACGCCCGGGCAAAATAAGCGGGGTCCTTCAGGTCGGCCGTGAGTCCCTTGCCGATATATCTCGACACATCGATCATACCCATGAAACCGTCCGAGAAACGCGCCCACAAACGATACGGTGCCACGACCCGCAATTCTTTCACTTCGCACATCACAGCATCACCTCAGTCCAGCGGTTTTATTGGTTCCGGGTTCGTCGGTTGCGAAGCCAGACCCCAATCCTTCATGAGTTCTTCCCTGTGTTGGAAGGCCCATTCCAAAACCAGCGCATGAGCACGCCGATGCATCGAACCGTTGATGATCTGCAGGGTCTGTATGTCGTACTCAGCCTTGTGTTCGCCGTACTCCGCATGGAAATGGGGCGGATTATGGTCCTGAAAATACATACGGATCACTATACCGAAAAATCTGCTGATCTCGGGCATTGTCCCTTTCCTCCCCTCAACTATGCTTCGGCATTGTACCGACCGACCGGTTCGATGTCAAGATGGCTTTTCAACAGGCGTCGAGTTTTTCGACGCGGCGTTGATGGCGGCCGCCTTCGAAGGCGGTCGAGAGGAATATCTTCACGAACCGTTCGGCGTCGGCGGGTGTGGTGAAGCGGCCGCCGAGGCAGATGACATTGGCGTCGTTGTGTTCGCGGGAGAGTTTCGCATATTCATCGCGGTGGACGAGCGCCGCGCGGACACCGGGATGGCGGTTGGCCATGATCGACATGCCGATGCCGGTGCCGCACACGAGGATGCCGAACTCGGCGTTCCCGGCGAGTATATCCTGCGCCACGAGCGCCGCGTAGTCGGGATAGTCGACCGATGTTTCATCGTTGCAGCCGCGGTCGATAACCATGTGTCCCTCTTTTTCAAGGAACGCGGCGAGATGTTTTTTCAGCGGGAAACCGCCGTGATCCGAAGCGATGGCGACGAACATGGGAACCTCCATAAAACCGGGCGTGCCGTTGGCGCGCCCCTACAAATAAACCACCTTTGCATCAGCCGGGAAGCGGCCGCTCTTGCGGGCGATGGCGACACTCGTTTCCCACGCGGCGGGGAGGATGAATTCGCGCTCACCGCGCTTCGCCAGTTTCGCCAGCGCCTCGGCCACCACCACCTGCGCGAGGTTGTCGGGATAGGGCGAAACGACGATGCCGTCCTTGGGGAGTCCTATCCGTATCGTCGGGATCCCCGCCTCCTGCGCCGCGAGGAATATATCGGCCGCGCGGTCGATGGCCGCGACCGGGTCGAACCGCGCCTCGTTGCACTGGAGCCGCTGCGATATCTTGGTCCCGGCAAGCGGCATGAAGGGATATATCCGTATCGCGTCGGGACGGGCCGCGATGAGGGCGCGGCAGGTCGTCGCGACATCCTGCGGCGTCTCGTCGGGGTAGCCGGTCATGAACTGGAGCACCACCGACAGCCCCGCCTCTTTCAGGTCCTTAACCGCCTGCCGCGTATCGTCGGCGGTGTGCCCGCGCTCCATCTCGGTGAGGAGCCGGTCGGACATCGTCTGCGCGCCGAGCTCCACCACCGCGAAGCCGCTCGTTTTAAGTAGCTTTGCCATGCCGGTGTTGATGGTGTCGGGACGGGTCGAACAGCGCAAACTACCGACGATCTTCCGCGCGATGAGATCTTTTCCGACCTGCAGATATTCGCTCAGTTCGCGCACCGGCAGGGCGGTGAAACTGCCGCCGTAGAACGACAGTTCGACCGGACGGTCGCCGCTCGACCAGCCGATATATTTCTCGACGATGCCGGGGACCGCGTCGGGCAGTGACCCCGCCCCCGCTATCGCCTCCTGATCGCAGAAGGCGCACCGATGGGTACAGCCGCGATGGGTGATGAATACCGGTATGATGAGCGGGCGCCCGGTCGGCGCGATGCCGCGAAAGGTCACTCAGTTCCCTCCCTCAAGGACCGGGAAGGTTGTATCAGCCGACGCGTCAAGAGTCAAAAACTTTCGTCTTGGGCCGCCTTCGGCTATACTGCTCCGCACTGTTGGGGAAATTTTCGGTGAACCGCTTCCATGCCGCACTGCTCGACGAGGCGATCGGGCGTTTTGAAAAAAGCCTGTGGAAAGGCGATATCCTCCTCGCGGGACTTTTCCGTGAACGGCATATCGGCAAGCGCGACCGGGCCATTCTGCGCGATCTGTTCTTCACCTACATCCGCCGCCGGTATCTGGTCGACCAACTGATGAGCGAAGGGATACCGCGCCCCGAGGCGGTCCATCAGGCGCAGGAGACGAAGCCCGGCGCGACGACGCCGGAACTCTACCACTCCTTTCCGCCGCTCTACCGCGACGCCGCGCTGAAACGCTACGGCGACGGGGCCGAGGCGATGCTTGCGTGGCTCGACGGCCGCGCTCCGACGACGATACGGATCAACCGGCGCCGCACCGGCCGCGACGAACTGCAACGACTGCTTGCCGCCGAAGGTATTCTCAGCGTCCCGACGCCACGCTCGCCCCACGGCCTCATCGTGACCGAGGGGGAAGCGCAATTGACACGCTCATCACTTTACGAAAAAGGACTGTACGAGTTGCAGGACGAGAGTTCGCAACTCGCCGTGGGGTTGGTGCCCGAGAGCGCAAAGACTCTGCTCGACCTCTGCGCGGGCGGCGGCGGCAAAAGTCTCGCCCTCGCGGCGCTCCGTCCGGCGCTCAAGATAACGGCGAGCGATATCCGCACCCACCGTTTCCCCGAGATAGAGAAACGGGCCGCGCGCGCCGGAACGCCGGTGACGACCGTCGCCCCCGACAAACTCGCCGGGACGAAGTTCGACGCGGTGCTCGTCGACGCCCCCTGCTCCGGGTCGGGTGTCCTGCGGCGCAATCCCGAAGACCGGTGGCGCATCGGGGAAAAGGAACTCGCGGCGCTCAATAGGGCTCAGGAAGAGTGTCTCTCCACGGCGCTGCGACATCTCGCGCCGGGCGGCGTCATCGTCTATCTCACCTGTAGTTATCTCTCTGCCGAGAACGAGGAAAACATTGCAAAGTACACCGCCGCGCACCATGATATCATCGCCGATGGTCCGGGAATGGTGACTTCTCCGGGCGGGTCGGCCGATCTCATGTTCGGGATGGTGCTGAGGCAACGATGATACTTATCGAGATAGCGATACCGCTTTTCTTCATGGCGCTCCTCATCACCTTCAAGGTGCGGCTCGAGGTCGTCCTTCCGGCCGGGGCGCTGGCGCTGGCGCTCCTCTTCGGTATGGGCCCGCTGGACGCGGTCATCGTCTACGGGAAACTCTTCGGGTCGGCGCAGTTCCTGATGCTCTTCTGCGTCATTTTCTTCGTGATGCTGCTGGGCGAACTGATGGAACGCGGCAAGATGCTGACGCAGATGTCATCCATCTTCCTGTCGGTGTTCCGCGACAACCGGCTCGCCGCCGCCGCGTCGGCTGCCTTCATCGGACTCCTCCCGATGCCGGGCGGATCGCTCCTTTCGGCCCCCTTCGTCGACAAACTCCTGCCGAGCGAACAAAACGACCGCAAACTGGTCCTCAACTACTGGTACCGTCATATCTGGGAATACTTCTACCCGCTTTATTCGGGCATGGCGTGGATCATCACCGTGATGAAGGTCGAGCCGCTCTCGATCCTCTGCTACATGGGACCGATGTCGCTCATCATGGTGGCGGCCGGCATTCCGCTCATCCGCCGCACCCCGCGCGAAACGCCGCCGGGACTGGCCACCGACGAGAAGGCGCACCGCCTGCTCCTCATCGGCTGGCCGATACTCTTCGCGGTGACCATATCGCTCGCCGGTCTGCCGCTGTGGCTGTCGGTCATCGCTGCGGTCGTCGCCTTCGTCGCCGTCAACCGGCGGCTTGCCCAATTCCTCCTGCCGTACCTGCTCAGCCGCAAGACCATCTTCACCATCTTCATGACCGCCGGCATCGTCTACTTTGAACGGATAGTGCGCGAAGCGGGGGTCGCGACCGCCATCTATCAGGCGCTCCAGACCTACAATGCCGAGGTGGTGGTATTCACCCTGTCGCTCATCATCGGGCTCCTCACCGGCATTTCCATCGCCTTCATCTCGATAGTATTCCCGATCATCAGCCCCTTCCTCATCACGGGCGGCGTGGTCGACATGCCGCTCCTCACCTTTGCCTACGCGGGCGGTTTTACCGGCGTCATGCTCTCCCCCACCCACCTCTGCCTCATCGTGACCACCGACTTTTTCAAGACACGTCTCGCGCTCGTCTATCCCGCCATCGTACGGGCCGGCCTCATCATGGCTCTGGGCGGCGGGGTCTATTACGCATTTTTACGGATGGTGATACGATGAGAATGTGCCTGCTCTGCGGCCTGCTCGCCCTTTCCTGCGCGCTTTCGGCCACCGACGCGCCGACGGTCTACTACTACGGCTTCTCAGGCGAACCGATAGAACTTCAGCGGGTGGACAACGGTTCGACTCTCTGGCCGGTGGTGAGTTACGGCGCGACACCGATGCCGCTCACCGGTCGCATCGGCTTCAAACGCGACGGCGCGGAGAAGATCGATTTCGTCAAACTCGCGCCGGGGGACGATCCCTTCGCCGCGGCGCGCCGCCTTGCGGGCGAACCGGGCATCCGTTGGGCCCAGCCTGAATGGCAGGTCCGCATCATGCCGCACGCCGCGCCGAACGATCCCTATTTCTCCAACGAATGGCACCTAACGCAAATCAAGGCGACCGACGCGTGGGATGCGGTCTCCGGAACCGCACACACGATCATCGCCACCATCGATTCGGGGGTCGATCTTGCGCATCCCGATCTCATCCTCAACCTTGCCAAAGGGAAAGATCTGACCGGCGGCTCGAATGCCGCCTGCGATCATCCCGGGTCGGGACAGAATGCCATCATCACCGCCGCCCACGGTACCATGGTATCGGGTCTCATCGCGGCACTGTTCAATAATGGTATCGGCGGCGCCGGGGTCTGCCCCGCCTGCGCAGTTCTGCCGGTCAAATTCCTCCGTTATGACGAAGAGAGCATCCCCGTTACGCGCATCTACGACGCCATCGTCGCGGCGGTCGACGCCGGGGCCGACGTCATCAACAACAGTTGGGGCGACATCGACACCGACTCGTCGGGCAACTGCATCACCGTACCGCGCGACAGTTACCGCGCCGAGGCGATCGCCTACGCCAAGAAACATGGTCGCAACGGCCGCGGAGCCCTCGTCATCTGGTCGGCGGGCAATTCGCAGTGCGACACCTCACTCAACGAGAACTTGAAAAACGACGACATCATCGTCGTTTCGGCGCTCAACGAGAGCGGCGCTCCCGCTTGGTACAGCAACAGCGGGGCGCAGGTCGATCTCTGCGCCGGAGCGGGCAACTGGACCACCGACATCTCCGGCCCCGACGGCATGAATTCACAACTCTACACCACCCCAAACGGCGCCACCGACTACACCGATCAATTCAGCGGTACCTCCGCATCGGCCGCGGTCCTATCGGGGATCGCGGGACTCATGTACGCCGCCAACCCGCTCCTCAATTTCACCGAAGCAATGCGCTGTATCCGTCAGAGCGCCGCGAAACCGACCAGCGCCATCTGCGACGCCGGTGGTTGGAACGACCCCGTCGGAGATCCCTACGCCCCGAGCGGAATGCAACGCTCTCCCTGTTTCGGCTACGGCATTCCCGATACCGCGGCATTGGTGACGATGGCGCGCGACGGCACCTGCAGTGCACCGTACAGCGGCTGCGACACCGACACCCAGTGCGGCGGCGGTTTCTACTGTGACGAATCGACCCGCGAATGCATCAAGCTACCGCCCGAAAAGAAAAAAGAGCCGGACAACGGGTGCAGTCTCACCCTCATCGACTGACGGAGAATGCCATGAGCGATCGCCGCGAGATACTCATCATAACGCCCCCCTTCACCCAGTTGAACGCCCCCTATGCCGCCGCGCCATTTCTCGCCGGGACGCTTACACGCCAAGGGTATGCAGTGCGGCAGTGCGATCTCGGCATTCGGACAACGCTCCGCCTGTTCTCGCCCGATGGGCTCGGCCGCCTGTTTCCTCTCATCGCCGGGAAAAAACTCACCGACGAACAGGAGCGGGTCTGCGACCTTGCGCCGCGGTATAGCGCCACCATTGGCGAGGTGATCCCGTTCCTGCAGGGGAAAAATCCGGGGCTCGCCCAGCGGATCGTGACGCGCCGCTATCTCCCCGAAGGTCCGCGCTTTGCGGTGCTGGACGACGGCGCGGTCGAATTCGACACGCTCGATCTCCACGATCAGGCGCTCTATCTCGCGACGCTCTACCTCGACGATATCGCCGATATCGCCGCCGCAACGGCGCTCCCCGGCTTCGGACTCGCCCGCTACCACGAACGGCTGGCGCAGTCGCCCGCGACCTTCGACGAACTCTACCGGACCGCTACCGGCCCCGGCGATCTGGTCACCGATCTGATGATGCAGGAACTCGCGGCGCTCGACCTTGCCGCCGTCGGTACGGTGCTCGTTACCATTCCCTTCCCCGGCGCCCTCATCGGCGCGCTCCGCGTCGGGAGATATATGAAGGAGAAAGGGATCGCCGTCATCTTCGGCGGCGGCTATGTCAATACCGAACTGCGCGAACTGGCCGACCCGCGCTTTTTCGAGTTCTGCGATTTCGTGACGCTCGACAACGGTGAGGCGCCGGTGCTGGCGATCCTTGAGGGGAAGCCGTTCCTGCGGACCTTCCGTCTCGTCGACGGCAAAGTGGCCTACGAACCGGGCGACGCTCCCGACCTCTTCGGCGAAGAACTCGGCGCTCCCTCCTACGACACGGCGGAGTTGGCGCGCTACCTCGACCTCATCGAGACGCCCAATCCCATGCACCGTCTCTGGTCGGCGCGCGGCACCCTGAAGATCCGGCTCACCCACGGCTGTTACTGGCATAAATGCGCCTTCTGCGACACCGGCCTCGACTATATCGGCCGCTACCGGCCTCTGCCCACCGCGCTCATCGTGGAACAAATCGAACGGCTGGTACGCGAAACGGGGATGAACACCTTTCACCTCGTCGACGAGTCACTGCCGCCCGCCGTACTGCGCGAATTCTCCATGGAGGTACTGCGGCGCGGCCTTACCGTGTCATGGTGGGGCAACATCCGGTTCGAGAAAGGTTTCAACGCCGACCTCTGCCGGCTCATGGCGGCGGCCGGCTGCATCGCGGTGACCGGCGGACTCGAAGGGGTGACACCCAAGATGATGGAACTGATGCGCAAAGGGGTGACGCAGGAGGAGGCGATCTGCGCCATCGGGCGGCTGTCGGATGCCGGCATCATGATACACGCCTACCTTATCTACGCCTTTCCGGGACAGACGCTCCCCGACCTCATCGACGGGCTCGAGATCGTCCGGCAACTCTTCTTCCACGAACTCATCCAGAGCGGCTATTTCCATCGTTTCGCCCTGACGGTCCACAGCCCGGTCTTCGCCGAACAGGAGCGCTACGGCATCGTGTCGCACCGGCGGCATAACAAGTTCGCGAATAACGATGTGTCATATACCGAAAAGGTCCCGCACGACCTCGACGCGTTCGGGCCGGGACTCAAAAAGGCGATCTACAATTATCTCCACGGCGCGCAGTGGGACGCCGAACTCCGCACCTTCTTCGATGTGCCGGTGCCGGCTCCCGCACTTTCGCCGCACGCCGTCACCCGGATGCTCAAGAAACAGCCGAAGGAAAAGGACCCGCACGGCCGCGTGCTGTGGCTCGGCGCGCTCCCCGAACGGTTGGGGACCGGCGCCGAGGGGACGATCCTCCGTCTGACGGGACTCACCGACGCGGTGCGGTGGGAACTGCCGACCCCGCTTGCCGACTGGCTCATCGCGACGCTCACGCGGACATCGGTGCTGACCGGAAACGGCGAACCGCTCACCTTCGCTCAGTTACGGGCGAGTTTCCCGCAGAACGCGGGCGGCTTCGGCGACTTCATGCACAGCGAGTTTTTCGACGACCTCACCACGCTCGGCTTGCTGGTGGTATAGCGCTCTACTGTGCGGTCAGACGCGACCCGGCGCTGTGGGCGGCGAATTCGGGGGCGTACATGCACTGCGCCGTCGCGATACCGGCCGAGTAGTTCCCGGCAAGGGTCACCGTCAGACGGTATTCCAGCACATAGGTCCCCTTGACGGCGCGGTGGATGAAAAAGTTGGTCGATACATCCTTGGTCACCCGGTAGAACCAGAGGCCGTCGCGGTAATCGTGTCCCGACAGCACATCGACCGGTTCGGTCCCCGCCGGGCGGCCATCCTTGAGGTGCAGGTATTCCATGTCGCGGTCGACCCGCAGGACGAGCCGCACCGCTATCTTATCGCCTACTTTGAGCGGTGTCTCACCCGTTATCGGCTCCAGCACCGCGCCGCTGTCGGTCCGCTTTTCGCGCAGTATCTGCCGCTCGATGGAGAGCGGACTCTGCGCTGCGGTTATCTTGTCGAGTTCCTCGAAGTACTGCCAGTAGAGGGCGCCCCACGCCGGTCCCGGATTGGGATTGGCGACCGTCACCTGCGCCATCGCGGGGGTCACCTGCGCACCGGGCCATGAGGTCTTGAAATAGCCGGTCCCCGCCTCGGGGGTCGGTTCCCCTTCGGCCGGTCCCGCCTTCTTCCCGCCGACCGTGACGGTGGCGAGCTTCGTTCCGGCGAGCCAGTCGCTGCCGCCGTAGAGGAGCGCGTAGACCGCGTCGGCGGTCGCCTTGGTGGTACGCCAGTTCTGCACCTGCTTCATCTTGATGAGCCAGGTCTTCATCTGGTCGGCGGAACGGCCGTCCTTCGCCACCTCCTCGAACGCCTCGATGAGCGCCGCCTGCGTCTCGATGGGGAACTGGAACCAGTAGTAGCCCCCCATGTTCTCCTTCCAGTACATGCCGAGTTCGTCAGAGTAGATCGCCCGCTCCTTGAGCGACGCGACCATCTTCGCCGGGGTCGCGGTGTCGCCGAACCGGTTGAGCGCCGTCGCGGTGAGCCCCGTCATGTAGGGCGTCTCCTCAAGCCAGAAGGTGGTCGCCTGTTTCTTCCAGTAGTCGAACGCCGTCTTATGTTGTTCGGCCACCGGCACCTCGGTGAAGAAACTGCGGGTGTAGAGATAGTGCCGTTCGAGATAGGAGATGTGCTCCTTCGTCATATCGACCTTGGCGCGCAGGAGTTCCTCATATTCGCGCTGCATCTGCCGGTCGAGATAGCCGATCGCCGCGCGGGTCATCCGCTCGATATCGGGGCCGGTCGCGACGCCCAGCTTCTTGAGTTTGCCCAGTCCCGCGGTGATGTGCTGGGTGATGTAACGGTCCTCCGGGAGTCCCGGGAACCACGGCCAGCCGCCGCTCGACACCTGCAGTTGGCGCAGTTTATTGAGGGCGCTTTTCAGTTCGTTGCCCATCCGATTGAGGTCGAACAGGAGCGCCACGCGCCGTTTGGCGGCCGCTTCGTTCTGCCCATCGAGTACCCACGGCGTCTCCTGCAGGAGCGCCGACTTGAGCTCCTCGTTCTTCATCAGGTTCGAATCGAGCGCGGCGGTCCCTTTCCACTGGGCAAAGACCTTCGCGATCCGCGGATTCTTGTTCACGATGTGCGAGGCGAGGCTGTTGGCATAGTAGCGCGAAAAGACCTGTTCGGCGCACTCGTAGGGATATTCTATAAGGTAGGGAAGCGCCTGCACCGCGTACCACGCCGGGTTCGAGGTGAATTCGAGCGTGAGCCGGTGGTTGGTGAGGCTCTGCGAGGTATTGTCCTTGAGTTTCTGCAAGGTGAAGTTCTTCGTCTCCTTGCCGTTGATGGGGAGCGGAAGGGTCTCGGTGACGAGCATCCGGTTGGAGAGGACCGGCAGGGTGTTCTCCTCGCCGTCGCCCTTGTCGCCCGCCTTGGCGACGATGCGCCAGACGACCGGACCCTCCCGTTTGGGCACCGTTATCTGCCACTGCACCGCCGCGTTCCCTTTGGCGGGGGCGCTGAACGACGCCTCTTTCTGGGGAACGGCGAAATCGGTGGTGATGTCGGCCATCGTCCGGGCATCCATCAGCTTCAACTCGACCTTCCCGTCGCGCGCCGCGTCGGTCATGTTGCTGATCTTCGCCGACAGGACGAGCCGGTCCCCTTCGCGCAGGAAGCGCGGCACATTGGGGGCGACCATGATCTCTTTCTGTGTCTTGAGTTCGTTACGCAATATCGTCGAGGCGAGATCCTTGGTGTAGGCGAGTCCCAGCATCTTCCAAGTGGTCAACGCCTCGGGGACGGTGAAAGAGACGATCGTTTCTCCCTTTTCGTCGGTCGTGAGCGCCGGATAGAAGAATGCGGTCTCCTGAAGGTTCTTCCGTATCTGCACCGGCGGCGCGGAAGGCCTGACCAGTTCGCCGGAGAGGTCCATGTCGTCGAATTCGTATTGTGCCGCGCCGTCGCCCGCGACCGCGTTCTTGCTCATGACCCGTCCCGTAGCCACCGCCGGGGCCGACGCCGGAACTTTTGCGACGGTCGTTTCGGCAACCGCCACCTCTTCGTCCACCGCGACCGCGCCACGAACCATCCTCATCGCGCCGCCGACACCGCGATTGTAGTACCCGGCATTTTTGTAGCGGTAGCCATAGCCGCCGAGGTACATGCCGAAATAGTTGATAGCGTCGTCGGTGAGGGTCGGCCACGCGACATAGGTATTCCAATCGCGCTCGATCGGCTGGGCGTACCGGACCTGCTGACCTTCGTTGGCAAGCCACTGATAGCGGTAATAGTTCGTCGGGAAAAGGGAAAAGAACCACTGGTGCGGCACGAAGGCATCGAGCGAACCGTCGTAGAGCGTCGCTGCGAGTTCGGCCGCCACCGCCTCCCCTTTCGGGCCGCTTATCTTGATATGCCACTGCTCCTTTTCGCCCGGCTGAAGCGTACTGCGGAACGAGAGGAACTCATACTTGAGCTGTTTATTGCTCCACGGCACCATGATGGTGCGCATGCCGCTGAAACTGCGGCCGTGCTTGAGGAAAAGATAGCGTAGCGCGATGTTGCCGCGGTCCGATTCATTCACCGGGACGCGGATGACCTTCTGCGACCGGTCGAGCGTGACGAGGGTGCGCTCCTCCTTCTCTCCCCGCAGAATATCGAGCACCACCGTCACCGCGTCGGCGGCGGTCGCAAAAAGTATTTCGGCTGTCTCGCCCGGTTCGTACTTCTCTTTTACCACCACGATGTCCTCGTACCGGTTCCGCGCGCAACCGCCGTCGGCGACCGTCTGTATAGGCACGATGCGGCGCGTCACGACCGGCTGGCCAAACGTATCGGTGGCGGTCGCCTCGACGAGATAATCGCCCGCAGGCCACTCCTTCGGATCTATCGTCAGTTTCTTTTCGGCACCGGTGTCGAAGGGCAGGCGCAGATATTCCTTTTCCTTCGGGCGCGGCGCCGTATCCTCGTCACCGTAGGGGTCGTGCGGGAACTGCTTAATGAAGGCCGCCTTGTCGAGCAGGAAGCGGTCGGGCCGTTCGTAGAAAAGACGCGGCCGCAGGAGCCGGTCGGGGTCCTTGAGCCGCGACACCGTCACGGTCCCTTTCGACGGTTCGGGCTCGCCGCTCAGGTTGGTGGTGGCCAGTTCCAGTTCTAACGGCGCGTTCGTAAATCCCTGCGCCGCGCCGCCCACCGTCACCCGGAGCGCGCTGTAGGCCGCCTGCACGAACCGCTCGGTGGGGTGCGTCTCGCCGTTGATATCGGTCACCTCGGCATGGACGCGGTAGGAGAAGAGCGGCTGTTCCTCCTTGGGCACCTGCGTGTCGGGCCGCGCCGTGAAGGTGATCGTGTAGCGGCCGTCGGGCCCGGTGGTCGCCTCCCCCTTGCCGATCATCGCCTTCTTGCCGTTCCAGAGGTCGTAGAACCAACTCCGACCCCACCAGCCGAAGTAGTAGGGGAACTGCACCTCGCGCTCGACATACCACTGCACCTTGGCGTCGGTCAGCGGCGCACCGGCGTAGGAGATCGCCTTCCCCTCGACCGTCACCGCGTCGCCGAGCCGGTAAGCCCCCTTGGGCGGTTCGATCGCCGTTTCGAACAGCGGCCGTTTGTATTCTTCGACCGAAACGGAGTGGTTGCCGGTCTTGGTGCGTAGCGTCACCCGTCCGTTAAGGGCGCCGGTCGGCGCGGTCAAAGCGCCGTGAAAACTGCCATACCCATTGGTCGTGACCGCGAGCGATCCCGTCTTCTGGCCGTTCGGGTCGTAGAGTTCGACGGTATCGTTCTTCCCCGCGACGATCTTGGGCATCCCCGTCGCGTCGTGTTCGATGGCGATACCCTTGAAATAGATCGTCTGGCCCGGCCGGTAGATCGCGCGGTCGGTAAAGAAATAGGTGCGGGTGTAGGAACGCCGATCGCGGCTGTAGGGGTAGCCCCAGAAGGCGCTTTTCAGCCGGTCGCTCCCCTGCGTGATGAGCACCGAAAGACCGTAGGAGCGGTAGTTATCGCGCGGCAGGGACACCTTCAGCAAGCCGTTCCGGTCGGTCGTCCCGTTCGCCGTTTCCCGTTCCACATAGCGCGAGGAATGGTAGTCGTACTCGTTCCGGAAGATGGTCACCTGAGCCTGCTGGATCGGACGGCCGCTTGCCCGGTCGGCGACGAACAGTTCCAGCGCACGGTCGTCCACCTGATGCCGGAAGGCGATGCGCGACGAGCGGATGATGACCCAGTTGAGGGCGTTCTTCTCAAAGGAGAACTGCGGATCGGTGCCGCACAGGATCGCGAAATCGCCCCGTTCGAGCGGCGGGACCGGTACCTCGACACGATGTTCGCGTAGGTCGCCGTCGTCAGGGAGCGGCACCTGCCATTCGTGGCGCGGCGGCAACGCCGCAAGTTCCTGCGCCGTCTTCTCGGGGTTACCGCCGCCGTAGTGATAGCGCGCCGTCAGTTCGTCGGCCCGCGCCGCAGTCAGTTTCACGGTGCGGAAATAGAGCGTCTTGACATTGCGGTATTTGAGCAGGATGAGCGACGGCTGTTCGGGGGTCGTTTCGGGTTCGACCTGCAACTGGATGAACTTGCGGGTAATGTCGGAGGAAAGCGCCGCGCAAAGCGCCGCCCCCTCGCTGTCGGGCCACTTGAGCATCACCGCGCCGCATTTCGCGAGCGCATCCTTGAGCCCCATCCGATCGGTATCGGGCATACCCTCGCGCCACGCGGTCCCTTTCTCGTACGAAAGGCGCGCCAGTTCGTAGCCGATGTTCGCCGAGGCGGCGTGCGACCCGTACTGCCGTTCAAGGAGTTCTATCGTCTTCAGATAGAGGTCCTCCCTGTTCTCGGCGGTGTGGATGCCGCGGACGAAGGCGAGCCGCTTGAGTTCGATGTCGATGAGCGCCGCCGGGTCGCCGTCGCGCAGATGGGCGCGGGTGAGATCCTGCAATACCGTCAGGGCGTGCCACGCCAGCGCATTTTTATCGGTCGTCGCGAGCGGCAGGAGCGCGAACCGCTCGGCCGGCAACAGATAGGCGGTGTCGCTTACCTCGAACGGCGTCGCCCCTTCGGCTATCGAGCTCTCGTCGTTCATGAAGAAATCGGCGGCGCGGTGGGCGACAAGATCGTAGAGTGTCGGCCGTAGTGTCCGCGGCCGCGTTCCTTTGGTCAACACCTCGTCAATGAGTTCTATCTTTATCTCACGCAGTTTCGGGCCGTATTCGAGCGCCGCGTGATGATGCGCCGCGATGCGGGCGATCAGCGTGGGAAGGCTCCATGTCGCGATATCCCCTTCGGTCGCGGTAGTGTCGGTCCGCTCGTAGAAACGCCACCGATTTTGTTGAAAATAGCTCTCATACAGATCGGCCGCTATCGAATGAAGCAGGTTCCGTTCGGGGAACTGCGCCGTCGCTATCTCCTTCTCGATCGCCGCGATCTGTTCGGCCGGCTGTTTCTCGCCGATCCGCTGTTCGAATTTCGCACGCTGGATAAGCGCCTTGACGATCTGCGGCACATTGTGCGAGCCGCGCGCCGCATCGAGTATCTTCGCCGCCTCCTCGAGCGCCGTGCGCGGCTTCCCCTCCTTCTCGGCCGCCGCGACCTTTTCCCACTCTGCGGCATGGTCATCGTAATGGTCGGGCGCGATGAAATCAATGTCGGGGGACATCTCGTCGGACAGTGTCTGCGGATCGGGCCCCGCCGTGGCGCTCTTGGCGCCGCCGCATGCGACGAGGAGAAAAAGGGCCACGAACGCAATGACGAGGAGATGCCTACCGCTCATGTTGATTCCCCTGCTGAAAAAGACCGTAACGGAACGATCACTCTATTATAAATTGTTCAGGATGCTCTGGATGTCTGCCTTATCGGAGGCCTTGAGCCGTGACTGGAGCGCTTTCTGGAAATATTCTTTTGCCTTGGCCTTCTGTCCTTTCGCCTGATAGGCATAGCCGAGCCCGTAATAGGCCTCGCCTTCGCCGGGATCTATCTCGATCGCTTTCATGAAAAGTTCTATCGCGCTATCGTTGTCGCCGGCATCGGCGAGCGCCCAACCCTTTTTCACAAACCCTTTTACCGATCCTTTCTTGGGTCCCGTAGCCTGTTTCGGGACAACAGATTGTTTCGGCGCAGAGACCGCTTTCCGGGGAGTCTCTTTCGGTTCGGGCCGCCGCATCTGTTCGCGTTGTTCTTCGACCAGATCGTTTTTGGGCGGCTCGACCGGAGCAGGCTTCACCTCGGGAACAGGGCTCGGCGCCGGCGCCGGCTGTTCGCTACCAATCTCCGGGACATCGGGGGAACGTTCCGCCTTCACCGCATCTTCACCGCCGCTCTTGAACAGGATAAGGGCGATGATCACGATACCGGCGATAGCGGCGATCACCGCGATGATCTTCATATTTATTTTTAGCGGTTGTTTGGGCTTCTCGTCGTCGTCCTCGAACAGCTTTTTGAATTCCTCGTCATCTTCTTTTTTTGTTACCGGCTTGGGTGCAGGCTTGGGCTCAGGCTTCGGCTCAGGCTTCGGCTCAGGCTTCGGCTCAGGCTTCGGCTCAGGCTTCGGCTCAGGCTTCGGCTCAGGCTTCGGCTCAGGTTTCGGTTCAGGCTTCGGCTCAGGCTTCGGCTCAGGTTTCGCCTGCGACCTGATACCGGAACGGTCAACCGTCGTGGTTCCGGCGGGCGGTTTGGCGGCGGTAACGATCTGTTCCTGCCGCTCCGGTGCGGGCGGCGCATCGGGATCCAACATCATGGTCTTTTTCGGTTCTCGCTGTTCAGCGGTCACGGCGCCGGGTATCATCGTCGGTCGATTGCGCCGTTCGGCCAACAGGTCCCGTATCGTCCCGAAACTAGTTACCGGGAACCAATCCATCCCATTGTGCGACACCTCGTCGGCATCGCTCACTTCGCCCGCCCGTATTTTGGCGGTGAGCTCGCGGACATCGGCTATCCTGAATACCCGACCGCCGGGAAGACGGACGAGTGAATCGACAAAGAACGCCGCCTCATCGGTACCCTGCAGGCCGACACGTTCAAAATGTTCGGTCAGTTGCGTAAAGGTCGATAGCGCCGTCCATTCGTGGCCGTTGAAGGAAACCTCGTCACGCGGCGTCACTTCACGACGATCAATACGCTCATCAAGATCGTCAAATCCCCGCACCTTGAATATGATGCCGGTCGGCTTGCGAATGAGGGCATTGTCGAACCGAGCGGCGAACTCGGTGTCCACCGTAGCGGGGGTCTCTCCCTCGACAATAAAAAAAGCGTTACAGTTCTTACACTTGACCTGCGCTCCTTCCGGCGGGATATTGGCAGGACGCCGATACTGTACACCGCAGGAAGGACAGGTAATGACCGCATTTTGTTCCATCAGAGAACTCCCGTTCACAGCGAGCCGATTCTAGTGCATCGGCATCACCAAGTCAAATAAATACACCTCTAAATATTGGGCCGGACACTCGCGGGAACTTTTCTCGAATATGAAGCGGTCGATTGTTCATGATTTTTTGCCTAATGACCATGCAAGATGCGGTCGATAATAAATATTTTGGTAGAGGGGTTGACATCCCCTTTCTTTTCAGGTAAATTCTTCTTGATTCATTCGCCACTTTAATTGAGGGGCCTGAACGGGGCAAAGTGGCTTCAATTTGGCTCTTGCCAAGTTCACTTATTTCCTTTCAAACCTGCCCTGCCCCTCATCCTTTTTTTTCTCGAACGGGAGAAACTTGACTCGCCTCCCCCTTTCGGACATCATCGATTCGTCTTGAAGTTCTCTAACAACGCAAGGAGCATGCGATGAAAGATCCGAGATTGGAAAAGCTGGCGAAGAATTTGGTCCGTTTCTCGTGCCGCGTCAAGAAGGGGGAGAATGTCCTCATCGAGGTGAAGGACGAGGCGGCCAAACCGCTGGTCGAGGCGCTCGTCACCGAAGTGCAGGCGGCCGGTGCGACGCCGTTTGTCAACCTGTACGACCAACGCATCATGCGGAAACTCATCGGCGGCGCAAGCGACGCATGGTTCGACATCATGAAGGAGGTCGACCTCCTCAAGATGAAGAAGATGCACGCTTTCATCGGCATCAACGGCCGCAACAACTCCTACGAGTTTTCCGATATCCCGGGCGCGAAGATGAAGAACTATATGCAGAAATACGTCCAGCCGGTCCATTTCGACCAGCGCGTCAAGCACACCAAGTGGTGCATCCTCGCCTACCCCAACCCGAGTTACGCGCAGGGCTCGACCATGTCGACCGAGGCGTTCGAGGACTTCTACTTCAATGTCACCACGCTCGACTACGCCAAGATGGACAAGGCGATGGACCCGCTGGTGAAGCTGATGTCGAAGACCGACAAGGTCCATCTCAAAGGGCCGGGCCGCACCGACCTGACCTTCTCGATCAAGAAGATACCGATCATCAAATGCGCCGGTCAGATGAATATCCCCGACGGCGAGGTCTTCACCGCCCCGGTCAAGGAGTCGGTCAACGGCGTTATCGAGTACAACACCCCGACCGTCTATCTCGGCAAGAAGTTCGAGAAGGTCATCCTTACCTTTAAGAAGGGAAAGATCGTCAAGGTCGAAGGGGACAATGTCGCCAAGCTCGAAGAGATCTTCAACAGCGATCCGGGGGCCCGCTATGTCGGCGAGTTCGCCATCGGCGTCAATCCCTATGTCGTCAAGCCGATGGTCGACATCCTTTTCGACGAGAAGATCGCCGGTTCGATCCATTTCACGCCGGGCAACTCCTACGACGAAGCGCCCAACGGTAATCACAGTCAGGTCCACTGGGACCTCGTCATGATACAGACGCCCGAATACGGCGGCGGCGAGATATATTTCGACGGCAAGCTGGTCCGCAAGGACGGCCTGTTCGTCCTCAAGGAACTGAAGGGGCTCAACCCCGAGAACCTCAAGTAAGCCGGCCCGCCGGCGGGGGACCCGATGCAGGCCGACCGCCGCTTCATGCGCGATCACATCGAAGAACTGCTCTCCATCGAGCGCGAAAGCTTCGCCGACCCGAAGAACGGCAATATCTTCTCGTCGCTCTACGACGACGCGGCGGCCCATATGCATTACTTTGTTGCACAGAGCGATACGGGGGTGATCGGCGGCTATCTGCTACTGTCGCTCGCGGCCGACGAGGCGGAGATCATCAATGTCGCGGTACCGCCCGCTCTGCGCCGGCGCGGCATCGGGATCGAACTCGTCACCGAGGCGCTCGCTTTCGCCGCGGCCCGAGGAGCGGCCGCCTGCTACCTCGAGGTGCGCGCAAGCAATCTCTCGGCACGCCGGCTCTACGAAAAAATGTCGTTTAATGTTGTAGGCGTGAGAAAAATGTATTATAGTGCGCCGTCCGAGGATGCGATAGTGATGCGCCGGACGCTGGAGGATGCGTGCAACAGCGATCGATAGTCACCAAGATAGCCGACCTGATGGCGGTCGCCAACGACTGCTTCCTGATGGCGGTACCCTTCGAGCCGGAACCGCTGCCGGGACAGTTCGTGATGATCTCCTTCGGCGACGGCCGCACCGACCCGTTCCTGCCACGCCCCATATCGATATTCGATTGGGACGACGGGATGCTGACGCTCCTCATCCGGGTGGTCGGCCGTGGAACCTTGCTCATGGCACGGCAAGCGGTCGGGATGCCGGTACGGGTGACCGGGCCGCTCGGTAATTCATTCCCCGATGAGTCGGGCAGTGTCTGTTTCATCGGCGGCGGCATCGGCATCGCGCCGCTCTACTACGCCGCGAAACGCTCAACGGCACAGGACAAACGGTTTATCCTCGGCTTCCGTTCGGCCGAACAGAGTTATCTCACCGACGACTACCTCAAGATCGCCACCGCCCACTTCGTGAGCGACGACGGGTCGCTCGGCGACAAGCTCTTCCCGCATCAGAAGCTCGACGCGCTCGCCAAGTCAGGGGAAAAACCCGATCTGGTCATCACCTGCGGACCCGAGAAGATGATGGCGGCGGTCCACGAGGTAGCGAAGAAACACGGCATACGCGACCATCATTCGCTCGAATCGCGGATGGGATGCGGCATCGGCGCGTGTCTCGGTTGCCGCGTTCAGATGCCGGGCGCATCGGTGCTCGTTTGCAAAGAAGGCCCCATATTCGACGGCTCTATTTTTGAGGAGAAAAAGTGACCGACCTGCGCGTCCACATCGGCAAAACGACGCTCAAAAATCCGATACTGACCGCCTCGGGGACCTTCGGCTACGGTCCCGAGTTCGAACCCTATCTCAACCTGAACGCCATCGGCGGCTTCTGCACCAAGGGGATCTCGCTCGAACCGCGTCCCGGCAATCCGGGCATCCGCATCGTCGAAACGGCGTCGGGGATGCTCAACTCCATCGGCCTTGAGAACTGCGGTTCGCGGGTATTCCTCGACGAGACGATGCCGAAGATCGCCCGCTACGACACCGCGATCATCGTCAATTTCTACGCCTACACCGAAGAGGACTTCGTCAAACTCGCGGCGGTACTTTCGGAGAACGACCGCATCGACGCGCTCGAGATGAACCTCTCGTGCCCCAATGTCAAACAGGGTGGCAGCGCCTTCGGGGCCGACCCGAAGCTCATCGAATCGCTCACCGCCGCGGTGCGGAAGGTCACCGCCAAGACGCTTATTGTGAAACTCTCGCCCAATGTCGCCGACATCACCCTCACGGCGCGCGCCGCCGAGGCGGGCGGGGCCGACGCCGTATCGCTCATCAACACGCTCGTCGGGACGGCGATAGACCGCCGGACGCGCCGCTTCGTGCTCGGCAACAAGGTGGGCGGCCTGTCGGGACCCGCGATAAAACCGGTCGCGCTACGGATGGTGTGGCAGACGGCCAAGGCGGTGAAAATTCCGGTCATCGGGATGGGCGGCATCGCGTCGCTGGGTGATGTGCTCGATTTCCTCATTGTCGGCGCCCGCGCCGTGCAGGTCGGATCGGCCAACTTCGTCGATCCCGGCATCGCGCAGACGCTCGCCGAAGGGCTCGACCGCTACCTCGCCGAACGACAGGAGACGATCGATCAGCTCATCGGATCGGTGCAGGAATGACGGTGCGGTCGTTCTGCATCGCCCTCCTTCTTTTTTTCCTCGCCGCCTGCGCCGACCCCTACGGCATCTACCATAAAGTGCGCGACAAAGAGGACCTGCAGAAGATATCGCTCCTCTATCAGGTGGACATTGACAAACTGCGGGCCGCGAATACCATGGGCCCCGCCGACGAGGTGAAACCGGGCGAATACCTGTTCGTACCGGGGGTCAAGGCCCCCTCCGACGGAAAAGTGAAAAGCGTTCCTTCACAAAAGAAAGATACTGGCAGGGCGGTGGGCACCGGCAAACAGGCGCTCGCGACGACCCACGGTGCGCAGGGCAAACAACTCAAGGCGACCGGCGACGCGAAGTTCATCTGGCCGCTGAAAGGGGTGGTCACCTCGCCCTTCGGCGTCCGCAACGGCACTATGCACGAAGGGATAGACATCAGCGTACCGGAAGGGACCCCGGTGGTCGCGGCGGGCGACGGCAAGGTGATATTCTCGGCCGACCACGGCGGCTACGGTAATGTGGTCATCATCCAGCACGCCGACAACTACTTCTCCGTTTATGCCCATAACAGCAAACTGATCGCGCAGGAGGGTCAGACGGTCAAGCAGGGAGACAAGATAGCGCTCTCGGGCAACACCGGACGCTCCTCCGGCCCGCATCTCCATTTCGAGGTGCGCATCGGTTCCAAACCGCAGGACCCGATGCCATTCCTTCCCCGGGCGGCCCCATAGCTCAGATGGATAGAGCGGCGGATTCCTAATCCGCGTCTGCCGCAGGTTCGACTCCTGCTGGGGCCACCAACTTCTTTCCTCTTTTATATCACCATGATGAAATTTGCATTTTCACCGCGCATCCGCTACCCTTCCGGTGACGATATGTCGGAGGGAGGCGGTCATGGCTCTGGTATTCAGCAACTTCAAACGAGCGCTCACCTCTCTGGAGAAGGCGCTCGCTCTGTCGAAGGACGACATCGTCCGCGACTCGGTCGTCAAGCGGTTCGAATATTCCTATGAACTGGCGTGGAAACTGCTCCAGCGGGCATTGGAAGAGGACCTCGGGAGCGCCGCGGTCGACGGCCTGCCCCGCCGCGAATTGTTCCGCATCGGCGCCGAAAAGCGCTTCATCGCCGATGTCGCGCCGTGGTTCGAATATCATCGGCTCCGCAATCTTTCCAGCCACACCTACAATGAAGAGATAGCCGAGGAGATGTACAAGGCGGCGGTGCGGTTCGCCCTCGATGCGAGACTGCTCCTCAAGAATCTCGAAGCACGCAATGGCTGAGATCACCCCGCGTGAGCGGGCGCTCATCGCCGACCTGCTCGCCGCCCATCTGCCGGGAGTGCCGATCCATGCCTTCGGTTCGCGCGTGAACGGCAACGCGAAACCCTACTCCGATCTCGATATCGCGCTTATCACCGACACGCCTCTACCGATCGCGCAGGTGGCCGAGCTGGCCGAGGCTTTCGCCGAAACGGACCTGCCGTTCCGGGTCGACATCGTCGAGTGGGCGCGCATCGCCGACGACTTCAAGGCGGTCATCGCCGCGCGCTACGAGAAGTTGCAGTAGCCAAGGAGCGCCATGAAAAGGCTTGTCGCGCTGTTATTGAGTCTTCTGCTTTTCGGCAACTGTTGTTTCGGTGCCTATCGGACAACCGCCAGAGTTCAATATAAGGACAAAAAAGGCTGGTCGCAGATCATCCAACTACCCGTCAATTTTATGACCGGCAATGAGCTTAACGACTTACGCAAAACGAATGATTTCTCCTATTACTCATTGTATGCTCTCGTCGAATGGCCTTCCGGTCTGACCAACCATGTGAAGATCGACAATCTCTCTTCTTGCGACCGAACAGTCGACGAGAAATGCATCCTTGAGTATTCCGAAAGCTTCAAGGGACAGGACCTCGGCGACAAGGAATGGGGTATCTGCCTGTCAGAACTCTGCATTCCGGCCTTTTCGGAATATTCTTTGGACGATCCGGCGAAGAAGCGAAAACCCGACAGCGATTTCAGCATCTCGCCAAAAACAACTTTGGGACTTGGGTGGATATCTCTATTACTTGGCTTCGCCTTTGTCGGCATTGGTTCATGGATATTGGAGGATAACAATATCTATAAAAAGAGTTCCATAGGCGAGAGGACCGCTACCTTATCTCCCGCAGGAGAAGCCATGGTTGGATTTTTCGCAGTAGGCGGTGTTTTTCTGGCTGCATCTCCCGTCTTTTTCATCATGGGTGGCAATACTTCTGAGTGGTCGAATCCGCAGAAAGATATCGCCGAAAGACCCAAATCAAAACAACCGCCGGTGTATGGATTAAATATCGCCGGAAAATTCTAACGGATTCAGCTGATCCGCTCGGTCAATAGTTGCAACTGGCGCCACACCCTTTCCAGCTCGAATGCCTCGTATTCCAGAGCGCGCAGGACCGGCCGCAATTGACCTTCCTGTTGTTGTTTCAATACCGCGAACTTCTCTCCCGATAAAGAAAAGGGATCGTTGCCCGGCACCGCCAGTTTCTTTCTCACCATCTCCACGAACCGCTCATCGTCAAGTTTCAGGGCCGACCGTTGAAGGGCATGATCCAGATCGAAGAAATCGCGTATCGCCGGTCCTTTGCGGGTCAGCGCCGCCCGCACTTTCTCCGCCCAGACCTCCTGAAAAGCCATGACCCTGACGGTGAAAGGAGGAAGATGTCCGCGCCCGCTCATCGGATTGAGCAGTATCGTTTTGGCCGGTTTCTCTTCCGGCGGCAGGAGTAGCGGTTCGCGCAGGCCGAATTCGACCTTTACCTTTTCCTCGGATCCGGAAATGAGTGAACGATAAACCCATGCCCCGACATACTGCGTCGATTCGTTCGCTCCTTTGAGCGGCACCGCTTCGGTGATCCCCGGTAACGGGTCTTTTACCATGGCCGTCCATGTCCGTTTCGCCGACTCAATGAGCGCGCGTTTCGTAGTGCGTGACGCTCCGGGCGGAAGGTCGGCCGCGAAATCGAGATCCTCGCTGAGTCGGTAGAAATCGGCGTGCACCTTACTGAGACAGGTGCCGCCCTTGAAAACGATATGCGACGGCAGTTCTCCGGCCAGCCTTTCGAGGAGGACCGAGCAATAGAGATCCTTTTCGATCAATTCTCTCCGGAAACCCGTCCTCTGCGCGGTGGCATCGATGAATTCCCGAAGCACCGCCGGTGAATTCCGCAAGGCCAGATATACCGAAAAAACGTTACTCATTGACCTGCACCCCCCATTCGCGATCTATCTTTCCTTTTGCCGGACGGCCGGGGATCAGCGGGAAAAGAGAGGAGGCGGCGCTTAGCGCTCCCAACATTTTCTTCTTCCATCCCTTTTCTTCCGTGAGACGGTCGAGCAGATGACCGATACGCCGCACGGTCCCCTGATTGCCGTACCGCACCGCCATCTCGGCCAGTTCCACGGCTATAGATCCTTCCTGCTGCACCGCGGCCGTAATCCATTCATAGGCTCGGGGCAAAGTGTTGAACCGCGACCAGTCGTACACGGCGTCCATGAGGACGCGCGCCTTGGTGGGCATGATCATGATCGCCCCCTCGGGAGTTTCGAGACGCTCCACTCCGCCCAGCCGTCCGTCCGCCACTTTGATGAAAGTGAATTCCAGTCCGGCAATGACCTTCTCGCCCGATATCCGATTGTTATAACAGTATACGCGCGCCGCGATCTGCTCACTGAAGCCGTAGCGGTTAAAGGTCTGCAATCCGCACAGTTGGTAAACGCCGTCGTCCGACGCGCGCATCAGTTCCTGCAGTATCAGGTTCTCTCCCGGATTCCATGCCCCGCCGAGCGGGAGCCGGGAAGGGACCAGATATACCTCCCGTTTCAACCGGACGATCATGCCGGAACGGGCCAGACGGGAAAGCATTCTTTTTTCCTGCGCGGCGGTGAGGAAGAGTTCTTCGCGCAATTGACCGTAACGCACTACGGTGAGTCGCCGCAGTTGGGAATAGGAGAGGAATCGTTGCTCCAGCGCTCCAAGTTTCGCCTTGCCGACGGCATATATTGTATTTCTCATAGATCGCCTCCGAGGCGATTATCCAGAAATAGATTGTAGCCTTCTTGTTTGGCGCGTCAAGGTTTTTTTGAGGAATGGTAAGGGGGAAATTTACTAGAGCGGGCAGGCGTAGTCGATGAGGCACCCGGCGGCGTCATAGATCGGTTCGGGCTTCATGTTTTCGCCGCAGTCGGGCATCATCATATCGATGGCGGGACATTCGAACGGGTCGCCGTAGTTGCAGACTCCGTTCATGCAGTACATCCCCGCGCCGCAGTCGGAGTCCATTTTGCAGTAGGTCGGGTCGGTATATTCAACGCATTCGAAAGCGACATGACAGCCGGTCGCCGCATCGTACACATACTCTATCTTGCCGTTCGGGCAGAAATCGGGGGCGGGATAGGCGAGATCGGGACAGTTCGGGTCGTTGTACCAGACGCACTCGAAACCGATGAAGCAGCCCATGGGATCGAACATTTTCTCCGGATAGGAACCATCCTCACAGAAAGGCTCCTCTATCATGACATCGGGGCACGGGTAGGGCGGTTCGCCGATGCATTCGCCCCAATAGGCCACGCCGACGCCCGCGATCTTCGCGAAGCACTCGTTATCGTAGGTCCAGCCGTCGGTGCCGCAGACCGGGTCCCACACCATCGGGCAGGCCGGTTCGGTGCCGTTGTATTCGCACTTCATCCCCAGCACGCAGGAACGGCCAAAGTCGATGATGAAGAGCGGGCGACCCATTTCGGGACGGCAGGTGTCGAAGTTAAGGCCGATGATCTCGGGGCACAGCGGCATCGCGCCGTAGCCGCCGCCGGTGCCGGGATCGCCCGGGACCGAGCCGCCGCCGTTGCAGTCGGTGATCACGCCGTCGCCGTTGCTGTCGATCCCCTCTTTCTCGTCGCAGGGCATGCCGGTCGCGGGATCGGAGTTGTCGGGGGTCGTGGTGGTGGTACCGTCGCTGTTCTCGGTGTAGTTCTTATAGGCGTCGAACAGGACCTGTCCGGTCGTCTTCCCGGCGTCGGGGGCCGGATCGGCCTCTTCGCCGCAGGCGATAAGGAACAGCGCGGCAAGCGCCGCCAGCATCACGGTGATCTTCATGGCTTTCTCCTTTTCGGTTATCATCTCTGAACACTCCACTTCTTACCGGTTGTGACGGAACGGGGTCGCCTCTCTAGTGCCACCATTGTAGCCTATTTATTGGGAAGTCAACAGAATTTTTACGGATATTCCTGAAATGGCAGGGGTTTTCGGTCAGCCGGCGGGCTACATCGGCTTCACATTCTTCTGTTCGAGCAGATCGATCACCGCCTGCTGGCCGAGCCGCTTGGCAAGCAGCAGCGGGGTATCGCCGGCGTTGTCGGGCATATCGATCTTGGCTCCCTTGTCGAGCAGGAGTTTTATCGTGGAGAGGTTGCCGGAGGGGATGAGGTAGAACAGCGCCGTCTTGCCGGAGGTCGTTTCGCGGGCGTTGACATCGGCGCCCGCATCGGCAAGAAGGGTCACGATGGGATGAAATCCGTATGAGGCGGCGATAAGGAGCGGGCTCCAACCGGTGGTGGTCTTCTGTTCGAGCGCGACCTTCTTTTCGATGAGCATTTTTACCAACGCCTGATCGCCCGCCTGTGCCGCATAATAAAGGATGCTCGCGCCGGTGTTGTCGGTGAAGTTGATGTCGGCCCCCTTTTTGATGAGCATCTCGGCCATCGCCGCCTTGCGATAGGTGACCGCCTCTTTGAGCGGGGTATAGCCGTCGGAAGATTGAAAATTGACATTGGCCCCTTTTTCAATGAGGTATTCGGCGATCGGCTGAAAACCAAGCCGCGCAACGAGTTGTAGGGCAGTGTAGCCGCTCGGATCCAGCTCGTCGACGGCGCGCCCCCCTTCGATCAGCTCCTTGGTCTTTTTGAGATCGTTCTTCTGGACGGCGTAGGCGAGCGATTCTTTGTCGACCGCACCGTAATCCCCATAGTAGGGATCATCATAATAGGGATCCTTGTAGCTGCCGTACCCACCGCCGGAAAGAGAGCCCAATGCCCCGCCGCCGGTGTTGAGCGACTTCGCCTTATTGAAGCCGTCCTCGAACCCCTTGGCATACGCCTCGCCGTAGGTTTTGGCGTAATCGGCGGTCACCGGGGCGGTCCGGCAGGATACCGCGAATACGGCGATGCACGCGATGGCGACGAGAAGAATTGATCTCATGTTGTCCCTCTCATTATGCGGTGGTGATGATGTTGCAGGATATCGCCGAACGAAACCCGCTCAGCGGTCATCGCCGGAAAAGATATCGCCGGTCTCGGCGATGTCCATGCCGAGCGCCTCGAGTATCTTACGTTTGGTCGCCATGCGGCAGGCGTAGCCCTTCTCGATGCGATCGAGCGTGACCAGCGATATTTCGGCATTGCGGGCAAGCTCTGTCTTGCTGATGAGCTTGTTCTCGCGGTATTCTTTCAACTTGTTGAGCCCCTTCTGTTCCTTCGTGCGTGTCGTCATATTCCACCATCTGTGAACCGTTGTGCGGAGGCCATTCTATGCATACCGTGTCGTCAAGTCAAGTTCGCAACGTTCTTTTTTTTTCAGCGCCGAAGAAGGAGAGGAGCGATTTCGCGATGATGGTGAACATCAGCGATTCGCGCGAATTGATGGTCGGCACCACCCCTTTCCAATACAGCCGCAGGAAGTGTTCCTTGTCGGCCGGGATGTCGAGGAAGTTGACCGGATCCTTTTCGCCCGATTCGAAAAGAGTCTCCCCCTCATCGGTGATGAAGGTGAATCCTCGTATCGGGAGTGAGAAGATGAGCTCCTCCATCTCGCGTAGCGGCATCCGACTCAGCCGCTCGATGAGTATATTTTCGAGCAGATCCTCGGTGCGATTCTCGCGTCCTGTCCGGTGTTTGCTGAGAAGCATGTCGAGGTACCCCAGCCGCGTGATGAGGACCACCACCACTATCGAGAAAACGGCGATGATGAGGAATGCCTCGCGATCCTTGAGAAAGATGGAGAAAAGAGCGAGCGCGGTGAAGATGACCGTGATGCCGTAGAGCGATATGACCACGCGCCGCTGGTTCCACCCTTTCGACAACAAAATATGGTGTATGTGCTGACGATCGGCCATGAACAGCGGCTGATTGCGCAGAAAACGACGGACAAAGGCGAGGGTCGTATCGAGTATCGGCACTCCCATCGCAACGATGGGAACAAGAACCGAAACGAGCGTCGAGTGTTTCGATGCCCCTTTGAGCGAAAGAACCGCAAGAATAAAGCCGATGAACATCGAGCCCGAATCGCCCATGAATATCTTGGCCGGGTTGAAATTGTAAACCAGAAAACCGACCACCGCCCCGGCGAGCGCCGCCGAGATAAGGGCGACGAACTGGATGTTGTTGTGTAAGGCAAGGATCAGTATCGTGATCGAAACGAAGAAGGCGATGCCGGAGGAAAGACCGTCCATCCCATCGATAAGATTGAATGCGTTGATGATGCCGACGATCCACAGGACCGTTATCGGCAGCGAGAAATAACCGAAATCAAAATAACCAACCGGCGTCGAGATCTTTTCGATGGAAAAGCCGAGATAATAGGCCGTCACCGCCAACGCTATCTGGAACAGAAATTTCCAGCGGGCCGCCACCCCCTTGATATCGTCGATCAGACCAAGGACGCTGATGAGTAGACCGCCGCCGATGATGATGAGCGGATTGTAAAGCGAACTGAAAAAGACCTCGGAAACGCCGTTGTGGTAGAAATTGAGAAGCACGAGCGGCAGTAGTGTGCCCAGAGAGATGCCGACACCGCCAATACGCGGGATCCGTCCCTGATGGATGGTACGCCGGTTCGAGGCATCGACGAACCCCCACTTCCGCCCGTAATGTATGAGGATGGGCGTGACCACCACCAAGAAGGCGAACGATATGAGAAATGCGGTCAGATAGGTCTTCATTGCTCATTTCACAAAAAACACACGGGTCATCATAATAAAGTGACGGAAAAAAGCAACTACGCATCGCGGCAATAAAGTTGACCGTCCGGTCGTGATGAGATACAATGGGCGGCATCTTGAGGAGGAGTTGCATGGATGAAAGAACCGCCGCGCGCGACGGGCTCGATCTGTCGGGCGCACTTGACCAAGCGTGGATACAGTACCGCGCCAATTTCTGGAAGGTGATCCCCTTCGGCATTCTCGCCGTACTGCCCCCTCTCGGCTTTCTCCACTCGATTCCGCTCGGGCTTCTCCTCGTTGTGGGTCTTGAGGGGATATTCCTGATGATGCTGGTCGATACGATCCGGCTCGCCGACCGCGAAGAAAAACCCGACATCGTCAAACGCAATTTCGGCCGCATCTGGCACAACCTCAAGAACGGTACGATAATCACCCTCTTCGTTCTGCCGCTCCTTATCATTGGTTTCGCCGCGCTGATACTGCCGTCGGTTCTGTTCTTCAGTTTTTTCGCCTTTGCCTTCGGCCACGCAGCGACCCGCGATAAATTCGGGATAGACGCCTGCATGGAGAGCTACCGCAGCGGGGCCGGGTATCGCTGGCCTCTTTTTCTCACCGCCCTGTCGCTGTATCTCGTCATCGCCCTGCTGTTCATCGCCGGCTACCAACTGACCGGCGGCGCAGGGTGGACCGCGTTCGCGCCGGCGGCATTCTGTCTTCCCTACTACTTCATGGTCATCGAGGAACTCTACGAACAGCTGGAGCAAAAGTGACATGGACCGGAACCTTGAATATGCGGTATTTTCCCTACTGAAAGGCTGGAAAGGACGCGCAATACTGGAATTCACGATAGAACCGCTCTTCGGCGACGCATCGGGCCGTCTCTATCACCGCATCCGCTTCGGGAAGGAGAGCGTCATCCTCATGACGGTCGCCTACACCAAACCGGGCGAATTCGGCCGCGGCGACTCGTGGGTCGACTTCCTCGGCATGCAGAAGTTTCTCGCAGTGCTGGGGCTACCGGTCCCGGCGGTCCTTCACACCGATCCGGAGGAGCGACGCGCCCTGCTCGAAGACCTCGGCGACGCGACACTTTTTGCCCGCATCGAGGCCGATCCCGACAAAAAAATGACCGCCATCCGCACGGCGCTCGACCTGCTCATTGTCTGGCAACGCGCCATGGCCAAGCGGAAAAAGTTCGATTCGCCCGCCGATACACGGTCCTTCGATCAGGCGCTCTTCATGCTGGAATTCCGCCATTTCTACGAATACATGATAGAGAAACGGGTCTACCACCCGTCGTGGAAGAATCTCTGGCCGAAACTCGAAAAGCGGTTCAAAAAGGTGTCGCTCGAACTGACGCGCACCCCCTACATTGTCGCCCATCGCGACTTCCAGTCGAAAAACATCATGCTGACCAAAAAGGGGCCGG
The DNA here is from genome assembly GCA_022709425.1 of bacterium. Classification (GTDB taxonomy): domain Bacteria; phylum UBP6; class UBA1177; order UBA1177; family JAKLFG01; genus CALMRE01. Next base: position 51,702 of record JAKLIW010000006.1, read on the forward strand.
TCATCATCGATTTTCAGGATTCATTGATGGCGCCGGTCGTGTATGATCTGGTAGCGCTTCTGCGCGATTCCTACACCGTGCTTACTCCGGCAGAACTCGACCACCTGCTCGATCACTACTGGAAATACAACGAGGTGGCGCGCGAGGCCTTCGGCGATAAAGAACGTTTCCGGCACGCCTTCTTCCTTCAGACGCTCCAGCGCAAAATGAAGGATTCGGGCCGTTTCATCTACCTGCATCAGGTGAAAGGCAAAGAGTGGTTCCTCCCCTTCGTCCGCCCGACGCTCGGCTATGTCCGCGACGCGTTGTGCCGCCTTGAAATGGAGGATATGCTCGCGCTCCTCTCCCCCTATATTCCCGAATTCGACGGCGAAAAGAAATGAAGGCGCTCATCCTCTCAGCCGGTTTCGGGACGCGCCTCAAGCCGATAACCGATAAAATACCCAAGCCACTCGTGCCGGTTCTCAACGTGCCGGTCATCGAGTACAATATCTGCTTTCTGAAACATTACGGCATCACTGAAATTTACATCAATCTTCACCATATGCCGGAAAAGATGAAGGAACATCTCGGCGATGGGAGCCGGTTCGGGGTAAAGATCTCTTACCTGTTCGAAAAAGAGATACTCGGCACCGGCGGCAGCATCGCGAGCATGAAGGAACATACCGACGAGCGGTTTCTCGTCATGAACGCCGATACGATATTTGATTTCGACCTTGAGAAGATGCTTGATTTCCACACATCGAAAAATGCGTTGGTGACACTCGGCCTCATCCGGGCGCAGGAAGAACAGGAGCACGCGGTGGTCGCCGCCGGGGCGGATGGACGACTCATCCGAATGCTCGACGGATCGCCTTTCGGCACGGCGCCCTCCGCCAATGCGATATTCAGCGGCATCCATATCATCGAACCGGGGCTGTTCGACTATCTCCCGGCCGGGATATTCTACTCGATAACTTCCGAGGTCTATCAACGGCTCGTGCGCGAACGGGCCGACATTCTCGGCTTTTTCATCGACGGACGCTGGTACGATACCGGCACACCCGCATCGCTCATCGACGCATCGTTCGATCTGCTTGGTCATCTGCCGCTCTCCTACCCGATACCGCAACTCATGAAAGCATACGGCTTGGCGCCCGATCAATTGGTGCTTCTGGGCAAAAAAATAAAACTGCCGGCGGTCCCGGTACTGCCGCCGGTCATCATCGGCGATGGCGCGAAACTGACGGGAATGCCCGAGATAGGATCGTGGCTCGTGGTCGGCGCCGGCGCCACGGTGAAGAACGGCCGTGCCGTGCAGAATGCCGTCTATCTGCCCGGCGCCCAAGGAGAACAGGTCATCCGCACCGAACGGGGACAGCTCTATTATTAAGTGTAAGGGGGATCAGGCCATGACGTCCGAAAGTACGGTCAACTGGGCTGAGCGCGACGATGCGACGCTCATCGCGATGCTCGTGGACGGCACCCTCACGCGGAACCGCAATTACGAGTTCTTCTCGACCGAGCGCGGCAAAACGGTCCACAAACAGGCGAAGACCCTGCAGGGGGTCCTGCACGATCTCAAGAACGGCGCGAAGATCGTTTCGGAGGGAAAGGACGAATGGGGCTGGCGGATCATACTGGAGAACGCCGAGGATCGCTACCGCCGCACCGTCATCATGACCGACATCATGTACGAGATATTCCACACTCAGAAAAAAAAGAAGGTCTAACCGGAGGGAGACAATGGACGAAAAACGGAAAAGCGTTCTTGACGGGGTGCTCAAGGGGATCGAGAAACAGTACGGCAAGGGTTCCATCATGTATCTGGGCGACGAAGTGCAGGCCGACATCCCGGTCATCCCGAGCGGCTCGATAAGCCTCGATATCGCGCTGGGGATCGGGGGCTATCCCCGCGGCCGCATCGTCGAGATATACGGCCCCGAGGCATCGGGCAAGACGACGCTCGCCATGCACGCGGTTGCCGAGGTCCAGAAACGGGGCGGCGCGGCGGCCTACATCGACGCCGAACACGCCTTCGACATCACCTACGCGAAGAAACTCGGCATACAGGTCGAATCGCTCATCGTCTCACAGCCCGATTTCGGCGAACAGGCGCTCGAGATCGCCGAGACGCTCGTCCGCAGCAACGCGGTCGACGTGGTCGTGATCGACTCGGTCGCGGCGCTGGTCCCGCGCTCTGAGATCGAGGGGGAGATGGGCGACAGTCAGGTCGGCGTGCAGGCGCGGCTCATGTCGCAGGCGCTCCGGAAACTGACCGGCGCGGTATCCAAATCGAAGACCTGCCTCATCTTCATCAACCAGTTACGCATGAAGATCGGCGTCATGTTCGGCAACCCCGAGACGACCACCGGTGGCAACGCGCTCAAGTTCTATTCCTCGATACGGATCGATGTGCGACGCATCGCCAACATCAAGGAACACGAAGAGGTAGTCGGCGCGCAGGTCAAGGCGAAGGTCATCAAGAATAAGATGTTCCCCCCCTTCCGCGAAGCGATCTTCGACATCACCTTCGGCAAGGGGATCGACCGACTCTCCGATCTGGTGGGGCAGGCCGAGAAGGACGGCGTCATCCAGAAGTCGGGCAGTTGGTACTCCTACGGCGACGAGCGGCTCGGGCAGGGGGCCGGCAACGTGGCGCAGACGCTGCGCGAGAAGCCCGAACTGCTCAAGGGGATCGTCGCCAAGGTGAAGGAACTGCACAATCTCAAGGCCGATGCCGAACCGGTGGAGGAAAAGAAGGAAAAGTCAACTGGGGCCCCTGACCCCGCCCCCAAGGGAAAGAAAAAAAGCGGAGAGTAAACCATGCCAGCCGATGCCAAGTTAAAGGAGATCCTCGCCCTCGCGGCGAAGATATCGGCGAGCGACATCCACCTCAAAACATTCTCGGCGCCGGTGTTCCGCATCAACGGGCAGCTCGTGAAAGTTGAAGAGTTCGGACCCATCAAGCCCGAACAGATGGATGTGATCGTCGAAGAGGCGCTCAACGAGGAACAGCGCGGTAAGTTCAAGGAACAGAACGAACTCGATCTCGCGTACAGTCTCGCCGGTGTCGGCCGCTTCCGCATGAATGTCTTCCGCCAACGCGGCAGTATCGGCATGGTCTTCCGTATCATCCCCTTCTCGGTCAAACCGCTCGACGAACTGCTCCTCCCCAACATCCTCAAAAAAGTGGCGCTCCAGAAACGCGGCCTCATTCTGGTGACCGGCACGACCGGTTCCGGTAAATCGACGACGCTCGCCGCGATGATCGAACACATCAACGCGAACCGCACCTGCCATATCGTCACCATCGAGGATCCGATAGAATTCCTACTGCGCGACAAGAAATCGATCATCAATCAGCGCGAGGTGGGGCTTGACACCATGAATTTCTCGCGCGCCCTGCGCTCCGCCCTGCGGCAGGACCCCGATGTCATCATGGTAGGCGAGATGCGCGATTTGGAGACCATCGAGATAGCGCTGACCGCCGCCGAGACGGGCCATCTGGTTCTCTCGACGCTCCATACCCTCGACGCCGCCGAGACGATCAACCGCATCGTCGGCGCCTTTCCCACCAATCAGCAGCCGCAGGTGCGCCAGCAGTTGGGGGCGGTTCTTACCGCTGCGGTTTCCCAGCGACTCCTCAAAAACAAGGATGGTCGCGGGCGTGTTCCGGCGGTCGAGGTGCTGCTCAACACCCAGATGGTCAGGGAGCTCATCTACGATATGACGCGCCTCAAAGAGTTGCACGGCGTCATCGAGCGGAGTCATACCAACTACGGGATGCAGACCTTCGACCAGTCGATCTATCAGATGTTCCGCGATGGCCATATCACCCAGAAAGAGGCGCTCGACAACGCCACCAGCCCCGACGATCTGGTGCTCCGCATGAAGGGGGTCGCGATATCGGGCGACGGCGACTGGAGCGCGTTCGACGACAAGGGGAACCAGTTCGGCCAGAAGGTCGAGAAGAACCCGGCCGCCGCCGGCAAACCGGTGAGCGATGACGAATTCGAACTCAGCTGACACCGGCCCCGCCAGCTGTCTCAAACAGGGGCTCGCGCTTCTGGCGCGGCGCGATCATTTTTCCACCGAACTCATCGACAAGCTCATTGAAAAGGGCTTTTCGCGCGACGATGCGCTCGCGGCGGCCGAAAAACTGAAAGGGATGAAGTATCTCGACGATGCGCGGACGCTCGAAGCCTACGCCGCCGAGATGAAACGGCACAAAAAGGGATTCCTCTTCTTCTGCATGAAACTGGTGCAGAAAAAGGCCCGTTCGCTTTTCACCGACCGTGAACTACGGGCGGTCTACACCGTCGCCGAGGAGCGGGAAATAGCGCGCCTCCTCGCCGCGAAAATGCGCTGGGGCGATGAAACGCGCCGCCGTCTGGCCACCCGCGGTTTCTCGGCCGAGGCGGCAAATGGTTGACAAACATTTTCTACACCGTTAGAATCGCATTCCGTTCGGACCCTGAACTTTTTGTGGAGGATTTTCCATGCTTGATCTGAAACACATTCCGTCGGTGGACCCCGAGATCGCGAAGATCATCGAAGAGGAGGCGGAGCGGCAGGAATTCGGCCTTGAGCTCATCGCGAGCGAGAACTTCACCTCGAAGGCGGTGATGGAGGCGCAGGGCTCCATCCTCACCAATAAATATGCCGAAGGCTATCCCGCCAAGCGCTATTACGGCGGCTGCGAGGTGGTCGACAAAGCGGAACAGCTCGCCAAGAAACGGGCGTGCGAACTGTTCGGCGCCGAGTACGCCAATGTCCAGCCCCACAGCGGTTCGCAGGCCAACATGGGGGTCTATTTCGCGGCGCTCAAGCCGGGCGACACCATCCTCGCGATGAACCTCGACCACGGCGGCCATCTTACCCACGGCAGTCCGGTCAATTTCTCGGGCAAACTCTACAAGATAATCCCTTACGGCGTCTCGAAGGAGACCGGCCGCATCGATTATGACGAGCTGGAACGGCTCGCCATCGCCCACAAACCGCAGATGATCCTCGCCGGCGCCTCGGCCTATCCCCGTACTCTCGATTTTCCGCGGTTCCGCGCCATCGCCGATAAGGTGAAAGCCTATTTCATGGTCGATATGGCCCACATCGCGGGGCTGGTCGCCACCGGCCACCACCCGAGCCCGGTTCCCTATGCCGACTTCGTGACCACCACCACCCACAAGACGCTGCGCGGTCCCCGCGCCGGACTCATACTCGCCAAGAAAGAGTACGAGAAGATACTCAATTCGGCCGTATTCCCCGGCATGCAGGGCGGCCCGCTCATGCATATCATCGCCGCCAAGGCGGTCTGCCTCAAGGAGGCGATGAGTCCCGAGTTCAAGTCCTATCAGGGACAGGTGATCAAGAACGCCGCCGCGATGGCGAACGAATTCACGAAGCTCGGCTACGATCTGGTGTCGGGCGGTACCGATAACCATCTCATGCTCGTCGACCTGCGCAACAAGGGGAAGACCGGCAAGATCGTCCAGAATGTGCTTGATGCGGCCCATATCACCGTTAACAAAAACATGGTCCCCTTCGACACCGAAAGCCCGTTCGTGACCAGCGGCATCCGCGTCGGCGCGCCGTTCATCACGACCCGCGGTCTCAAAGAGGACGACGCACGGCAGGTGGTGCGGTTGATGGACAAGGTCATCATGGCGATCAAGACCAATGAACTGCCCAAGGGCGGTGTCGATGAGACGGTCATCGCCAAGACGGTGCTCGACGAGGTGACCGCCGAGGTTCGGAAACTCTGTATGAAATTCCCGTTGGTGAAGTGATGGATCCGCGCATACGCCCTTCGTGGGACGAATACTTCATGGAGTTCGCCCGGCTCGCGGCGAAACGGTCAAGTTGCCTGCGGCGCAGTGTCGGAGCGGTGATCGTCCGTGAGAAACGGGTGCTTGCCACCGGTTACAACGGCGCGCCGACCGGCGTAGCCCACTGTAGCGAGACCGGCTGTCTGCGCGAAAAGCTCAAAGTACCGTCGGGCGAGCGGCATGAACTCTGCCGCGGCCTTCACGCCGAGCAGAACGCCATCATTCAAGCGGCCCACCACGGTATCCGCATAGAGGGCTCTATCCTGTACTGCACCACCCATCCCTGCGTCATCTGCACCAAGATGCTCATCAACGCCGGCATCGTGAAGATCGTCTACGCCGAAGGCTATACCGACGACCTATCGGCCGAGATGCTCAAGGAATCGGGGATCTCGCTACATAAGTACGAATCATGAAGTGCCCTTTCTGTGGAAGTGATGAAGATAAAGTGATCGACAGCCGGGCCATCAAAGACTTCGGCGAGATCCGACGCCGCCGGGAATGCCTCACCTGTTCACGCCGTTTCACCACCTATGAACGGATCGAAGAGGTGATGCCGCAAGTGATCAAGAAGAACGATGTCCGCGAACCGTTCGACCGAATGAAAATAGTCCGCAGTCTCGAGATCGCCTGCCGCAAGCGGAGCATTTCGCAGGAACAGATAGAGAATGTCGTCAAGGAGATCGAACGGACCGTACAGGACCTTGACCGGCGCGAGGTCTCTTCACAGACGATCGGCGAACTGGTGATGAAGCACCTCCAGAGACTCGACAAAGTAGCGTATGTCCGCTTCGCGAGCGTCTACCGGGAATTCAAGGATGTGGACGATTTCATCGATCAGGTCCAGAAACTCGGCAAAGGATCGGGAAAAGAAGAGGCGTGATACTCACTGCGCGCAACGAAAGCCGCGCGAGATATAGGTATCGTATGCCGGACTGCCGAAGCGGGCATAGGTGAGGAATTCGCTATTATCCTCGGCGGAGGTCATGAAGGAACCACCGCGTATGACCCGATTGGGCGGACGGATCGCATCAACCCACGCGCTACCGTCGTCGGGACGGGAAAGATCGCCATAGTCATCATGCCAATCGTCTTCGACCCATTCCCACATATTTCCCGCCATGTCGTACAGACCATACGGACTGATGCCTTGCGGCTTACTCCCCACCGGCAGAGACAGTCCCTGATCGCAGCCCCAATCCTCCGGACCCTCGAGCACGGAGTTGTCACAACTCGGGATCGGCGTATCTCCCCACGGATAGTAACGGCCGTCGGTGCCGCGCGCCGCGAGTTCCCACTCGGCTTCGGAGGGTAGCCGTTTGCCGACCCATTCGCAATAAGCCCGGGCGCCCAGCCAACTCACGCAATTGACCGGATGGGTGTCGGTGTAGGTGCCGTTGTCGAGTACGCAGAAGGGCGAATCGGCCATTGTCTTATAGAGCAGAAGATCGTTGTCGGGATCATTAAGACAGCCACCCTCGGCTATGCACGCCGCATACTCCTTTTTCGTGATCTCATATATATCCATGGAGAACTCGGGAACCGTCACCTCATGCCGTGGCAGGGAATTCGTTTCGGTACAGGAGGGGGCCACATTCTCTTCGCATCCCATTGAATAGGTAGTCTCCGGAATGACCACCATCGTATCGGCCGTCACCACATCCCGATCCGATATCTCGGCGACGTCGAGATCATTACCATCGCTCGTTGCTTCGTCAACCGCCTCCGTGTTATCGTCCGGCGTAAGAGAAGAATCGGGCTGGGAAGTCCCCCTATCGACCGGAATGACCGGCGTTTCGGTATCGGGTATCACCCCTTTGGTGATGTCTTTGCCGCAGTAATAACAGTCATCCTCGCCACAAGAAACGCACAGGAGCATCGTCGAAATGATCGCCAGAGACCAGAAATAACGCATATTCTCCTCCCTAGAAATAACGGGCTCAAGGCATCGAAAGGATAACGAAACACATGCTTTTTTGCAAGTAAAAGTACTTGTGGCTTTTTTTATCGTTGCGGTGTATAATCGCGCATGTTCTCTTTTAGAGGTGAGCGATGCAGGAACTCCGCGCCCTTTCGGTGCTCGACGGACGCTATGGCAAGCAGGTCGAAGAACTTCGCGATATTTTCTCAGAATACGGGCTGATACGGCGGCGCGTTCAGGTCGAGGCGCTCTGGCTCGAATTCCTTCTGGCCGATCTCAAACTGGCGCCGGTGAACGCCGGCGATATTGACGCGATACGCGCCGTGGCGCGCGGATGCAACATCGAATCGGCGAAATTGGTCAAGGGATATGAGTCAAAGACCAACCACGATGTAAAAGCGGTGGAGTATTACATCAAGGAGCAGCTCGCGGCGACGGGACTTTCCCGTATCGGCGAATGGGTCCACTTCGCCTGCACCTCCGAGGACATCAACAACACCGCCTACGCCCTGATGCTCCGCGACGGCCGCGACGAAATGGTCCGCCATCTAGAAGAACTTCGCGGCACGCTCGCCCAGAACGCCCGGCAGTGGCGCGCGGTGCCGCTGATGGCCCGCACCCACGGCCAACCGGCAAGCCCCACCACCGTCGGCAAGGAGTTCGTCGTGTTCGCCGCGCGCCTCGACCGCGAGATAAAAAAACTGCGCGACTGGCGCCCCGAGGCGAAGATGAACGGCGCCACCGGCAACTTCAACGCCCATGCCGTCGCCCTGCCCAAGATCGACTGGATCGCCGCCGCGGAACGATTCCTGAACGAAAAACTGGGGGTGACGCCGCTCCTCTACACCACCCAGATCAATCCCTACCATCATATCGCCGAACTGCTCCAGACGCTCATGCGGACTGCACAGACCGTGGTCGATCTCGACCGCGACCTCTGGGGCTACATATCGCTCGGTTATTTCCGGCAACGGACCGTTGCCGGCGAGGTCGGCTCCTCCACGATGCCGCATAAGGTCAACCCGATAGATTTCGAGAACAGCGAGGGGAACTGCGGGATGGCGGTCGCCCTGATGGGGCATCTTTCGGAAAAACTGCTCGTCAGCCGCTTCCAGCGCGACCTCACCGACAGCACCACCCTACGCAATCTCGGGACGCTCTTCGGCCACCTGCTTATCGCCCTCAAGAGCACCCGCAAGGGTCTGGGCAAGCTGGAACTTCATGAAGCGGCCACCCGCAACGACCTTGCGGCGAACCCCGAACTGCTCGCCGAGGCGATACAGACGGTGATGCGGATGCACGGCGAAGAAAAGCCCTATGAACGGCTCAAGGAACTGACGCGCGGCGAACGGATAGACGCCGCCGCCCTCGCCCGATTCGTCGACACCCTGACAAAGGTGCCGAAAGAAGACCGCGATCGGTTGCGTTCATTGACGCCGGCCGCCTACACCGGCTTGGCCGCACAATTGGTCGATCGCTATCTTGCCGCACGGGAAGAAAAATGATCAACCGCATGGTCGAATTCTGGAAACACCTCCTCGAGGTCAGCCGTTACGACCCCGAACAGGATCTCGACCGTTGGCGAGAACAACTTTTCACCATCATCTATCCGCTGGCGCTCGTGGTGGGACTCGCCCTCTGCGCACTGACGATACACGACGCCTTTGCCTCCGACGCATACTTGGCGACCATCCTTGCGGTGACCGTATACGGCATTGCGATGACGGTCATGGCTCTGCGCCGCATCCCGGTACGCATCCGGATGGGTATCGGGCTCATGATCTTCTTTTCGAGCGTATTTTTCCAAAGTTCCCCGGTGGTGGGCTATCTGTCGCTCTTTTCCCTGCCGCCGCTCATCGCGCTGCTGGTCAGTTTCAACGCCGCCATTTCAGCGCTCGTCGCCAACACGATATTGTTCACCCTTCTGTCGTATCACTTCCTCCATTACGATCTCGATATCATCCACTTCGGCGTGGACAGTATGGAACGCTGGGTACTGTACGGTATCGTCTTCCTCTTCCTCGACCTCATCATCACGTTGTGTTTCGGACTGCTGACCAAGGGTCTTGCCCAGATCATAACGCTTGAACGTGAAGCGCGGCGCGCCCTCAACGAAAAGGAACGTCACCTCGAGGAGGCGAACGCCCGGCTGGCCAACGAGGCGCTTCAGCGCGAACATATGAAGGAAACTCTTTCCGAGACCGAGCGCAAGGCGATCTTCTACATCTCGCATGACCGGCTCACCAATCTTCCCAACCGTGACTCCTTCATCCAGCGACTGGGCGTTGAGATCATGAAGGCGCGCAATCGCGGCCAGCTTTTCGCCGCGATGGCCATCGGCATCGACAAATTTAAGCATATCAACAGCATCTACGGCACCCCCGGCGGCGACGCGATACTGGCGGGGCTCGCCGAACGCCTCCGCGGCATCGTCCGCGACCATGACGTGGTCGGCCGCTTCGGCGACGACCGTTTTATGGTCCTCTTCTCCGACATCGCGCGGGTCGAGGACACCCTGAATGTCGTGCAGAAAGTGTGGGAAGCGGTCGAACGACCGTTCCAGATCGTGGGACAGGAGGTGCGGATATCGGCCAGCATGGGACTCTGTTTCTTCCCGCTCGACGCCAAGTCGCCCGAGGAACTGGTCAAGAACGCCGAGACCGCAATGTTCGCCGTTAAGGAATCAGGCGGCGGCGCCCACCGATTTTTCGACGAGAAACTCAACACCGACATGACCGAGCGCGTCACCATTGAACGGATGCTTCGCGACGCGGTGACCCGCGACGAGTTCGTCCCCTACTTCCAGCCCAAGGTCGATCGCTACGGCTATCTGCTGGGCATGGAATCGCTCATCCGCTGGAACTCGTCAAACGGACTCATCATGCCGAGTCACTTCATCCCGATCGCCGAGCAGAACGGTAGCATCGTCGACATCGGCGAACGGATACTCTACCATTCCTGCCGTCAGAACCGCGCGTGGCAGGACGACGGCTTCGTCCCGAAGAAGGTCTCGGTCAACCTCTCGCCGTTCGAGTTCCGCCATCCCGACCTCATCCGGCGCATCCGCGACACCATCGAAAAGAGCGGACTCGATCCGATGTGGCTGGAACTCGAGATCACCGAAAGCGGCATCGTCCGCAACGAAAAGGATGCCATCGTGAAGCTCACCGAACTCCATGAAATGGGGGTGACCCTCTCGATAGACGATTTCGGCACCGGCTATTCGTCGCTGTCGAAACTCAAGGACTATCCGCTCGATACGCTCAAGATAGACAAGACCTTCATCGACAACCTGCCGACCGACAAACGCGCTGTGACCATCGTCACCTCGCTCATCAAACTCGCCCACAACCTCGGGTTCAAAGTGGTCGCCGAAGGGGTCGAGAGGCCCGAGCAGTTGGAGTTCCTCATCCTACTGGGCTGCGATCAGTTTCAGGGCTATCTGTTCAGCAAACCGCTCACCGCCGACGAATTCGAATCGCGGTTGCAGCGGCAGGTGATAATGTCGTAAAGATTATTTTTCCGCGCCGTATTTGAGGACCGGTTTGCGTGCCGCCAGCGTCTCGTCGGGCCGTTTGATGTAGGTCTTGGTCGGGGCGTTCAGGATCGACTGCGGATCGCTTGCCGCCTTCTCGGCAATGTCTTTCAGCGCGTCGATGAAACCGTCCATCGTCTCCTTGCTCTCGGTCTCGGTCGGTTCGACCATAAGGGCGCCGTGGACGATGAGCGGGAAGTAGACGGTCGGCGGATGATAGCCACGGTCGATGAGTCCCTTGGCGACATCCATCGTCGTGACATGGTTGGGCAGTTTGGAATCGTCGAATACCGTTTCGTGGAGCGTGTCGTTCGAATACTTCACATTATAGACATCCTTGAGTTTCGCCTTGATGTAGTTCGCGTTGAGGACAGCATGCTCAGCCACCTCGGCGATATGTTCCTTGCCGAGTTCCAGCAGGTAGACATAGGCGCGCAGGGCGATGCCGACATTGCCGTAGAACGAACGGACGCGACCCATCGAGTCCTTGAGCAGAGCGAATTCGTAGCGGTCGCCGACCTTGCGGACGACCGGATTGGGCAGGAACTCGACGAGGTGCTTCGCGACACCGACCGGACCGGAACCGGGGCCGCCGCCGCCGTGCGGGGTCGAGAAGGTCTTGTGCAGGTTGAAGTGCATGACATCTATCCCCATGTCGCCGGGACGGGCGACACCCATGATGGCGTTGAGGTTCGCGCCGTCGCCGTAGACGAGCGCGCCGGCGTCGTGACACGCTTTGGTTATCGCGCAGATATCGGTCTCGAAGACGCCGAGGGTGTTCGGGTTGGTGAGCATGATCGCCGCGACCTCGTCGTTGAGCATCCCTTTCAGGCAGTCGAGGCATATCTTCCCGTCGGGGCCCGATTCGAGGACGACCGCTTCGAAGCCGTTGACGGCGCAGGAGGCGGGGTTGGTGCCGTGGGCCGAGTCAGGGATGATGACCTTTTTGCGCTTGAGATCGCCGCGTTTCTGGTGGTATTTGCGGACGACGCCCAGCCCGGTGTATTCGCCGTGGGCGCCGGCCGCCGGATTGAGCGACACCTCGGCAAAACCCGACACCTCGGCGAGCATATGCTGGAGGTCGAACATCATCTTGAGCGTCCCCTGCGCCCGGTCGAGCGGCGTTTCGGGGTGCAGATCGGTGAAGGCCGAAAGGCGCGCCATCTTCTCGTTGATCTTCGGGTTGTACTTCATCGTGCAGGAACCGAGCGGGTAGAAGGTGTGGTCGATGCTGAAGTTGTAGGTCGACAGCCGCGTGTAGTGCCGCACGACATCTATCTCGGAAAGCTCGGGGAGGTCGAGTTCTTTCCGGCGCAGGTCGGCCGGGATAAGGTCCGCGACGCCGGTCAGGTCCTTGGCCGGGAGCGAATAGGCGCAGCGGCCGGGGCGCGAGCGTTCGAAGATGATCTCCTCGTGGAACTTGATATCGGTGAAACCGTTGGATGTATAGCTCATATCAGCCTCCTATGACCTTCGCGAGGGTTGTGGCGAAGCGCTCGGCGTCGGCGCACGAATGGAGTTCGGTCGTCGCCGTGATGAGGATGTTGTCCAGCGCCGGATAGTAACGCGACGCCGGGACGCCGGCGAGTATCCCTTCGGCCGCCATCTTCTCGATGACCGCGTCGGCCTTCATCGGCAGTTTAAGCGATATCTCGTTGTACGACGGACCGGTGAATGCGAGTTTCGCCTTGGTCTTGGCGAGCGCTTTCACCAGACAATCGCGCCGCTTGAGGTTCAGCAGCGCCACCGTGCGGAGCCCTTCCTTCCCCATCGTCGCGAGATACATCGACGCGGCGAGCGCCATCAGCCCCTGATTGGAACAGATGTTCGAGGTCGCCTTTTCACGTTTGATGTGCTGTTCGCGCGCCGAGAGGGTCAGGACGAAGCACTCCTTCCCTTCGCGGTCGGCCGTCTTGCCGACGAGCCGTCCCGGCATCTTGCGGACATGGTCGTTCCGGGTGGTGAAGAGTCCCACGCCCGGCCCGCCGTAGTTGAGCGGGATGCCGAGCGGCTGACCCTCGCCCACCGCGATGTCGGCGCCCAGTTCGCCGGGGGCGGTGAGGATCCCCAGCGCGGTCGTTTCGATGACCGCCGGGATGAGCCATGCTTCGACCGCCTTGGCCGCCTTGGCAATGGCGTGGATGTCCTCGATCACGCCGAACCAGTTCGGATACTGGAACAGCACCGCGACGGTATTCTTATCTATCTTCGCCAGTTCTTTGTCGGCGACCCGGCCGGTCGTCTGATCGAATTCCATGAGGACCACTTCGCCCGCGAACCCCTCGAGGTAGGTCTTGAGCGTCTGGATGTAGTGCGGGTGGAGCGTCGAAGCGACGACGATCCGGGTCCGTTTCTTGCGGTCGTTGCGCAGCGCCATCATCACCGCCTCGGCCGCGGCGGTCGCGCCGTCGTACATCGAGGCGTTGGAGACATCCATCCCGAAGAGGTTCGCGATCATCGTCTGGAATTCGAATATGGCGCGCAGGGTCCCCTGACTCGCCTCGGGCTGGTAGGGGGTGTAGGCGGTATAGAATTCGCTGCGGATAAGCATCTGGTCGATGAGCGACGGGGCATAGTGGCGGTAACAGCCGCCGCCGAGGAACGACAGCATCGCGGCGCCGGTGTTCTTCTCGCCGAGCTCGGCCATGTGGCGCTCTATTTCCATCTCGCTCAAAGCCTTGGGCAGGGCCGGCGGCTCTTTGAGCAGAACATTCTGCGGGACGCATTTGAACAGGTCGCGGACCGAACCGACGCCGATGGCGGTGAGCATTTCCTTCACCTCGGCCGGCGTGTTCGGAAGATATCTCATCATGACAGCCTCCTGAAAAAAAGGGGAGAGCGCACGCGCCCTCCCCGTTCTCGAATTCCTCTTACGGGAGGGACGCGCTAGTCGCCCAGCTCCTCAAGCAGCTTCTCATATTCCGCGCGGCTCATGAGCGCCTTGAAATCGTCGGCGCTTTTCGCCTTGATCTCGTAGAGCCATCCTTCGCCGTAGGGGTCGGAATTGATGATCTCAGGGTTCTCGTTGAGAATGTCGCCGTTCTCCAGCACCACCGTGCCGCCGATCGAATTGTAGACATCCTCGGAGGACTTGACCGTCTCGATGACGCAGCCCGGCTCATCCTTGTCGAGTTCGTCGTCGATATGCGGCAGTTCGACATAGGTCACATCGCCGATGTGCTTGGCCGCGTAGTCGGTGATCCCGACGCGGAACTTGTTTCCGCCGAGATCCTTCGCCCATTCATGCGTCTTGGTGTACCGCAGATCATTGGGTACGATGTAGTTCGCCATGGTTTTTCTCCTTACATACCGTGTATCACAGGAATGAATCCATTTTCTTGCGTGAAGTCCCTTTCCAGAGCGGGTTGTCCATCACCTTCGCGGCGAATTCGGCCCCCTGCGCGTTCTTGAGCGTCAGCGCGTCGCCGCTTTTCAGTTCGCAGGTGGTCCGGATGAAACCGGCCGGTTTTTTGTCGAGCGAGACGGCGAGAATGTCGCTGGTCACCTCGCCGCACTCCTTGCCGCCGACGATGGCATGGGCATGGGAACCGGGCTTGCGCCGCCCCTCGACGATGACCGGATAGACGAAGTGTTTTCCCTTGTTAGCCAGAAGCGCCGACTTGCCGATGAACTCATGGTCGTAGTTGATCGCGAATTCCCACGGCGTCCCGACCGCCGGAAGGGTCGGCCCGATCTCATGGCCGTGGAGCGGGAGTCCCGCCTCGAGCCGCAGAGTATCGCGCGCCCCGAGCCCCGCCGGGGTGATGCCGAATTCGGCGCCCGCCGTCATGAGGGCGTCCCAGAGTTTTTTGGTCTCATCTATCGGGCAGTAGATCTCGAAGCCCACTTCGCCGGTGTACCCGGTGCGCGACAGCAGGCACTTGACCCCGCCGATGACGATCTCGGGGATGAAACGGAAGAATTTGAGGTCGGCCAGCTTCTCTTTGCCGGCCAGTTTCGCGACCACTTTGGGCGCCGTCGGCCCCTGCAGATCGAGTTTGCCGGTGGCCGGACCGATGTTCTCTATCTTCACATCGCCCGACTGATGTTTTTTGAGCCACGCGTAGTCGCCGTCCTGCGTCCCGGCGTTCACCACGAGCATCCAATAATCGGCGTTGAAGCGGTAGAGGATGCAGTCGTCCACCACTCCGCCCTCTTCGTTGAGCATGAAATTGTACATCGCCTGCCCGTCGACCATCGCGGTGATGGCGTTACTGAGAAGGCGGTTCCAGAAGGCAAGGGTATCCTTGCCGGTGACGATGAATTCCCCCATGTGGCAGATATCGAATATACCGCAGGCTTCGCGGGTCGCGATGTGCTCTTTGAGCTGGCCCGTTTTGTACCAGAGCGGCATGCTCCATCCGCCGAAGTCACCGATCGTGGCCCCCAGGTCGCGATGGGTGTCGAACAGAGGCGTTTTGTTCATCAGGTGGTCTCCTTTGTGACCGGACAATAAGCGTTCGTCGGTTTTTATAGTAGATGGATACCCCTTTTGCAAGAATTTTAGGATTTTTTCCGTCGGTCGGTCCAGTGTTGCAAAAGCGTCAGCGCGGCGGGATAGACGATCAGCGAAGATACCGCCACGGTGGTGATGGCGATGGAGGCCATGACGCCGATGGAGGTGATGCCCCGGTGCGACCCGTAGGCGTTGCTCGCGAAGCCGATGAAGTTGGTGACCACCGTCAGCAGCACCGCGCCGCCGGTCATCTGCATGACGAAGGGAAGCCGGTCGGCCCCCTCTTCTTTATAGCGACTATATATATGGATACAGTTGTCTATGGCGATGCCGATGATCGTCGGCATGATGACCATGTTGAAAAGATTGAACTTTATCCCCGCGACGAAGGCGACGCCGACCATCCACAGGATGCCGGTCAGGAAGGGGGCGAACACGATGAGCGCCGACCGGACCGAGCGGAACACGAACAGCAGGACGAGGAACACCGTGCCGAAGGCGAGCATGACCGCCAGCGGCACATCGCGGTCGAGGACCTTCTTGATGTTCGCCGTCAGCAGGTAGGGGGCGAACAGTTCATAGTCCTTCTGTTTCCCGTGGATGACCCCGTAGGACTCCTTCAGTTCCAGCACGCTCTTCACATTCGACTTGTTGCCGACGAAGGTGACGGTGACGAACTTGCCCCAACTGCCGTCCTTTTCGCGCAGTTTATCTTTTATCCAGCCGGGCAGTTTGTCGGCCTCTATCGGGGTATCGACGGAAAGAAGCGGCATGATCTCCTTGTCAACCCGCGCTTTCTGCGCGTCGCTCAGCAGATTCATCTTCCGTTCCAGCATCCGCTTGATGCGGGCGATGGTTGCCAGTTTCTCCTCCTGATCGGCCGGCACGAAGGTGTAGAGCGATGTCACCGTCTTGATGGTCCCCCGGCGCTTCTCCTTTCCCTGCTCTTTTTTCAGGGCGACGAGCGCGTCGGTCACCTCCTTCGCCTCCTCCAGCGAATCGGCCAGATAGAAGGCGGGCATTCCCTGTGAACTGGGGTTGTGCGGCTCAAGGCGTACCGCGTCGACATAGCGGTTGTAGAGTCGGGTCGGGTCATATTTGCTCTCGAAGGTAAGCTTGTCGAGCTGATATTCGAACGGGATGAAGAAGATCGCCCCGATCGAGAACAGAAGCGCCGCGACCGGGATGAACATCAAAGCGGGGCGTTTCACCAGAAAGAGATAGCCGGTGCCGAGGAAATTAATGGGGCGCGGCCCCACCTTGATATCAAAGAACCGCTCTATCGAGAAGATGAGCGTCGGCAGGAGGATGAAGATGGAGAATATCGAGGTAGCGAGGCCCGCCGAGGCGACCATGCCGAAGTCGGCAAAGCCCTTGAACGGGATGAGCGCCAGCGTCGCGAAGGCGAGCACCGATATCGAGGCACTGGAGATCAGCGGATAAGCCATGTTCTCATAGACCTTGACCAGCGTCTCGAGCGGGTCATTCTCCTCTTTCTTGTGTTCGCAGTAGCGCGAGAACAGGTGGATGGCGTTCTCAATGCCGATGCCGAAAAGCATCGCGAAACTGAAAGCCGAGATGAGATTGAAGGTGCCGACGACGTTCTGCGCCGCGACGATACCGGTGACCACGCCGAAGACCAGCGGGAAGAAGATGATGGGTACCGCCCAGAAGGAGCGGTAGTAGACGACGATCGCCGTGATGAGCAGGAGCAGGCAGACCAATATCGAACCGAACAGGTCGGAGCCGATCGCCTCGACCTCCTGTATCCGGTGGCGGTAGTACCCGCCGACCTCCGCCTCGACGCCGTACTTGGCCGGATCCACCGCCGCGATCCGCGCCTCGAGGAACGCGACCAGCCGCCGGGAGGCATCGATATTCATGTCGCCGCCCGCCGGCCGTACCTGCATGGCGATATATTTGTCGTTCTCGGCGTTCAGGTAGCGCTGTATGCTGTTCTTCCCCTTGGCATCGGCGATCCTGTCGAGTATCCGGTCGATCTCCTGGTCTATCGTGCCGTCGTCCGCGCTCTTTGTCGCGGTACCATCCGCCGGCGCCTCCTCATCGAGCGACAGCCCCTTCTCGACCTCCTGCGCGATCCGGTCGCGCACCTCCTGTTCGGCGGCATCCAGATCTTCCTGCGAAACATAGAGCAGGGCGTGCTCCTCCAGATAGGTCACATCGCGCTCGAATTCGACGAACCGGACCAGCTCGCTCTTCTCGATATCGGCCTTGAGCGCCGCGAGAAAGGCGATGTTCTTCTCCTTCGTGTCACTGTGGGAGACGATCTCGGCGGTCGAATAGCCGCCGATACGGCCGGAAAGCTTCTCCAGTTGCTGGACCACCGGGTCCGATCCGCGGAAAAGCGCCTTCAGATCGCTGTCGAACCGGAAGTTATGGGAAAGCCAATAGAGTTGGAGCGCGAGCAGACCGGAGAAAAGGAGGAGGAGCAACAACGAATAGCGCCGGGAAAAGGCCAGCGACGCCCGGAGCGCCCGTTTCAGAAAAGGCCGCATACGCACCTCGAAAAGCTTCGGCGCAGTATAGCCGCGGAACCGAGAAAAGCAACGGTACGGCGATTTTGTTCTTGCATCATTGCGCGCCGTCGCCTATACTCGCCCCATGATGACCGGGACCAACCGCATACCGCTCGCCGCGGCGGGCGGCGAAGGGATCCCCGACCAACCGGGGGTCTATCTTTTCGTCAACGACGCCGATGTCCCGCTGTATATCGGCAAGGCGCAGAGCCTGCGCAACCGCGTCCGGCAATATCTATCGGGGCAGGATACCCGGCCGCTCATCCCGCTCATGCTCGGCGAGGCGACGGCGGTCCGGTTCATCATCGTCCGCGACGGCACCGAGGCGCTCATCCTCGAGAACCGGCTCATCAAGAAACACCGCCCGCGCTACAATATCGACCTCAAGGACGACAAGAGTTACCCCTACCTTGCCTTCACTTACGAGAAATTCCCGCTCCTCATCGTCACCCGCAAACCGCACCGTAATTACCGGTACATCCGCGGCCCCTTCACCGATGTGAAACTCCTGCGCCGCTTCCGCCGCGCACTGCTTGCCTGCTATCCCCTGCGCCGCTGTCTCAAACTGCCGAAGAAGGCCTGCCTCAACTACCAGCTCGGCCTCTGCCCCGCCCCGTGCGAAGGGCATATCTCCGCGGCCGACTACGACCGGCGCGTCAAGCAGGTCATCGCGCTCATCGAAGGACGCGGCTGGCAGGAATTCGGCGCGACGCTCACCGCAGAGCTGAACCGTGCGGCGGGAGAACTGCGTTTTGAGAAAGCGGCTGAACTGCGCGACATCCTGCAGCTGCTTCCCGAACTCAAGAAACGATTCGGCATCGATCCGGGGCGCGATGCGGCGACCGATGCCTTCTACTTCTCGTTCGATCGCCGCCGCCTCTCGGTGACGGTCGGCCGGTACGAAGAGGGGACGATCGCCGAGCTCTATCATTTCGGTCAAAAACTGGATGACGATGAGAAAAGCGCCGCCGCCCGCGCGGTCGCCTCGTTCTATGAGCATCGTGACCCGGCCGACACCGTCGCGATCCATCCCGGCGGCCTGCTCGACGCCGACATCCTCGGCGGCATCCTTGAGCGGCCGGTGCGCATCGCGACGCTTCCCGCCGCCGCGTGGACACTTCTTGCCCGCAACCATGCCCATGACAAGGAACGGCTCGCCCGCAGCGGCGCCGGCGACCCGGCAGCGCTCGAAAAACTTGCGGCGCTGACCGGAAAAGAGGTGACATCCATCGTCTGCCTCGACATATCGACCCTGCAAGGGGTTCACACCATAGCGGGCGCCGTCTGGTGGGAGGCGGGGAATTTCGTGACGAAGCTCTACCGCCGTTTCACCATGAAGAGCGTCACGGGACAGAACGATTTTGCCTCTATCGCTGAAGCGATCAGCCGTTTCCGTGTTCACTGGGAAGCGGGCGATTGGCCTGCCCCGTCGCTCCTGCTCATCGACGGCGGCCAGCCGCAACTGCGCGCCGCACTCCCGGCGGCCAAGGGCATGGTACCGCTCCTCGGCATCGTCAAGGACCGGCGCAAGGATCGCGGCGGCGAGAAACTGGTCACCCCCTCGGGCGAAGAGATACTGCTCGACGACGATCCGCTATCGCTCCTGCTCAAACGGCTTCGCGACGAAGCGCACCGTTTCTCCATAACGGCCAACCGCGCGGCGCGGCGGCGCGATATCGGACCGCTTTTCGGCGACATTCCCGGCATCGGACCGGCGCGCGAAAAGGCGTTACTGGAACAGTTCGGGACGATGGAACGGGTACGGATGGCGACCCTCGAAGAACTCACGGCGGTCCCCGGGATCACGGCGCGGATGGCCGCGGCGCTCTGGGAACACCTGCATCAGGGAAAAGGGTGATCAGGCCTTGCGCAGACCGTTGATGAAAAACGCGAAGACCTCTTCGGCCTCCTTGCCGATATCGGCCCCCTTTATCCGCTGGCTCTTGTAGTAGCGGAGCGATCCCATCATGATAGATATGAGCATATAGGTCGCTTTAAGCGGATCGTACGAAAGCTTCTCGCTCTGCAGGAACGCCCGCACCTGCTCTTCAAGCAATCCGCGGAACTTCTTTATCTTCTCCGTCACCTTGATCTCGCCCGAACCCCAATAGCCGATGCCGCTGTCGCTGAAGATAAGCGAGAAGGAATCGATGTTCTTGTAGAGATAGGTCATCAGCGTCACGATGTGCATCTTAAGCCGCATCTCAGCGTTCATGCTGGCCGGGAACGGCTTCTCGAAGGTCTCCAGCAATTCGTCGGCGATGAGTTCCAGACTCAAGTGGATGATCTCCTCTTTGCCCTTGAAATAATGGTAGAGCGTCGGGGCGGTGATATCCATCCGTTTCGCGATGAGTTGCATGGTGATGTGACGCAAGTCTTTTCCCTCGTTAAGCAAGACCTTCGCCGTTTTGACGATTTCCATTTTTAGTCGATCTTTCATGTACACCTCGCTACAAAAGACTCTCGAATTGTATACGGAAAAACATATAATATGTCAAACTTATTTTTGTGTCGGCAATCGAAGAGGTTGTCGCCGAGAAAAAAGATTGACAAAGGAGATAGCGCCGTTATTATTGCCAGCGCGTTTTTTTACAAGCGAGTGGGCCGGTAGCTCAGTAGGTAGAGCATCTGACTTTTAATTAGGTGGTCCTGGGTTCGAATCCCCGCCGGCTCACCACTTATTTGGGCGACCCCATCGTCTAGCGGTTAGGACGCCGGCCTTTCACGTCGGTAGCACCGGTTCAAATCCGGTTGGGGTCGCCACTTCTTTCTGAAAATTGACACCGTCACCGCCCGTTGGTAGTATCCACCCGTGTGTTCGAACAGTTCATACGGGAGAAAGTCATGCGTATCATCGTTCTAATGCTTCTGTGTACTATAGTTTTACCTCTGCTGGCCGAAGCAGGCAACGAAGCGCCACCCAGCCCGGCGCAGCTCGCCGCCTATAACGAGAAAAAGTGCACCGGCGGCGATGTCGACGCCTGCATGTATCTGGCCGAGAACTATTACTACGGCAAGGAACTGCCGAAGAACCACGGCAAGGCGCGCATCTTCTACCGCCACGCCTGCACCAAGGGGAATGCCGACGCCTGCTCGAACCTCGGCGCGATGTTCGAGAACGGCGAAGGGGGCGGACGCGACTGGAACAGTGCCGAGGCGAACTACAAGAAATCGTGCGACGGCGGATCGGGGCTCGGATGCAACAACCTCGCGGTCCTCTATGAACGACGCGCGCTGAAAGAACCGAAATTCCTCGGGAAGGCGCTCGACGCCTACAATTCGGCCTGTGCGATGCAATACGGCGACACCTGCGCCCGCGCCGAGAAACTCCAGAAATATGCCGAGACCGACCCGAAGAAGAAAGTCGCCAACTGGGAGATCGCCTGCAGTGGCAACGACGATTTCGAGGCATGCCACAAGGCGGGAAGCGCCTACTATCTCGGCGACGGGATAGCGCGGAGCCTACCCAAAGCGATCAACCACTTCAAACGGGCCTGCGACGGCGGCTTCGCGGCAAGCTGCTACAACATCGCCATCATGATGGAACAGGGGGAGTTGCCGCGCGATGCCAAACAGATACTCGCCACCTACGATAAGGCCTGTGATAAGGGCGATGCCCGCGCCTGCTCCAACGCCGGGTTCATGTACATCAACGGCGACGGTGCGCCGCTCGATCAGGAGATGGGGCGGGTGCTGTTCGAGAAATCGTGCACCCTTAAACATGGCGAAGGCTGCTACAACCTCGGTAATGTCTACGAAAGCGGCGCCGGGATCGAAAAGGATCTCGTCAAGGCGGTCGAATACTACACTCTCGCCTGTACCTATGAACATAAAAAAGCGTGTGACGCCCTCAAGGCGACCAAGAAAGGCGGCAAAAAGAAATGATGCCGACAACCCCGCCGTGTGATATCTACGCGGTCACGGGGCGACCGGTCCTTCACAGCAGAAGTCCCTTTCTTTTCCAGTCACTGTCCGGCGCATACTACCTGCGGCTCGCGGCCCGCACCGCCGCCGAGGCGCTCGCGGCGGCCAAGAACATCGGCATCAAAGGACTCAATGTCACCGCGCCGTTCAAAGAGGAGATGCTGCGGCTCGCCGACCATGCCGACCCGGCGGCGCGCAACATCGGGGCGGCCAACGCGCTGACGCTGGGCGCGGAGGGCGTGACGGCGTGGAACACCGACCACCATGGCGTTGCCGGGGCGCTCGCCGCGGCCGGCTGCGACCCGGCGGGAAAACGGGCGGTGGTGCTCGGCGCGGGCGGCGCGGCGCGGGCGGCGGCCTACGGCATCATGCAGGCGGGCGGGACGGTCACCGTCGTCAACCGCACCTTCGACAAGGGGCGTCAACTCGCCGAATTGTTCTGCTGTCAGGCGCGGCCGGTTGAAAAACTGGCGGAACTTCTCGCTGATGCCGACATCCTCGTCGCGGCGATACCCGACCCGACCGCGGTCATCACCCGCAATCACCTCCACAGCGGCCTCACAGTACTCGACGCGGACTATAAAGGGACGGCGCTCATGCGGCTCTGCGAAAAAGAGGGGGCCCGCTACATCGCCGGGACCGAATGGCTCTTCCATCAGGCGATCCCCTCCTACGAACTCTTCACCGGGCGGGAGCCCGACGCAGCGCTCATGCGGCGCGGACTTGACACACCACCGCTAGCGGCCAAACGACCCGTCGCCCTCATCGGTTTCATGGGAAGCGGCAAGAGCGCCGTCGGCGCACTGCTCGCCCCGCTCCTCGGCCGCGAACTCAGCGACACCGACGAGGCGATAGAACGCGACAGCGGCATGACCATCGCCCATATATTTAAGGAAAAAGGCGAACCGTACTTCCGCGAACGGGAGAAAGAGGCGCTCGCTTCCGCGCTCACCCCGCGCCGTGTCGTCGCGTGCGGCGGCGGCATCGTACTCGACGCGGAGAACCGCGCCCTGCTCCACGACAAGGCGATAGTCGTGTGGCTGTTCACCGATGAAAAGGCGGTGCGCGCCCGCATCGGCGCCGATACGACGCGGCCGCTGTTCGACGCGGCGACCATCGGGTCGCTCGTCGCGACGCGGCGCCCCCATTACGCCGAAGCAGCCGATCTGCTCATCGACGCGACGGCGCTTTCCGCCGCCGACATCGCCGCGCTCATCGCCGAAGAACTGGGGAGGCTCTCATGATCCTGCGCACTGTCGTTTTTCTCATTGTCGTCGCCGTCGCGGCGTGGCTACTGCCCGGCTGGCGCCCCCTCCTGCCGCCGCTTGCCGCCATCGGGCTCGCGTTCCTCACGCGGCGGGTGGTCGCGGCGCTCTTCTGCGGTATCTGGACCGGCGCTACGCTGCTGGTCCTGCGCGACGGCGGAACGCTGTTCGCCAGCGTCGGGGGCGGCTTTTTCCGCGCCGCCGACACATGGGTCATCAAGGGACTCAATGATCCGTCGCATCTGCTGGTGGTCGTTTTCTCAACGCTCATCGGCGGGATGACCGGCATACTCGCCGCGTCGGGCGGCATACACGCTTTCGTCTCGATCATCTCGCGCACCGCCAAGAACCGCATCGGCGCGCAGTTGTCGGCCTACGTCACCGGCGTCCTGATGTTCTTCGACGACTACTCCTCGGCCATTGTCACCGGCTCAGCCTTCCGTCCCCTCACCGACCGCTGGCGCGTGAGCCGCGAGAAACTTTCCTTCATCGTCGATTCGACCAGCGCCCCGATAGCGAGCGTCTCGATACTCTCCACCTGGATTGGCTACGAACTCGGCCTCATCGCCGACGCCTTCAAACAGAGCAATATCGACCTTGAGGCCTATGGCGCCTTCCTCGCCTCGATACCCTACCGCTTCTACGCCCTGCTTCTGCTCGTGATGATACCGGTCTCCCTCGTCATGCGGCGCGACTTCGGTCCGATGCGGAAGGCCGAGGAACGCACCATCGCCACCGGCATCCCCCATGAACCGGGAGGCGATCTGGCCGCGAACGCCGACGAATCGAACCTGCCGCCCGTCGATAGGCGACGCTGGTACGACGCCGTCCTGCCGGTGGCTGCCATGGTCTGCGCGGTGCTCGGCGGACTCATCGTGAGCGGCCGCTCGGCGCTCGCCGCGAAAGGGGCGACCGCCTTCCCGATCCGCGAAGTGGTCGCGGCGGCCGATTCGTTCGCGGTCCTCATGTGGGCGGCGCTCATCGCGACACTCACCGCCGGGACGCTGGTGCTCCTGCGGCGCACGCTCACGGTGGACAAACTCGCCGCGGCATGGCTCAAAGGGCTTCAGATGATGCTCCCCGCCATCATGATACTGACCCTTGCGTGGGCTCTCGGCGCGGTCACCAAGGATCTCGGCACGGCCGAATTCATATCGAAAAGCCTCTCGGGGGTGCTCTCCTCCGGGATGCTTCCCGCAGCGGTCTTCATCGCCGCCGCCGTCACCTCGTTCGCGACCGGCACCTCGTGGGGGACCATGGCGATACTCTTCCCCACCGTGATACCGCTCGCCGCCGCCATCGCCGGGACGCAGGGGATGGACGCGGCCGCGCTGAACGACCTCGCGATACTCACTGTCGGCGCGGTGCTGACCGGTTCGATCTTCGGCGACCACTGTTCGCCGGTGTCGGACACCACCGTCATGTCGGCGATGTATTCGGGCCTGCCGCTCATGGACCATGTCCGTACGCAGATGCCCTATGCCCTCATCTACGGCACGCTCGCGGTCGTGCTGGGCTATCTGCCCGCCGGCTACGGCATGAACCCTCTCCTCTGCCTCGCGCTCCAGATAGCGGCGGCGGTCGCGATACTACGCCACTTCGGTAAAAAGAGTTCGGAGATACCTGCATGACCACGAAGTTGTATTTCAAGGATGTGACGATATTCGACGGCGCGGAGTTCTTCCGCGGGTCGCTCACGACCGACGGCGACCGCATCACCCGCATCGTGCGGAACGGCGAGATACCGGAGGCCGGTGTCCCGACGGCGTCGGGCGAAGCGGCGCTCATCATACCCGGCATGGTCAACCTCCACACCCATGTCTCGATGACCCTTTTCAAAGGGGTCGCCGAGGACCTGCCGCTGAAAGACTGGCTGGAGAAACGGATATTCCCGCTCGAGGCGAAATTCATCTCGCGCGAGATGTGCCGCATCGCCGGTCAGTGGGGTATGGCCGAGATGTTGCTCTCCGGCGTCACCGCCTTCGCCGACATGTACTTCTTTGAAGAAGAGGTCGCGGCGGCGGCCAAGGAGATCGGCATCAAGGCGGCCATCGGCGAAGGGGTCATCAACTTCCCGGCGCCCAATGGGATGAGCCCCGATGAGACCATCGCCTTCACCGCACATCTCGCCGAGAAACACAAGGACGACCCGTGGATATTCCCCTGCTGCGCCCCCCATTCGCCCTACCTGACCGATGAAAAATACCTGCTGGCGCTCGCCGAGATATCGAAGAAATACTCCATCCCGTTCCATATCCACATGGCCGAAACACGCCACGAACAGGAGGCGTACCGGAAACAGCGCGGCACGCGCGAGTTCGTCCGGTTCGACGAACTGGGACTGCTGTCGGACCGCTTCATCGCGGCCCACAGCGTCTGGGTCGATGAACGCGAAATGGATATCATGGCCTCGCACGGCGTGACGGTCGCCCACTGCCCGTCGAGCAATCTGAAACTCGGTAGCGGCATCGCCCCGGTCGCCGCGATGGTAAAACGCGGCGTGAATGTCGCGGTCGCCACCGATGGATCGGCAAGCAACAACAACCTCGGCCCGCTTAAAGAGGCGGAGTTGGCGGCGAAGGTGCAGAAAGGGACGGCGCACGACCCGACCGTACTTCCGGCGGGTGAGGTGCTGAAGATGGTGACGAGCAATCCCGGCCGCGTGCTCGGCCGGTCGTTCGGACGACTCGTCGAGGGGGGTAGCGCCGATATCGTACAGCTGCGGCTCGACTCCTGCGGCATCGCCCCGGTCTATGACCCCGCCGCGGCGCTCCTGTACGCCTCCTCTCCCGCCGACATCGCGGCGGTCTGGGTGAACGGCCGGAAAACGGTCAACAACGGAAAGATACTGACGGTCGATATGACCGCTCTTAAAAAAGAACTCGACCGCATGAGCGATGCGGTACGGAGGGCACGGTGAGTAAACGATCCCCTATCCCGATACTGACCCACTACCGCGATCTCCCCTATACGCGGCTACTGGTCTGGTTCCCCGGCGGCAGTTCGCGCGAATCGGCCTCCGAGCTGGGTTGGGCGCATCTCATCGAACATCTGCTCTTCAAACTCCGGCATGACGGCGCGACGCTCGCCGAATTCGTCGAGTCGCTCGGCGGCCACAGCAACGCCTTCACCTCGCACGATACCGTCGTGGTCGAGGTATCGGTCCGCACCGACGATGTCGACCGCGTGCTGAACTACCTCTCGGCGACGCTGTCACTCCCGCTCACCACCATCGGGCAGCGCGATTTCGAAGAGGAACGCGGCGTGGTCATCGAAGAGCTCCGGATGTACCGCGACGAACCGAGCGAGAACCTCTTCACCACCGCGATGAAGAACCTCTTCCCCGGCCATCCCTACGGCCGCGAGATCATCGGCGAAGAGGAGACGCTGCGCGGGGCGACGCTCGCGAAACTCGAGCGGTTCCTGCGCGGCAAACTCTCGGTAAAACCCTTCGCCGTCATCGCGGGCGGCTACACCGGAAAGGGACGGCTCGAACTGCCGCAGAGCAGCGAACTCGCGCCGCTCATCCTTGAACCGTGGCCCACCGAAAAACGGTTCCGCATCGACCACCGGCAGAACAAGGACTACTTCCTCGCCGCGTGGCGGCTCCCTCCCGAAACGGGCGAACGGCTCGCCGCGATGCGGCTCATTCACGCCATCGTCCACGGGATGGACGGCAGTCGCTTCTACAACAGCCTTGTGTATGAATCGGGCACCTTCGACAACATGGCGGTCAGCGTCGTGAACGGTCTGGCCGGCATATCGTTCCTCCAGAGCATCGCCTGCGATCCGACCCGCGAAGCGCCCCGCGTAGCGCGCTGGATGAAGGAGTGGCGACGGCTCGACTTCACCCAGAGCGAACTGGCCCGCGCCCGCGAAGTGCTCTACAGCGAAGAATGCTACGCCGCCGA
This sequence comes from bacterium, assembly GCA_022709425.1. Classification (GTDB taxonomy): domain Bacteria; phylum UBP6; class UBA1177; order UBA1177; family JAKLFG01; genus CALMRE01. The sequence continues at coordinate 79,058 of JAKLIW010000006.1, forward strand.
AGGTGTCGGCGGAGTGGCCGACGCGATGGGCCGCAGTTACCTGCAATGCGGCGATCCCTACCGGCTCGAACGCGATCAGTTCTGGCACCTGTTCCACCTGTCGGCCGCCGACCTGTGCGCCTTCAAGGAGAAATATCTGTCGCTCGATGACGCCGTCATCGGCGCGGCGCTTCCCCCCCAAAGCCGCTTCTCGTTCGCCGCGACGATACCCGCCGCCGCGCCGGCGCGGCCCGCCGCGGACGACGGTCTGCGAGTCGAGAAAAAACATGTCCGCTACACCTTCATGCGCCGCGACAGCGCCCCCTTCGTGTCGATCTACGCGCTCAAAAAATGCGGCGTCATGGGCGATATCCCCGGCAAGGCCGGATCGATGCGGCTCATGCTCGAAGTGCTCACCACCTCGGCCGCCGGGATGGACAAGGAATCGACCGAAGAGTTCCTCGACCGCTTCGGCATCACCCTCTCGCCGGTCGCCGGCAACAACACCGGCGGCATCCGCCTGCGGGTCCGCGACAGCTTCCTGAGCGAGGCGGTCGACATTCTCGGCCGTATTCTTCATAACCCGCTCCTGCCGGACGATTTCACGCACGAAAAGGACTACACGCTCAATAATCTGTCGCTGAAACGCGAATCGCCCGAAGCGCTCCTCCGCGAACGGATACCGGCGCTCCTCTTTGCCGGGACCGCCTACGACCATCCGCTTGAAGGGACACTCGACAGCGTCGCCGCCACCACCTTCCGCGACCTGCGCGCGGCACGCCGCTCCTTCTTCGCGAAAGGGCGCTGGGGGCTCGGGGTGAGCGGCGCGGCCGACCCGTCGCTCGCCGACCGGATCGCCGCGCTCCTGCCGCGTCACCGCGCGGAACCTTTCACCGAAACGCGGCGCGGCAAAGCGAAACTCGACGACCGCATCGTGACGGTGCCGGTCCCCGGCAAACAGCAGATACACATCGCGCGGCTGTTTAAAGCACCCGGCATCCATGCCGCCGACTTCGAGACGATGCGGCTCATCGAACAGCTCCTCGTCGGGCAGAAGTCGCCCTATTTTCAGGCGCTCCGCGAAGAGTCGGGGCTCGTCTACAGCCTTGATGTCTGGGGAATGGGTGGACTCACCGAAGGCTACATGGCGCTCTACGCCATCACCTCCCCCGCCAATAGAGATGAGGTGATGCGCCGGATGGGGGCGACCGTCGATCTTCTGCGCAGCGGCGGCATCGCGCAGGACTACCTCGACGAGGTCAAGAACGGCCTGCGTTTCGAACATGCCCGGTCGCTCACCCGCAACGAATATCACGCCTTCAACCTCGCCCTTGAAGAGGCGCTCGATATGCCCTACGGCAACTACCGCCGCCTGCCGCAGATGCTCGACACCATCACGCGGGACAAGGTCGTCGCCTGCGCGGAGAACTATTTCGGACGCGGCCTCTGGCTCGTGTCGGGAGGAGAGAAATGAAAAAAAACAGTTGGTATCAGGCCATCCTTCCGCTCGATGCGCCGCTCGACCGCTACTACCAGATACCGGGCTTCCTCGGTAGCGCCGAAAAGGAGGGCGCGCAGATACTTTACTTTGAGAAACGACCCGATATCGCGCGGCGGCTCAAGGAACTCAAACTCGCCGTCCTTTCCGAAGGCGACTGGCAGGAACTGTGGCGCGACTACTTCCAGCCGACCCCCTTCGCCGGGTTCACCGTCGTTCCGCCGTGGCTCGAAAACAAAGGAGACCTCATCATCAACCCCGGCCGCGGCTTCGGCACCGGCCATCACGAAACGACCGCCACCGTCGCCGAACTGATGCGCGGCGTGTTGGGCGATACTTCGCTTAAAACACTGCTCGATGTCGGCACCGGTTCGGGTATCCTCGCCATCGCCGCGAAGAAGATACGCCCCGATATCGCCGTCACCGCCATCGACAACGACCCCGACGCCGTCGAGAACGCCGCCGAAAACCTCGATCACAACGGGCTGGCCGGGAAGATACGGCTTTCGGTGACGCCGCTCGCCCGCTTCAAGAAGCCCTACGACATCGTGGTGGCCAACATCATTTCGGGCACGCTCGTCCAGTTATCGAAAGAACTTCAGAAAAAATCCTTGAGATATCTTTTGCTATCGGGTATCCTACAGCACGAGCAGGGCTCCTTTATCCCGCGGATGGATCTTGCCGGCTTCCGCCTGATAAACACCGGCAAGCGCGGAGAATGGGTGAGTTTCCTGTTCAAGAGGGAACATGGGCGATAACAAGACTGATCGCGATTCATCGACGCAAGTACTGAACATTCAGGAAAACGCCGAACTCGATTTCCGCAAAGACCGTTACATCCTGCTCGAGATCTACGGCCGCAACCTCGGCAAACGGCGCGATATCGAGAAGGAGGGGATCGTCATCGGCCGCGCCGACGACGCCGATATCCCGCTCGACGATCAGTCGGTCTCGCGCAAACATGTCCGCATCACCAAACAGAAAAAGGAATTCATCGTCGCCGATCTGGGTAGCACCAACGGGACCTATCTCAACGACGCCAAGATAGAACAGGCGACCATCCTGCGCAACGGAGACCGCATCAAGATCGGCACCACCATTTTCAAATTCATTTGCTCCGACGACATGGAGGCCGAATATTTCGATCAACTGTATCAGTACTCCATCCGCGACGGCCTGACCGGTCTCTACAACAAGAAGAACCTGCTCGAAACGCTCGACAACGAGTTCCAACGTTGCAAACGGTACGACCGGCAACTCACCGTCATGATGATGGACCTCGACCATTTCAAGAAGGTCAACGACACCTACGGTCACCTCGTCGGCGACCGGGTGCTGGTGATGGTGGCCGAAGTACTCAAGAACTATTTCCGCACCGCCGATTTCATCGCTCGGTTCGGCGGCGAGGAATTCTGCGTGATACTCCCCGAAACGGTGATTGCCTCGGCATACCTTACCGCCGAGCGGATCCGCATGGCGGTTTCAAACATCAAACTCAACGACAACGGCCGCGAGATAACGGTCACCATATCGATCGGTCTGGCCGCCTTCGAACCGAAAATGAAGAGTTTCACCGAACTCATCGAGGCGGCCGACAAAATGCTCTACAAGGCCAAAGAGGGCGGCCGCAACCGGGTCGAGAGCTGACCGGTATGTTCGAACGCCTTGCCGTTCTGTTCTCCCCGCAGTTCATAAAATTCTGTGTCGTGGGCGGACTCGGGTTGGTTACCGATCAGTCCATTTTCTTCCTTCTCAGCCTCACCATCGACCACTCCGGTCCTTTCATCAACGTGATCTGGATGGTCGGGTACGCCGTCGCCGTCCTGCAGAACTACCTCATCAACCACTACTGGACATTCAAAACCCAGACGCAGGACACCCACGCATCGAGCCGTGGGTTCGTCTCCTTTTTCGTCGTCAGTCTCACCGCACTCATTCCGCGATTCATCACCTACAAAGCGGTCCTGATCGTGCTCGGCGCCTCCCCGCTCACCCTCAATCTCGCCAACCTCTGCGGCATCGGCGCCGGCACCGTGGTGAATTTCTTCGGCTCGAAATTCCTCGTTTTCAAGAAGAAGAACTGATGCGATTCCATAAATACCACGCGGCCGGCAACGATTTTATCATCACCGACGATCCGATCCTCACCCCGGCGCAGGCGCCGCGTCTGTGCGACCGCCGCACCGGTATCGGCGCCGACGGCATACTCTGGCACCGCACCGCACCGGATGCCGATGCGCAGATGACCATCATCAACGCCGACGGCACCATCGCCGAGATGTGCGGCAACGGCATCCGTTGCTTCTGTCGCTATCTTATCGAACAGTACGGCCTGCGGAAGGAACGGCTTCTCATCCAGACCGGAAATGGTCCTATCGAATGCCTCATCGACCGCACCGGCGGCGAGTGGCATATCACCGTCGACATCGGCCAGTCCACGCTGACCGCCAACCGCGGCCCGAACGCATGGCGCGTCGACATCGGCAACCCGCACCTCGTGGTGCGGGGCCCCGCCGACCACGAAAAAGCGTGTGCGGAGGCCATCCGCCTGCAGGGGGAACACCACGGCGACATCAATGTCGAAATGATGCTTTCCGTCGACAGCACGGCCCGCACGGTCGACCTCATCGTCAACGAACGGGGCGCCGGGTTCACGCAAGCCTGCGGCACCGGCGGCGGAGCCGTCATCGAAACTCTGCACCATACCGGCATACTCAAAGAGGGCGAAGAGTGGACGCTCCGGTTCCCCGGCGGCCCCATTCACTACCGACGCGACACAAAAGGACACATCATCATGCGCGGCGACGCGCAGTTTGTTTACAGCGGATCGACCGATGCCCCAGCACGCTGAACCGACCGACATAGAGCGCTTTCTGCAACTCGCCGCCGCATCGGAACCGTTCCCCGAAAGCGAATTTTGCGGACAACGGCTTGAATTCTTCCGCGCCGTACTCGCCGAACTTGCCCGCCGGGAAGCGTTGACGGCCCGCGACGAGGCGGTTTGCGATAAACTCATCGCCGCACTACTCGCCAAAAAACGCTTTTTCGATGTCGCCTCCCTATACGCCGCCGTCAAGAATCGGCACGGTTTCGCCGCCGGCGACCGCGAACTGCACGCCACATTCAAGATGGTGCTCCTGCGCTATATCCGCGAGATATTCACGGCATCGCTCACCTATCATTCCCCCGAACTCGATGCCCTGTTTTGCGAAACGCTCGGCAACGACCGCGAACGGTTCCTTGAACTGCTCGGTCATCTTTTTGAAGAACGACGCCTCTACACCATGCGCCTCTCACCCAATATCCAGAAGATGTTCTACTCCATCGCCGATGAGAATGTCCGCCATTTCGTTCAGTTTTCGAACATCCACTTTCTCGCCTTTTACCTGTCGGCCATGAAAAACCTCGCGCAGGTCACCCCCGCCCACCTCGAGAAATGGATATCGCTCCTCCTTTCCCCCACCACCAACCGCGAGATCATCGACAAGGTGCTCAAGGCGCTTCAAATAAATCCCGCCGGCGACTTCCTTCTGCTCTGCACCCTGCTCGCCCGCGACGACCAACGCAATATCGCTCTTTTGCTTCTGCGCGGCACTCTCGAAAAACGCCCTTATCTCCTCCGGGAGAATCGCGACGCTCTCGTCTTTTTCCTGACGCGCGCCATCTCATCGCATTTTTACGATTTTCACCGCATACCGCAGGATCAGAAAGTGACCCTGTCCAATCTCATCCTTTTCGCCGACGATGAAAAACTATTTGCGCATATCCTTGCCGCTCTACAGGAACAGAACCCCGTCAACGATGCAAAACAGACCGAAACAAAGAAGATCTTCGTCGCCGTCTATGCCCGACTCGGCGAAAAAGAGCCCCGTTATCTTTCGACCCTGCGCGCGCTTCTGCGCGACGACACCATAGAAGAAAGCGTCCGTCAGGAGATCATCCGTGCACTGCGCGGACTTCCTCAACAGGAAGAAAAAACGATGGTCAGCCCGCTCTTCGGCGGGACGGAGATTACACAACACCCTCAGGCCGTTGGCCAGCTCCCTGCGACAGAGAGCCTCCGACAAAGTTCCCCTGATGCAGGGGAGGCAGGAGGGGTGTCTTCTATGGAGTACAGCGGTGGGGTTGTTGTCGACGATCCCGACCCCGACGAAAAGACCCTTATCAGCCCGATGTTCGGCGGCTCCCCCTTTCCCAACGACGATCCCGAAGAAACCACCGTGGTGGATAAAAGACCACGCTGAAGGCCATTGTGGCCTGAAATCATTCGTTTATGTTTTATTCAACGCGAGGCCGTTAAGGAAGCCGAGGTTCTGGAGCGCGGCGATCGTCTCGGCGACCGGCAGGCCGATGACATTGGAGGCCGAGCCGGTTATCTCGGTGACCATGAAGCCGCCGGTCCCCTGAATAGCGTAGGCGCCCGCTTTGTCCATCGGTTCTTTGGTGGCGATGTAGTCGGCGATCTCCTTGGGCGTCAGTTCCTTGAAGGTGACATCGGTCGAGACCGAGAATACCTTCTCCTTTCCATCCCACAGAATGGCGACCCCGGTGATGACCTGATGGGTCCGTCCCGACAGGAGCGTCAGCATCCTTACGGCGTCGGCGGCATCGCGCGGTTTGCCAAGTATCTCGTCGTCGATAACGACGATGGTATCGGCCGCAAGCACCGGGTCTTCATTGCCTTTAATTGCAACAATGGCTGCCGCTTTACGTTCCGCGAGCATCTGCGCGAAGGGAGCGGGACCCATCCCGGGGGTGACCGATTCGTCGACCTCGGGAACCACCACCTCGATGGGTATCGGGAAGTAGCCCATCAGTTCACGGCGGCGGGGACTTGCGCTGGCAAGGATCAGTTTTCTTTTCATATCACACCTCACTTCTCACTTCTCACGATCTCCCCCGGCACCACCCCGCGCAGGGCGTTGGTGAGCAGTATCTCGCCGTGCGCGAGATCGGCGACGACGAAGGGCTCCTCGCGCGCCGTGTAGCCGAAGCATCTAAGCATAGTTAGGAACTTGGCGCGGCAGATGCCGGGCAGTATCGTCCCGTCGTCGGGCGGCGTGAGCACCGTTTCGCCGCGCACGATGAACAGGTTGGTGTAGCTCCCCTCGTAGACGCGACCGGTCGTGTCGACAAGGATCGCCTCTTCCCCTTCCGCGAGTCCGAAGTCGCGGCGCGGGAACACCTTCCACCGGCCGAGCGGTTTTTCCACTTCGACGATGCGACACCGGAAGCGTTCCACCGGCACCGGCGCGGGGAAAATCTCGATATCCCACGACCGATCATCCAGACGGCAGGAAACACGGAGTTTCCGGAACCCTTTTCCGGCGCGGAACCGAGTCGCGAGTTCGGTCCCGTGAGAATGACGGTCGAACGGAACGGCAAAGTGTGCGGCGTGTTTTTCGAGCCGGTCGAGGTGGTCGTTCAACCATACGACGCGGCCGTCGTGAACGAGCGCCGTGGTGAAAAAAGCGTAGGGGCCGGTCACCTCACGAAACAAGTTTGACCTCGGGAAAGATGTTGAAGAAGGCGCGGGTCTTGACGAGCGTCTCTTCGTATTCGAGTTCGGGGTCGGAATCGGCGACGATGCCGCCGCCGGCGCAGTAATAAAGCAAATTACCCGTTTTCTGTATCGTCCGTATCGCGATATTGAACGCCATATCGCGGCCGTACCCCGCCCAACCGATCGAGCCGGTGTAGAGGCCGCGCCGATAGGGTTCGAGCTCAGAGATGATCTCCATGGCGCGCACCTTCGGGGTACCGGTTATCGAGCCGCCGGGGAAGAGCGCCGTGAGGAGCCCCGCCCGGTCGTCGGGATCGACGGTCCCCTGCACCACCGAATATAAATGGTAGAGGGTATGGAAGGTCTCGAGCGACGCGTGCTGTTTGACTTTCACGCTGCCGGGCAATGCCACTTTGCCGATATCGTTGCGGATAAGGTCCACTATCATCGAAAGTTCGGCCAGATCTTTTTCGGACGATTGCAGTTGTTTGCGCAGACGGATATCCTGTTCGGGGTCGGCGCTCCGACCGATAGTCCCCTTTATCGGGTAACTCTTGACGACGTTTTCGTAAAGGGTAAAGAAACATTCGGGCGACAGCGAGAGGAACTCTATATCGTCGTAGTTGCCGTAGGCGGCGAAATCGACCGGGTTTTTCTGGACATACTGCATGAACAGCGACGCCGTGTCGATGTCGCTCTCGATGCTGATCGGGTAGGCGTAGTTGACCTGATAGACATCGCCGGCGCGGATGTAGCCGAGTATCTTGCGTATCGCGGCGAGATACTGATCCTTCAGGACATGGGCACGGGCCGTGACCGGACCATCGGGAAAGGGATGGAACAGGTCGACCGGCGGCAGGGCCGCGATCTCGGCGGCGATCGCCTCTTCGCGTTCGGCAACACTGCGGACCGATCGGTCGGTATCAAGGAGGAGCAGATAGGTCTCCTGATCGAAGTGATCCTTGATAATGAAGGTATCGGTGAACTGAAACACGAGGTCGGGCGTCGGCAGTATCCGCGCGGCGGGAAGCGTCACGTTTTCGAGGTAGCGGCAGGCGTCGTAGGCGAGATACCCGACCGCAACCCCGCCGAAGGGGGTGGCGCTCCGTTCGGACCCCGGCATCGGAGCAAGCAGGCGGTGCAGTGCGTCGGCGAAGCCGATCTTTTCGACCGTCGCGGCACCATCGGCTGCGGTGAGCAGCAGATTGCCGTCGCGGTAGCGGGCGGTCAGCACCGGGTCGGCGGCGTAGATAGAAAAACGACCGAAGTAGTCGCGCTGACTGAGCGAGGCCAGAAAAGTTCTTCCTTTGCGCGCGACGGTCAGTCGCGAGAGGGTGGAGAGTGTGTCGGACAAGGGGAACGGCTTGACCGTGATGTCGTGTATCCGCAGAAGCGGCGGGAAGTTAGAACTCATAGCGCATCCGCAGGAAATTATCCATCAACTGGTCCCCGTACTGCGTCATGAACGATTCGGGGTGGTATTGCACCCCCTCCATGAGCGGGTAGGAGCGGTGTCGGATCCCCATGATAAGTCCGTCAAGATTTTCGGCGGTCGTCTCGAACACCGTCGTATCGATCCGGGTGACCGCGAGCGAATGATAGCGGGCCGCTTTGAAAGGCGAGGATATCCCGGCGTGGATACCCGCATTGCGATGCCGAATGATATCTTTTTTCCCATGCACCGGCGCGTGGGGCGCGACCACCCCGCCGTAGAGGTGCACCATCGCCTGCATCCCGAGGCAGACACCGAGTATCGGCAGTTCCTCCTTGAAACGGTCCATGAGTTCGAGCGATATGCCGCTGTCGGCTGGTCCTTTCGGCCCCGGTCCGATAATGAGGTGGCTCCACCGCTCCTGCGCCAGATCGTCGACCGTCGCCGCGTCGTTGCGGATGACGGTGACATCGCCGCCGACGATGCGGGCGAGTTGGTAGATGTTATAGGTGAAAGAGTCGTAGTTATCAATGAGAAGGACGCGGGGAGCGGGCATTACCGCTCTGCCCGATAATTGGGAGACTCCTTCGTGATGGTCACATCATGAACATGGCTCTCTTTGAACCCGGCGTCGGTGATGCGGATGAATTTCGCATTGGCGCGCAGCGCCGCGAGATCCTTCGCCCCGACATAGCCGAGCCCCGACCGGAGACCGCCCGCGAGTTGGTAGATCGTTTCGGAGACGGCCCCTTTGTAGGCGACGCGCCCCTCGATCCCTTCGGGGACGAACTTCTGGTCCTCACGGACCTGATCTTGGAAGTAGCGGTCGCTCGAGCCCTGCTTCATGGCCCCCAGCGAGCCCATGCCGCGGTACATTTTATAGGTGCGGCCCTGAAAAAGCACCGTTTCGCCCGGCGATTCCTCGGTCCCGGCGAACATGCCGCCCATCATCACCGCGTCGGCCCCCGCCGCGAGCGCCTTGACGATGTCGCCCGAGAACTTGATGCCGCCGTCGGCCACCAGCGTCCGGCCGCGGGAATGGGTCGTATCGGCGATGGCCATGACGGCCGACAGTTGCGGGAATCCGACCCCCGACACCACGCGGGTGGTGCAGATGGAGCCGGGCCCGATGCCGACCTTCACCACATCGGCCCCCGCTTCGATAAGGGCTATCGCCGCCTCGGCGGTAACAATGTTCCCCGCCATGACATCGACCTGCGGCCACCGTTTTTTGAGGTCCCGCACGCGGGCGATGATATTTTTGGAATGACCGTGCGCCGAATCGAGCACCAGCAGGTCGCAGCCCGCTTCGATGAGCGCCTCGGCCCGCTCCAGCCGTATGTCGGTGGCGCTGATGGCGGCGCCGACCACGAGCCGTCCGTAGGCATCTTTGGCGGCGTTCGGATATTTCTCCTGATTCTCCAGATCGCGGGTGGTGATGAGCCCGATGAGCTCTCCCTTCTTGTCGACCACCAGCAGTTTTTCGATGCGGTGCTGGTGGAGCAGGCGTTTGGCCTCCTCGACCGAACATTTGTCCTGCACCGTGATGAGTTTCTTGGTCATCACCTCGCCCACCTGTTTGGACAGATCGGTCTCGAAGCGAAGGTCGCGGTTGGTGACGATGCCGACGAGTTTGTTCTTCTGCGTCACCGGGATGCCCGATATGCCGTTTATCTTCATCAGGTCGAGCGCGTCGAGGAGCGTCTTTTCGGGGGTGATGGTTATCGGCTGGGTGATCACGCCGCTTTCGGAGCGTTTGACCGATTTTATCTCGCGGGCCTGCTCTTCGATGGTCATGTTCTTGTGGACGATGCCGATGCCGCCTTCGCGCGCCATCGCGATCGCCATTTGATGTTCGGTGACGGTATCCATCGCAGCGCTCATGAAAGGGGCGTTGAGCGTTATTTTCGCCGTCAGCTTCGAGGATATCGAGGTCTCATGCGGCAGAACCTCCGAATAGGCGGGGACGAGCAGTACATCGTCGAAGGTGAGCATCGTCGGGATATCGGTGCGGTCTTTGGCCATAGCGCGCTCCATAGAACGGTTGTTGGGGGCATTGTATAAATGCGCGGCCGTATGTCAATAGAAGTTTTTTTTCTTGACAACGGGCACTTCGTCGGTACTATCACTCCGTTTTTTCGATAACTTGACATTAGGTTGGACGATGGACATTACACGGAGCCTCAGAAAAGAGGACGCGCAGCACAAATGGTTCGAGATCGATGCCACCGGCAAGACCCTCGGCAGATTGGCTACCCGCGTCGCGATCATCCTGCGTGGCAAGGATAAACCCTACTTCACCCCGCATGTCGACTGCGGCGATTATGTGATCGTTACCAACGCCGACAAGATAGTCCTTACCGGCGCTAAGTGGGACGACAAGGTCTATTACAGCTACACCGGCTATCAGGGCGGCATGAAGGCGAAAAACGCGAAAGAGATGCAAACGCGTCATCCCGACAGCTTGGTTCTGCACGCGGTCAGAGGGATGCTGCCGAAGAACAAACTCGGCCGAGCCGTTCTGCAGAAACTCAAGATTTACGCAACCGCCGAACATCCGCATGCGGCGCAGTCGCCGGTAAAGATCGAGCTCTAACGAAAAGGAGTATAAAGAATGGAACAGTGGTACGCGACCGGTAAACGGAAGACGGCTATCGCCCGGGTGTTTCTGCGCCCCGGCAACGGCGAGATAACGGTCAACGGCAAAGAGCCGAAAGAGCATTTCATGACCGATACCAATGTAATGAAGTTGTACTCCCCCTTCAAGGTGACCGGGACCGAAAAACGCTTCAACGTTCTGGTGACGGTGACCGGTGGCGGCATTGCGGCGCAGGCCGAAGCGGTGCGTCACGGCATCAGCCGCGCGCTGTGCGATTTCAATAAGGAGCTCCGGCCCCCGCTCAAGAAAGAGGGCTTCATCCGCCGCGATGATCGCATGAAGGAGCGCAAGAAGTACGGCCTCAAGAGCGCCCGCGCCCGCTTCCAGTTCAGCAAACGCTAGATCCGGTCCTTATACCGAGATGTCGATCGTTTCTTCGTCCCCCTCGTCGCTTTGTGTGGCGGGGGGGATTTTTTTCTTTTAGGAGGGACTCGCCATGAAAGAACGCACGTTTGTTTTCACTTCGGAATCGGTCACGGAAGGTCATCCCGATAAGGTCGCCGATCAGATATCGGATGCGATACTCGATGCGATGCTCGAACAGGACAAATATTCCCGCGTTGCCTGCGAGACCTTCATTACCACCGGGCTGGTGGTGGTAGGCGGCGAGATAACCACCGAAGGGTGGGTCGACATCCCGGCCACCGTCCGCAAGACGGTCCGCGAGATCGGTTACAGCGACACCAAGACCTGCGGATTCGATGCCGATACCTGCGGGGTCATATCGACCCTCGACAAGCAGTCGCCCGACATCGCGATGGGGGTCAATACTTCGGCCAACCGTGAACAGGGGGCCGGCGATCAGGGGCTCATGTTCGGTTACGCCACCGACGAGAACGCCGATTTCATGCCGACGCCGATACTGCTCGCTCATCAGCTTTGCTGGAAACTGGCCGAAGTGCGCAAGAACAAGACCGTTCCCTTCGTCCTGCCCGACGGTAAGTCGCAGGTGAGCGTCCGTTACGAAGGGCGTAAACCGGTCGCGGTCGACAAGGTGGTCATATCGACCCAGCACCTCGAAAGCGCGACGCACGCCGAGATCAAAGAGGCGGTCATCGCCAAGGTCATCAAGCCGATCATCCCGGCCAACCTGCTCCACGCGAAGACCGAATATCTCATCAACCCGACGGGCCGTTTCGTCATCGGCGGACCGGTCGCCGACACGGGGCTCACCGGCCGCAAGATCATCGTCGACACCTACGGCGGCTGGGGCCGTCACGGCGGCGGCGCCTTCTCGGGCAAGGATCCCTCGAAGGTCGACCGTTCGGCCTCCTACATGGCGCGCTACATCGCCAAGAACGTCGTCGCGGCGAAGCTCGCCAAACAGTGCGAGGTCCAGATCGCTTACGCCATCGGCGTCGCCCGTCCGGTATCGGTATTCGTCAACACCTTCGGCACCGCCGAGATAGATGAACAGCGCATCGAGAACGCCATCAACGAGGTGTTCGACATGCGTCCCGCCCAGATCATCGCCCAGCACGATCTCCTGCGGCCGCTCTACAAGAAGACCGCGTCGTACGGCCACTTCGGCCGCGACGGGATGCCGTGGGAACGGACCGACAAGGTCAAAGAACTGCTCACCGCCTGCGGATTGTAAGTCTCCGGGAACGGGAGGTGTCGGATGCGCGGACTATTCGTGACGGCGACCGACACCGGGGTCGGCAAGACGATCGTTTCGACGCTTCTTGTCCGCGGACTCATCGAACGCGGCCTTCCCGCTATCCACTTTAAACCGGTACAATCGGGATTCATCACCGTCGGCGGCCGTGAATATCCGGCCGATCTCGCCTTTTCGCGGAGCCTCATCGAACCTGAGGGAAATATCGCCGCCTACTGTGAAAAGCGGTCGCTGTTCGCCTTCCGAACGCCGGTATCGCCCGACTTTGCCGCCGAAAAAGAAAAGAAGAGCATCGACCCCGCCGCCATCGTGGCGCGGGCGAACGAATTGGCGAAGGAGCATCTCCTCATCACCGAGGGGGCGGGCGGCGCGGCGGTGCCGCTGGCGCCGAACTATCTCATGGCCGACCTTATCGCCGACCTCGGACAGAAAACGCTCGTCGTCGCGCGGCCGGGGCTCGGGACGCTCAACCATACGCGACTCACGGTCGAATTCCTCCGTCAACGCGGCGTAGATATCGCCGGGATCGTCGTGTCGGGCTACGCGCCGGGAGAGGAGACCGCCGACCGTAACATCACCCAGTTGCCGCGTCTGTGCAACGCGCCGCTCATCGGCATCCTGCCGCGCATCCTCGGGCTCGACACCGAACGGCCCGGCTGGCTCACCCCCGAAGCGGCCGACGCCCTGCAGGAACGGTTCGACTGGCCGCGGATCATTGCCGCCTGTGGCATCTAGCTTCTGGCTTATGTCATCAAGGGTGATTTTTCTTCTTGCGTTGTATCCTTGCTCCGACTATAATCGTCCCGCGATGAAGAGGAGGGTTTTGAGTGAAACACACACTTCGACTGTATCTCGACACATCAGTTGTTTCGGCCCTGTTCGATCCGAGAAATTCTGAACGGCAAAAGCTTACCGAAGACTATCACATTGCTGTGGCCTCCATCAACCGCATCGAATATGTCGTCAGTTGGAATTTCAGACATATAGTCAGGAAAAAGACGAAGGATATCGTGACCATTGTCAACTCTATGAAGGGCTTGACACATACCGAGATCTTTTCACCGGGGGAGTTATTGTAATGAACAAGAAAGAGTTGGAAAAGATCGAAAGAGATGTCGCGCGGGAATTTCCCGAGGACACGGCACTTCAACAGGTACACATTGCGAGAAAACTCATTGCGGCGAAAGCGAAGGCTTTGGGTATGACCTACTTCGAATATCTTATGAAAGTCGCCCAACCCCGTCCAGCCGCGCAAGCGTCACGATAAGAATACGGCAGTTCTGCTTTAAATGTTCGCCGAGGGTGGTGACATAAAAATCTCATTTCTGTGTTTTGTCTTCTTTTTGCTTTTCATTGCCTGCAATCCTTCGCATCATTCCACGGATATCGACACCATCGTCCCCGACACCGAAACGCCGATAGCGGAAGATGACCTTGCCGTCGTTGACAATTTATCGGACGAGGATTCGATGCTGATAGACGATACCGCAGTACCCGATGTCGACACGGTGATCGATCTTTCCGCCTGTGATGGTCCTCCGACCAACGATTACCTAGAGAACACTCACACCGGCAACGAGGATTGCCCGGAACTTTCAAAGGCGAAGTTCCCCTACTTCGACACCGACGGGAAGATACACTTCTGCCGCAAGTGCGACAAGGTGCGGGCTGATGACCCGCAGTGTGCGCGGAATCTTTGGAAAGAGGCGAACTGCAAACTCTGCAAAGAAAAGTCCGAATACGATTGCTGTGGTTATCCCTGCGAGATGCCCGGATTGACACCGAAAACATATGGCGAACCGGATTGGTATCCAATGGACGAGTGCGATGTGTACCTCAACGCCAATAACCCGTATGGATGGACGACCGGCATTGAAACATTCAAGCATTTCAATGTCAACGAAGGAAAGATAGGACTTAGAATGGATAATGTGTCCGTTGACTTGGGGCAATATCGAACAGAATCAAAAGCCTTTGAATATGACCTCCAGAAAAAGACATACCATGCAAGGTATGCTATACACGGCGACCAAATGACTTATTATAAAGGGGCTTTCTTGTCGATGATTCCTGACCTGAAAGAGCCGAAGACCTTAAGATATTTAATGTACTCTGACGAGAAGGCATATCAAGTGGCATACAACAAAACAATAAATTTCATCGTGTACACACCTGCATTAAGCGACAAGTGGATATTTTTAATTCTGAACGAAACAGATGGGGGCCCCGACCTAATGCTATATGCCAAGATCGGCAAATGGCAGTGGACTCAGCTCGGGGAAGGCATTGCCTATCATCCCAATATTGTCGGCGACAAACTCGCTTTTTACATGGATGATTTTAATGGATATGTTTGTGACCTTAGCAAGACACCACAAAATCTTTCCGACTGCATCAAGGTCAATCGAACGGGAGAACAGGTGCGCGACACGGTTCTTGATGAAGAGAACAATTCTTTAGTCTACCTAACACCGGTCACGCCTACGGACAAATTGGTTAAGGTTGACCTCTCTTCCCGGTCTTTGAAGTATGAGGACATATCAATAACAGGTAATTTCCCAGACACGATAGGTCTTGCTATTGACCAAGTGAAAGGAGATTTCATGCTATATGCGGATGTTTATCAATACCACATCCAAGATAGTGATAGAGACGGGAGAAAATGCTATTATCGAATCTCCAAGAAAAAGAGTTATTGCATGCTCCCGTTACAATTTGATATGGGAGATGGCCTATTCATGATCAACCGTCAATCTTTTGCTGAATTTGAAGGGCATTTTCTAGTTTGGATGGATACTTATGGTCCTCAGATGGTAGCCCGCAACATGGAATGTTATTGCGACAAGCATCCCGATCTGTGCCCGTTTGATGACTACACGCCGAATCCGGATAACCCCAAATATGTGAAGACCGGCGAACGGCCTAACGGGAAAGAACGACAAAAATGAACGACTTCATCAAAAAAGAGCTCGACGAACTGGCGTCGGCCGGCCTGACGAGGACCTTGCGCGAGTTCATTCCCGATGGATCGGCCTTGCGCGGCACGATCAATGGGCGGCGGGTCGTCAATTTCTCCTCCAATTCCTACCTCGGCCTCGACAGCCATCCGGGGCTCAAAAAAGCGGCGGCGGCAGCGCTCGAGAAGTGGCCGATCGGCGCGTCGGCGTCGCGGCTCATCACCGGCTCCGGGCCGTGGGTGAGCGAACTGGAGGAAAAGACCGCCGCGTGGAAAAAGCGCGAGGCGGCGCTCTATTTCGGGTCGGGCTACGGCGCCAATGTCGGCATCATCGCGGCGCTCGCCGACCGCGACACCGACCTGTTCCTCGACAAACTCGACCATGCCTCCATCGTCGACGGCGCGGTGCTGTCGCGCGCCAAATTGAACCGTTACCGCCACAACGATACCGCCGAACTCGAACGGCTCCTGAAACGGTCGACCGCCGCGCGGAAACTGGTGGTAACCGATACGATCTTCAGCATGGACGGCGACAGTGCGCCGCTGGAAGACATCGTCGGATTATGCAAGAAGTACGACGCTCTGCTCATCGTCGACGAGGCGCACGCATCGGGTGTTTTCGGCAAGACCGGCGCCGGGATGATGGAGGAAATCGGTCTTGCGGGACGGGCGTTCCTCGATATGGGGACATTCTCGAAAGCGCTTGGCGTTTCGGGCGGTTATGTCGCCGGTGACCGCGCTACGATAGAGTATCTCATCAACCGCGCCCGCAGTTTCATCTTCACCACCGCCACCCCGCCGATGGTCTGCGCCGCCTGCGCGGCCGCCATCGAGGTGGTCATGACGGGCGAGGGAACGCACCTCCGCGAACGGCTTCAGGAGCATATCGCGACGCTCCGCGCGGTCATCCCGGCCGCCGCGACCCAGATAGTACCGCTTATTCTGGGCGATATCCCCGCGACGAGGGCGAAATACGAAGCGCTTCTTGAAAAAGGGCTCCTCGCCCTCCCGGTGCGGCCGCCGACGGTGCCGACGGGCACGAGTCGTCTGCGCATATCGCTTTCGGCGGGACATACCGACGAAGAGATCACGGCGCTGGTCGCAACCCTATCGACGATAAATTGACAGACGCTCTGTTTTTTATTAAACTCGCCTCATTCCAAGTTTTTTACCACAACGAGACGGGGATGATCATGAAGAAAATGTTCTTTGCGTGCCTTTTTGTCGGTTTGCTGCCATGTCTCTTGCATGCTTTACCGCCGCCTGCTTATGTTCTGACCGCCACCAAGAGCGGTTCCGGCACCGGCACGGTGACCAGTAACGGCTCTCTAAACTGCGGCACCGCCTGTACCATTCCCTATACGGTGGGTGGGACTATAACGCTATCGGTTACCGCCGATCCCGGTAGCCATTTCGTCGAATGGACCGGCGCTTGCACCGGCGAGACCCTTCCTTGTCCTTTACTCATGGACTCCGACAAGATTGTTGACGCAAAGTTCGACTGCGATAACGGGACCACCAATCCGCTCGATGGCCTCTGCGGACTTAACGGCCGGGGCGACCGCTATGAACAGTGCGATTTGGGCGTGTGGGTAGAATACTGCGACGATCCCGATGAGTGCGTCAGCGGGTATCAGGAATGCGACGGCAACAACAACTTCGCGCTGTGCGAAAAGCAGGGCGACGGCAACTACGGATGGACCGTCACGATCTGCGACGATGTCAATCTCTGTACCGACGATTCGTGCGACGAGCAGAGCGGTTGCGTCTATCAGCTCATCGACTGCGACGACGCCAATGAGTGCACCAACGATTCGTGCGATCCGATCCTCAGATGTCAGAATGAACCACTGGGCAAGTTTCTCCCCTGCGGCGATCAAACATATACCGAATGTTCCGGCCCCGACTTCTGCGATGGCAATGGTTTCTGCACTCCCAACAATGAGCCCGGCACGACCACCTGCGGCGACGCCGGCACTGAATGCGTCAATCAGGACTTCTGCAGCGGCGCGGGCGACTGCACCGATAACGGCTTTGTCGCCGAATTCACCTCTTGCGGCGACGCCGGCGGTGAATGCATCAATCAGGACACCTGCGACGGCATCGGCGGCTGTACCGATAACGGCTTCGTCGCCGAATTCACTCCGTGCGGCGACAACACCGAGACCGTGTGCAACAAGCTTGATTCGTGCGACGGCGCGGGGAACTGCGACCCGCGGTATGAGCCGGAGACCACCCCCTGCCGCGACCGTGCCGAGAATGAACTCTGCGACGCCATCGAATACTGCGACGGCGCGGGTGGCCCCTGCCCGGAGGATAAGATACTGACCGAGAGTGATATCTGTCGTCCCTCGATCGGCACCTGCGACGCCGACGAATACTGCGACGGCTCCTCGAAGACCTGTCCTGACGAGAATTACACGACCACCAACGGTATCTCCTGCGAGGATATCTACGACTACACCGATAACGAGACCTGCGCCACCGGCGAATGTCTCGGCACCGAGGTCATCGGGTCCTGCGGCGACGCCTACGCGGCGACCACCTTCCCCTATGTGCTCGAAAGCACCACCATCGGTCGTCCGAGCCATATCGACACCTACGGCGCCAACTGCGCGGCGACGAACGCACCGCTGGGTGACGCGGTCGTCCATGTCGACATGCAGGGCGGCGTGGAATACACGATATCGATCGTCCGGCACGGTGGCTGGACCGGTTTCATCGCCATCATCCCCATCTGCTCGTCCTTCTATACCAACGCGACCTGCCTCAACACCGGCGGTGACGCCGATTCGTTCACTTACACGCCGCTTCTGGGCGGTAATGCAACGCTTGTGGTCGAATCGCTGAGCGGCACCGGCGACTTCACCCTCACCATAGAAGAGTATGAGGAGCCGCAGCCCGACACCATCCTGACCGACGACGACATCCTCACCGATGAGATCGTGACCGATGAGATCGTGACCGACGAGATCGTGACCGACGAGATCGTGACCGATGAGATCGTCACCGATGAGATCGTCACCGATGAAATAGTGACCGATGAGATCGTCACCGACGACGGCACCGTCATCACCGACGATGGCTCACCGCTCGTGGACGACACCGTGACCCCCGACGATGCCGCTCCGACGGACAAGGATACCACGGTCACCGACAACAACACCGATACCGACAATGCCGTCACCGACAACGAGACCCCCGACGAAGCGGACGATACCATGATCGGCGGCGAGGACAACCTCACCCCCGGCGACGACACCGACGAACCGGCCGACGAAGGCTGTGGCTGCACGGTGGTGTTCTAACTTTTCCCGAAAAATTTTACCGGAAAACGGCTCCTTACTGATCAGTGAGGAGCCGTGTCTTCCGTTCGGCGATGAGCGCGATGAAGGTCTGCCTGAGCGGTTCGGGGAGAAAACTCGTCTCAAGGAGCGTGGGGAATCGTTCCGCCGCCGCCAGCATTCGTAGGAATAACGACCGTGTCTGTTTTTCGTTCAGCCCGAGCGCTCCGCAAAAAAGCCGCATATCGCGGGCGGTAAGCCGTCGCTTCTTGCCATTCAGCGTGAGCGCCGTCTCCTCGGGGTCTTCCGGGAGTACCAGTTTCGTCGCGACCAGATCGTAGGTGGGGGAAAGGGCCGCGATCCCGCCGTCGTACCGCAGCGAGAAGTTCTTCAGATGCATATCGGCGTTGCCGGTAAGGAGCGAAAAGATCACCACTTCGGCGAACCGGGTCAGATCGAAGCCGGTGTTGGCCGCGTGCTCTTTGACGATGCGGCCGATCTGTTCATACGAGCCCTGATACTTGTCCTCGGTCAGCCGCCCCGACAACTGACACATGTCCTCCATGTGGATGCGCCGCTCCCCGTCGCGGTCTATCCGCCGCGTGATGTAGGCGAGGTCGCCGCCCCGCATCCGGATGAGGGCGTGCGGCACCGTCGCGATCCCCGCCGCGTCGGCGAGATGCATCGTCGCGTCCTCTATCTCGGGAAGGAACGGGTAGCGCGTGAAGGGCGGTTTGAGTATGAACGCGCCCCAGAGACCGACGATGGTGAAACGCCGTTTCTTCGGGCCGCTTTTCTCGATATGGAGCGACAGTTTCGGCTGGACGCCGGTCACGGTGACGCTGCTCTGCACCACCTGTTTGGCCAGCGCGGCGACCTCGTCGGGACCGTAGGCGAGTTCCGGCGGCGTACTGACGCCGAAAAATCGTTTCGCGCAGGCCGGATGATAGTCGCCCGCCTCAAGCGGCCGCCGGCAGATAAGACACTTATTCATGCGGCGCCTCCTCCGGCACGATGCGCGCCGCGCCGATGCATTCACGACAACAGGCGAGGAGCAGGCCGAACCGGTCGCGGGGATTCAGTTTCCAATTCACGGCCGCAATGTCGAGGAGCCACCCTTCGGGGATGAGTCCGTCGAAAAACGAGAAGAGTACCGGGCTCTCATACGGTTCCTCGCGGAGCGGCAAAGTGCGGCTCACCGGCAGAGCCGTCGCGTCGGCGCGGTAGCTCGGGTCGTAGGTAAAGCGGTAGCCCCGCTCACTCTCTTCGATGCGCCCCGCGACGCGGTCGTTCATGAGAACCGTCGCCGATCTACGCGCCATCGCCGCCTCCCTTCACCGGTATCGGACCGAGCGTGTGGCCGAAGAAAAAAAGTAGTTGGTTAACCTTGTCGAGGCGGAGCGTCTCTTTCCCCTGCTCAAGGTCGCGGATGAAACGGATCCCGAGCCCCGACATCTCGGCGAGCCGCTCCTGCGTCAGTCCGAGCGCGTGCCGTTTTTCCTTCACAAAGATCGCGATGTTGTTCATGTTATACCTCATCGGGTATAATAACCGTAAAACAATCAGATATTATACCTCATCGGGTATATTGTCAAGCGTTATTGTTAATTTCTATACCTGTTCGGGTATATTTGTTAAAAAAACGGGCCCCGCCTTTCTTTTTGACAATCATTCTAATTTCTGATTAACTTCAGCAGAACAACTTTCATTGAACCGTTGGGGAAGGGTCATGCAGAAGAATTTATTTCTGATCTTGGTCTTATTTGCCGGACTTTGCCATGCCGAGGCTACGCCGCAGGACAGCCCTACAGAAGGGGAAATTTATATAGGGGAAGAGTTCGGGCTGGATAATCCAGTGTACGGAATAACCGAACGAGACCAACACACTCCGACTATAGCCTTTGACGGCACAAATTATCTTGTAGTATGGTCAGACGGTAGAGGTTTATTAGGTTCAGACATTTATGGCACGTTTATTAGCGCAGAAGGGAAAATCATTACCAACAATGGATTTATGATTAATGCGAGAGCAGAAATGCAAGTAACCCCGTCCATCATATTTGATGGTGTCAATTATTTTGTTGTATGGATAGATTACGGAAATAGTCCGAGCAAGCCAGGAAGCATTTATGGCGCCAGAATATCAGTAACGGGAAAAATACTTGATCCAGAAGGCATTCCCATAAATATTTCCGAAGACAACTCCAAGCATCAGATCTTTCTAGGATTTGACGGCACCAACTATTTGGTGGCATGGAAAGAATGGGTTGAAAGCAAAACAGGAACTTATATTTTCGCAAAACGTATCTCTAAAAACGGAGAGGTTATTGACAGCAAAGAAATTGCGATAGGCGCCGTCTCCTATGATGCTTCTTTTTCCATTTCTTTCGATGGCTCTAATTATCTAATAGCGTGGGTTTCTGCCGACTCAGAAAGAATCATGTTGGGCAATATATTAAAATCAGACGGCCTGTTGCTTTTTGATAAAAATATTGTGCTAGACAGCTCTTCTTCTAAAAGGGGTACGGCATTATTTTTTGATGGGGAAAAACATTTCTTGGTATGGACCGAGGATGTAACCTGCGATGAGACAGGAGAGCCCTGCCCTAAACTTTACGGCTCTTTTGTAGATAAAGAGGGAACGGTTCTTAATTCAGAGGCAATCCTCATTTTAGATATTGATGAAAATATTGTGAGCCCTCAGATTGTTGCTGATGGCGTCAACTTCTTTCTTGTTTGGGGGGTCGCTTTTTATAATGGGTTTTATAATTACTACGCTACCAGCATTGACCAAGTTTCTTATGAAACAGGAGATGTTTTAGAAATATATAATACCAATGACCAGTATGGGGGAGGATCAAAACTTTCATTAGCATTCAACGGAGAATCGTATATGTTTACATTGCCCTTATATTCTAGAAAATGGCACGATGATGACATATACGGCAAAAGGATGTCCCGCTCGGGCAAAATCCTTGATGAAAAAGAGTTTTTAATCAGTAATGGATCTAACGAACAGAAAACTCCGGTAGTTACATTTGATGGAACACGTTTTTTTGTTGCATGGGAAGATGTGCGACATGACGATATTACTAGAATCAGCGCCGTATGGATAGGAGAAGGAGAAAAAGCAACATTGCCGATCACCGTAGAAATTAACAGAAACACCTTTGGCTTTAATCTATTATCCACGGTGTATGATGGAGGTTACTATATACTTTTATGGAGCATTATAGACCAAACCTTCAACGATACCATAGTCTATGCCTCTATGATAGACAAGGATGGAAATATTTATTATCCAGATGGAACTTCGCTCGCGGGCATTTCTTATTCGACTGCAGATGGATTTGCTTTAGGAACGAACCATAATACGTGCCTTTTGGTTTACGAGGGTTACGAAACGATAAATGGTATTGTTTTTAATGGAGAATCGCTACTTAAGTCAGAGAATGTTGGCTCTTTTAAACTTTCTCGAGGCACCCCCGGTAGCATGAGAATAGCCTCTGACGGATCAAACTATTTTATCGTGTGGCCAAAATATGAAAGTGAGAAATCGACCTACAACATCTATGGAATCAGAGTTGCCGGAAATGGCAAGTTGATAAACACTAAGGAAATAACTATTGCCACCAAAAAAGAACCTATGGGGCAACCATCCATTGATTATGACGGAGAAAATTATCTTGTCTCGTGGACCGATAACAATAACTATATAAATGCGACTCTAGTTAGCAAAGAGGGAAAAATACTAAAAAAAGCCTCCGCTATAATGAGTTCTAAAGAAAAGAAGATGTTATCCTCTACATCTTTTAATGGTTCTAGTTACTTGGTGACTTGGCTTGATGCAAGAAACGACCCCAAGCCCACAGACGACCAAAGTTATTATGATCTTTACGGTGCTTTCATTTCTAAGAACGCGACTTTTGCCTCATCCGATTTTCTTATTACCTCGGATATAACAACATTATCAACTCCCATGGTGGCAGCTACCGAAAACAAAAAATCCTTGGTCACATACCAGAAATTCAACGACGAAATCTTGGTTAATAATGAGAGAATTATGGCACGATTTATTGACAGCTCCGATGTTCCTATGGAAAATTTTGATCCCGGTTGCGGGTGTTCTCTCGCGTTCTGATTATTCCCGAAAAACTCTGCTGATAAAAAAACGGCCCCTCGCGTGAGGGGCCGTACCATAGCGTCGGGCCCCGCCTACGCGAAAAGGGCTTTCAACTCATCGTGCAGCGCGGCGGGCGGCAGAACAAGCGCATCGCTTCGCCGCTGCACCGTATCGCCGCCATACACGAGCATCCGCCCGTGCGGCAGTTCGGGCCGTATCCGTTGGAAGGCGTCGAGTCCCTTGAAAAAATCGGGATGCACGGTCATTCCCGCCTTTATCTCCACCGGCAGAAGATGCTGAGCGTCGGCATACAACAGATCTATCTCGTTCCCCTTCGCGTCGCGGTAGAACGACAGATTGTTGGTCCGGCCCCGGTTGAAGCGGTATTTCAGGAACTCGGTCACCACCATGTTCTCGAACAGATTGCCGTAGAGCGGATGACTCTGCACCTGTCCGGCCCGTTCGATACCGAGCAGGAACGCGGCGAGCCCGACATCGTAGAAATAGAGTTTCGGCGACTTCACGAGGCGCCGGTTGATATTGAGATGGTGCGGCTCCAGCGTGAAAAGGATATAACTCGCCTGCAGGATCGAAAGCCATGCGCGGGCCGTCGTCTGCGAAATGCCGACATCGCTGCCGAGCGCCGAGAGATTGAGTATCTGCCCCACCCGTCCGGCGCACATCCGCACGAAGGTCTGGAACTGGTCGAGGTTATGTATCTGCGACATCAGGCGTACATCGCGTTCGACATAGGTTCTGAAATAGTAGTCGAGCGCCTCGGTGGGCACCAGTCGGTCGTTGTAGATGCGCGGCATGAAACCGTTGTAGATGAGAGAAGGGGCGTCGGTGAGCGGCGCCTGTCCCCGCAGTTCGTGGAGCGACAACGGCAGGAGCGTGACCAGCGCCGTTCTGCCGGCGAGCGACTGCGATACCGCGTCAAGGAGTTGCAGTTGGGCGCTTCCGGTGAGGATGAACCGTCCTTTGCGGGGATTCTCGTCGACCGCTACCTGTATGAGCGAAAGGAGTTGTGGCGCCCGCTGTATCTCGTCGATGACCGCGCCGTCGTCGGGCATTTGACGGATGAAGCCTTCGGGATCGCGCAGGGCGAAATCGAGCATCGAGGTCTGTTCGAGGTTATAGTAGGCCTTCTCCTTGAACAGGTCGCGGATCAGGGTTGTTTTACCTGATTGCCGTGGTCCGGTCACGGTGACGACCGGATACTCAGCGGCCGTTCTTTCGATAAAAGGGACGATATCGCGTCCGATCATCTGATCACCTCGAAAAATCGAATAACATAAGCAGGATATACGCATGTAGTACAAATTGCAAGTTAATTCTTGAATTTGCACAAATAGCAGATATCTTATTGATATTCATAAAATAAAAAACGGCCCCGCCGTTACCAGCGATGCCGTACCATGACGTGCGGTCTAGGTTTGAATTACATCATATCCATGCCGCCCATACCACCCATACCGCCCATGCCGCCGCCCATCGGAGGCATCGCGTCTTTCTTTTCCGGCCGGTCGACGATGACCGTCTCGGTGGTGAGGAGCGTCGAGGCGATCGACGCGGCGTTGGTGAGCGCGTTCTTGGTGACCTTGGTCGGGTCGATGATGCCGGCCGCGATCATATCCTTGTATTCGTCCTTCGCGGCGTCGTAGCCGAAGTTGTAGGACTTGTTCTCGAGCACCTTGTTGATGACGATCGAGCCGTCCACCCCGGCGTTGACCGCGATCTGACGGATGGGCGATTCGAGCGCCTTGCGGACGATATCGATGCCGGTCTTTTCGTCCTCGTCGGCGAAGGAAAGGCCGTCGAGTTCGGCACGGGCACGCAGAAGCGCCACGCCGCCGCCGGGGATGATCCCCTCTTCGACCGCCGCGCGGGTCGCATGGAGCGCGTCGTCAACGCGGTCCTTCTTCTCCTTCATTTCGACCTCGGTGGCCGCGCCAACCTTGATGACCGCCACGCCGCCCGCCATCTTCGCGAGCCGTTCTTGCAGTTTCTCTTTGTCGTAGTCGGAGGTGGTCTCTTCGATCTGCGCCTTTATCTGCTTGATGCGGGCATCGATGTCCTTCTTCTTGCCGACGCCGTCGACGATGGTGGTGTTCTCCTTGTCGATGATGACGCGCTTGGCCGACCCGAGGTCCTGCACCGTCGCGCTTTCGAGTTTCTGGCCCAGTTCCTCGCTGATGAAACGGGCGCCGGTGAGTACCGCGATATCCTCGAGCATCGCCTTGCGGCGGTCGCCGAAGCCGGGGGCTTTCACCGCGGCGATGTTGAGGACGCCGCGCAGTTTGTTGACCACGAGTGTCGCGAGCGCTTCGCCTTCGATATCCTCGGCGATGATGAGGAGCGGTTTGGAGGCGCGGGCGGCCCCTTCCAGCAGCGGTACGATATCCTTGAGATTGGTCACTTTCTTGTCGTACACGAGGATGCTCGGATTTTCCATCACGCACTGCATCTTCTCGGCGTCGGTGACGAAGTAGGGGCTGATGTAGCCGCGGTCGAACTGCATACCCTCGACCGTCTCGAGCGTCGTCTCCATCCCCTTCGCCTCTTCGACCGTGATGACCCCCTCTTTGCCGACCTTCTCCATCGCCTCGGCGAGTATCTTGCCGATCTCGGCGTCGTTGTTGGCCGACACGGTGCCGACGGAGGCTATCTCTTCGAATTTGCCTATTTTCTTGGTCTTCGCGTTCAGGTTCTCGACCACCTTCGCGACCGCTTTGTCGATGCCGCGCTTGAGCCCCATCGGGTTGTAGCCGGCGGTGACGAATTTGTAGCCTTCGGTAATGATCGCCTGCGCGAGCACGGTGGCGGTGGTGGTGCCGTCGCCCGCCGAATCGGAGGTCTTGGAGGCGACCTCTTTGACCAGCTGAGCGCCGAGATTCTCGACCTTATCTTCGAGCGTTATCTCCTTGGCGACCGTGACGCCGTCTTTCGTTATCTTGGGGGCGCCGAACGACTTTTCGAGGACGACATTGCGCCCCTTCGGGCCGAGGGTGATCTTGACCGCGTTGGCGAGTTTGTTGACACCGGCAAGCACTTTCGCCTGCGCGTCGCCGCTATACAGAATGACTTTCGACATAGTGCAACTCCCTTATTATTTAGAAACTATCGCCAGCACATCCTCTTCGCGGAGGATGAGGTGCTCTTCGCCTTCGATCTTGATGTCGGTGCCGCCGTACTTGCTGAACAGCACGCGGTCGCCCTTCTTCACTTCCATCTTGACCCGTTCGCCGCTGTCGGTCAGTTTGCCGGGTCCCACCGCGACCACCTCGCCCTCGACCGGCTTTTCCTTCGCCGTGTCGGGGATGATGATGCCACCCTTGGTCATGGTCTCGCTTTCCAGCCGCCGCACGATGATGCGGTCGTTCAGGGGTCTCAGTTTCATGCTGCCCTCCTATAGGTTTGGTGAAATATTTCAACAACCTAGCACTCGCCACGGGCGACTGCTAACGGCGGTAGTTATAATCGCCGCGGGGCCGTTGTCAAGTTATTTGCCAGCCGTTTTTTTATATGCTAGGATGCCTGCGGGCAACCGAAGGAGGGACAATTCATGGAACGGCTCATCAGTATGCTGGCGGCGTGCGCTACCTTATTTATTATAGCCTGTGACGGTGGGGTGACGGGCGGTAGCGACAGCATGGCTGAAAAGGACTCAGTGGTTGAGGAAGATTCGGCGGTGTCGGACGATCCGACCGATTCGACCGATCAGTCAGATCCGACCGATCAAACGATAGACACCGACACCGACGTAACTGATGAGCCGGTGACCGACGACACGACCACCGACAACGAACAGCCCGACATCGACACCGCGCCGGGTGACAAGTACTGCTATCGTACCTGTTCAACACCCGATGACTGCGTCGATGCCAACCCTCAGGCGATCACCGACGCCGACAACTACACCTGCGACGACGGCATCTGCGTCTACAAGGGGTGCAACAACTCGACCGAATGCGAGACCACCTACCAATCGACCGACTACGGTTGCAACACCGACTCCGGCTACGGCACCCCGACCTGTGTCCAGAAATGTTCGGTCGCCGGCGACTGCGTGAGTCAGTATGCGCCGCTCCCGGCCTATGACGACGATAACTACCTCTGCACCGGACAGGGGTTCTGCAAGTATCTCGGGTGCAACACCGATCAGGAGTGCGTCGACACGATGAGTTCCACCGGGAAGACCTACGGCTGTTTTCTGAATGAGGCGATCGAGATGAAGTTCTGTGAGATACGCTGTTCGACCTACCTCGATTGCGGCTCAAGCTCCACCGGCCCCGCCTATACTCCCGACCGTTACACCTGCGAGAACCAGCGGTGCATCTACCACGGATGCGACAACGCCCAACAGTGCATCGATTCTTTCAGTGCCGGGTACGATTGCCGCGAACCTTGAATTTTCTGAAATAAACTCCCCCGCCTTGACTTTTCCGTTCGACGAACTATAAACAACTTGCCACTAGCAATTTTCGTGGCGCGGAGGTGTGTATGGCGAAGAAGAAAGCGGTCCTCAACGAGTCGAAATGCGATAACAGCCCCTTCTGTCCCGTCGTGAAGGTCTGCCCGGTCAAAGCGGCGACACGGGCGGGCGGCACCGGCGGATTCCTCGGGATGTTCGGCGGCGGCGGAAAGGTCGCCATCGATGCCGCGAAATGTACCGGCTGCGGTGTTTGTGTGCAGTACTGCCCGCACGGGGCGGTGACGATGGGGAAAGATTGATCTATCCGGGTCAGATATCGTCGAAGATGTCCTTTTCCTGCTTGGGCTGGAACATCTGCGGATCGAATTCGGTCTGTGCTTCTATCTCGCCGGGCCACAGGTAGAACGGCTCGGCATTCCCCTCGCTCATCCCGCGCCAAGTTTCATCACTGTAGATGATATCGACCGTCTCGCTTTTTATCTCGACCAGCTCGCCGCGCCGGAGAAGATAGTAGAGATCGTATTCGCGACAGACCTTTCCCTCTATCGTTTCGGCGCATTCGCCGTTCAATTCAAACCGGCCCCCGACCATGACCGAAAGCACTTTGTAAGGAAGCACCATCCCAAAGACGCTCGCCGATATCGCCGGCCATGGCTGTGGTTCTTCCCAAGTACCATCATGGAAGACATGCGCCGCGATCCCCTGCATGATGATGGTAGCGCCATGGGTGTGGAAGGGGCCGAACACATCGATGCGCCAAGTGGCCGGATCGGCGCAGAACATCTCGTAATCGACCTTGTAACGGTCTCCCTGCGTGATGACTTGCACCTCCCCTTCGGCCTGAAAAGAGGCCAGCCCGTCATTGATCGTCATTTTTTCGGGCTTCCAGTCGAGGTTGCGTGACAGGTCTATGTGAGAAATAAATATCGGTCCGCACGAAAGAAGAAAACAGGCGGCGAACACCGCGAGAAAAAAAGCTTTCATGCAGGAATGCCTTCGGTGGCGGGTGCGACCGGCGCAGCCGGATCATCCGGAGCTTTTTTGTCGAAAATGGCGTCGATATCGATCTTTTCGATGGTCTCTTTCTCCATCAGGAGCTTCACCATCTGCTCGACCTTGTCGCGATTTTCCTTCAGTATCGTCGCGGCGCCGTCGTACGCCTCGGTGATGATGCGGTGTATCTCGCGGTCTATCCGCTCGGCGGTGTATTCGCTCATATGGGCGCGACGGGTCAGCTCCCGGCCGAGGAAGACCTCCTCCTCGCTTTCGCCGTAGTTGATCGGACCCAGCTCGTCGCTCATCCCCCAGTGCATAACCATGTTGCGCACCAGACGACTGGCCCGTTCGATGTCGTTGCCGGCGCCGGTGGTTATCTTGCCGATGAACAGCGCCTCGGCGCAACGGCCGCCCATCAGGATACGGATGCGGGCGATGAGTTCCTCGCGGGTATGGTCGTAGCGGTCCTTTTCGGGAAGCATCTGCGTGACACCGAGCGCCCGGCCGCGCGGTACGATGGAAACCTTGTAGATCGGATCGGAGCCGGGGGTAAAGTAACCGACCACCGCATGTCCCGCCTCGTGGTAAGCGGTAACCTTCTTCTCCTCGTCGGTGAGCACCAGACTGCGCCGTTCCTTCCCCATGAGGACCTTGTCCTTCGCCTCCTCGATCTCCTTCATCGCGACCTTTTCCTTGCCGCGCTTGGCCGCGAGGAGCGCCGCTTCGTTGAGGAGATTGGCCAGATCGGCGCCCGAGAAGCCGGGGGTCCCCTTCGCGATCTGCGCCAGATCGAGCACCTCTTCGTGACGCACATTCTTTATATGCACCAGCAGTATCTGTTCGCGACCCCGCACATCGGGCATCGGGACATAGACCTGCCGGTCGAAACGGCCGGGACGCAAAAGCGCCGGATCGAGGACATCGGGCCGGTTGGTGGCCGCCATAATGATGACGCCCGAATCGGTGCCGAAACCGTCCATCTCCACGAGCAGTTGGTTGAGCGTCTGTTCGCGTTCGTCGTGACCGCCGCCGAGCCCCGCGCCGCGCTGGCGACCGACCGCGTCTATCTCATCGACGAAAACGATGCAGGGAGAACTCGCTTTGGCTTGCTGGAACAGATCGCGAACGCGGCTCGCGCCGACGCCGACGAACATCTCGACGAAATCGCTGCCCGATATCGAAAAGAAGGGGACGCTCGCCTCACCGGCGATCGCCTTGGCCAGCAGCGTCTTGCCGGTGCCGGGAGGCCCGACCAGCAGCACGCCGCGCGGGATCTTGGCACCCATCCGGGTGTAAGAGGCGGGCCGTTTGAGGAAATCGACCACCTCCTCCAACTCCTCTTTCGACTCGTCCACCCCAGCGACATCCTTAAATGTTATCGGGTTCTTATCCTTTGAGATAACACGGTGTTTCGATTTGCCGAAGGTGAATGCCTTGCCGCTGCCGCCCTGCAACTGCCGCATGAAAAAGACAAAGAACACTATGAGGATGATCATTGGGAGCCACGAAGCGAAGATCGCCTGCAGGAGGGTGTTGTCCTCCGGTTTCTTGTAGCGGGCGATGACATTCTTGTCGGCAAGGATCTTCATCACCTCTTCGCCCGACGGGCCGATAGCGATGAACTGCTTGCCGTCCACGAAATTTCCCTTGTACTCGACGCCGTCTATCTCGACCTGCTTGACCTCGCCGTTCTTGACGCGATTGAGGAAGGTCGACATGTCGACCTCTTCCACCGTGGAACGTTCGGCGAGCTTCGAGATATTGAATATGATGAACAGCGCGGCGAGGAGCACCGCCCATATCACCAGACTCTTGTAATTGAACTTCATTGCCGTTTAACCTCGTGCGGGTACCAAAAAACCGGACGATTATAACCGAGAAATCCGATTTTGCAACTTTGCGACGCATATCTTTCCGCACCCGAAAAACTTGTCAAACCGCCCCCGTTCGTACATGATAGGGCCGACCGGTGAACGATACGAGGAGGAACGATATGAGTCAGTCGCGCGGCAAGTTGGGCATCATGACCTGCAACTCGGGCAAAGCCTTTGCCGATAAGGTGGTCCAGCACATCGAACAGATATACAGCAAGAAGGCGATCGAAGAGGAGTTCAAGTATGTCTTCTCCGAAGAGGTGCGCTTCGCCAACGGCGAACTTAAAAGCGTCGTCCATGAACCGGTGCGCGGGTACGATCTTTATATCATCCAACTTATGGACGACCCGCTTTCCCCGGTCTCGGTCAACGACAACCTCATGGCGCTCGCCACCTCGATAAACGCCGCCTACAACAGCGATGTCGAATCGGTCACCGCCGTCATCCCGCAGTTCCCCAACAGCCGTCAGGAACGGCGCAAGGGGCGCGAAAGCCTCACTGCCGCGATGACCGCGCAGTTCCTCGAGGAATGCGGCGCCAACCGGGTGCTCACCATCGACATCCACGCCGAGGCGATCGTCGGGTTCTTCCGCAAGGCGCGGCTCGACAACCTTCATGCGTCGAAGGAACTCATCAAATATCTGCACGCCAACAACCTCGTATCGCCCAACACCGTGGTGGTCGCCCCCGATGTCGGATCGGCCGAGACGGCGCGCTACTACAGCCGCGAACTGAAATGCGACATGGCGATGATCGTCAAGGAACGCGACTATTCCAAGACCTCGACCGTCATCTCGACCCGACTGGTCGGCAACGTAAAGGATCGCGACATCCTCATCATCGACGACATGATCGCGACCGGCGGCACCCTTATCGCCGCCTGCCGGATGCTGAAGGAATTCGGCGCGCGGCGCATCGACGTGGCGGTCACCTTCCCCTTCTTCAACGGATCGGCGGTGCAGAATATCGACGCGGCGTGGCACGAGGGGATCATCAACACCATCGCCGGGACCAACACGGTGTGGCGCGGCGAGGAGTTCTGCAAAAAACATGAATGGTACCGCGAGGTCGATGTGACGCGGCTGTTCGCCGAGGTCATCTACCGCATCAACCACATGAAATCGATATCGGGCCTGCTTGACTGACATTTTGGTGCCGGCATCGCTTCTCCAGAACGATGTCTTCATTCTTTTTTTCATCATCGCCCTCGGTAAACTGCTGGAACAAGTGCGGATAAAGCAGTTCTCGCTCGGTATCGCGTCGATCTTCATCATCGCCGCCGTGTTCGGTTACTACGGGTTCACCCTCAACGGCGACTTCCAGTCCTTTGCACTCGCCCTGTTCATCTACTGTGTCGGCCTTGAGGCAGGGCCACAGTTCGCTGCGCTGTTCTCGCAGAGCGGCCTCCGGTGGTTGCCGGTGCCGTTCCTCTATACCGCCGCCCTGATGGCGGTGACGCTGGCGACCGCCTTTTTCTCGGGCGACCGCTTCCCCGCCGGTACTTTCGTCGGCCTTTACACCGGCGCCTATATCTCGACCCCGGCGATGGCATCGGTGCTGGCCCATTCGGCCGATGCCGCCATCGGCGCCGCCTTCGGACTCATCTACCCCCTTTCGTTCGTCGGCACGATCTATCTGGTGCCGCTCCTGCCGCACATTTTCCGCCATCCGGTCGACCGACTCGTCGCCGAATATAAGCAGAAGGCGATCGACCCCGCCAACGCCCGCGTCGTCGCCTTTTTCCGCGTCAGCAACCCGAACATCATCGGCAAGGGGTTCGATGCCCTGTCGCGCTTCGGCCTGAACGAGGTGGTTTTTTCCCGCTATATCGAACAGGGAAAAAGCCGTCTGGCCGATCCCGCGGTGACCCTGCGCGAAGGGGGCTTCGTGGCGGCGGTCGGCCGCCGCGCCGATCTCGAAAGCCTCGCGCTTCTCATCGGTCCCGCCGAAGAACCGCAGCTTGATTCCAGCGACCCGCTCGCCACGCGCCGCATCCTCGTTTCGCGCCGCAATGTGGCGGGGAAGACCTTGCGCTCGCTCGATGTCGACCATGCCTGCGCGGTCCGGATAACCCGCATCGTGCGCGGATCGGTCGAATTGCCGCCCGAACCGGACCGGCAGATCGTGCTGGGCGACCGCGTCGTGGCGGTCGGCACCGTCGAGAATCTCGACCGGCTCACCCGTCTGCTGGGCGATGATGTGGAGGAGATGTTCAAGACCCAGTTCGCCCCCATCTCCATCGGCATCACGCTCGGCATACTCATCGGAACGCTTCCGATCCCCGGCCTTGGCTACCGGCTGGGCCTCACCGGCGGCGTCCTCATAACTGCGCTCTACCTCGGCCACCGGGTGAAATTCCTCGGCGTACTCTGGCAGATGCCGCATCAGGCCAACGCATTCTTGCGGCAGTTCTCGCTCTATGTCTTCTATGTCGCCGCCGGGACCAGCGTCGGCAAGGAGCTGTTCCATCTCTTCGCCGACCCGGGGAGCGCCCTGCTCATCACCGAATGTTTCGTTCTCGCGTTCCTGCCGCTCATCCTCACCTACGCCATCGCAACCCTTGTTCTGCGGAAACACCCGCTGGAGACGGTGGGGCTTCTCGCCGGGACGCTCAACAACACCTCGATCGTCGCCTACGCCGGCGACAAGATGAAAAGCGATATCGCCAACGCGCCGTTCTCCTTCGCCTATCCGCTGGGCCTGCTCCTTGCGCTGATGTCGGCCGAGGCGATGCTGCCGCTCCTGAAACTGATCATGCCGTGAACCATGCAATATAACACTGTGGAGGAAGCATCATGGTAAGGATCGAAAAAGTGTCGGGCAGAGATGTACTGATGGAAAGCGAGATCCCGTTCCTGAAGGTATTCAAAAAAGGAAAAGTGCGCGAGGTCTACGAACTGGGCGACTATCTACTCATCATCGCCACCGACCGCCTGTCGGCATTCGATGTGGTGATGAAAAGCGGCATTCCGCACAAAGGGATCTACCTCACCAAACAGAGCTCTTTCTGGTTCAAATTCCTCAACCAGAAAGGCTATCTGACCCATTTCGTGACCGACGACATCGCTGAAATGGCAAAGCTCACCGGCGAGAAACGGCTGCTCGATCTGCCGTGGCTCAAGGGACGGACGATGCTCGGCAAGAAGGCCGAACTGGTCCCGGTCGAGGCGGTCTGCCGTTTCCGCGTGTTCGGGTCGGCGGTGCCGGCGCTCAAGGAGAAGAAATGGATCTGGGACGCCCCCGAGATCGACGGCGAGATAAAAGAGGGTGCGCTCATCAAGAATGGCCCGCTGTTCACCCCGACCGAAAAATCGGAGACCGACGACAAGATATCGTTCGACCAGATGGTCACGATCGTCGGCGACAAAACGCGCGCCGAAGAGATAAAGAATAAGACACTCGAGATCTTCAAACTGGTCAACGATCACGCGCAGAAGACCTTCGGCTTCGAGATAGCCGACGGCAAGATCGAATGGGGCCTCCACGGCGGCAAACTCATGCTCATCGACGAGACCTTCACGAGCGATTCGGCCCGCTTCATGCCCGATAAGTCGAAGGAATTCTTCCGTTCGTGGCTGAAGGACAACAATCTCAAAGGGCAGGCGGTCGCCCTCCCCGACGACATCGCGCTGGCGGTCGCCGATCTCTACGCCTCGCAGTGCCGCTCGATGCGGGTGCTGTAAGGAATTCTCTTTTCTTTTAAGGGATTATTATCCGTTTGTCGCCGGCATCGACCATGAGAGTGGTGAGGCGCGCGGCGAAGGCGGCCGGGTCGTCGACCGGGAGTCCGGCGGTAAGAAGCGACTGGTCGTAGAGGAGCGCGGCGTAGTCGCGCAGTTTCGGCGCGTCGGGGTTCTCGGCGTGAAGCCGCGTAAGCGTCGCGAAAATCGCGTGGTCGGGGTTGAGTTCCAGCACCCGTTTCGCTTTGGGTGCCGCCATTTCGCCGCGCATGGTTTCGTTCAAGGTCTGTTCCATCGTGAGGCTTAATCCCCCGTCGCCGCTCACGATGCAGGCGGGTGAACTCTTCAGCAGCGGCGAGAGACGCACCTCGGCTACCTTCCCGTCGAGGTGTTTCTTCACCGTCTCGATGAGTCCCTTGTGGGTCTCCTCTTTTTTCTTCTGCTCTTCCGCCGCCTCTTTGTCAAGCGCGAGGTCGGCGGCCGCTATGGAGCGGAGTTTCTTCCCCTCGTATTCGTGGAGCCCGACCGTCATGAATTCGTCTATCTTATCAATGAAATAGAGAACTTCGTAGCCCTTCTCGCGCAATGCCTCCATCTGCGGCAGATGTTCGACCGCCGCCCGGTCGCGCCCTGCGGCGTAGTAGATGTCGCTCTGTCCTTCCTTCATCCGGCCGACATACTCTTTCAGCGTCGTCGGCTTGTCGCCGTGCGAACTCGGGAAGAGGAGCAGGTCCTTCAGCTTATCGGCCTCGCGGCCGAACCCGGCGTAGACGCCTCCTTTGAGCGCCCGGCCGAACTCCTCCCAGAACTTCTCGTAGTCGTCGCGTTTGTTCTCGACCATGTATTTGAGCGCGTCGAGCACCTTCTTCTCGACATTCTTCGCGATGGTCTTGAGCTGGCGGTCGTGCTGGAGCACTTCGCGGCTAAGGTTGAGCGAGAAGTCGGGTGAATCGACGAGTCCCTTCACGAAGCCGAGGTATTCAGGGAGCAGTTCCTTGCATTTCTCCATGATGAAGACCTGCCGCGAATAGAGCTTGAGGCCGCGCTCGAAGTGGGGCGACCAGAATTCGTACGGCACCTTCGACGGGATGAAGAGGAGCGCGGTGTATTCGACCGTCCCTTCGCCGCGGGTGTGGATGGTGTCGATGGGATCGTCCCACGCGTGGAATTCGGCGTGGTAGAAGTCACGGTACTGTTCGTCGGTCACCTCCTGCTTGGCGCGCTGCCACAGCGGCACCATCGAGTTGAGCGTCTTTAACTCGGTCTCTTTCCCGTCATCCCCTTTCGGCATCTCCATTTTTATCGGGTAGCGGATGAAGTCGCTGTAGCGCTTGACGAGCGTCTCTATCTCGAGCGGATCGAGGAGATCGTTATCCATCCGGTCGGCGATATCGTCGCGCAGGTGAAGGGTGATGGCGGTACCGCGCGACTCCTTGTCGGTCTCTTCGACGGTGTAACTGCCGTCGCCCGCCGATTCCCAGCGGACCCCTTTCTCGCTTTTCGCGGCGCGGGTAATGAGCGTCACCTTCTTGGCCACCATGAAGGCGCTGTAGAAGCCGACGCCGAACTGCCCGATGAGGGCCAGCGCGTTCTCGCCGCTTTTTTCCTGCCCCATCTTCTCGAAGAATTCCTTGGTGCCGCTCTTGGCGATGGTGCCGATATTCTCGACCACCTCATCCTGTGTCATCCCGATGCCGTTGTCGGAAAGGGTGATGGTGCGTGCCTCCTTGTCGAGCGTGATGCGGATGCCGAGGTCGGTATCGGTCCCCATGAGGTCCGGTTCGGTGAGGGCGCGGAACTTCAGCTTATCGAGCGCGTCCGACGCGTTGGATATCAGTTCGCGCAGGAAGATCTCGCGGTGGGTGTAGATGCTGTTGATCATCAGGTCGAGGAGCTGTTTCGTTTCGGCCTTGAACTGTCTTTTTCCCATGGTCGTCTCCATTACTTCACAAATACGAATCTCTTATAGGTATGAAAAGGCGAAAGTCAAGGGCGCCCTAGAGCTCTATGACCATCCCGTCGTAGCCCGGTTCGACACCGGCGGGCAAGGTCCGCAGGAGCTCTTCGTGGTCGAAGCGGTGATTCATGTGGGTGAGGATGGCGCGGCATGGCGCGATGCGGCCGATGAGGACGAGGATATCGTCCAGTTTCATGTGTTTGTAATGGTCGTGTTTGACGGTGCACGATATGACCAGCGTATCGAGATCGCGTAATTTTTCGATCTCGCGGTCAGTTATCTCGCTGATGTCGGCGATGAAGGCGAACTTGCCGGTACGGAAGCTCGCCATCGCGCTCTGTCCGTGCCGGTGGTAGAGCGGCGTGAGGGTAAGATCGCCGCAGGTCACCGGGCCGTCGCCGGTCACCGGGCGCGGATCAAGGAAACTGATGTCGCTGTATTCGTTCTCGTCAAAGAGGTATTTGAATCGGTCGCGTGCCGTGTCGATGACCGACGGCAAAGCATAGAGCGGGATGGGCGCTTTGTTGCGGAACGAAAATATCCGCAGATCGTCTATCCCGGCGAAATGGTCGCTGTGGGTGTGGGTAAGCCAGAGGGCGTCGAGCCGCTGTATCCCGGCGACGAGCAGTTGTAGCCGTATCTCGAACGGCGTATCGATGAGGAGCGTGGTCTGCGCCGTCTCAAGGAGTATCGCAAAGCGGGTGCGGCGGTTGCGCGGATCGGCCGAATGACAGACGGGGCAATCGCACAGGAGTTGCGGAGTGCCGGTGGACGATCCGGTACCGAGAAGGGTGACCCGCATCATCCGAAAAACTTTTTGAAGATGTTTTTCTTGTTCTTACCGAGCATCGTCTCCTCATAGGCGTCGATGATCCCCTTGAGCCGCTCCACCTCGGCCTTGAGCGCTGCTATCTCGCGGTCTTTCGAGTCGGCCGGCTCCTTCGCGGCGGGCGGTTCATCCGGCGTATCGTGTTTGTCGCCCTCATCGGAGGCCGGCTGCACCGGCGGCGGCGTAACGCCTCCCTCCTCTTCGACGATCGCGGTGGGGACCGGCTCTTCTATCTCGAATAGTTTCTGGTATTCGCCGTCATCGCTGCGGCAGACGCACATGAGCAGGACGCCGCCATGTGCCGTGATCGAATCGGCCACCTCACCCGGCTTGTAGAGGAGGAGCGACTCGATCGCTCGTTCCCCGTCGCCGAGCAGGAACAAGGTGCGGAAGAACCAGCGGTTGAGCGAACGGTCGAACACCAGTTCGTTGCGCTTGAGTTGTATCTGCGCCGGTATTTCGCCCAATACGAGAAAAAGCTTGGTCATCCGGTTCTCTTTGAAGACCGCGATGGAACCGTAACGATCCAGCAGATCTTTGAGCGGCTGCGTCTCTTTCTGCTTTTCAGCGGCTCCTTCGACCGGGACGGCCGGCGGCGGCGCGCTCACTACGGCCTGCGGCGACGGCGGAACACTATTGTCGCGGAGAGCGGCGCCGGAAGAAGGGGCGGCACTGGGGGCCACCAACGTCGAAAGACGCTGGATGCTCGCCTGTGGATTGATGTTGTTGGAAAGGCAGAGGTTCTTTATTTCCGTCTTCTTCTGCGCAAGAAATCGTCCGGTGTGGAGCGGATCGAATTCCACGCGGCTTTCCACGACACGATAATCAAGCACTCCCATGAGATACACGAGCAATGAATTCTGTCCTTCGGCCACCGAAAGGAAATAGGCGAGCGCCGGGATATCCTGATCGAGTTGACGAAACCACCGTTTGTATGCCGGCTGGGCGAGTTTTTTCTCAAGATCGAAGAATCCCCACTGCCGCTTATGCTCGGAGGAACCGAAAAAAAGGGCAATGTTCGCCTCATACCGCCGGATCATCTCGGAATTCTCAACGATCGCCTCCAAGGTGCGCTTCACCTTGTCGACATTGCCCGACATGATGGTGTTCTCGTCTATGTGTATCGTGGTCGTCATCCTTCGGTCCCCCTGTCGATATACTTGACCGTTCGATTGCGCCCATTCCGTTTTGCGGCATAAAGCGCCGTATCGGCCTTTTCTATGAAATCCTCCTCGTTCTTCACCTCGTCCTCATGGAACGAGGCGATCCCCGCAGACAGCGTCAACTGAATGCCGGAGAAGTTCATCTTCTGGCATTTCTCGCGTATCTTCTCGGCGGTATTGAAGGCGCCCGCGGCGTTGGTGCCCGACAGGAGCAACGCGAACTCCTCGCCGCCAAGCCGTCCCGCGTAGTCGCTGTTGCGAATATTGCTCTTGAGCAGACGGCCGATCTGACGGAGCACCGTATCACCCATGAGATGCCCGTAGGTATCGTTGATGTTCTTAAAAAAATCGATGTCGATGATGCACAGCGACAGGGTGAATCCGTACCGGCGGGCCTTATCGGCCTCCTTCTTGAGAACGCTGAGAAAATGGCGCCGGGTGGCGATCTTCGTCAGGGTATCGGTCGTCGCGATCTCGACCAGCTTTACATTGTCGAAAATGACACCGATGTTGTCGGCCAGTATCTCGAGGAACTGAAGCTCCTCTTCGATGAAGGTCCCCTTGGAAAGATTCCGTTCCAGATAGATATAGGCCCGGATCTCCCCCTGCAGAACCACCGGGATCGCCGCAACGGCGCTGTTGTCCGATTCAAGTCCGGTCGACGAGGAGTCGCCGCTGTCGATAAATCCCGCCGGAACGCCGGTCAGGAACTCGATCTTCGCTGTCTTGAGCATCCGTTGAACGACATCGCCCTTGAAGCGGACCTCGTTGAATTTGTAGGTCTGCTGGGCGGCATCCTTGATGAGATAGTCCATCTGCTGGCCATCGTCGTACCGGAACACCACCGCCACCAGATCGGCCGAGAGGATATCGAGTATCTTCTTGACGACGATATCCATGATCTTGCCCACCTCGGTCTTCCCCGATATCGCCTTGACGATGTCGATGATGTAGGCGTAGTTACGGTTGCGGATCCGCAGAAAATCTATCTGGCGGCGCGTTTCGTCGAAATAAAGCTTGAGCCGCGAAACGGTCATTTCGCCGTCGGCGGGACCGCGTCCCTCCTCGACCGCTTCGCGCACATCGGCCAGCATCTTATCGGTCTCCCCCTGATCAATGAAGTAGGAAAGTTCTCCGAAAAGCGTGATGAAATGCCGCGCATGGAGCGCTGAAGCTTCGTGTCTTCCGCTGTCGATCGCGCGCCGCAGGAGATCCTGCATGAGTTTCTTCTCGCCCAGTATCCGCGCCACCTCATACCGGTGGATAAGACGGAACAAGGGTATCATCGATGATATCTTTTCCTGTTCTATCGTTTCGATGAGCCGCACCATGTCCCGCTCATACCCCTTCTTCGCGGCATAGAGCACCCGCGCGGTCAGGTAGATAAGCCGATATCCCGGCTTCAACTCGGGATTGCGGTGGAAAAGCGTCTCGATCTGCTCCGAAAGTTCGAGAATGTATTCGCGATCACCCTCGAACGATGCCTCAAGGAACAAGAGCGCACAGAACCCGCGGACCCGGCGATGATCGTCAAGTGTCTTTTTATCGAGGAACCGCCTCAGTTTTCCGCCCGCCACCCGCGCATAACCGGTCTCCCCCTTGAGTACATAGAGAAACACTTGCGCCGAGAAGATCCCGCAGAGATCGGCATCGCGCCGTTCGTGGTAGGAAAGTTCCTCGGCGTTGAACAGATAGTTCTCGGCCAGCGAGAAATCGCCCGTCTGCACGGCGTATTCACCGCGGGCGAAAAAGGCGAGCTTCAGTATCGTCGTGCCGCACCCTTTACGGGCGAAATCCATCGCGCGGTCAAGGAAGAAGGGAACCTCATGCCACCGTTCCAGCAACTGGGCGCACAGGGCGAGATTGAGATAGGCCCGTGCGATGCGGAAGTTATCGTAGGACTCTATCGCGAGTTTGAGCGACTGTTGGAGTACCCGGTATCCTTTCTCAAGGCGATTGAACCGCTGGAGGAACCGGAACGATGCGGTCAACGCATCGATAAGGTACGATTTCGTGCGCAGATTCTTGGCGCTCTCGATCAGATCGTTACGGACCGGGATGAGCGCCTCGTAATCGCCGTTGCGTTCATACATGACATAGTCGAATTCGAGTTCACGCAGGAGATAGTGCCGCTGCGGCGTGAAAAGCATCCCGTGTCCGGCGGCTATGAGTTTCTTCGCCTTTTGGATGTGGGTATAGGAACGGGCGTAGTTCTCCTCGGCGCGGTTGGCGATGTAGGCGCGCAGGAAGGCGATAAAGGCGACGCGGTCGGGACTATCGTCGGCCTTGAACTTGGCGATGTGCTGAAGCGCTTTGGGCGTGTCGCCGTCGCTGACCAACGACCGAACGAGGAGGTCGAGGATAAGATCGTTCTTCCATGTGGCATAGGCCTCTTCGAG
The DNA here is from genome assembly GCA_022709425.1 of bacterium. Taxonomy (GTDB): domain Bacteria; phylum UBP6; class UBA1177; order UBA1177; family JAKLFG01; genus CALMRE01. The sequence goes on from JAKLIW010000006.1 coordinate 119,443, forward strand.
GAGCGGTATCGCCCGACCGTAGGTGCCGAGCCGGTAGAAGATGCGTCCGGCGAAAAGGGCGACCGCCGTCTTCTTTTTCAGCGCGAGAATGTAGGGGTTGTCGCGCACTATCGTCAGCGCCTCGTCAAGGAAACTGCCGGTCAGTTCGGTGTTGAGATGGAAAAAGGCGCGGCTCGCCGAGCGGAGATAGAGTTTCAGCGCCGTTTCGGGACGGCCGCCGCGCAGATAGTGATGGGCGGCGAAAGCGTAGGTGTTGGTCTCCTCGAGCGGATTGCTGGTGATGAGATAATCGGCGTGATTAAGATGATGGCGACGCCGCTCTTCGGCCGGCATCGCATTGTAGACCATCGTCTGGAATCGCGTGCTGACCAGCCGCATCTTGCCGTTCTTGTACTCCTCAAGCAGGTAGTTGAGCTTGAGCAGATCGAGGTTGTAGACGAACTCATCGTCGGTCACGCGGTCGCCGATGACCGACCGCATCGCGTCGCGGGTGGTGAACTTACGGTATATCGAGGCGGCGTTGAGTATCAGCCGTTGCTTCTCCGAAAGCGACGCCAGTTTGCGCCGGAACAGGAAATCGAGGTTCTCTTTTTCGAGTATGTCGCTGCGGAACACGACCCGTTCGACGGCATGGGCGATGAAACCCTCTTCGCGTAGCATGTGAAGCAGCGAAAGCGTTGTCTTGACCACGCCGCTGCTCATCCGGTAGAGCCACAGGAAGAGCTCTTCGTCGATATGCTTACGCGGCGTCTGGAGACACGATTCGACGAAATCGCGCGTTTCGGCCGGCGAAAAACTCGACAGCGTCACGCGGGCATGCGCCGGGAACTCAATGGACGACACGGCGTTCTCGGTGGTTATCGCCATCACCGTGAAGACCTTACGGTAGTTCTCGGCGCGGGCATAAAGTTCCTGCACGATGGTAAGCGACCGCTTGTCGACCTCATTGAAATTATCGAGCAGGAATAGGAGCGGGCGGCGCCGCGCCGCCATCTCGATGATGTCGCCCACTATCGAGACGACGCGGTGGAGATCCTCCTCAAGAGAACCCTCCTCGTCGGCCGCCGGAGCGGTGAGCCGTTTGAATTCCGGATAAGCGTAGAACTCGGGGAAGTAGGTCAGTATCAGGCCGCCCCACTTCACCGCTATTTGATATCGGATCTCGCGGTCGGCGATATCCCAGATCCCCTTGAGCAGATCGGCGACCAGATTCTGCGTTTCGGTGGCCGACACCGGGATGGTGGCGATGTCGCGGAACGCCATGCGGTTGCGGATCTCCTCGAGGAACCGGCTCTTGCCGACACCGCGTTCCCCCTCCACGATGACCGTCACATCCAATCCGGTCGCAAGGAAATTATCCACCGCCCCGATGACGCGCGACACCTCGGCGCGGCGGGCGATGAATTCCGGCTCATGGATACGGACGCGGCGAAGGCGGTCGGGCTTCTTTGCGGCACGGTCTATCTTGAGACGACTTTCGAGATCCTCCAGCTCGTTGAGGAGCGTCAGCGCGTCGGGGGTCCGCTCCTCCGGCTCGGGACGGAGCAGTTTTCTGATGATGCGGATCATATCGCGGTCAAAAGTGTCGGGGAACGGTATCGCATCAGGGGCGAGCCCCGCCGGGGCAAGGGTGCCGGGCGGCGCCGGGAACGGATATTCGCCCGTCAGCGTTTCGTAGAGGATAAGGCCGAGGCTGTAGAGATCGCTGCGCTGGTCGATGATACTGCGCTGGAAGACCTCGGGGGCCATGTAGCGGGCGGTCCCGCTCTTCTCGGTGAGGTGCATCATCCGCAGAGAGGCGAGCCCGAAATCGAGTATCTTGACCGAGTCCTGCGCCGTGACCAGTATGTTCGACGGCTTGAGATCGCGGTGAACGACATTGTAGTTGTGCAGGTCCAGCAGGCCGCGGGTCAGCAGGACGAACAGCCGTATGACATCGGGAAGCTTCGAGCCCTTGAGCGCCGCGAAGGTCCGCCCCTCGACGAACTCCATGGTGAAGAATGCCTCCTTCTTGTCCTCGTAGAAGTCGAGCATCCGGACGACATATTCACTGCGGATGGAGCGGGCGAGGTTGAATTCGCCGCGCAGACGTTTTATCTCGGCACGCTTGAGGAGCCCTTTATTCTTGATCATCTTGAGGGCGATGGTCTCGCTCTTTTCGCGGTCCTCCGCAAGCCACACCTCGCCCATACCGCCCGCGCCGAGTTGGCGAATGAGAGTGAAACGCTCCTGCAGGAGCCGCTCTTCGGTCATTGCCCCGAATACCGCCATAAAAAAACGACCGGCCAGATGATACCGGTACGGTGCGAAAAACTCAAGAAAAAGAGTTGCAAATCGTAACGGGAAAACTATAGTTCTCACCAAGAGTTGCGCTGACCCGAACCGCAGTCCACGGAGGCATCATGACGCTCGACGCCCTCTACGACATTCTGCTGACGGCCCAGTTCGCCTCGGCCGCCTTCGTCTTTGTCGCCCTCTACTTCATCACGGTGCCCTACGGCCGCCACACCCACACCGGCTGGGGTCCGCTCGTCCCGGCGCGTCCCGGCTGGGTCGCGATGGAACTGCCGGCGGTCGTGACGATTCTGGCGCTCTACGCGACCGGTACCATCACCCTTGTCGGCACGGTCTTCCTCTGCATTTGGCAGATGCACTACATCCAGCGCACCTTCCTCTTCCCGCTTCTCATGCGCGGCGGGCGCGGGACGCCGGTGGTCATCGTCCTGTTCTCGGTGATGTTCAACCTCATGAACGGCTGGGTGAACGGCTGGTGGCTCTACCACCGCGCCAGTTACGATATCTCGTGGCTGTGGGACCCGCGCTTCATCGCGGGGCTGGCGGTATTCATCGCCGGGTTCATCATCAACCTTCACAGCGATCAGGTCCTGCGGGCGCTCCGCAAGCCGGGCGAAACGGGCTACAAGGTGCCGATGGCGGGACTGCACCGCTTCGTCGCGAGCCCCAACTACTTCGGCGAACTGCTCGAATGGACCGGCTGGGCGATACTCACCTGGTCATGGGCGGGACTCGCTTTTGCCGTTTTCACCGCCGCGAACCTCGTGCCGCGCGCCCATGTCCACTGGAAATGGTACCGCAATACTTTTCCCGATTATCCGGCCGAGCGGCGCCGCATCATACCTTTTATTTATTAGGTGGGCATGAAGCGGACGGCGCTCATCCTCTTTGTCGCCGCATTCCTGCTGCGGGCGATCTGCATCCCCTTCATGAATCTCCTCTACGACGAGGCGGCCTACGCGTGGACGGCCCAGAACCTCGCCGTGAACGGCGGCTGGCTCAACCTCTACGGGAGTAACGATCTCTTTTTCTTCCCGCCGCTGTTCAACTATATCGCCGCCCTCTTCATCAAACTGGGCGTCGACCGACTCTATGCGGTACGTATCGTAACGACGCTCTTCTCCTCCGGCATACCGCCGCTGATGTATATGCTCGCGGTCCGTTCGGGCCTGACGGAGCGGGCGGGGATCATCGCCGCCGCGCTCTTTTTCGTGTTGCCGTGGGGCTGGCACCTGTCGGTCGCCGGGATGGTCGAGACGCCGTGGATATGCCTACTGCTGATCGCCGTATATTTTTTGCAAGGAACGCTGGCGAACGGTGCGCGGCGCGATCTCATCCTTTCGGCGCTTACCTTCGGAGCGGCGCTCTGGATGAAAGAGACGGCGCTCGGCGCCCTGCCGCTCTTCATCTTCGCCCTGCGACGCGACCGGCGCGGCATGATGATTTGGAGCGGCCTTTTTGCACTTCTTTTTCTGCCGCTTTTCATACAAACGCTTCTGCCGCATCAGTATGATCTTTTCTACGAGATAACCACTCCGCTCCTCCTCTGGAATGAACTCAGCCTCGACGCGATCATACAGAACTGGGGGATCATCTATGGCGCGCCCCTCTTCCCGCGCATCGGGTGGGCGGCAAGTTTGTCGCTGTTCACCCTTGCCGTTGCGGCGCTAGCGCTTATCTCTCTGCGGCGCGCCGAATGGCAGGACCGTTTCATCCTGAGATTCGCCGCCGGATTCCTGACGATCTTCGTTCCTTTTTTCATGGTCTTTCCCAAGAAATTCCCCTACTATCTTCTGCCGGTGCAACTTTTCCTTTCCTTTTTCGTCGCCCGCTACCTTGCAACGCGGCCGCGATTCGCCGTGATATATGGGCTCATCGTTCTGTCCTTCGCCGTTCCCGCGTTCCTCCATTTCACCGATCGCGCACCCGACGAAACGGCGTTCCGAGAGGCGTTCACGCTGGTCGAACAGGAAAAGGCCGGGGCTCGTATCGGGCTCACTTTGCCGCGCATGGCGGAATATGTCGCCGAACGTTCGGGGCTACGGCCGCATATCGTGCCGGTCGAATGGATACCCTGCCAAGGAAAGGCCGATGCCTGTATATTTGCGAACGACTACCTGCTGACCGACTCAACCTTTCTCATGATGCTCTACTGCCGTCAGTGGCCGATGAGTCCCGAGACCTGCGATCTACCGGGTTTGACCGCCGCGAAAGAGCGGATGACCCTGATAAGGAAATGGCCTCAATTCAATCTGTATCGTCTGGAAAGGGCTACGGCGCCGTCTGCGCCATGAAACGAACGGTCGCCAGTGCCGTCTTCACGCACTCCTTCATGTCGATCGGCCGCTCCTCGGAGGTCCGCACGGGAACTTCGACCGTTCCGTCCGGACGAAGAGAGAGGGTGTAGCGGGCATCAAGCGCCGCGGGAAGACCGCGGCCGTAGAATCGGTCGTGGCAGAGTTCCATCCGGTCGCCGGCGGTCGCCGCGAGCGCCGAAAGGAACGCGTTCTCGAAGGGATCCTCAGTCTCGGGTGACGCGGCCGTTACGGTGAGGCTCTGCCGTTTTTCTTTTGTCGCGGGCACCACGACCACCGCCACGGTAACCGTGCGCGGCGTCTTTCCGTCGGCGCGCAGGGCGGTCGCCGGCACGGAAAGCGCACCCCCGGCGGCGGCGGATCGGAAAAGAGGATAACTTTGCAAAAGGGTCTCGTTCGCCTCGACCCCCCGCGCCCGCAAAAGAGCGTTCCATGCATCCTGCCAACGTTTCTGTAACATATAGACACGGCCAAATCCGACGAACGCACAGGCATTCACCGGATTCAAGACGATGGTCTTGGCGTAGGCTTTTTCGGCCGCCTCAAGATCGCCCATTTTCTCGTGAGCAGAGCCGATCAGGCACTGCGATTCATAATTCTCCGGATGGCGTATCAGATCACTTTCCAGCGCGACAATGGCGGCGCGGTATTCTCCGGCACGCAGATGCCTCCGCCCTTTTTCGATATCGCTGATCGGCTGTTTCGCACAACCGAATCCTATACCGAACAAAAGCAACAGCACCCCCCATCTTCTCATGATATCCAAACCTCGCTTACTGTTCATGTGCGACGAATTGGCGAAGCAACCATGCCGTCCGTTCACGCTGTGCGAGCAGAACGGCGCGATACCGGAGCGACAGGTCCCCCCTGCCGCTGTCGGTGGCAAGTCGCAGGCTTTTAAAAGACCGACGGCGGGCACGACAGACCAGCAAGAACGATTGTGTTTCCATGGTATACAACAGCGGCATCCCGACCGCCGCGCTCCACGCGAAAAAACCGCCGCGATAGATCTCGGCGCCGCCGGTCACCGCCGCGCGCGACAACCCGGCGAGAGGTTCGAGCGAACCGGTCGCTTCCCCGGTCATCGAAAATGTCCGGATCACGCTGTAATGTTCCCCTTCGACCGCATCCGATACCGCCGCCGCGCCGCCGAATTCGATGACGCCGGTCGCTTCCGGATGGAGCACCAACGCCTCGTCAAGCCGTTGCGCGCCGCGTTCGCCTACCCCGGCGAGCAGCAGCAACATCCCCCCGAACGGCGTAACGACACCTTTTTCAAGCTTAAGATCGAAGGGATTCTCAGGTGGCGTGGCGAATACGACGAGTATCATAGCAAAGCCAATTTCTGTTTATAGCGGCCACGCAGAGAGAGAAGGAACGGCGCGGCCGGATCGCGCAGATAGTCGCGGTAGGTCCACGGCAGGTCCTGAATGGTCGCGTGCTTCGTGAACAGTAACGTCACCTCGGCCCACACCCCCTCGCCCAGATAGATGCGGTGGCTGTGATTCTTGCCGGTCGACAAGAGAAAATTCTCCATTGTGAGTAACCCCGGGTCAAGGTTCACGCGCCGCTTTCCGTCGACCGAGAAGCGCTCCTCGATCTCTATCGCGAAGAGTTTCGCCGCGATGAACCGATCTCGCGGCAGAAGTCGTTCGAACGAGACGATGCGCTTCGCGAGCGTTCCTCCCATCTCGCTGTCGTAGTGACCGGAAATGGAGGAAAAGTCGTAGGCATCGCTCGTCGCATCGATCGCGCCGTATCGTTCCGCGAGATGGGCCAGCGCTTCGGCATAGACCGCCTCGTCGCGGTAGGTGATAGAACAGGTGAGGTTCGCCGGAGCCGGCGGTTTAAGAAAACTCATCGGCCGTCAGGGCACCTGATATTCGAAAGCGCCCATATCGTTCTCGATGCCGGTGCCGTCGCCCTTGCCCGCGACATTGTAGCGCGAGTAACCGAGGAAGTCGTAGGTCGGCACGGTCGAGCCGTCGGAGCCGACATCGATGCAGGGGGAACTCTCGGTAAGACGATAACGGTTCACCCCGCCGGTGGTGCCGCCGAGGAACAGCGGATCGTCGATGATGTTGTTGTGCGCGCCGGCAACGAAACCGTCGGGAGCGTTGATCTTATTGCCGGAGTCGAGGATCGGATTGGGGGCGCCGCCGATGGCGGTATAATCGACCGTCACCACGAGACTGATGTCGCTGGAGACATAGAGCTGGCTGGGCAATCCGCTCCCTCCCGTGTTGGAAAAGACGATGCTGTCCTTGATGACAGCGTTGCCTTTATGAAGGTAAATGCCGCCTGCATCGGTCCCGGCGGTGTTTTCGGCGATGGTCGAGTTGTATATCTTCACCGTCGGCGGAGCGCTTCCGGTGTCGGTGACGTGGATCGCGCCGCCGCGATAGGTGCTCGCGTTCTGCGCGAAGATGGTATTGCGCAACTCGACCACGCCCTGTCCTCCATCAATGTAGAGGGCGCCTCCCTCATAGGTCGTGGTGTTCCCCGTGAAGACGACCCGGTCAAAGGTGACCGCTCCGGCATTGAGCAGGGCGACCGCGCCGCCATTCAGCGAACTGCCGTTGCCGTCGAACAGCACATCGACCAATAACATCTTCGCCCCGGCGCTGGCATAGACCGCGCCGCCGTCGTATGAGCCAACGCTGTTGCCGCTGAAAACGCTGTGGGCGACGGTGAGATCGACCTTGTCGTTCGCCGCCACGATCCCGCCGCCGTTGATGCTGTTGCTGTTCTCTTCGAAACGGCAGTTGGTCACCGTGACCTTTTGGTTGGTGGTCGCGGCTCCCATCCACATCGCACCGCCGGGGTTGTGGCGGAGCGAGAAACCGCCGATGTAAAGGTTGCCGTTGTCGTGGTCGATGGCGAAGGTGGGATTGAGCATGCTGACCGCGTCGATAATGGTCTCATTGGGTCCGTTGATGCCATAGATCGATATCTGTTTCCCGCCGGGGTTGATGTCGCTGTTGTCGGTTCCGGTATAGGTCCCCGGATAGACCGTGATTACATCGTAGTTCCCCGCCGCATTGACCGCCGATTTGATATCGGCGTAGGTTTTCCCGTCGCCGACCTCGAGAATATTGCCCGAATAGACGGCGAACGAAGCGTTCCCACGAACGGTATGCCCCGCCGAATCGGTGATCGTTAACGGGATGACATAGATGCCGTTGCCGAGCGCTGAGACATCGATGCTCTTCCAGAACCAGAACTGGTGAGTGTCGGTGGCGCAGGAGGAATTCCACATCTCTTCGCGCGGGCCGCCGCCCAGTTCGCGCATGTCCCACACCGCTTCGACGATGTCGGTGCCGATACCGTTGCAGACGCCGTTGTCGTCTTCGAAGTAAACCCGTATGACCGTGGCGTTGTCGGCGTTCTTGACCGGGTTGGGAGAGAAGTATGCCTCGGTGATGACCGGCGGGGTGTTGGCCGACTGGCCGGTCACCGGCAGGGTCGTCTCGTCGTAGGTCTTGTTGGCACCGATATCGGTAAGAATCCATTGAGCGCGGAACTGCCCGTCGGTGCAGGTCGATGTCTCGGTCGGGGCGTAGCGCAGGCCCACCGCGTGGAATTCGCCCGGATCGACCGTCACTTGAGAGCCGGGGGCGACATTGCCCGAGATGATGGTCACCTTGCCGGCGCAGTCCATCGGCAGGGTCGTCTCGTTGATGACCAGATCGACCAGCGTTGCGGTGTTGATCACGGTCACCGTGCGTTCCAGATACGAATTGTAGCCGACCAGTCCGAAATCGATCCCCGTTTCGGGCGCCAGTACGGCATGACCGTTGGTGTCGACATCGATGGCGGCGGCATTCGCCGCAGTGCTCCCGTCACGGAGCGGCTGAACCGATATCGTGTGGGTGCCGCTGTACCACGACACACCGACATTGCGCACCTCGGTGCCGCCGGGACTCATCCCCGCCGTAACATCGACACAGTTGGTCGTATCGACGCATATCCTATACTGGTTGTAACGCGATGCGTTATTCGGTGCAGTCCACTGTATTTGAATGTTGTCCTTTGCGCCGGAATAGGATGCCGACAGATCGGTGATGACCGGATAATCGATGGTATCCCATGAAGCGGAAGCCAGATAGCGGCACTGACCGTTCTGCACCCAGTGTCCCTGCTGGTCGATCTCGCCGAAATAGACCAGATCGGCCTGTCCCCACGCCGAATCGGTGAACTTGCCGTTCCCGTCGAGGTCGTAGTCGGTGAAATGCATCTGTCCCGCGTAGGCGGCAAAGGCTGTGCCTACCGTACCGTTCATGCCGTCGTAATCGGTCATCGCCTGCAGGCCGTAATCGTTCTTGACCGCTTCGGTGATGGGGTAGGCCTGACTCTTGACCGGGATGAAGTCGGTGTCGATATAGAAAAAGAACATTTCGGGCAGGGAGCCGGACCCTTCGGCCGGGGTGAATTCGGCAACGAACATCGCCATGTCGCCGTTCACGCCGTTGGTCCCCATCTGCGCCAAAAATGAGCCCGCAGTGATCGCGGCACAGTTGTTATCGACGAATTTGCAGTTGCTCGAACAGCCGTCGCCCGGTGTGGCATTCCCGTCGTCGCAGACCTCGCCGTCATCGATATTGTTATCGCCGCAGATCGGTGCCGCCTGACACTGGGTAAAATCCCACTGGCAGGTGGACGAATCGCAGGTGGCGGTGCCGCCGCTGTAGGTCTTACTGATCTTCGCGCAGTCAAATTCTACCAAGTCGTCGATGTCGCACTGTTCGCCGCCGTTGATGATCCCGTCGCCACACGACTGCCCGCCGCAGACGCGATAGAAGGTGTAGCCCAACTGGAGATCCTGCCCGATATTCTGCACCGCAGCGGCGGTGAGCGGGATGTACTGCCCCTCACTGGAACCGGAGATCGTGCCGCCTTCGATCGCCATGGTATTTTCGGCCGCGGTTATCTTGAATGAACCACTTGTCGCGACATGCTTCAGGCAGAAGCCGTTGCCATCCGATTCCTGGGCAAAAAGTTTCACCGCATTTTCGGCCAACCCGAGCTGCATGGTCAGAGGAAGCCCCAGCGCGCCGCCCGCCAATACATCGTCGGTTGGGAAGTTCAGCGTTATCCTCGCCGGGGTTTTGTAATTCATGCCGGGCTCGAAATAACTTTCCTGCACGATCAGAGCCGGCCCCGGCAAACTATCGGTCGAACGAAAGACTATCGCGTCCCGTAGGCTGTTGGTAGGCGGTATCGGGGCATCATTTTCCCAATTGCCTGAAAAAACGCCGGTCGTTATGACACCATCCGCGTGACTGTCAAGGTATATCTCGTCATATCGCTTCGAGCCATCGAGAATGAACGGCGTATCGAAATCGAACACTACTTGCACCTGATCACAGACGCTCGTGTCCCAACCGGTGCAGTCGTTTTTGCAGTCGACCTCGGTCATATTGCCGTCGAAACCCAGCTGATCGCAGGTGGTGGTCTGGTTAGTCTCGCAGACCTCGGTGATGCCGCACCCGGTTTGGACGCCGTCGACCGTGCCGTTGCCGCAGGTGCAGGCCTCCGGTTTCGGTTCGCAGGCATCGGTATCCCACCCGTTGCAAGAAGAGTTGCAGTATGCGTCACCACTGGCCCATGTTTCCGGATCGACCTGAATACACGGCTTGGCACCGCCGTCGCAGGTCTCGTTTCCCTCGACCGTGCTGTCGCCACAGACCGCCTCTTTACAGCCCGAAAGCATCCACTGGCAGTTGGTGGGGTCGCATTCGGCCTGACCGCTGACATAGTTCGCGCCGAGGTTGACGCAGGCCTCTTTCTCGGTGCCTTCGCACTGCTCGGGCGCCACCACCGTACCGTCGCCACAGCCGGTGGTCAGACATTCGCTGAGGTCCCAGTGGCAGTTATTATCGCAGGTCGCCGGACCGGCGTAGTATTTGTCGTCGATATCGGCGCAGGGCTTCTGCATGACGCCGCCGCCTTCGACCGAAGAGTTGTCGCACAGTTCATGCTCCTCGAGCGCGCCGTTGCCGCAGGAGAGGGGCACGCAATCGGAAATATCCCATTTGCAGACCGCGCCGCAGGTGGCCGTGCCTCCTTTGTATTTCTCGGGATCGATGTCGACACAGGCTCGTTCGGTAGGCAGGGAGGTATCGCATTCCTCCGTCTCGGTCTGCACCGTGCCGTCGCCGCAGTTTTTGGGAACGCAGTCGCTCCGGTTCCACATGCAATTCGAATCGCAGTGGGCGAGGCCGCTACTGTACTGATCGCCGTCGAGTTTGTCGCAGGCCTGATCGGTGACGCCGGTCGAGAAATCGCACTCTTCGGTGCCATCGACAGTACTGTTGCCGCAGGTGGCGGCGTTATCGACATCGGGCGTCACATCGTCCTTGTCGGTATCGGTGTCGGCGCCGGCGACCGGCGGATCCTTTTTGAGTTCCTCGAGCAGATCGTTGTCCTTGTAGAATTCACACGAGGCGACCAGCAGCAAAAGCGCCGCAAGGAACGCTATGCGTATCATGGTATTCATAGTTCCCTCCCCTAATAACTGAAGGTGGCGCCGGCGTAGACCGTGCTGCCGTCGAAAAAGAAAGAAACCTTCGGCGCGTCGGCCGGTTCGGTCTTCCACCAGACGGCGAGCACCGTCCCGGCGACCGCGAAGGCCCCCGATACCGAGAACATGACTATCCGCATCGTATCGTTGAATTGCGCCTTGTCCTCGTAGTCGAGCGCTTTTCGATAGACATCATACGGAACCGCCGAGGGATCCCCGGCATAGGGATTGAGAATGTCATCGCGTTTTTTCAGGTTGTTGCCGACCTCTGCGCTGAAATACCACGACACACCGAAGACCGCCGCCGCGACGCCGAGCGTGCCGACGCCCCACCACAGGTAGGGATGGGTCACCTTCCCCTTTGGCTCGACCGGCGCAGGGACCTCTTTCTTCACCTCCACAGGAGCGGGAGCGGGTTCGGCCTGAGCCACCGGCTCGGGCTCGGGCTGCGGTTCAGGCTGCGCCACGATCTGTTCCGGTTTCGGTTCCGGTTTCGGGGCCGGGGCCGGGGCGGGGGCCGGTTTCGCTACCACCGGGGCCGGGGCCGGGGCGGTCGAAACGAGGTCCCACTTGACGATACGGCTCTCTTCGACGATCATCGCCTCTTCGCGTGTTTTATAGCCGGGGGCGCTCATTTTGACGCTATGGCGACCCTTCATCACATCGCGGATACAGGGAACTTTGGAACAAACCTGCTCGCCGTCGACAAAGGCGGCCACGCCGGGGGTCGTCGTCTCGAACTGCAGGACGAACGATTCGGGCTCGGCCTGTTTCTGGCCGGCCGGCACCTGCGCCTTGGCTATCATATCGTCAATGATCTTGTTTATCGCATTACGCATCCCCTTGGGACTGCCGTCGAAATCGGCGACCAGACCCGCCACCGTCGCCTCCTTGGCGAGATCCACCAGTTCGGTCGACATCGTGTAGACATCGGCGAACAGCGTAATGGAGGAGCGGAGGATGTTGTCGGCGGCGAGCGCCTGACCGAGCGGCACCTGACAGTTCTTGTCGAAACATTCCATATAGGATTCTTTCTTGGAATCTTTGATGAGTCCCTTGAGTTTCTCCTGTTGGCGCGTCTTGTCGATGACGACATACAGACCAGTGGCCACCAGTTTCGAGCGCAGGTATTCGGTGGCGCTCTTGAGAATGTTGGGGTCGAGCGTCCCCGACTGGTCCTCGACATCCATGACGGCGATCTTGAATTTCTTCTGCTCCGCAGACAGTGCCGGCATCACCAGCATCGCGGCGATCAGTAGGACGAACAACCTCTTCATCTATTCCCTCCAACAGATAGGACAAAATATCGCGGAACTGTACCCCGAAGCCCTTTTTTTGTCAATTTAATACGGCCTCTTCGGCCCCCGCGAAGGTGAAGAATTTGCATTTTGGATATCGGGCGGTATGATGCCTCGACCAGCGTGACGGAGGATTCATGCTCAAAGAAAACCCGAGGGTAATAATTCCCAATTTTTTCACCAGCTTGAACCTGCTCATCGGCTTCGCCGTCATTTGGCTCGCCATCGGCGGACAGTACGACCGCGCCGCGTGGTACATACTCCTGTGCGTCATCATGGATAAGATGGACGGCACCGCCGCGCGGGCCTTCGACGCCTGCTCCGAATTCGGCATCGAGTTCGATTCCTTCAGCGATTTCTTCTCCTTCGGCGTCGCACCGGCGATCCTCATCCTCTCCTTTTTCAACGGGCAAGTGCATGGCAATATGGAGCAGGTTCCCTTCTCGATCAAGGGGGCGCTCGCCGTCTACATCCTGCTCGCCGGCATCCGGCTGGCCAAGTTCAACTGCGCCGATAAGGACGATAAGGATTTCTTCTACGGCCTCACCTCGACCCAATCGGGGGCAACCGTCGCGGCGCTCTTCCTCGTCGGGCGGAAATACAACCTGCCGTTCCTCGCCGATGAGACCATCATGAGCGGCGTGATGATCATCCTCGGGGTCCTCATGGTGTCGACCTTCAAATACCGCAAGATCAAGAAACGCTCTTCGCGCCTGCTCAACATCGTGCAAAGTCTCATCTTCGGGACGCTCGGCGTCTTCGCGCTGTTCCACATTTATCCCGAAGCGATACTCGCTTTTCCGATACTCTACTTCATCGGCGGGATCATCGTGACCCACTTCGAACGGAATCACGAACACCCGGAAGAAAGCGAGTGACCGCATGGCGCCGCTTCCGCTCCGTCAGGGGATAGACCGGTTCGACCGGGCGCTCGTCGGTAAGGAGAATGTCGCTCTCATCGCCAACCATACCGCCGTTGACCGCACCGGCCGCGCCACCCCCGCCGCGCTCCGCGACGCCGGTCTGCGCCTCTCCTGCATCTTCTCGCTGGAACACGGCTATTTCCCCGTCGCGCAGGACATGGAGGCGGTCAACAAGGAGAACCGGCTCTTCGGCGTCCCGATATTCTCGCTCTACGGCGCGACCGCCGCGAGTCTCGCCCCCGATCCGACCCATCTGGACCGGTTCGACACCGTCATCTACGACGTGCAGGATATCGGTAGCCGCTATTACACCTATATACAGAGTCTTACCCTTTTCATGGATGAACTGGCCCGCCGTCCCAAACGGCTCGTGATACTCGACCGCATCAATCCGATCGATGGGATAACGGTCGAAGGGAGTCCACTGGAGGAGCGCTACGCCAGTTTCGTCGGCCGGTTCCCCATTCCGCACCGGCACGGGCTCACCACCGGCGAGGCGGCGCTGTTCTACCACAAACTCAAGGGCTACACCTTCCCGCTGGAGGTGGTGACGGTCGAGGGGTGGCGGCGCGACAGTTTCGCCGACGACTACGACCTGCCGTGGATACCGACCTCACCCAATATGCCGACGCTCGATACCGCCCTTCTCTATCCCGGCGGCTGTCTCATCGAGGGGACCAATATTTCGGAGGGTCGCGGGACCACCGCGCCGTTCCGCATCGTCGGGGCGCCGGAGATCGACCCGTTCGAACTGGCGGAGAAACTGCGGACGCTCGAACTGCCGGGGCTCCGGTTCCTGCCGCTCGAATTCCGGCCGATGTTCCAGAAAGAGGCGATGAAACGGTGCGGCGGGGTCTATATCGATCTCACCGACCGGCGCGCCGTCCGGCCGCTGCGGGCCTACATCGCGATACTCAACGCGTTCCGCTCCATCCTCGGCGACGACGGCTTCTTCCGGATGAAACCCTACGAGTTCGTGAAGGATATCCCGGCGATCGAACTGCTCCTCGGCGACCGCTGCCTCATCGATATGTTCTACAAACGGGCCCCGCTTGCCGACATCGATGAACACCTCGCCGCCGCCGAATCGAAATGGCTCACCGACCGGCAGGAATTCCTCCGCTACTGACCCTCCCTTTTTTCTTCTTGCATCGGAACGTGTTTCGGGCTATAGTGGCGCACGGTCCGTTTTTTAACCCTTGAGGGAGGTATCCGATGAAGAAACTGCTTTTGGTGCTCGGCATCATGGCGATCGCCGCCTCGTGCGCGACCCCGCAAAAAGATTACTCGCAGGATCAGGAAAGAGCGCGCGAACATGGGCAGGAGGCGTTCCAAGCGCCTGAGGTCAACGAATAGCGACCGCCTTTCCCAACGCCCCGAAAGCGCTGGAGATATCCGCCGAACCGAAAGATTTTCTTGACGCAATGCCCTCGTCCCGTATAATCTGCCGGTTTTTTTGAGGAACTGCATGTTCGACCAACTCTCGGAAAAACTCGAACAGACCTTCCGGCGTCTGCGCGGGTTCGGAAAACTTTCCGAGGACAACATCAAAGAGGCCGCGCGCGAGGTGAAGCTGTCGCTCCTCGAGGCCGACGTCAATTTCAAGGTGGTCAAAGACCTTGTCGAGAAGATATCGGCGCGCGCCGTCGGCGCCGAGGTGATGAAGTCGGTCACCCCCGGCCAGCAGTTCGTCAAGATATTCCACGATGAGCTCGTCGCGGCGCTCGGAGCGGGCGACCATGAACTCAACCTCGCGGTGCGACCCCCGGCGGTCATCCTCATGGCGGGCCTGCAGGGTTCCGGTAAGACCACGAGCGCCGGAAAGATCGCCCGGCTCCTGAAAGAGAAACAGCGCAAGCGGGTTCTTCTGGTCCCGGCCGATGTCTACCGCCCCGCCGCCATCGATCAGCTGAAGAAACTCGGCGGCGCCGTCGGGGTTGATGTATTCGACACCCAGCCCGGCGACGAACCGGTGCGCATCGCCGAGGCGGCCTTGAAACAGGCGCGCGACGGCGTCTACGATGTGATGATCGTCGATACCGCCGGCCGGACGCAGATAGACGAACCGATGATGCGCGAGATAACCGACATACGGAACCTCCTCCAGCCGCACGAGGTCCTCTTCGTCGCCGACGCGATGACGGGACAGGAGGCGGTCAATGTATCGAAGGAGTTCCACGAACGGCTCGGCCTTACCGGCGTGGTCCTCACCAAGATGGATGGCGACGCCCGCGGTGGCGCGGCACTCTCGATACATGCCGTCACCGGCGCGCCGGTCAAGTTCGTCGGCATGGGGGAGAAGAGCGACCAGCTCGAACTCTTCCACCCCGAACGGATCGCCGGCCGTATCATCGGGATGGGCGACATCATGACGCTCGTCGAAAAGGCGCAGGAGAACATCGATGCCGACAAAGCGGCGAAGATGCAGAAACAGATGCTCTCCAATAAATTCAACCTCGAGGATTTCCTCGCCCAGATGAAGATGATGAAGAACATGGGACCGATGGAGGACCTGCTCGGGATGATACCGGGGATCGGCGGCGCCCTCAAACAGGTGAAGGGGAAGGTGAACTTCGAGAAGGAACTGAAGAAGATAGAGGCGATCATCAGCTCGATGACCCGTTCCGAGCGGATGAGCCCCGAGATACTCGACGCCTCGCGCCGCCGCCGCATCGCTGCGGGAAGCGGCACGAAGGTGCAGGACATCAACCAGTTCATGAAGCAATACCTCGAGATGAAGAAGATGATGAAACGGATGCAGTCGATGGGACTCGGGTCCCTGATGAAAGGCATGAAAGGTATCGGATAGCAAACCCACACGCGTCAGGAGGAAAGGACGAATGAGCGTAAGCATCAGACTCACCCGGCAGGGCGGCAAGAAGAAACCCTTTTACCGCGTCATCGCGGTCGACAAACGGAAAAAACGGGACGGCGACTGCCTTGAGCGCCTCGGCCACTACGATCCCAACCATGAACCGGCCGAGATCGTGATGGACCTCGACAAGATCCAGAAGTGGATCGCCAAGGGGGCCCAGTGTTCCGACACCGTCGCCACGCTGATGAAAAAGGTCGCCGCGAAGGCGAAAAAAGAGGCGTAAGCGCCATATCCGAATTCTTGCGGAGGGAGGAGATTCGCGATGAAGGAACTCATTAGGCACATCGTATCGCATCTGGTCGACAATCCCGATCAGATACAGGTCGATGAGATCGATGGGGAACGGACCTCGGTCATCGAACTGCGGGTCGCGAAGGAGGATCTGGGGAAGGTCATCGGCAAGGAAGGCCGTATCGCCAAGGCGATGCGCGTCCTGATCTCGGCCTCGTCGAGCAAAGACCGGAAAAAGAGCGTACTCGAGATCATCGAGTAGTCTCTTTTGACCGCATCCGGCGCGTGGCGGGAACGCCGCGGCCGTGAAAGAACATTTTTTCAGGTAAAGGGGTATCCATGTCCGAAGCGCTCGTCGTCGTCGGTCATTTCTCGCGCGTCATCAAGGGCGACGGCACCCTGCTGTTCAAGCCCCATTTGCACGACGCATCGTTCCTCGAACAGGCGAAACACCTGTATCACCACCTGTTCAAAACTGAGTTCGGCATCACCTATATAAAGGAAGTGGCAAAGGGATTCCACGTCCGCATCGCCGAGGTCGAGAAGCCCTATGAAGCCGAATACCTCGTCGGAGAAGAATTCTCTCTGCCGCGCACCGAACTGCTCGGCCGCACGCATGACGCTCTAATCGGAGCGACGGTAGCGAACACCGCCGGTGAAGAACTCGGCATCGTCGTCGCTATCAATGAGACACCCGACTATCCTCTGCTGACGGTGCGCGGCCCACGCGGTCGTTTCGCCGTACCGTTCACTCCGGCTGTCGCCCGTCTCGATGGCGATCGGATACTTCTTCTGCACGAAAACATATTTCTTCAAGACGATCCGCAGTAACGGAACTCATCAAGGAACTGAAACCCTCGAACGATGAAAGGTTTCTCTTGAGCGCTTTTTTTGATTGCGTGGTGGTGGGCGGCGGCCCGGCAGGCGCCGTTGCGGCACTGACGCTCGCCCGACGCGGCCGCAGGGTCGTACTCCTAGAAAAAGGCTCCCTTCCACGGTTCAAACCATGTGCCGGCGGTCTCTCTTCGGAAGCATTCTCGCTTCTGGGGTTATCAGAACTCGCGGGAGAAGTAGGCCGCGTTCACGAGGTCAGGATACTGTTCGACGGGACCCTTCCTTCCCTGCATCATCTCGCCCAACCATGCATCATGGTCGACAGGGCCTCTTTCGATAAGGGACTTATCGATCTCGCGGCGGCCGCCGGGGCCGAGATCGCCCAGCGGACCGAAGTGACCGGCTTCACGCCCCGCGGCGACCTTTGGCAGGTCGAAACGAACCGAGGAATGTTCCCCGCACGGAAGGTCATCATCGCCGACGGCGCGTTGGGGAAAACGGCGGCGCGGGCCGGCTTCAAGAAAAAATACGGGCTTGACGGCTGGGCGATGGCCTACGAGATGCCCCAGACGACCCCGCGCAACGAAATGGTGGTGGATCTCGGCATTCTTCCCTACGGCTACACGTGGCTTTTCCCGAAAGGCCCCTCTCTTTCGATCGGCGTCGGGGTGGCAAAAAAACATGATGACCATCGAAAGATATTCGATACGTTGGCCCTTTTTGCCGACCGGCAAGGGGTCCCGTTCGACCGCGCGCAGTGCCGCGGACAGCGTATCGCGCTGTGGGGCGGCAACCAGCCCCTAACCCTGAAAGATTCGTTCCTTCTTGCCGGGGAAGCGGCCGCGCTGGTCGATCCGCTCAACGCGGAAGGAATACGCCCCGCCATAAAAAGCGGCATGGCGGCGGGAGAAGCGGTCGATGCGGCGCTCGCGGGAGACGCGGATGCTTTCCTTCGCTATCAACGAAACATGTGGACCCAGCTGGGGCGAGAATTCGCCATCGCCACCCGCATCGTTCGCTTTTTCTTCCTTTTCCCCGCCCTTTCCTACCATACCGCCCTGTTCCATCCGCGGGCCACGTCGATCATGAACGAGGTATTCGTAGGCTCTTTGGCCTATTCGGCTATAACGGATAAGGTTTTCGCGGTACTGAGAAAAAAGATCTTGGGCATAGGATGATCTTTCTTCGAACCATTCTCTTCTCGATGCCGCGTTCATCTTCTTGCTTTTTGCGCATCTCGCCCTAGAATGGGTTTGCCTTATTGAACGGAGTGGCCATGCGGATCGATATCCTGACGCTGTTCCCTGAATATTTTGAGACCCCCTTCTCCACCAGCATGATGAAGCGGGCGGTCGAAAAAGGGCTGGCCGAGTTTCATCTCCACCAGATCCGCGACCACGGCAAGGGAAAGCGGCGTCAGGTCGATGACGCCCCCTACGGCGGCGGCGCGGGGCTGGTGATGATGGCCGAGATACTGATGAACGCCTACAACGCCGTGCCGAAAAGCGCGAACTGTCGGTCGTTCCTCCTGTCACCGCGCGGCAAACGGTTCGACCAGAACAGGGCGCGCGAACTGGCGACGCACGAGCAACTGCTCCTCATCGCGGGCCATTATGAGGGAATAGATCAGCGCTTCATCGAACTGACGGATATCGAGGAGCTCTCACTGGGTGACTTCGTCCTGACCGGCGGCGAACCGGCGGCGGCGGTCATCACCGACGCGGTGGTGCGGCTCATCCCCGGCGTACTCGGCAACGAGGAATCGACCGAACACGAATCGTTCTCCCTGCCGCTCCTCGAACATGATCATTACACCATGCCGCGTGAATTCGGCGGTCTCAAGGTCCCCAAGGTACTCTTCTCGGGCGACCACGCCAAGATAGAGGCGTGGCGGAAAAAGAACAGCCTCATGCGGACGCTCCGCAACCGCCCCGAACTGCTGACGCTCCTCCCCGACAACTTCTTCGACGACGACAAATAAGATGGAACGGGTCTACATCGCGCTCCTCCACTACCCGGTCCGTCAGGGAGGCCGCACCATCTCCAGTTCCATCACCAATCTCGACATCCATGACCTTGCACGGCTCGCGGCGACTTACGGCCTAGGCGCCTACTACCTCGTCCACCCCGACGAGGGAATGCGCGGACTGGCAACCGAATTCCTGAGCCACTGGTTCGAGGGTGCAGGACGTTTATTTAAGCCCGACCGGACCCGTGCTCTCGAAAAACTGATCATCGTAAAGACACTTGACGAGGCGATCGCCGATATCAAACAACGGGAAGGGGAACGCCCTTACCTGCTTGCCACCTCGGCGGCCCTTCGGCCCAAAACGGTGACGCTCGAGAACATCGGGAAACTGACCAAAAAACCGCTCCTCCTCCTGTTCGGCACCGCCGATGGAATAAGCGAAGAACTTGATGATATTATTGATGGTTATGCCGAACCAATAGACCCCGGCAACGGCTATAATCACCTCAGTGTCCGGAGCGCCGCGTCGATTTTTATTGACAGACTGCACCGGGTTAAGTAAATTGACAGCCTGTTTTTTGGGAACGAAAGGAGTTATGCCATGACCAGCCCTATGATTGCCGAACTCGAACGGAAACAGATGCGCGCCGATCATTACCATATCAAGCCGGGCGATAAGGTGTCGGTCCACACCCGCATCATCGAAGGCGACAAACAGCGCATCCAGATCTTCACCGGTGACGTCATCGCGATAAAGAACGGCCGCGCGAACAACCGGACCACCATCACGGTCCGCAAGTTCTCCTCCGGCTTCGGCGTCGAGCGTATCTTCCCGCTCCACTCGCCGCTCATCGAGAAGGTCGAGTTGGTCAACCGCGGTATCGTAAGTCGCGGCAAGCTTTACTATCAGCGCGACCGTCGTGGCAACGCCGCCAAGATCAAGGTCAAGACCAGCTGGCGTTAAGCCCCCGCCGCGCCATGTCACGCACGGCGCGCCTCATCTTTTTTTCACTGATAGTTGTTTCTCTTCTCTGCTTCGCCGCAGAAAAACCGCTGGAACCGGGCATCTTCTTCTCGATGAGCGCCGAGGGACCACGGCTCGAGAAACGGCTCTGTGGCCCGGAGGCTTTCGGCGCGGGTGATTTTTACTACTTTCACCACAACAAAAAAGAGCTCTGCGCCCACGGCGTGACGGTTCACCCCGGCGTGAACGTTCTGCGCATTGAAAAGAGCGTCGCTCCCGTATCGATAACGGGGAACTGGCAACTCGCCGACGGTATCGATAGCCAGCTTATCTTCGACCCCGCCGCGACCTTCGAGGAGGGGCATGATGAACAAGGCCGTCCGCTGACCGAAGGGATCTACGGCGCCTTCACCGATACGACGGGTATCCTGCAGGTTCCTCGCTTCATCCGGAGGAACGGCATGTGGGAACCGGTCCTGCCGTTGCGCGAACTGTTCCTCCTGCAGGTGCAAAAGGACCGGTCGTTCGCGCTGGAGATCGTCACCGCCGCGCCGCTTACCGATGCCGGAAAAGACCCGGCCCTCTTTTTCGGACTTGCGACCGGCCGCGTAATGGTCCGCACCCAGACCAAAAGCGGTATCTCCTTCACCGGCGCAGGGTTCTCGAAGATACGGCTCCCCGCCCTCTCCCTCACCGACGGTGACAGTTTCGGCCGCTACCGCATCACGGTGAAGAGCGATCTTCCCTCCACGAAAAAGGGAGCGGCGAAAAAAAGAGAGCTGACCCTGCCGACCCTTTCGGCCCAACTCGCCGCCGAGGCGAACGGCTCTCTCGACCTTGAAATAACGGTAAGGGGCTCTACGATACCGGCGGAAGATGCCGGCAAACTCAACGAATTCATCCGGCGCGAACTGCCGGGCAGTTTTTCGGCGGCTCAATGATGAGAGAGCGTCTGCACGACCTCATGGCACGGGCGGCGGCGCTTGCCCGGAACGGCGGCCGCGCCGTATTCCCCAACCCGATGGTCGGCGCCGTTATCTTTGACGATGCGGGAACTATTCTCGCCGAAGGATGGCACCGGTGCTGCGGCGGCGACCACGCCGAGATCGACGCGCTGAAAAAACTCGGCCGCCCGGCAACGGGGCTGTCGATGGCGGTGACGCTGGAGCCCTGCAACCATTTCGGGAAAACGCCGCCGTGCAGTCATGCGCTGGTCAACGCGGGCATCAAGAAGGTCTATATCGCGGCGCTCGAACCGACCGACAGGGCCTGCGGCGGCTGTAGCCATCTCGCGCACAACGGCATCCCGACCGAGTTCGTTCCCGGTTTTGAAAATGACCTTGCCGAACTCAACCGCTTCTTCTACACCACCGCGAAAAAAGGTCGGCCGTGGGTGACGCTCAAGGCGGCAACCACCATTGACGGATTCATTGCCCTGCCCAACGGCGCATCGAAGTATATCTCCTGCCCCGAAGCGCTCGCCGAGGTCCACCGGATGCGCGCCGGCCACATGGCGATCGCCGTGGGGGCCGCGACCGTCAACTGCGACGACCCGCTCCTCACCGTGCGTCATGTCGCAGGGCCCGACCCCCTGCCGGTCATCTTCTCCGAACGGCTCAACCTCCGCGCCGACCGGAAGCTGCTCGACCGCGCGCCGGTCATCTTCACCGCCGTCGCTGACGCCGACCGTCTCGCACCGTTCACCGCACGCGGCTGTCGCGTCGAGACGGTGACGACCATCGGACAGGCATTGAGAACGCTCTGGGAAAAATACCGCATCAATTCTTTGCTCGTCGAAGGGGGAGCGACGCTTCACGCCGCGTTCCTCGCTGGAGATATGGCCGACGAACTGGTGCGCTTCATCGCACCATTCCATCTCGGCGACGGCATTGCCCTGCGCGGCGCGCCGGTGCTCACCGATCTCACACTATGCCGCGACTGGCAGCTACATGCCACCGGCCGCTTCGGCGTTGATGCATACATCGTGTGGCGTAGGGGCGCGCCAACGGCACGCCCTGAATAATTGGGCGTCCCGTCGGGAACGCCCTTACAGATCGGAATGATGTTTTATTCCTCGAACCGGATATCGAGTCCAAAATTGGCGTGGATATTCATCGCCGGAATATTGCTTGAATCGTCCATGAAGGGCTTGACCGATATCGTATAGGCAACGCCTTTGTTCAGCGTCGCACGGACAAAACTGTAGTTCTGGAACGGCAGAGACTCTATCATGTCGTCGTTCATCGCGATCGGCTCGCCGTTCCCCTCTTCATACAGCCGTATCACCGTATCGACCCCCGTCTTGTTCCGTTCGTTCATCGGCGTGGTCATAAGAAAAAGCGTTCCGTCGCGCTCCGGCGTGAAACGCCACCGGTTCTCGACCAGCAGGATATCGGTATCGAACCACCCGATGTAGGTCGTGCCGGGGATCGCGTCGATCACGGTCTCGGACTTCGTGAAGTCAGGTTCCTCGATAATGAACGGCGCCTCCTCCACCGACATCGTCACCAATGCACCTACTGTCCCATCGCACTTTTCCGGCGTCACTCCGAGGATCAGAGAATCCTGATCCGACAATCGTGTCAGGTAGAAGCTTTGTTCTTCAACCGGTCCCGTTTCGCCGAACACCAGCATCGGCAGGTGACGTTCGTCGAACACCTGCAGAGAAACACCCGCCGTGTCGGACCGGGCCGAGATACGGACCGCATTCACCGCAGAAGGAAGCGCCCACGCCGGTCCGGCGGGGAAATCCCACGTGAAAAAAAGTGTTTCGCAGGCGGTGGAACGCTCTTCATGGGTACCGAGCGACCCCAGCGCCACCGGCTCTTCATCGGCCGTTTGCGAAAAGCTATAAGGGACATCTGTTCCTTGCAGGCTCATATAGAGTATCCCGGTGAAGGGGAGGAACACCGTTAGCGGCCGGGTATCACCCGCCGCGCCGGTCAAGGTGGTCGTCATGAGCGGCACCATCGTGTAGCCGCCCGCGTCGACCGACGAACTCCAGAGCTCCACCGCCACGCTCCCGGTCTTTTCAAAGGCGACCGCGAAGCGAACGACCGCATCGCGGATGACCTCTCGCTTGAACACGTCACGGTCCGACTGCATGACCCCCTCGATCATCTTTTGCGCGGCATCGAGGGTGCCGGTCGTCCCGGCCGGGTCAAAGACATTGGCGTACATGAAGCGGTCATTCGGTTCCCGTTCCTGTGCCGGATCATGCCGCGTGAGCGTCACGGTCACCATGTCGGAATGGGTCCAACTCAGATCATCAACCCAACGTTCCACCACGAGCCGATCATCACGCGCGCCGCCGAGATATTCGTAGAGATAAGGATCGTTCAGCCCGCTCTCATGATCGAGATCATCCGAACCGGCCACTACCGATCCGGTAAGACAATCGAACAGCACCATTTTCTTGTCGAAAACAAAAGACCTCTTCTCGGCCGTCGTAGGAGCGACCGCGATGCCGTAGTGCCCCTGTGCCGTTTCGAGCTTCAGCAGTTGCGGCCCACCGGATGGCGGACCCATATCCACCGTCAGCGGCACCCCCACAGCCAGCGTCCCCACCGGCGGTTGATCGCAGGCCCACCGTTTGGTGACGCGGAGCCAGTAGCGACCGTCGCGCCACTCGCTCGGGATCAATGGCGCCATGGCGCCGTCGGCCAGTGCATCGCCCACCGAAAAAAAGAGCGTCCCCTCGAAGACCTCGAAGAACTCTCCCGCCTTTTCCGTGTCATGAGAGAAGACCATCTGTTTGACCGCGCCATAGTCATCCGTGGCTGATACGCGTGCTTTGAACGAGGGATCGAGCGTCTCGAATTCGACACGGTAGATGAACCCGGCATGACCGCGAAGGCGGTAGTAGTCGACATCTTCACCCCCCGGTCGTCGGTCGTCGATGGTCCCTTCGAAGGTGATCCCTTCCGTGAGATAGGTCGCCGACTGCGGATCGCCGTTGGGCTCCTCTTCGGGATGTTCGGCCGCCGGCCATTTTTCTTTTTCACAGGAGAGCAGAAGAAGGACGGCCAGCGCCGTCAGCGCGGTGCGGTAAGCCATTCGTCCAGCACCTCACGGGTGACCGGGCCGGTGTGGACCGCCACGATCGCCCGATCACGCAACAGCATCGTCACCGGCACGCCGGCTATCATGAATTCGCTGAAGATATCGTCGGGTCCGAGATAGTTCTCCCACGTGAGGTCCATGTCGTGAAGCTGATCGGTGCGGACCGGCGCCTTGAGAACGCCGATGATGGTGACCTTCGACGCATATTCCTTCAGTGTCGGCAGTTCGTAGACGCACGATGAACACCACGTCGCCCAGAAGTTGAGGAGCACCGTGCCGCCGGGGATGACGATCTCCTTCTCGGCGCCGCTTTTCGGGTCGGCGAGGAGAAGTTTTTCGACCTTTTTCCCCTTCAGAAAATAGCTCTGCCCATAGAACATGACAAGGTTATAACCGACCAGCGTAACCGTAATGATGATGATGGCGGCGGTCAACCACCGGTCGCGCCGGTTCGACTGCGAGGTCTCGGCGCTCATGGTGGTATCAGTAGAAAATGGACTGATGTTCGACGAAGATACAGCGATTCATGATGTAGGGAATATGCGCCTCGCGCAGGATCTCTTCGGCTTTCTGATTATAGACGCCGAGTTGGGCCCAGAAGAACTTACAGCCGCGTTTCACCGCGTCGCGGGCGACCTCTTCAAGGTGTTCCGAGCGACGGAAGACGTTCACGATGTCGATGACGATGTCGGCCGGTATCGAAGCGAGGTCGGGATAGCATTTCTCGCCGAGCACTTCCGTGATGTTCGGATTGATCGGGATGATGCGGTAGCCCCCTTCGTTCTTCAGATATTTGCCGATACGGTGCGAGGTGCGGGCCGGATTGTCCGACAGACCGACCACGGCAACAACCTTCGCTTCGGTAAAAAGTTTTCTGAATTCAAGATCGGGCACGGTGATTCTCCCTTCATGCGGTGCGAGGGAGTTTACCATAGCCTCGGACGGTTCGCAACTAATTTTTTAGGAGATACGGCTACATCCGCTCCGGGGCGGCGATACCGAGGAGGCCGAGTCCCTCTTTGGCGACATGGGCGGTCCGCAGGCACAGCGCGAGGCGGCTTTGCATCACCGCGTCGCCCTCCTTGAGGACCGGGCTTGAATTGTAGAAGGTGTTGAAGCGCTGGCCCAGTTCGAACAGGTACTCGGCGATCAGGTTGGGCTTGTACCCTTCGGCCGCCTTGAGGACCGCCGTCGGGAAACCCAGCAGATGGACCGCAAGCCGTCGTTCGGCCGGGGTCGTTATCGTTATCTGCGCGTTGGGGTCGGCGGGGCGTCCCGTCTCGGCCGCCTTGCGCGCTATCGATTTGATTCGGGCGTGAGTGTATTGTAGATATGGCGCGGTGTTGCCGTCGAAGGAGAGCGCCTTGTCCCACTCGAACGACACCGCCGATATCCGGTTCTGGCTGAGATCGGCGTATTTCACCGCGCCGAGCCCCACCATCTCGGCGACCGCCGCTTTCTCTTCGGCGGGCAGTTCGGGATTCTTCTCCTCAATGACCAGCCGCGCGCGGCGCACCGCCTCGGTGAAGAGCTCATCGAGCTTTATCACATTCCCTTTGCGGCTGGAGAAGGTATCGTCGCCGAACCGCATGATGCCGAACCAGACATGATCGAGCTGTTCGTTCCAGCCGAGCATCCGGGCGATGGCGAATATCTGCTTGAAATGAGGCTGCTGCCGCTCGTCGGTAACATACACGGCGCGGTTGAGCGTGTAGTTGTCCCGTTTGAACTGAAGGCACGCAAGATCGCTGGTGGCGTAGAGGAACGCGCCGTCCTGCTTGCGGACGATGCAGGGATGGAGTTTCTCCTTGTCGTCGAAAAAGACGCAGAGCGCCCCCTCCGATTCCTTCGCGAGTCCCTTTTCGATGAGGAGATCGAGCATCGCCGGCATCCGGTCGTGGAAGAACGATTCGCCGTGGTAGGTGTCGAATTTCACCCCCATCCGGTCGTAGATGCGGTTATATTCGGCGAGCGACAGCGTGATGAATTCCTGCCAGAGCTTCCGGTTCTCCGGATCGCCCTCCTGCAGTTTCTTGAGCTCGGCGCGCGCTTCGTCCTCCAGCGACTTGTCGGCCTCGGCCGCCTGTCCGAAGAGGACATAGATCCGTTCCAGTTCCTCTATCGCGCTCTTTTCGTAGGCGTCGCGGTCGAGCCAGCGGCGGTACGCGACGATGAGTTTGCCGAACTGCGTCCCCCAGTCACCGAGGTGGTTGTCGCCGACGACCGTGTACCCAAGCCAGCGGTAGATTCGCTTCAGGCTGTCGCCGAGGACGGTGGAGCGCAGGTGGCCGATGTGCATCGGCTTGGCGATATTGGGCGACGAGTAGTCGATGACCACCGTCCCCTGTCGGTCGAGGAACGAAAGGTCGTACTGCTCGCGGCCGATCTTCGCGACCTCGGCACCGATGAAGTCGTTAGAAAGGGTCAGGTTGATGAAACCGGGACCGGCGATGTCGACCTTGGCCAGCGCCGGATCGCCGGCGAGCGCTTCTACGATCTCGCTCGCGAGTTGTTTCGGGTTGGCCTTGAGTTCCTTGGCCGCCGCCATCGCGAAGTTGGTCTGCTGGTCGCCGAACTGTTCGTCGTTGGTCTTGGTGAAGAAGAGTTTGCCCGCCGGGGCGTCGGGGCGCACCTTCCGTATCGTGCCGGCGAGTATCGTTTCCAGTTGCTTTTCGATGATCTTCATCGTTCCCTCCACTATATCGCGACATCTATATCATAAACCACGCCGTTTGTGAAAATGTTTTCTACATCTTTGTGTCGGCAAAAAAATCAACATCTCAAAAATGCTGGTTTTTCGCAGGACCGTTTTACGACCTATCGTAAATTGGTCCGGACCGTTTTACGACTCATCGGAAATTGGTCCCGGTTTCTCGGGGCGATTTTTTCTCTCTTCATCGCTGTTGACTTGTCCGTCGGCAAAAAGTAGAATGGGGCGTTCGCAGGTAAGTGGTATAGGATATAAATGTTATCTCCGGGAGACAAACATGGGTCTTTATGTGTTGAGCAAAGAAAAGGCTATTGAAGAGCTGGGAGTAACTGAAAATCAGCTTTATCTTTTAGAACGAAAAGGAATGCCTGTTGTTAGAGCGGAAAAAGAGGCGCCACAATATAACCTCAAAGAAATTGAGGAATGGATTAAGGTCTATCTGAAAGAAAAACAAGCTCAGGAAAAAAAACTCTTAGTATATGAAATGAAAATTTCCGATAACATATCCAAAGCTATTGGCCATGCAGTTCTTCACTATCACCCTAAAATATAGGCCTTTTTTTTGAGCAACACATGAAAATAACCAGAGCTTTTCTATCGAATCTTAATCTCGACAGGCAGGTTACAGATTGGTACGATAAAAACTCCGGCATGTTTGGCATGGAGCATGAAGCTTTCCTGTCACAGATTCCTAGGGCTGATGCTTTTTTATGTATTTGTATCTCGTTGGGCCTTCCTCAGAACCTTCTTAACCGCTTTGTAATCACGGCTGTCGAAAGTGTTCCACAGGAATCATTGGGACGCCACTGCATCGAAGTCGCGAAAGAATATCTGAGAGATCCTTCCCCTAGCAACTTTGAACTTGCAAAAAAATGTTACACCATACTTGATATTCCGGCAAAAGACGAAAGAGACGCGATGTTGGCAATGTTGAATTATTCCGAAGAATGGACTTTGACTGGAAGCGCCGTCTCTAACTCAAAAAATGCCGTAGACAAATTCATAGATGGCTACAAGAGTTGGGTAGCTGAAATAGGTTCATCAAACATTTTGACGGCAACTCAACTTGATATTGTAAAAGCACTGTCTCGTTCATTGGATCAAGTGAGAAGCAAAGGAGCCTTGGCGAGAGCTTTTGGCTGGGTGGCATACTCAAACGATTTACAAAACCTCCCCCACGATGAAGTTGCTTTGATTAATTCAATCAAGTCATTTAAGGACTCTTCTGTGTTAGAAGCAGGCTCTTGTAAGACATCGACAAAATTACCCTTGGGCGAATTGCTCAAGAACGCCATTTCCCTTTCACTGGGAACCATACTAGAAGCTGAATACGCCGCAAGCAATGCTGTTGGGGCTGCAAAATATGTCGCGCGAGCTGCATGCTCGCAAGCCATTAATGAGATTTACGGGAGATATAGCTGTTACTTGAAGGAGCCTTCTGTTGAGGCGGTGAACTGTGTCATCAGCGCTGTTGCAGGCGCTAACCCTTATAACTCCCGTATTCCGTACAACGGCACAGCAGAAGAAGAGTTGAGAGAGAAAGCTAAATACATACAACGGTCTGAAATCAAGAATCGCCAACTCATTTCACATTTCATCTCGTTCCCCGAATACAAACACTGGGTCAAGAATCTTCCCCAACAAAGCCTCTTGCAGAGGATTTCTGGCAGAATTCCTCTCAAATGACATTGTTCTTTGTCCATTTCGTTGTTCCGCGATAATTACTCCACCAATGTCATTTTCGCTGTCCTAGTCTTTTAGCAAACGCACCATTCCTTATATAATTTGCTCCTCATTTCTTGCGCTTAAAAAATTCCGGCGCTATACTGCACCGTCATTGAACTCACACGGGGGGAGCCCATGGAGATGCGCTGGAGCCTGAAAGAATTGTATCCGTCGTTCGCCGCACCCGCCTTCAAGAAGGACATGGAGCGACTCGCCGCCGAGATCGTCACCCTGCGCCGCTGGACGCTCACGCGGCTCGGCAAGGGCAAGAACCCGGTGACGACCATCGAAGAATACCTGAAGCAGCGGATCGCGCTGACCACCCTCAACGAGAAGCTCGGCGTCTTCGCCAACCTCTCCTTCGCCGTCAACACCTCCGACGACACCGCCAAGACGGCGCTCGAAGCGATCGACCGGATGCTCTCCGAAACGGCCGAGGACCGCGTGAAGTTCGCCCAGTGGCTCGCCGGGGTGAAGAACCTCGACGCGCTGGCGCAGAAGTCCGACCTCATCGGCGAACATCTCTTCTACCTCCGCGAGATACAGGAGAACACCAAACACATGCTCTCGGAGCGTGAAGAGGTGCTCTTCGCCAAGATGCGGATGACCGGCTCTACCGCGTGGGGATCGCTCCAGAACACCCTCACCTCGACGCTCATGGTGCCGGTAAAACGCGGCAAGAAGACCGAAGAGTTGCCGCTCCCGGCGGCGCGCACGCTCGCCTATGACCCCGACAAAGCGGTGCGCAAAGCGGCCTACGAAGGCGAACTCACCTCCTACACGAAGGTCGAAGAATCGTCGGCCGCGTGCCTCAACTCGATAAAGGGCGAGGTCATCACCACCGCCGCCCTGCGCGGCTTCGACAGCCCGCTTTCCATGACGCTGCACCATTCGCGGATGGACAAAAAGACGCTCGACGCGCTCCTTACCGCG
This sequence comes from bacterium, assembly GCA_022709425.1. GTDB lineage: Bacteria > UBP6 > UBA1177 > UBA1177 > JAKLFG01 > CALMRE01. The sequence goes on from JAKLIW010000006.1 coordinate 149,100, forward strand.
ATGCGCGAAAGCCTGCCGCAGTTCCGGAAATATCTCCGCAAGAAGGCGAAGATGCTCGGCCACCGGGGCGGGCTCCCCTTCTACGATCTTTTCGCGCCGACGGGCAAGAGCGACCTGCGCTTCACCTACGACATCGCCCACCAGTTCATCGTGCGCAACTTCTCGTCGTTCAGCCCCGAACTCGGCAAATTCGCCGACAACGCCTTCACGAAGCACTGGATAGACGCCGAACCGCGCAAGGGGAAGGTCGGCGGCGCGTTCTGCTACAACATCCACCCCATCGGCGAGAGCCGGATACTCTCCAACTTCAACGGATCGTTCAACGACATGGTGACGCTCGCCCACGAACTGGGCCACGCCTACCACGGCCACTGCCTCAAGAACGAATCGTTCCTCAACAGCGACTACCCGATGCCGCTGGCCGAGACCGCGTCGATATTCTGCGAGACCATCGTCACACAGGCGGCGATAGCGGCGGCCCAGAAACGCGATGTCGCGGCGATACTCGAGAACCAGCTCATGGGGGCGACGCAGGTCATCGTCGATATCTACAGCCGCTACCTCTTCGAGACGGCGCTCTTCGCGGGGCGCGCCGGGTCGTCGGTGCCGGTGGCGCGGCTCAAGGATCTGATGCTGAACGCCCAGAAGGAAGCCTACGGAGACGGACTCGACAAGGAGACGCTCCATCCCTACATGTGGCTGTGCAAGCCGCACTACTACGACCCCGACCACAATTTCTACAATTTCCCCTACGCCTTCGGACTGCTGTTCGCCAAGGGGCTCTACGCCGAATATCTCAAGCGCGGCGACCGCTTCGTGAAGGAATACGACCGGCTGCTACAGGAGACGGGGAAGAACGACATCGCCACCGTCGCTAAACTGATGAAGATAGATGTCCGCAAGCCCGATTTCTGGCGCGGGTCGCTCGCCATCATCGGCCGCGACATCGAAACTTTCTGCGCGTTATAGCCATGACCGAACATCTGAGGAAATTCATCGCCACCGGCGGATACATGGGGGTTTTGCCGCTCGCGCCGGGTTCGTTCGGAGCGCTCTGGGGCGTGCTGATCCATATCGCGGGGTACTGCTTCCTGCCGGAGGAGCTGCTCGTCCCGTGGCTTGTGGCGTGGCTGCTCGTCGTCTCGTGGCAAAACCATGTGCTCACGCCGTGGGCGGTCGAATTCTGGCGCGGCAAGGCGCGGAAGGACGACGACCCGGGACAGTTCATACTCGACGAGATCGCCGGGTACCTCGTGGTCCCCATCGTTTTTCAGGCCGATCCGTTCGTCGCCGCGACCTTCGGTTTTGTGCTGTTCCGCATACTCGACATCATTAAGATTCAACCGGCCCGCTGGATAGACCGCAACCTGCACGGTTCGTGGGGGATACTGCTCGACGATCTGGTGAGCGGCGCCTATGCGGGATGCGTGCTGTGGCTGGTCGAACTGGCCGCGCCGGGATGGCTCGCGGGACTGCTGACCGGCATTATGCCCTGAGAACGGGAAGAAAGGACCTAAAGTCTACTTGCCGAACAATGCGAGAAATCCCGAAAAATCGAACCCGTCGTTCAGCGTCGCCAACATCTTTTTGCCGGTTTTGGTGATCGTGAAGTGCATTTCCCGCTTGTCCTCGGCGCCGATCGCACGGCTGATATACTCGCGCCGTTCCAAGCCGGTCAGGGTCCGCGACATCATCGAATAGGTAACCCCCAGTTCGTTGGCCAGATCGGTGCTTCGCCGCGTTTTTCCCTCGCCGAGAATGCACAGTACGATAGCTTCGTTCAGTAGTAATTGGTGCGTATGCGCCAAATGAGCCTCGAACGCATAAATGTGCCGCAATGCTTCTTTCATCATAATAAACTTGCATTCTTTCGTCATCTGCGCCTCCATCGGTAGTTCTCAACGACGGAACAGATCCGCCGATTTTTATGTCAAGCATAAAGCAGGCCTAAAAATGAAGACTCCCTTCTAAAAGCACGGGGCTAATATGTCCGGCGGCAAAATATCATGACCCGAGCATGTTCTTGACGAAAAAAAAGTCGATTTGAAATGGTTACTTAAGTCATTTATGGCATATTGCTGTGCATAATAGCAAAATGTTTTGCATAACATCATGCACAACCGCGTATTTCTTTTTTCGCCCGTCCATGATAGGGCGCTTGTGACAAAAAATGTCCCTTACTGCGCCGTTATGGTGATGTCGTCAAGCGCTACGCCGTAGTTGCTTCCCATGTAATCGCTGACGAACAGGAAACTCACCGTTACCGATTGACCGGCATACGACGAAAGATCGGCCGAGAACAGAGCGTACGTATCGGCGGTCGCGTGCCCACGGACGCCGCTCATCACCACATACCCGCTACCGCCCGGAATGCTGAAATCGCCCAGAAGAGAAAGAGTGCTGGTTTCCAACGACGCCTCGCCGAGTTTGGTCGAACCGTCATACAGCTCGATGATCATGCCGTCGTACCACTTGTTCTGGGTAGGGTCGGAGGTGGAGGTGTAGTATTCGGTATAGACATAGGCGCGGAACATAAGCGTGGTGGCCTTGCCGGTCGGGATCGCGATCGGCTCGGCTATGATGGCGGCCTGCGAATAGGGAAGTCCTTGCGTTGCCAGCGTATAGGGGCCGGTGAGGTTCGTCGCGAGCACATTGAGTCCGCCGTAAGCACCGGTGATGATCTCTTCGGCGTTGCTGTAGGAAGGCTGACCGATCTCCCAATCCTTTTCGAGCAGCCATTTCGCCCCGCCGTTCTCAAACGAGTCATAGAAAAGGGTGCCGGAGGTGTTCTCCTCGCAGGTAACGGTATCGTAGCCCGAACAGTCGTCGAGGCAGTAGGCTTTGCCGCCGCTGTAGGAGAAGGGATCGATATCGACACAATTGGCCAGCGTATCTTTCTCGCAGATCTCTATCCCCTCAACCGTACCGTCGCCGCAGACCGATTGGATGACGACACAGTCCGTCGTATCGTAACCGCTGCACCACTCGTTGCAGGGAGCGGTGCCGCTCTCGTACAATGAAGGGTTTATCTCGACACACGATTTCGAATCGCCGTCGCAAAGCTCGGTCTCGCTCTTAGCGCCGTCGCCGCAGTAATCGCCCGAACTTTCGCAGGTCTCGGTGTCCCACCCGGAACAATCGGTCTTGCAACGCGCCTTGCCGGCGGCAAAGATCAACGGATCGATATCGATGCAATTGTCTATCGTGCCATCACACTTCTCGGGCGACTCGACGATACCGTTGCCGCAGATCGCCGGGTTCTCGTCGCAGGTGACGGTATCATAACCGGTGCAGGTTTCGTTGCACTTCGCCTTACCCCCGGTGAATTTGACCGGATCGATGAGAACGCAGTTCTTGGTGTCGCCGTCGCACGGTTCTCCGCCGTCCTTTGTCCCATTGCCGCAGGTGGCGGCGAAATCGGCGTCGGTGATCGCGGTATCGCCGGTCGACGTGTCGGCATCGACAGTCGTATCGGTCCCGGCCGTATCGTCGTCCTTTTCTTTCTTAACGCTGTTGCCTTCGCAGGCGACGCAGAGGATCAGCACCGTCGCCACCACCATCAGAGAACGTATCACCGGTCACCTCCCGCAGGTCGCAAAAGATACTTGCCGGCGTCATTGTGCCAGAAATCGGCGGCCGGGTCAATTTTCATCTCATCCCGACATTGACAAGAGAGAATTTCACACTATACTGACCCACGCTTTGACGGATACCGGGCCGGTGATGGAGCGAGACGAACGGTTCATGCGCGAGGCGCTCACTCTTGCCCGGACAGCGGCGCAAAGAGGCGAGGTGCCGGTCGGAGCGGTCATGGTCATTGACAACAGAATCGTAGGTTTTGGCTATAACCGGAGAGAGAGTACCCAGTCGCCGCTCGCCCACGCGGAACTCATCGCCATTGAGGCGGCGCGGGAACAGATCGGCTTCTGGCGGCTTGAGCATAGTGAGCTTTACGTCACGCTTGAGCCGTGCATCATGTGCTGCGGCGCCATCGTCCAAACACGGATCGGACGGGTGGTGTTCGGGGCGCGTGACCCGAAAGGGGGCGGCGCGGTATCGCTCTATACGCTCCTCAACGACCCCCGACTCAACCACCGTTGCGAGGTGGTCGAGGGAGTGTTGGGCGGCGAATGCGGCGCGATACTGACCGACTTCTTCAAGAAAGTGCGGTCGCCGGTGACAGCCCCGTGAGGAGAGATGTCCGAGTGGTCGAAGGAGCTTGACTCGAAATCAAGTGAGCTCTGCGAAGGGTTCCTAGGGTTCGAATCCCTATCTCTCCTCCATCTTTTTTTTCCGTGCGGAGAGGTGTCCGAGTTGGCCTAAGGAGCACGATTGGAAATTGTGTGTGGTAGCAATGCCACCGAGAGTTCGAATCTCTCCCTCTCCGCCATTTTTTTTATGGCCGGGAACCGTACAATACGTCCCGCGAATCCCGCCAGGTCCGAAAGGAAGCAACGGTACCGGACCGCGTATGTGTTGCGGAGCTCCCGGCCTTCAATTCTTCCCGTTGACTTCACGCCATCCGTTATTATTACAGATAGCCGTTACTGAGAAGAGGTCCCTATGTCCTTCTCCCTCTTTTCACTTTTCACCGCCGGGCTGGCGACCTTTTTCACCCCCTGCGTACTGCCGCTGATACCGGTCTATCTCGCCGCCGTGGCGGGAGTGGAAAGTCCCGGCGACCGACCTTCCGGCGCACGGCTGTTCCTGCGGGCCGCCGCCTTCTCGTTGGGCATCGTGCTGGTCTTTGCCCTCTTCGGCGCCGCCGCCGCGACACTCGGCGGATTGGTCAAAACCTATAATCACTATCTCCTCCTGTTCGGCGGAGTGCTGGTGCTTCTGTTCGGTCTTAAGTTCATCGGGTTCATCCATATCCCCCTTTTTGACCGCATCGTACGGATCGACGAAGCGCGCTTCTCGTCGCGCATCGGCCTGCTCAACGCCTTCGCGATGGGACTCGTCTTCGGCGCCGGTTGGTCTCCCTGTGTCGGCCCGATACTCGGCGCGGCGCTCACCTTCACCGCCGCATCGGGCGCCTCGATACCGGTCGGGATGTTCTATCTGACGCTCTACGGGATCGGCTTCACGACACCGTTCCTGCTCACCGCCCTCTTTGCCGACCACCTCCTGCCGCTTCTTCGGCGCGCCAATAAGGGACTGCCGCTATTCGAAAAACTGGTCGGTATACTGCTCATCGCCGGATCGCTTTATCTCTTCACCGAGGCGGTGGCACAACCGCCGCAGATCGTTCCCGCCGTTATCTCCGCTCCGCAGGCGAAACAGGAGCGGTTCCCGCTCCCCGACGGGCTTCCGGCGCTGGTCGAATTCTACAGCGCCGACTGTCCCGTCTGCAAGAAGATGGAACCGATAGTGGCGCGGATATTCGAGCGGTGCGACGGCAACAAGGTGACGCTCCGCAAGGTCGATATCTCGAAATCGGAGAACCGCAACTATGTCGCCGCCCACCGTATCATCGGCGTCCCGACCTTCATACTTTTCGATACCCAGCGCAACGAAGTGGCGCGCCTAGTGGGTCTCCAGACCGAAGAGGCGATCTATCAGGCGATAGCGACCCTGCGCGGCGAACAGTGCGACGGTGTCGGACTCCTGCCGACCACACCCGCCGCCGAAGGGACCGCCTGCGGCGCAAAGTAACTGAAAGGTAGTTGCAAAGTTCCGCCATTATGCTATGGTCGATCCTATCCCGCTGGGAGGAACCATGCCGGAAAAGGTCCACGCGATCAGCATAGCACCCGCCGCGATCGGAGGCGCGATCGATGCCCCCTCCTCTAAAAGTTACTTTCAGCGTGCCGTCGCGGCGGCGCTTCTCGCCGACGGAAAAAGCATGCTCGAAGGGAATTCTCTCTGCGACGACACTCGTGCTGCGATCGGCGTCGCCGAGGCGCTCGGTGCCCGGATAACGGTCGACGGCGGCATCGTGACGGTGCGCGGTGGCCTTGCCCCCATCCGTGATGAGGTGTCCTGCGGCGAATCGGGGCTCTGCATCCGTATGTTCACCCCCATCGCGGCGCTGGTCAAAGGGCCGGTGACACTCACCGCCGCCGGAAGTCTCGCGACGCGGCCACTCACCATGCTCGTTGATCCGATATCGGCACTCGGCGCCCGCTGTGTAACTACCAACGGTCGCGCACCGATCATCGTCGGTGGCCCCTTGCAGGGCGGCATCGCTGCGGTCGACGGCAGTATCAGTTCTCAGTCGCTGACGGGACTGCTCATGGCGCTTCCGCTTGCCCCGAATGATTCGCGCCTCACCGTCAACGGACTGACGAGCCGTCCCTACATCGAGATGACGGTATCGCTCCTGCGTGACTTCGGCATCACGGTGAATTGGCATGATGGCGATATCTTCGATATCCCGGGCCGTCAGCGGTACACGCCGCACCGTTATCGTGTTGAAGGCGATTGGTCAAGCGCCGCGGCGCTCCTTGCCGCCGGTGCGGTCGCCGGAAGCGTCACGGTATGCGGACTCAATGTCGACTCGGCACAAGCCGACCGCGCGGTGCTCGATATCTTCCGCATGGCCGGTGCGGCCGTTTCGGTGAACGGCGATGCGGTCACCGTTTCGACCGGCAAACCACGACCCTTCGTCGCCGATCTCACCGACTGTCCCGATCTTTTCCCGGTGCTCTCGGCTCTCGCGCTCACCCTTCCCGGCACTTCTCGCCTCATCGGGGTTTCACGCCTCCGCCACAAGGAGAGCGACCGTGCCGCCGTGCTCATCGCCGAGTTCGCGAAACTCGGCGCGCAAATCACCGTCCAGAACGATACCCTTATCGTTCCCGGTCTTGATCGGAGGCATTCCCGTGAACAGATAACGATAAGCCCTCGCGAAGATCACCGTATTGCCATGGCGGCCGCCCTCGCCGCGCTTCATTTTGGCCCCATTCGCATTGACCATGCTTCCTGTGTCGACAAATCCTATCCCAACTTTTTCAGCCACCTTGCACGCCTCTTCCTTCCCTGATTTCTTTGACATCGCCTGTTTTTCGGATAGATAGCTCCTGTCGATAACTGCCGACGGAGAGGCATGACCATGCGGACCATCCTGCTGTTTTCCATCCTTGCTTTTCTGCCGGCGGTGCATGCCGCCGAGCCGGCACCTGACGCCAGCGCCATCGTCGCCCCGGCCACACCCGTCGCTCCGGCACTTCCCGACAAGATAACCATCGAGATGTCGCGCGACATCATTGCGCGGCTGACCGCGAAATATTCGAAGATGTACGACAAATATGCCGGCTGTCAATCGACCCGCAACCTTGAGATAAAATGGTACAAACCCGAAAACATGGAACTGGTCAAGACCGAGAAAGTGGTGGTCACCCGTTACGATGACTTCTACGCCGACCTCGAATACAAGACCCATTCCTACGAGGTCGACGGCAAACCGGGCGATCCCGATGATTACAACGCGCACGAGACGGCCCCCGGCATCCCGGTCTTTGACCGCAACGGCGACAAAGAATACCTCCGCACCGTTATCGGCGCCGAGATGCTTAAAGGGATCCCGACCTACAAGGTGCAGGTCATCCCGCGCAACCCGAACAAACGACACTTCAAAGGGATCATCTGGGCGACCATCGACGACCTTGACCTCGTGCAGTTCAAGGGAACGGCGGGCGACTACCAGATCGGGCTCAAGGATCTTTCGGTGTTCTTTGAAGCAAAGGATTTCGGCGACTACTTCTGTTTCACCGCCGGACACAACGAGGCGCGTATTGCCTTTTTCATCTTCCAGCCCGAACGGATCCTCCATTTCAAGTGGACCGGCTCCGATTTCAAACCGATGCCCAAGAAAGGGAAATAATTTCACCATGCCGGGCGTGCGATTTCGCACGCTCAAAAACATATAAATACCTTGACTGAAAGCAGAAAACCCGGATAATGAGGCTGTTTTTTTTACGGAGCTACCGATGTGTCGAGTTCTCTTATCCCTGCTCCCGTTCTTCTTGGTGACGACCCTTTCCGCCTCATCGTTGCTCGAACTGGTCGGCGCCCCCGACAGCACGAATCCCTTCAATGCCCGTACCATCCCCATCGGCGGCGAAGCGGCCTATTTTAATCCCTCGCTTTTGGTCGATCAGCAGGACTCGGCGAAGGCGGGGTTTTTCATGATGGTCGAAAGTCTTTTCATCGACCATTTCAAAAAAGATCCCCGATATAATGTGACCGAAGAGATATATCAGGCGGCGTCCAACGAGATAAATAATGTCGGCAACGATGTCCCCTACCGCGATCAACGCTTTACCCCATTACCGACAAAAGGCCTTCTGAGCGACCGGGGCACCAATGATTACGACGATATAAAAATGGTCATCGCCCTCGGCGCGACCAAGACCATCATTGAAGAGTGGTTGACGCTCGGCCTCTACATGCTCCTTCCCGCCACCAGCGTCCAGACCCAGACCCCTTACTACAACGATGAGCGGGAACAATATTTCAGCAATTCGTTGCACTTTGAATTGCTTGAAGACCGTTCTCAGCAGTTCAATATCGCCTTCGGCCTCGGCGGCAAGGTCAACCAGTATCTTCATCTCGGCGCCGGTCTTTCCTTCACCAGCTACACCCTGACCGAGACCGATGTCTATGTTCCCGACTCGTCAAACCCCGCTTTCCAGATACTCAATACCTCCATCAAGGTGACCGGCTCTCTTTCGCCGCACTTTTCCTTCGCCGCCTATCCCATTGAAGATCTCATCATCACCGAAACGGTCCACCTGCAGTCGGACAACGGCCAGATAGAGCTCCAGAACAAGACGCAGGTGTGGGGCTGGGATTACGGCGACGATCCGAACGACCCCAAGAAGAAAGTCTCCCATTATCTTGCCAGTTCCGGCTCGATGACCTACGGCTATGAACCGCTCCGGGTCGGCTGGGGCATCTCCTACGCATTCAATCTCGGCCATGACTACAAACTTGCGCCGGTCATCGGCGGCATGTGGAGTCATTGGGCCACTTATGAGAACCGGCACGGTGAGAAACCGCAGGATCGGTGGAGCGACACCGTTACTGCCAGCGCGGGGCTGCACCTCAAACACGAAGAACGGCAGGTCGGGTTCGACTTCCAGTTCGTACAGACACCGGTCCCCGATCAGACGGGGCGTGAAACGTACATCGACAACCACCGGCTCATCTGGGCGGGTGGGTGGACCGAATATTTCGAGTTCGAGAAGGTCACCATCGCTGGCGGCGTGCAGGCCCAGCTTCAGTGGCTTCTCTACCGGACCACCATGAAGGATCTGACCCGCACCGAGTCCGACGGCGGTGTCGTCGACGAGTTCCCGGATGACGCGATCAACTACAGCGATCCGGAACAAAAACCCTTTGCCTCCGCGCAGGGACTTCAGACCAACAACCCCGGCTTCCCCGGCTTTCGGAGCGGCGGGTTCCTTATCGGCACCGGTCTTTTCATGAAGATACTTTACTGATCGTATGAAGGAGCGTTCCATGAAACTTTTCAACATCCTGTGCACGGCGCTGTGCGCGTTGGTTCTCATCTCGTGTGGCGACGACACGAACAAAACACCGACCGACACCAACAGCACGACCGACGACACCATCATCGACGATACCATCACCGATGATGCAACAGAGATCATTGACGATACCGCCGTTACCGAAGAAGAGCCGGTTCAGGACGATGTCGTGCCGGTCGAAGATGACGCGACGATAGTTCCCGACGAGACGACCGATGAACTCGTCGACGAAGATATCGAGCAACCCGATGACAACAACCCGCTGTTCGATCAATTCGTGGGAACTTGGGCCGAGCGGCTTGTTCTTGAGTCTATTACCAATACTAGCGTCATAAAAAACATCAAATCAACGACCACGCGCTATAAGCTGGGAAAGATATCGATCGAGAACGGCGAACTCAAGATTGACCAGAAAATATGTCGGATAACCAATACAACGGACCAAGGCGACACTATTTTTCCTCAGAAATACTGCGATATTTTTTGGTATTGGCGGCCGGGCGAACTGTCGAACCCCAAACCCGACATTACTGTCACCGACAATGGTGGCACGATATCCTTTGTCGAGAACCGCTCATGGGAATTGCGCGGCATGCTGAAGATGACGAATCCTGAGATCGACCTGATGCCTACCGCCAACAATGATACTCGCATCTTTGACCACGATGAGGACGGGCATCCTGCGTTTACCTTGGGGTTTGATGGCGGCCTGCTATCGGGAAGCTTGTATCTCGTTCAAAAACTCTCTCACGAATTGACCGGGACGCTTATTTCTGAAGGACGCATTGAAGGTGGGGTCAGCTGGACCGACGACCAATATACCGTCGATGCCACCAATGCAACGCTGAAATTGCCCAAAACCAGCGTTATAAAAAACGACCTCAGCACTTTCATCTATTTGAAGGTCGCCGACGACTTCACCTGCGATCAGGTTGTCGACACGCTATTCGACAACTAACGGAGGCATCATGTCCCATCTCTTCACCGCCGAGGCCCTGCATGAACTGGCCCGCGAGGCCGCAGCGCTTAAAGTGTCCCGTAAAGAGCGCTTCGAGACGCTCATCGACATGATCGACGCTCGCTGGCCGGGCCGTATCGAGAAAAAACAGCGCTGGGTCCTCAACTCGGCCAACGGCGCTCTGGGAACGATGACGATCCTCTACGCGTCGCTTTCCGAATACCTCATCATCTTCGGCTCCCCCATCGGGACCGAAGGACATTCGGGGCGCTATTTCGCCACGGTCCACGACTTCATGGTCGAAGGGGAGATGTGGGTCTATGTCGAAGGCGACATCGAGCGGACCGTTTTCCTGCCGGGTGATCACGCGATACTCAAGGCCCGTTCGTCGAAAGGATACTGCATCCGCGAGGATGGCTGGATGCTCGAATACGCCCACGGCTGTATCCCGGCGATGCTACCGGCCGGCGTCTGGGACAACCTTTTCAGCAACCTCGATTTCCGCAGCCTCTTCTGGACCTTTTGGGATTACGGCCGCATCACGGTGCGCGAACTCCTGCGCGGCAAGATATAGCGGCAAAACTCGCCGAATGTCAGAGTTGATTAAAAAAAATTGAAATCCGACGCCGCTCAAGGTACTATTCAACGCTTTGAAGAACCTTTGTAGCCGGGGCGGATATGGACCTCGTGAACGAGATCAACGCATTCCTTGCTGAAAAGAAGCGTCAGTTCGGGGTGACCGAACTTATCATCTTTGAGAGCACGAACGGTTTTATCCTCGGCTCTACCGTATCGGGCGAAGCGATCGATCTGGAATCGCTGGGATCGCTTACCAGCGGCGCCTTGACGGCCTTCGACATGCTCTCGTCGCTTTTCGCGGCCGGACAGGTCTCGTATCTTGTTTTTGAAACGACCGAAGAGAACATTGTCTTCCAACGGGTTGAGGAGAACTACTTCCTCCTCGCCGTCGCACCAAAAAAACGCCGCATCGGATATCTTCAGATGAAGATGGAACAACTTGCCCCCGAACTCAAGGGGTATGTCGCGCAGTTCATCGAAGGGAGCGCCGTCAAGATAGCGGACATTGATATCGACGAGATACAGGCATCTTTGGACGCCCAGTTCGACGACCTCTTCAAGGAGGACAAGTAGGAACTATGGCGTTCATCAACAAGATAGCCAAAGAGGTCAATCTCAAGATAGTCTATTACGGCGCCGGTCTGTCGGGCAAGACCACCAACATCGAGTACATCTACAAAAAGGTCGACCCGACCAAGCGCGGCAACCTCATATCGCTCAAGACAGAGACCGAGCGAACGCTGTTCTTCGACTTCATGCCGGTCGATATCGGCAAGGTGGGCGACATGAATATCCGCGTCCACTTGTATTCGGTACCCGGACAGGTCTTTTACGATCACTCGCGCAAGCTCATCCTGAAAAATGTCGACGGCATCGTTTTTGTCGTCGATGCGCAGGTGGAACGCATGGATGCCAACATTGAGAGCTTCTCCAATCTTAAAAAAAATCTCCTTATGAATTCGATACTTTTTGAAAAAATGCCGCTGGTCGTGCAGTACAACAAACTCGATCTGCCCAATGCCGCTCCGCTCGAAGAAATGAAGAAACTCTTCAACCCCAACGGTAAGTATCCTGAGTTCGTCGCATCGGCGCTCACCGGAGAAAAGGTATTCGATACTTTCAAGACCATCATTAAAATGGTCATAAAGAACCTTTCGCTCTGAGAATCGGGAGACCGCTTTATGCTTCAATGCCCCGCATGTGTAAAAAAAGATATGATTGTCCTTGAACTTGAAGGGATAGAAATCGATCATTGTCTTGCCTGCGGAGGCGTATGGCTTGACGCCGGAGAACTGGAGCTACTCATCGGTCCTTCCGACAAGGTCTCTTCTCTGCGCGGCGCATTCAACGACCTGCAAGATACCGGCGGTGAACCATCCCGAAAATGTCCGATCTGCGCAAAATTCATGGCCAAAACATCCACTACTGGAGCTACAACGCTCATGCTTGACCGTTGTCCGCAAGGACACGGCATCTGGTTCGACGACGGCGAGCTACAAACATTTCTTGCCTGCGGCTGCGGCGCCGATGAGCGGGTGGTAGCCATCGTTAAAGATGTGTTCTCGGCACGAATATCCACAAAGAAAGGAGTATGACAATGATGTGGTCGATCCTCATTTTTCTCGGGATTTTGGTTGCGATCGCCGTCATCCTGTTCCTCGCGATCATCGGAATATACAACGGTCTGGTGGGACTGCGTAATCGCGTGAAGAACGCTTGGTCCCAGATCGATGTACAGCTCAAGCGGCGTCACGACCTCATTCCTAATCTCGTTGAAACGGCGAAAGGATATATGCAACACGAACGGGAAACCTTCATCCGGGTGACCGAGGCGCGCGCTAAGGCAATGGGCGCCGGTTCGGGTTCGGTCAAGGATGTCGCGCAAGCCGAAAGCGGGCTTTCCGATGCTCTCGCAAAATTCCTGCTCACGGTTGAAAACTATCCCGAACTCAAGGCGAACGAGAATTTCCTCCGCCTGCAGGAAGAACTCACCTCTACCGAGAACCGTATCGCCTACGCACGACAGGCATATAACGATGACGTTCTCCTGTACAACAACAAAATAGAGATGTTCCCCTCCAACATTATCGCCGGCATGTTCCAGTTCTTGAAATCGGAGTTTTTCCAAATAGAGAATGCGAAAGAACGCGAAACTCCGCAGGTGAAATTCTAGCAACGGTCTTCGGCGGCGGGGAGACCGGCAGTGTGGGAACTTATCGAAAACAACAAAAGGCGTTCGTTTTGGCTTTTTGTCTGTCTGTTCGTTGTCCTGACAACGCTCGGCGGTCTTATCGGCGCCTCCTTCCTGCCCCCTGACGGCGCATGGTGGGGAATCGGTCTTGCCGTACTGCTCACGTTGATTCTCGGCGTGGTGGCATACTGGGCCGGTGATGACATCGTCATGTCTGTCGGTCAGGCGACGATGATAACCAAAGGAACAAATCCGCAGCTTTACAACATCGTCGAAGAGATGCAGATAGCGGCCGGTTTCGGCCGGATGCCTGAGGTGTACATCGTCGCCGACGACGCGATGAACGCATTCGCGACCGGTATCCGCCCCGAAAAATCGGCGATCGCCGTTACCTCGGGGCTCGTCGAGAACCTTTCCCGCGATGAGTTGCAGGGGGTCGTGGCGCACGAGATGTCGCACATCGTCAACCGCGATGTTCTGTTCATGACCTTCTCGGGGGTACTCCTCGGTTCCATCACTATGTTGAGCGAAGGCTTTTTGCGCGGCATCTTCTACACCGGCGGTTCACGACGTAGCAAACTCGGGTCATCGAGTCGGTCGCATCCGGCCCTGATACTCATCACCATAATATTCGCTCTGCTGGCGCCGCTCCTCGCCAAGATATTCTACTTCGCCATATCGCGCAAACGGGAATACCTCGCCGATGCGACGGCGGTGCGCCTGACCCGTTATCCTGAGGGTCTCGCGGGAGCTCTGGAAAAGATAGCGGGCGGCGCGAACGGTATCATGAATTATAACCGTTTCACAGCACCTCTTTTCATTATCGATCCGCAAGAGATGGCCATAGCCGGAGACGGGCAAGACGGCAAAAAACTTTTCTCCATCGGTTCGACCCATCCGCCGGTCAACGAACGGATACAGATACTCCGCAAACTATCGGGAGCAAGTTACCGCGACTACCAGAGCGCCTTCATGAGCTTCAAAAAGGAGGGAGACCTCATCCCCGACCGGATGCTCCGCGACAAAACGGCGGTCCCGCTTCGCAAAGGTGTCCCCGGTCCGATACAACCGGGAGGCACGGTGGAACCGACAAAAAAACAGAAGACCCGCGATATCGGCGACCTGCTCATGGCGGCGGGCGGATTCATCTTTCTTCCCTGCGCTTGCGGACTAAAAGTCAAAATACCGCCGACCCTTGGCCGGAACAGTATTCCCTGTCCGCGGTGCGGTCGGATACTTTTCTTGCCGGCGGTCACTCCGGGCGTGGCGCACGCCGATGGAGACGCAGGCAAAAAACTGGGAACCGATGGCGAAGAATCGACGCTTGTCTACGAACGAAGAAGCGACAGCTGGGAAAGTTTCGCCTGTGACTGCGGCTATCCGATACAACTGTCGCCGTTGTTCAGCGCCAATGCCATTCAGTGTCGTAATTGTAAGAAAAAAATAGAAATCCGATATCCGAACACTACTCGTTGAACGATATCTCGCTCAGAAAATGCCTCATATGCTCAAGACCCTCGGCAATGTTGTCGAGGCTGGTCGCATAGGAGAAACGGATGTAACCCGGCGCGCCGAACGCCTCGCCGGGAACCACCGCTATCTTCGCCTCGTCGAGCATGAGATTGGCCAAGTCGATCGTGGAGGTTATCTTGCGGTCGCCCAACATCCCGCCAATATATTTCTGGAAATTGACAAACAGGTAAAAGGCGCCGGCAGGCTTAATACAGGTCAGAAGAGGTATCTTCGAGACCTCCTCGTAGATAAAGCGACGGCGGCGGTCAAACTTGCTGACCATCGCTTCGACATCGGTCTGCGGACCGTTCATCGCCTCGACAGCAGCGTGCTGGGTTATTGTATTGGTGTTCGATGTGGTGTGGTCGAGGAAATGTTTCATCCGGTCCATCACATCGCGTGGTCCGGCGGCATAGCCGATACGCCAACCGGTCATCGCATAGGACTTTGAGAACCCATTCACCACTATGACATTGCGGCGCAATTTTTCACTGACCACCGATGCGGCCGAGACATGGGCGTTGGTGTCATAGGTGAGACGTTCGTATATCTCATCGCTGATGACGTATATCTCGCGCTCGGCAAGATAGTTTACAATCTCCTCTAGATCGTGGACGCGGTAGACGGCGCCGGTCGGATTGTTCGGGGAATTGATGATGAGTGCGCGCGTTTTATCCGTGATGACCGGCTTGACATCCTCGAGCGTCAGGCGGAATCCGCGCTCTTCTTTGGGGTAACAGAATACCGGCACACCACGTGAAAGTTTGAGCATGCTGACATAACTCACCCAGTAGGGAACCGGGATAATCACCTCGTCGCCCGGCGAAACGATGGACTGCAAGAGCGCATAAATGGCATATTTCGCCCCCGGCGTCACGGCAATATTCGCTTCGTCGTAGTGCAGATTGTTCTCACGCAGGAACTTCTGACGGATAGCCGTTTTGAGCTCCTTGATGCCCGACGAATCGGTATACTTCGTGAAACCGAGGTCGATCGCCTTCTTCGCCGCATCTTTGATGCGTTTGGGCGTATCGAAATCGGGCTCGCCGGCCGAGAAGCTGACGACATTGAGGCCGCGCTCGTTCATCGCCTTCGCTTTTGCCGCAATCTCCAGTGTCGCCGATTTCCCGATCATTGAGGTAGAACTGCTTAGCCGACCTTTTTTCTTTTCCACGATCTCCTCGGATCCCTTCTTGGCCATGATGGTCGCTCCTATGATGATCAGACGATCAGAACAAGTTTCTAACTATCTTTTCGTGCTGTCCTGCCTTGAGTTCAACCGGAACAGTCTTATCGATGTTATATGTTTGGTTCTTGAAACGGATCTTGTATTCTCCCGGCGGAAGCTCGTACTTGTTAAGTGGGGAACTCTGGATCGACTTTTCGTTGATATAGATAAAGGTGGCAGGAGTAGTGATAACGGTCAGATAGGCGCGGTCGGGCTTCATGTCTTCGCTGGGCTGTTCCTCTTTCTTTCGTTCGACCTTCGCCTCTTTTCTTTCCTCCTTTTTCGACGGTGGCAGCTTTATTCCCTTTGCATGTTTCATGATGAAGCTGACCTCCCGGTTCTCATTGGCCGGTATCGGATCCATGCTCTGCTGAACCGGCAGGTAGTCGTCCTTTTCGAGACGAACCATTATCTGAACACCGACTGGAGCGCTTACGAGTGCGGGGGTCAGCTCGCCGGTATCTTTGTCGTTGACAAATATTTTCGCCCCATCGGGCTCCGACTTAACCATGACAAAGGTTTTCTGCTCTCCCACCTTGAACATCTGCACTACTTTTGTCTGGGTCTCCCCCGCTTTGAGCGTAACCGTTTCTCGCTTCACCACATAGCCATCTTTACGCAACTCAAGTTCATGTTGTCCCGGCATGATGCTTTCCAGTTTGCAGGGAGTCTCGCATCGTTTGTGCTGCATGGTATTCGCGTCAAGGTTCACCAGCGTCGAGAAAACATTGGAATCGACGATAAGCGTCGCTGCGTTCTTCTGCTCCTGCACCACCATCCATCCAACAACGGATAGGACACCGATGACTATGGTAGCAGCTATAAGAGCAAGTGCTTTTTTAAAATTCATCCCCGACGACGAGGAGTGATTTACATGATCAGCGTCATCGTCATCATCGTCGGGAGAGCGTGATGGCGCAACAATCTGCGGTGTATAATTCTTCGGCATCTTGAGTTTTTTATACTCATCCAATTTCGCCATATCCTCTTCAAGCTCATCGGCAAAAAACTCGCTCATGAAATTCATGAGATCCTGCCGATCGAATTTGCGTTGGCTGGCAAAAACATATCGCTTCAAATCCTCGGCGAATTCACTCGCCCACTGATATCGCTCATCCCGGTTGCGGGCGAGCGATCTGAGGACGATACGGTCCAATTCCGGGGAGATGTCATGGTTGAAAACCGACGGCGGCGGAACTTCAGCTTTACGTATTTTCTCAAGAGTCTCGACATCGTTTTTCCCAAGGAAAAGTCGTTTGCCGGTAAGCATCTCGAAAAGCACCACCCCGAGCGAGAAGATGTCGGAACGACGATCAAGCGGCATGGCGCTGACCTGCTCGGGGGACATATAGCTGAATTTACCTTTCAGCATGCCGGCCTGCGTTTTAGTCGATTTTGACTTTGCCTTCGCAATACCGAAATCGATGAGCTTCACCGTTCCTTCGTAGGAAACGATGATGTTCTGCGGCGATATATCGCGGTGAACAATATTGAGCGGATTCATCTTCTCGTCGGTCTTGCGGTGGGCGTAGTCGAGTCCGTCGCAAACCTGCGCGATGATATGAGCCGATTGTTCGACCGGCATCAGCAACTCAACTTTTTTCAGCCGTTTACGAATGGTCTTGAGATCACGGCCGTTGACCAGTTCCATCGCGATGAAGTAAGAATCTTCGATCTTGCCAAGTTCCAGTATTTGAACGATATTCGGATGCTGCAGCTGGACCGCTATCTTCGCCTCATCGATGAACATGCGTATGAAATCGCCATCCTCGGCGACCTCGGGCAGGATCTTCTTGATAGCAACAATCTTCTCAAATCCCTCGACTCCAAACATCTTGGCTTTGAAAACTTCGGCCATGCCGCCGACATTGATAAGCTCCAAGAGATAATACTTGCCAAAAAGCCGCGGTAGTTTAAGAGCGTTGTCAGTCACGGTCGGCGACTCCACATCTGAAAAAATCACTGTCATCCTAGTGGTTCGCGCGTGACATGTCAAATTTTTAAAACAATGACATCTTTTCCTGCCAATCTGGCAACACGCCGCTCTGTCGAGAAAAAAAACCTTGCAAGCATCGAAAATCACATATAATAAAAAACGGCATATGAGTTGCATAATGGGTCCCTTTTCTGTACCATGTGGCCGTTTTGTGCGAGGTGATGACCATGACGAAAAAATGGGATGTTGCGATCGTCGGGGCGACCGGTGCGGTAGGTCGCGAAATACTGGCGATACTGGAAGAACGGGATTTCCCGATAAAAAAGATCTCTCCTTATGCGAGCGAGCGCTCGTTCGGCGCTACGGTTGAGTTCAAGAACCAAGAGTTACTGATAACACCGTTGACCGAACAGGTCGCTGAAAAAGCACGTCACGAACTGGTTTTTTTCTGCGCAGGCACGCCGGTATCGCGTCTGTTCGCGCCGATCTTCGCCCGGAACGGCGCCATCGTCATCGACAAAAGCGCCGCCTTCCGCATGGACGCCGATGTGCCGCTGGTGGTGCCCGAGGTGAACGGCCATCTGGTGAAAAAACTGCGAGCGGGACATATTGTCGCCAATCCCAACTGCTCCACCATACAGCTGGTCCCTTATCTGCAGGTGCTCGATGAACTCTATGGCCTGCGTTCGGTGGTCGTCTCGACCTATCAGTCGGTGAGCGGCGCGGGGCAGGAGGGGATAGAGGAATTGCGGCAACAGACCGCCGACATCTTCGCCTGCCGCGAAGCAAAACCGGCCGTATTCACCCAGAGGATCGCGTTCAACCTGATACCGCATATCGACAAGTTCAATGCCGACGGGTATACCGAAGAAGAGAAGAAGCTCATCAACGAAACACGCAAGATCCTCGGAAAACCGGACCTCGACATCGATTGTACGGCGGTCCGCGTACCGGTCTTCTACGGTCATGCCGAGGCGGTGACGGCCGATCTGGAACGGCCCGCCGACCTGACGCAACTACGAAGCGCTCTGGAGGAACGGCCCGAATTCGCGCTGATGGACGATTTTGAACAGTTGCTTTATCCGACGCCCGCCGATGCCGCCGGAAAAGATACGATACTGGTCGGCAGACTGCGTTATGGCCGTTCGGGCACCGACCGGTCGCGCGTCGACGGCTGGGTGGTCGCCGACAACATTCGGAAAGGAGCGGCTCTTAACGGTATCCAGATCGCCGAGGTTATTATCGGAAAGGAGAGATCATGAAGTACACCGTCATTCTGTTCGTCCTGATCTTTTACCGCGTGGCGAGCGCGGAGGACATATCTAACCTTGCTCTGGACCCCGGACATGGGCACCTGAACAACGCAGGTGCTATAGAGCTATCGTTCGATCTGCCCGCTCCCGGCGATATCGAAGCGGCTTATTTGGAGATAAACATCGGCGGAACGACAAGTATTGTCCCCGGTTCGGAGATAGACGGCGAAGATCTGACGGCAACCGGCAATACGCTGACGCTGAAGGGGACCGATCTCTACGAGCTGGCAGGCGGCGCATCGACTATGTGGCAGCCCTTGGCTGGTCCTGATGCCTTGGCCACTGATGAGGGTGAGTTACTCATCGACAGCGATCCTGAACTGACAGACTCTGACGCTGCGGCAGATCCGGATGCAACGATTATCGACACCGATGAAGATGCCTCTTCCTCTGACAACGAAGTTCCCGATGAGGACGCGATCGACGGTGATGAGTGGCCTTCCGAACGGGACGGACAGTATACCATCAACCTCGTGGTCGTTGTTGACCATGATACCATGACCGATGCCGACACCGATACCGACACCGATATTGATAATGATAGCGATCAACCGGATGCCGACATTATGACGATCAGGACCCCTCTCTACGGGACCGGTGTCGAATCGCGCGAATCGTTCCGCGTAACGCTCGATAATGTACCTCCTCAAGCTCCCCTCGATGCAGTGACCGAGGGCGGCAACAAAAAACTCATAGTCACCGTTACCCCTCCGACGAAAGACGCCACCGGAAAAAGCGGAGAGTTGGTGGGCGGATACCACGTGCAGGTGTCGGGACGCTTTTTGAGTGAAGGGATCGAAACCCTCTCGTCGCTGGAATATCTTGTCACGGTCAGCGAGGATGAACGTGACGATGATACCGTCACTCTTACCATCGAAGGAAAGGACGGCTACAGTATCATCAACAACGATACCGGTGATGACACCTATGAGTACACGATCCGCATATGGGCCGAGGATCTTGCGGGGAACACCGATGCGTCCCGCTATATTGAAACGACCGGTTCGGCGTTGACCACCGAGGGTTTTTGGAGTCATTATAAAAGCGCTGGAGGCGCAGAGGACGGTGGATACTGTTTCATCGCGACCGTCGGTTACGGAAGCTATACCCATCCGCATGTCAGGGTCCTCAGGGCGTGGCGCGACGCATTCCTTGCAACAAACTCGACCGGCCAGAAGTTCGTCTCGCTCTACTATCATAATGGTCCACGGCTTGCCGCATGGGTGACGACCGTTCCCTTCGGTCAGCCTGCGGTACAATTGCTTCTCTTCCCGCTCGTCGTCTTTGCATGGCTTATGCTACATCCTCTTCTGCTCTCTCTACTTGTGGCGATATATCTCATTCCCCTCCGCCGTTTCATGACTTGCCGCCGTGCGGTAGTGTTCCTGCCAATCCTGTTAGCACTGATACTGCCGCCTTCCTTGCAGGCTGCCGAGGAAGAACAAGAGGAAGAAGAAGGGAAAAAGAAGGAAGAAAAGACCGAGATACACGGCGATCTCTTTTTTGCCGGCGGCTTTTACGATCCGTCGAATATCGATAAGAGCGCTAACGGAAGCCCTTTCGCCGAGATAGCGAGTGACGATCTTAACTTCATGCCGACGCTGCACGGCGGCATCGACATACCGGCCGGGAAATATCTCAAACTTACCCCTCACGCGGGCATCGGGTTCGTAGAGTTGAAAGGCCGATCGCTCCGTCTTGACGGCACGGCCGGCGCTGAGCGGACCTATCTGTATGTCTTGCCGCTGATGGCCGAGGTGAAACTGCGGCCGGTCTACGAGTTCCCGGTACGTCCCTATATCGCCGGCGGCTTCGATTATTATATTTGGTGGATCATTGAGGATGGACATCTGGCCATGGACGGCGGCAAATTCGGGTTCCACGGATCGGCCGGCATTCAGATATCGCTCAATTTCATCGATCCCAAAACGGCTATCAAACTTCGCGAGGCGACCGGCATCCTCGACACCTCGCTCTTCGCCCACTACCGGCTGGAACAAGTCGATAACTTCGGAGACAACAACAGTTTCGATCTCTCTTCGAGTCGCTTCGAATTCGGCATTCTTTTCGATTTCTGATATGTATGTCCTGCACCTCTCATTCTGCGGCGCCGATTATCACGGCTGGCAGATACAGGCGAATGCCGTTTCCATACAGCAAACGCTCCGCAACGCGCTGGTCCATATGTTCGGCACGGAGGATTTCACCAATCCCTCGGGGTGCGGCCGCACCGATCAGGGCGTTCACGCCATAGAATTCGTCGCGACAGTCAAGGCGGTCCGCGAACTGCCGACCGACAATATGCGGATGGGACTCAACTCGATATTGCCCCGCTCCATCCGGGTCATGAAGGTTGAACGCATCGAAGGGTACCGCGACGCCCGGGCACTGGTCGCCGGCAAGCAGTACCGCTACCTCATCGCCCGGACCGACGCACTTTCCCCCTTTCTGGAACATCTGGTCTGGCAGAGTGTCTACCCGCTCGACACCGCACCGATGCGCGCCTGCATCCCTCATCTTATCGGTACGCACGATTTCAAATCGTTCCAAGCATCCAATACCGAGATAGAGGCTACGATACGCACCATTCACCGTATCGAGGTGCAGGAACAGGGGCCGGTCATCGCCATCGATGTCATCGGCGACGGCTTTCTCAAACACATGGTCCGCATCATCTGCGGCACCATGGTCGCCGCCGCCAAGGGACGCATCGATCCGCAGGAACTGCCCGCCATTCTCGCCGCACGCGACCGAAGCGGCGCAGGCGAAACGCTACCCGGCAAAGGGCTCTATCTGTACCGCCTGTTCCGCGACGAAGAAAGCCTGAAGAACGCGACGATAGCGCCGTTCTCAACCGATATGCTGTGGACCTGTCGCTGAAACGGAGCCGATTCAGACCGTCGGGCGCAGACGCCGCGAAAGCATCGAAAGCGGGGTGCCGAACAAGGTCATGAATGAGGTATACAGGAACCCGAACTGAAACAGCATCAGGAACGGGACGCTGAACCAGAGGGCGCTGTATAGCGCAAAATAGACCGTGTAGGTGAAGTAGAGGGCGAAGAAAAGTTCTACGAAGGTGACCCAATTGATCGCCTTGGAACGGTAGACATTGCAGAATATCTTCTGAACATGGCTTTGTTCGGGGCACTTTTTCATGACATCGTATTTCGGCGTCCGGACGAAGGGCGACTCCTTTTTCATGAGCGCCTCGAGGACCGCCCGCGCATTGTTGATGGTGAGGCCGATGCCGATGGCCATGGTGATGGGGAGATAGATGAGCGGGCTCAATTTCGACCGATGCGCCATGCTGCGGGTCTCATTGATGACGGCGATCTCCGAATAAAAGTAGAAGATCATGACCGAAACGGTCGCCAAGATGAAGACCGGCATATCGAAGAAGAAGACCTCTTCAAGTCCCTGACGGAAGCGCAGAACGATATTGAGCGGCAGCAGCAGGCAGAAGAAGGTCATCAGCACATAGGCGAAATTGGCGCCGAGGTGGAAGAACGACTCGAGTTTGACGCGCCACGGTATCGATGAGCGCAGGATCGTCGGGTATATCTTGAGGAAGACCTGTATGGATCCTTTCGCCCAGCGGAACTGCTGAGACTTGAAGGAGGCTATCTCGACCGGCAGTTCGGCCGGCACGGTCAGTTCGGGCAGATAGATGAAGCGCCACCCCTTGAGCTGGGCGCGGTAGGACAGATCGAGATCCTCGGTCAGCGTGTCGTGCTGCCAGCCGCCCGCGTCGGCGATGGTCGACTTGCGCCAGATGCCGGCGGTGCCGTTGAAATTGAAGAAGCGCCCCGACCGGTTGCGCGCCGTGTGCTCTATCATGAAATGGCCGTCGAGCAGGATCGACTGGCTCTCCGTCAGTATCGACCAGTCGCGGTTGATGTGGTCCCAGCGCGCCTGCACCATGCCGACGCCCGGGTCGGTGAAGTGTTGGATGGTCTTTTCGAGGAAATCGGCGTCAGGCAGGAAATCGGCATCGAAAACGGCCACATATTCGCCGCGTGCGGTGTGGAGACCGTGTTCGAGCGCACCCGCCTTGAACCCGGTGCGGTCGGTACGATGGATGTACTTGATGTCTATCCCGCGTTCCCGTACCCGGTCACAGACCCGCTCCGCGATGGAGACCGTATCGTCGGTGGAATCATCGAGCACCTGTATCTCGAACCGGTCGCGCGGATAGCGGATTTTGGAGACCGCTTCCACCAACCGCTCGACCACATACTTTTCATTGAAAATCGGCAACTGGACCGTCACCACCGGAAGTTCGGCAAAAGAGCCTGCGGGGACATGCCCTTTGTTCCGGTATTTGCGGTAGAGGTAGATCATGTAGTACCGGTGCGCACCGAAAATGGAGAGCACCATAAGGAGCAACACGTATGCGTAGAGGGCGAACTCTCTCATAACCCCGGAACCATCGAAGTTACTAAAAAACTGGCCTCATTCATAACCCTATTTTTGTGCTTGTCAATTTTTTAACGATTTTCGGCGTTCCGCAACTCGTTGATTTTATTGTTTCGGGAACAATCGCAGGATGTCGCCGGCCGAGAACTCGTGCTCCACGCCGTCATTTTGCATCATCAGGATCGTGCGATACCCCTCGCCGAACCGCGCAATGCGTCCCGTCACATCGGCCCCGCCGACATGTCCCCTCACTTCGGCGCCAACCATCCAATCAACCAGTTCCCCGTAGCGCGCATCGATCTCTTCGGCCGTCGCTTGGGTCCAGCGGGCGAGCGCCGCGACCAGTTCTTTCAACGCCGCGTTAGGTTCCACCGCGCCGCCGGAAGCCTCTTCGAGCGATGTCGGCTCCCACACCCAGTCGAACGCCTTCTTGCCGGGGGTCGTGAGGTTGAGCCCGATGCCGGTGACGGTGAACAGGTCGCGACCGCGCGTCAGGTGCTGTATCAAAATGCCGCACAGTTTTTTCTTATCGACGAGGATATCGTTCGGCCACTTGAGGAGCGTCCGCTTCGCCGGAACGAAGGCGGTCACCGCGTCGTAAGCGGCGAGCCCCGCGATCTTTGCCGCGTTCATAGCCTGTTCGCGGTCGGCCTTGGCAAAGAAGGAAACATACAGGTTCTTGCCCGCCGGAGAATGCCACGACTTCCCGTCGCGGCCGCGCCCCGCGGTCTGCCGGTCGGCGATGACGATGCCGGAGGATATCCCCTTCCCGATCAGCCGTATCGCCTCGGCGTTGGTCGAGTCGAGTACGCCGAAGTGATAAAAATTACGCCACGGCGTCGGGCCGATATTGTACGTTCTCATCTTATTTCTCCGTTCCTTTGAGCAGCCGTTCGACCACCCACCACGCCGCGATGTGCCCCGCCGTCTGCGGCACGAAGGGGGTCGAGCCCTGTATCTTGCGGATGCGGCCGCGGCCATCGTCGTTCTGGTCGGGATTCTCTATGGGATCGACCGGCGGCTCGGTCGAATAGATCGCCGGGAAACGGCCGGGGATGTCGCGGGCGCGGAGCCGTTTGCGGACCAGATAGGCGAGCGGACAGCCGTGCGTCTTCCAGACATCGGCCACCATGAGCCGCGTCGGATCGCGCCGTCCCGCCGTCCCGAAGCCCGAAATGAAGCTTTTTTTCGCCGCGAGCAGGTTGATGATAAGGTTCACCTTGGGATTGAGCGAATCTATCGCGTCGATGTAGGCATCGGCTTCGGGAATATGAGCGTCGGCATCGTTGCCCCGCATGAACGCGGTACTGCCGACGATCTCGGCCGCCGGGTTGATGCGGCGCGCGACATCGGCAAGCACGGCGACCTTGTTCTTCCCCACCGTGTCGGAGAATCCGAAGACGAGCCGGTTGAGGTTGGTCTCCTGCACCGCGTCGAAATCGGTGACGATGAGTTTCCCCACGCCGCAGCGGATGAGATCGACCGCCGCCGCCGCGCCGACACCGCCCAGCCCGAAGATCGCCACCGTCGAACGCGACAGTTTCTGCAACTGTTCTTCGCCGTAGATTATCGCGGTCCGCTCGGTGAACGACATGGTGCCTCCGTGAACGGCTCACTATAATATAAGGTAGGAAAAAAAGCAACGGCGTCGCGGGATCATTCGACCCGGCATCTGTTTTTTTCGGCACACGAAACTATCGAGCCGGGCGATGGGTCTAAAAAAAGCGTTTTTTTATTGTTTGGAGGATCCGCATGCGCCTGTTCTTAGACGTTTTTATGATGGCGACTCTGTCTCTTTGTTGCCTGACCGCCTGTACTCCCGCCGAGGAGGAGGGGCCGGTCGATGAGCTTGCCACCGGCGATGATCAGGTCGTCACCGATGACACCGCGACCGACAACGAACCGGTGCAGGACACCGCCGGTACCCCCGACGAGATGACCGATGACACCGTCGACACCACTCCGATCACCGACACCGACGCTCCTTCTGCCTTCTGCGGCAACAGCACGGTCGAAACGGGAGAGACCTGCGACGGCGGCACGATGAGCTGCGAGGCGCTCGGTTCGCAGTACGGCTTCGGCAACGCTCCGTGCAAGGTCGATTGTTCCGGCTACGACACGACCAACTGCCCCTTGAAAGGGAACGGCACCCCGTACGGTACGGTGAACATCGCGTTCGTGTCCGACTTCCTGTTCGACTACGACACCGCCGACACGCAGGGCGACAGTTATTTCAACGAACACCCCGAGGGCTACATGACCACCGCCGCCTTCACCGGGACAATGGGCTACGGTACCGGCGCGCAGGTCATCCTCGAAGGCAACGCGGGCGACACCCACGATGTCACCCCCTACCGCTTCTCCGACGGCGAGATATATGTCGTGCAACACTCTATGAACGGCAATGCCCTGACCGCTCCGCGGATGCTTCTGATCGTCACCGACGCCATCACGACCGGCCAGCAGTTGACCATGTGCCCTGACGCCGCCGTGCTGGAGGTCATCGAGCTCAACAGCGACGGCTCGATCAAGTGTCTCCATGCGGTGGCGCTCAACGAGACCCTGCCCCAGCTCACGGTCGATCTGGCCGAGAACCTGACCCAGACCGACGGCGGTAAACTGCACCTTTCAGGGTCGAATATCGTTATCTACCATCCCACCGATACGCCCGACGGCAACATCTCTCAGGCATTCATAGATCAGGGCGCCGTCATCTGCCCGATAGTGCCGTAAGGACGCGGATGGAAAAGACTTACTCGAAATCTGCGTAGATCTGGCCGAAGTTGATGCCGGCGACGGTCCGGTTCCCGTACTTCTCGCGCAAGAGCACCTTGACCTTGAAAAAATCCTCGGCGTGATTGCCGTTCTTTATCGCGGTCGATGCCTCGATGAAGGCGCACATTTCGTCGGCCGCCTTGACGAGCGTCCCGTCGCGCGGGTCGAACTTGTCGTCGTTGTAGCGGGCCGATATCTCGTCGGCGCTCGTCGGGGTGAACTTCCCGCCGATGAACGCCGTGTCGGAGAATTCGTCTTCAGTATAGCGCCGGAACTCGTCGCGCCACTTTTCGGGAAGTAGGCTGTAGAGTTCGCGGTCCATCTGTTCTTTTTCGTATTCCTTGATGAGGTCGGAAAGCCCTTCGACCGACCGCTTGACCGGCGATATGATGTCGCGGGTGAGCACCTCGGGGAGATCGTGGTAGAGTCCGGTGAGGAAGTTGTTGACCGCGCGGCGGCGGCACGCGCCGATCTCGCGTGAATGGAGATAGGCGACCTGCCCTACCAGTAGCATGTGGCCGAGCACCGATATCCGCGGCATCATGTGGAGATTTGACCAGCGGTACTGGAAGCGCAACTGTCCGCAGAGGTCGAGGAAATGGCGGCTGTTGTTGTTCCCGCCGTGCTTGGCTATCTCGGCCATCCCGGCAAGATCGCCATAGGCGGCGAGCCGTTCATCGAGCGAGCGACGGATGTCCTCGACATCGAAGTAGCCGGTGTTGAGCCGTTCGATGAGTCCAAACTCCCAGCGGGTGGCGAAGAGGTGCGCCGCCCCGAGGATGCGCCGTTCAACCGTCTCTTCCGGTTCATTGAAGTAGGCGCGGAACCGGTCGGCGGTGCCGTCGCCCAGCGGCAGGAGATATTTTTTCAGTTGTTCATATATCCAGTCGTTCAGTTGCCGGTACTTCGCCGCATCTTCCTTAATGCGGTGGAAGACGGGCGGCTTGATGTCGGTGAGGACGACCCTCTGGAGCATCTCGAAGAGCGCCCCTTCGATGAGCCGGTCGAGGTCCACCGGCCGCTTCTCCGACTCGAACCGGGCGAAGTGAACCGCCGCAATCGTCTTGTGCGCCTGCTTGTCGAGTTCGAACAGCGCCACCGGCCGCAGACGGTCGTTCCAGCGCTGCATGTGGGCGGCATCGAACAGTTTCAGGAGCAGTCCCTTAGTCAGCATCGTTCCCTCCTCCGATCGTGACGCGACAGTATAGCACCGACGGCGGCAAAGTGAAGGAAGTTCGTGACGGCGAGAAAAATTGTCTAACGGAGCGTTCGTGCTATAATCAGCAGGTCTTTAGTAGAAAGGCTCAGCGGAGGGTCCGGTGAACATGCGGTGGATGATGCTTCTGGCGACGATGTTCCTTCTGTGCGGCGCCTGCACCAGCGAACCGAAGGACGACATCGGCAAATACGATTATCTCAACGACCTCGAGAACTATTATACCGACGAGGAGTATGCCGATCTCACCGACGGTGACAGCATCGTCGAGAAGCAGTGGCAGGTCAAGTTCCAGTTCTACGGCATCATCAACGGCGAAAGCACCCCGACCAGCGACCTGCGGTTCGGCGACGGACGGCTCACCTACATCGACGACGCGGGCGAAGAGGTGGTCTACATCGGCGCCCTGTGGGTGATGAAGAAGAACATCAACAACAGCGCCGGGCACGAGATACCGCTGTTGCAGGTCTTCTTCGCCCAGCATCTTGAGGACGGCGAGGGGATCACCTTCGTCCTTCAGCTCGACGGTTCGTCGATGACCAAGAAGGAGGTCTTCTACCTCAACAACGACAAGCTCTATATGACCGATGTGACCCGCACGGCCGGCGAGATATCGAAGATCTGCTTCAAAAAAGATGCGGTCGACGGCATCGTCCATCTGTTCTCCAACAGTATCCGCGAAGGGGAGCCGCTGTCGCTTGACGGCTATGCCGACCTGCGGGCGATGGACCCGGTCGACTGCAAGACGCTGGAATGACCATGCAGCAACGGCAACTCTCTACCCCGTTCGACCGCGAATTCTTCCGCAAACTTCCCAAGACCGACCTGCACGTCCACCTCGACGGATCGCTCCGGCTTGAAACGATACTCGATCTGGCCGCCAAACAGAAGGTCGACCTCGGCGTCACCGATGTCGCGGGATTGAAAAAACTCATCGGGCCGGGAAAGGTCCACGCGTCGCTCACCGATTACCTCAAAGGTTTCGAGATAACGCTCAAGGTTCTCCAGAACGAAGAGGGGCTCTACCGCGCCGCCTTTGAGCTGGCGGAGGACTGCCACGCCGACGGGGTCGAATACTTCGAGGTGCGCTACTCCCCGGTGCTTCACACGCACAAGGGACTTGCGCTCACCGCGATCGTCGAATCGGTCCTGCGCGGCCTGCGCGACGCCAAACGGAAATTCGGTATCGCGAGCGGCGTCATCATCTGCGGCATTCGCAACATATCGCCCGAGGTGAGCCTGCGGATGGCCGAACTGGCGGTCGCTTTCAAGAACAAGGGGGTGGTCGGCTTCGACCTTGCGGGGGCCGAATACAACTATCCGGCACGCGACCATCTCGGCGCGTTCAGCCTGATTCTGTCGAACAACGTCAATGTCACGATACACGCCGGCGAGGCCTACGGACCCGACAGCATCCATCAGGCGCTCCACTACTGCGGGGCGCACCGCATCGGCCACGGGACACGGTTGCGCGAGGACGGCGACCTCTTGAACTACGTCAATGATCACCGCATCCCGCTGGAGGTCTGCCTGTCGTCAAATGCCCAGACCGGCGCGGTGGCGAAGATAGAGGAGCATCCGTTCCAGTTCTATCTCGACCTCGGCATCCGCGTGACGCTCAACACCGACAACCGCCTCATCACCGATACGACCATGACCGACGAGTATCTCCGCGCCTATCAGCTGTTCAACCTTCAACCTCAGCGGATACTCGATCTGTGCATCAACGGCATAAAATCGGCTTTTCTCCCCTACCAGCAGAAAAAAGATCTACTGCTGGCCACCAAGAAAAAAACCATCGACCTTATCAACAGTTACGCCGGGACCACCGTCATCAGTTGATACGGACGGCCTGAAACGCACATTTTCTTCCTACGATTTTCTTGATTTCCCCTCAAGGACAACGCATACTCGCTTCGTTGGTTCCCTGTTTTTTCATCACTTTCTTTTGGAGGCGGAAATGGCCAAGAAGATCATCGCGAAGAGCAAAAGCGATTTCATCAAGGCGATCAAGGAGAACATGGCGAAGGAGATCAATCTGACCGTCGAGCAGGCGAAGATCGCCTACGAGACCTTCGTGCAGATCCTTAAAGAGACCATCGCGGCCGAGAACAAGATCATCCTCAACGGCTTCGGCACCTTCAAGAAGCGCAGCCTCAAGGCCCGCAAAGGAGTGAACCCGAAGACCGGCCAGAAGATCCAGATCAAGGCCTCGAAGACCGTTTCGTTCAAAGCGGCCGGCGGTTTTAAGAAGGCGCTCTAAACTCTACGCAACAGTTAGTGCATTCATCGGCCGCCCGGCAACGGGCGGCTTTTTTTTCAGATGACGGTCAGCAAACAACCGTCGGAACCGGGGTGCGGTGCGGGACGAGTGTCGGTATCGGGTAGCGGGTCGGCGGTGTCGGGCGCGAGGATGTCGGCCTCTTCGATCATATCCTCCTCCGGCTCTTCGACCGTCTCATCGGGCTCCTCGAGAAGCGCGTCGGGAACCTCAAGGTAGTCGGCGATACCGTTGTTGTTCACGTCGGTATCGATATCGACCGAATCATAGATGATCGATTCGACGAAATAGAGCGCCGCCGCGATGTTCTCCTGCGCCGTCGGTTCGATGAAAAGCGGATCGAGCGCGAAGGCGGTATCGTCGGTGGCGGCGGGCCGCAGTTCTATGAGGAACGCGGTCGCCTGCCCCGTCGCGTTGTAGAACCATTCGCCGCATTCGCCGTTTATCGGACCGGCGTAAAGTTCATACGCCTGCTTGGCGATATAGGCCGCCCCGTCGACCGAAAGGATGAGATCGACCATCTTATCGGCGGTCGCCCGCATCAGGGTCGCCGTCGGCGCCGGAGCGGACAGCGACGACCACGGATAGAGGAGGAACTGACTGAAGCTGTGATAGCTTATGAGTCCGCGCGCGCCGTCGGTGAGCGCCGTGCCGCCGTCGGGGGTGACCACCAGATCGCGCAGTGCCCGGGTCTCCGGTTCGCTGAACGGCCCGGCGCCGTGGGCGGTGCCGTTCTCCACCCACGCCGCGTCGTAGTTGCGGTTCAGATCGACGCCGAAGCTCCCGTCGCCGTTCGGCCGCCGGTTATGGCGCCACATCCGGTCGGTGGTATGGGTGTAGAGATAGCCGTCGGGATTGATCACCGGGATGAACCAGAGCTCGGTCGCCGCGACGATCGATCCGATGCGCGGCATATCGGCCACATGATCGGCGAGGAATTCGGCGATGCGCAGCGTCACCTCGCCCGATATCCATTCGCGGGCATGATGGAGGCCGACGAACACTATCTCCGGCTTTTCGGGCAGGTTCTCGGCGGGGCTGGTCGATATCTTGAGCGCAAGAATGTCGCGTCCCTCGACCGATTTCCCGATGGTATAGATCTTCGCGCGGTCCGGTATCTTCTGTTCGACGGCGTACAGTGCGGCGATCATCTCGTCGAGGGTGCGGTAGGCCGGCGACCCGTCGAGCAGCAGTTGCCGCGTGGTGAGCGACCGCGCCGTATCGGCAAGGAGCGCCGCCCGCTGCGCCGTCTCCCAGATATAGAGGACCGTATCGCCCTCCTCCTCCGTTACCGAAACGACGTCGAGCGTGGTCAGCACCGGCGCCGCATCGCGCAGTAAATAGGGCGGTATCACGGCGCGCCAGAGCTCTTTTTCTCCCGCCGCGAGCGTCAGGGAAAAGAGAAAGAAAGCGATGAATGACAACATTCTCATAGGGCCATTCTACGAAAAGTTACGGTCGCGTCAAGCGCCGTCGGAAAACGGCGCTATCGCGGAGAGATCGATCAGTTGCGGTCGCGGTAGGGATCATCGGGAAGGGTGGTCCGTCCCATGATGCGCGCTTTCTGGATCTCGCGCAGAAGATCCTGCGGCATCATCCGGATCGCCGGGTTCACCGAACGGTAGGCACCGTTGGCGCCGCCCTGTGCGCCGCCCGTGGGCTGATAGTTCGAATCGTCAAGGGTGTCGCTCCACATGCCGCCGTCGCTCACCCGATCCCGCATGTCGGCGCGCCCCTTCTCTTTCTTGGCCGCCTTGGTGATCTCGGTCAGCGGATCGTCGCCGCCGGAAGCCGCATCGCCGCCGCCCTGATAACTGCTGTCGTCGATGGCATCACCCGGCTGATCCTTATTGACCACGCCGCCCATCATGAGCGTCCGCTGGTTCTCTTGTTTCGCCGCGGCGCGCGCATCGACACCCGCCGGGGTCTCTTCGCCGCTCCCCGACTCGTCGCCGCCCTGATAGGCGCTGTCATCGGATTCATCCTCTTTGCCGCTGCGGGCGATAGAATCGATCATCTGTTTTTTCATGATGGCCTTCTTCATGTCGGCCTTGAACAGCTGCGCGGTGAACTGCCGGAACAGCTCCAGCTTCATCGCCTCACGCTGCAGGTAGGTGGTCGAGCCGGAAAGGCTCAGCGTGTTCATGAGCTGCGGGGTCATGTGGCCGCTGTTCAGATCGAGCCGCAGCTCGAACAGGAACCGGCGCGCCGTCTGATCGCTGTTGTCGGCACCCCACGCCACCATACAGGAAAGCAGGATCGTGAACAGGATAACGGTTCTCATGGTCTCCTCCTTTTCAGACGATACTAATGAGCACGAAGCTCGGGTGGTTCATCGTTTTTCTCATGCAGCCATTGTATACCGACCGCTCCAGCGAAGCAATAGTCGCGGTTGAAGTTATTTCACAGCAAATACGGACGGTTGCAAACTATTTTGTTGCGAACCTTCAAACAAGGCCCCGAAATCGCTCGAAATAAAACCGGCGCACGCCACTTGCTTACCGTAACGGGCGGGATATAGTGTCCTGTGTTTTTTCGCGTTATGGAGGTGGTCGATGAAATGGTTGCTGCCGCTGTTGTTCTGTCTGCTGGTCTGCGCCGCCTGCGATGATGCGGCAAAAACGCTCCCCGATACCGATACGGTCGTGACCGACGATACGACCGATCTGCCCGACGCCTCCGATGAGGACGCGGGGTCCGACGCGCTTATCGAGGAGGAGCCCGACGAGGACATTCCGCCCTTCGACGGCGATTTCGAACGGGTCGTGGTCATCCCGAAGGAGGGGATCGAACTGACGGCGACCATCGACATCACCGGCTGGGACATGGGCGAGATCAAAGGGGTTGAAAAACTCTCCTTCCCCGCACCGGCCGACGGCAATACCGTAAAGCTCTTCGGCGAGAAGATGATCATCGAGAAAGCTTCGGTCCCGTTCGAATACGACAAGCACACGGCGCTGTTCTTCCCCGGCGAATTCTCCAAAGGCGATCCGCTGACCATCGAGGTGCGCTACACTTTCTCCTACGGCGCCGAGATGGGAATGCGGCTGTGGCTGAATTCCGGAACGGGCGAAACGGTGGTCGGTCCCTTCACCGAACCCTACTTCACCCCCTACTGGCTCATCGTCCCGCAAAGCCCCTTCACCACCGACAAGGATAACGACGCCAATGTCCCGGTCGAAAAGGTCGATCTGTCGGTCGTCGTTCCCGACGAGAACTGGACGGTGATGGGCCCCAGCGTCATCGGGACGCACGAAGGGACCACCTGGAATTTCGTGATGGATACCCCGATGCCGTTCTATGCGCTCAGCTTCGCCGCGTCGCAGGACCATACCTTCTTCAGCGCGGGCACCACTAAGTCGGGCGTCGAGATCTGGGGCGCCGGATTTGCCAGTGAGATAGAGAACCTTCAGATGATATACCCTGTGGGGGTCACCACCGTCGACTGGATGGAGGAGCATATCGGCCCCTACGAATTCGGCGATAAGGTGGGGCTCGTCTCGATACCCGATTTCGGCGGCGGCATGGAGCATGTCGGGGTCATCTACATGGGGACCGACGTGCTGGCCGAATACGACTCCGGCGTTTTCGTCACGGTCCACGAGATCGTCCACAACTGGTGGGGCGACAATGTCCGCTTTGCCGACTGGCCCGATTTCTGGGTCGCCGAAGGATTCGACGAATGGACCACCAACTATAATCTGATGGCGGCCATCGAGAGCGCCGATGATTTCGCCGACCGCCGCGCCCAGTACCGGTCGGTCGCGAGCATCCTGTGCACCGCCGATGACGCGGTGTCTCTCCGGTTCGACGAGGATCTCGATTTCATGACGCTCGGGATGCAGCTTCAGTCGCCCTACTACTACGGTTCCGCCTTCCTCGAGATGGTCAACAAGCGGCTCGGGCGCGATTTCGACGGGATGGAATTCCTGCCGCTGCTCAAGCTCTGGTTCGAAGAGAAGCATCTGACCACCGTCACCACCGAGGACTTCCTCGCCTTCCTCATCGCCCACACCTCCGACACGGCCGACTCGACCGATTACTGGCAGGCGCTCTTCAACGATTGGGTCTATCAGGCGCCGTGTCCCTCGCTTTCGGTGGGCGACTATGCCTACAGCAATGGAACGGTCTCGTTCACCATCAGTCACGACGAGGGGGCACAGCAGCTCGACCAGTTCGCCGTCATTCTCGTAACGCCGTCGGGACCGGTGAGCGCCGCCGTCACGGTGATGCCCGGCGAACAGAACGCGGTCGAGATAGTTTCGGCCGAAGAACCGACCAGCATTCTTATCGACCCCGAATGGTACTACGTCTTCGCGCTCGACACGACCGGCTGGGACGGCCCGCTGATCGACTTCATCGGGACACCGAATACCGCCGTGCGCCGCGCACCGCTTCCCGACGCATCACTCTTTTTCAGATAATTGGCTGTCGCCTACTGACACTTCTCGGGAGTTTGGGCATTAATGCCATCTATCAAGATTCCATCGATGACAGCTTTTATTTCGTCGAACTGAGACAAATCGGTCGCGCAATTGAGTGCTACTCCTAAAGATTTTAGTTGAACAAGTACCTTCAATGGTCTAAAATCATTTATGTAGTTGTTTGTGAGAGTAAGAGTCCTCAAGTTTTCCGCTTCAGTAAGCGGCTCTATGACCCTTATCTTATTAATATCCAGATGCAATATCTCCAACTTTTTCAAGTTGCGGAGCGGTTCAACCGATTCGATCTGGTTCTGGTTTAGGTCCAATCTTTCAACATTTAATAGCTTCTCCGCCCCTTTCACGGAAACAATACCCACCTTTGTACAGGCGATCATTTTAATAATTTCCAAGTCTTTGTCATTTTCAATATTATATTTCTGTCCTACAATCTCAGAATAATCTCGAAGACTTTCTTCGACACAGGCCTTGAATGCCGGGTCAGGGAATGCTTCTTCGTTGTTGTCACAGCCGGTACAGGCGATGAGGAGTAACAAGGTGGCGATGACACCGGAAATGGATCTCATGACACACCCGTCAATTCGACCGCCCAGCGGACCGCTTCGGCGAAACTCTTTTCGGATGCGCTGTTCTTCCCGGCGATCGGAAAGGCGGTCCCATGATCGGGCGACGTGCGGACGATGGAAAGACCGAGCGTCGCGTTGACCCCTTCATCGAAATGGAGCAGTTTGAGCGGGCCGAGCACCTGATCGTGGTAGCACCCGACATAGATATCGACGCCGGCGGCGCGGCCCGTGGCGAACATCGTATCGGCCGGGAACGGCCCCTCAACGACGATGCCGCGCTGTCTGAGCGCGAAGAGCGCCGGGGTGAGCACCGCGATCTCTTCGGTGCCGATGGAGCCCGATTCGCCGGCGTGCGGATTGAGCCCCGCGAGCCATATCTTGGGCGGCCGCTTCTGCCAGCGGGAGAACCAGTCATGCGCCAGCGTCACCTGCCGCACCACCAGATCGACGGTGAGCGCCGCGGGAACGGCGGTGAGCGGTATGTGCCGGGTGAGGGTGAGCACTTTCATCTGCGTGCCGCCGAGTACCATCGCCACCGCATCGGGCTTTTTCCCGTCGAGTTCGGCGAGCAGTTCGGTGTGCCCCGTGAAGTTGCCGCGGCTCAGACCGACCGCATGCTTCGCCAGCGGGAGCGTCACCAGCGGTAGGGTGCGCCGTTTCGCCTCGTGGTAGGCGATCTCGACCGCACGGGCCGCCGCTTCGCCCGCAACGGAGGAGCACTTCCCCGGCTCGGGATGATAGCGTATGTTCAGGTCGATGATCTCAAAGTCATACGGGAGGCTCAGTGCGCGCGACCAGTACAAAAGCGCCGTCAGGTCGCCGACGCAGAGGAGCGGCAGATCGGGACGCGCCTTGTGGAATTTCAGCAGCACTTCGGGGCCGATACCGTTGACATCGCCGAGGCTGACGATAAGACGCGGGGCGTTCATGGCAGGGTCAGCGCGACACTCTTCTTCGCGCAGTTGTCGTACTCGTCGCAGGCGGTCACGGTCAGGGTCTTCTTCCCCGTGCCGAGCGTTTTGAGCGCTATCGGGGAAGCGGCGCTCCCCGCCTCGTCGAACGCGGTGATGTTGACGAACATCGTCCGCGGGCCGTAATCGCCTTTACTGGCCATTCCCGCCGCACCGCACAGGTAGTAGTCGCAGACGAAGTCCTCTTTGACCGGCGAGAGCGCCGCCAGATAATCGTAGCTCTTCCGCTCAAGAAGTGTTTTGCCCGCCGCATCCGTGATCGTCACGGTGTACCGGCGCGGCGGCAACGGCCAGACGTTGTCGTCCATCATATCGTAGCCTTCGAACACCACATGGAAATCGGCGGTGAGCGCCGCCGGATCGAGCAGCGCCGAAACGGCGCCGTTGACGAGCGTCACCGACGCGATGACCGGCGGAGTGGTGTCGGGGTGGGGCAGAAGAAGTTGCAGACCGTTGAGCGGCAACAGATCGCGGGTGAAGATATTGAGGTGGGTATGGTGGAACAGTTCGTTGCTGTAACCGGTCTCGACCACCGTCCACGAGACGATGAACCCGATCTCGGCGCCGACCGGGAGCACTTCGCCGCTCTCGAACGCCGCTTTGACCGCGTCGCTCACGCTGTCGGGGTCGATGTGATGATACTGGATGGTGAGGCCGTTCTGTGTCTCGACCACCACCTCGAAATACATCCGGTTCTCTTCGCTACCGCCCGAAAGGCTGTAGTAGTCGTATCTCACCACGCGGCCCGGCAGGATATTGTAGACGATCGAATTCTCCGGCATGATGATATCGACGCCGGGGTGGAAATACTCGTCGCCCGCCAGCGGCGAATAGTCCTGAAAACTGATCGTCGTATGGCCGACCGGGTGGGGCTTGTTCTGCGGTTTGAAGGGCCACGCCACGGTCCGTTCGGGTATCCACAGAAGCGGCGCGAGCACCTCGTCGAGCGCCGTGGTCTCGCAGGCGGTCTCGGCCGCCGTCCCGCGCCGGTAGGTGACAAGCGCGCTTCCCGTCAGGCCGGTCGGCGGCAGGCAGTCGTTCTCCAGATCGAGCGCCGCCAGCGCATCCTGCACCGCCGACAGATCAGCTTCGTGCATGACAAACGAGGTATCGGCCGTCGCATAGGTGCGGTTCACCGCCCCGTCATCAAGAAACAGCACGGCGTGTTGCGGGACAGCGGAGTCGGCGGTCTGTTCGACCGATAGAAATGTCAGCGAGGTATCGACCAAGATAGGTTTTGATAGAGAAGTATCTTCACAGGCGGAAAGCAGGAGGATCAGGAGCATCGCGGCAATAATGGGCACAACGACCTCCGACAGGAATGGCCCGAGGGCCGGGGAACGGAAAACGGCTTAGAACCGTTTCTTGCGCATGTTCTTTCTGCGACGCCGTTCAGCCTCTTCACGTTTGCGGCGCTCGCGGATGCTCGGCGGCTCGAAATGACGCCGTTTCTTGAGCTCTTTGAACAGACCTTCGAGTGCCATCTTTTTCTTAAGGATCTTAATGGCGCGCTCGAGATCGTCAGTTACCGTGACTTCAAGAGGACCGATGATCTTCGCTCTCTTCATGCAGTGTTCACCACCTTTCATAGCGGGTTAGAGTTAATCAAAAAACACAAAGCGGGCCGATTCTAGCCAGAAAACCGCCAAGCGCAAGAAATTTTTTCAGCACATTGTCGCCGTGCTTTTGTAAATATATTTTACCTGTTGCCGCATGACACGTAAAGTCGCTTTACGCCTAGTTGGCGCCGAAAACTAATGATATTAGTATGTTGTGAATGGCACAACCATTGCTTCTACACGCGGCCTTTTTATATTGAAGGAAAGGAGCGGAGACCCGTGAGCGGCAAACGGCCGATAAAGATAGCGCTTTTCACCGAAGTGCTCAAGGAACATCTCGACGGCGTCACCAACACCCTCTACCAGATCATCGACCGTATCCCGAAGGACCGGTTCGAATATCTCTTCATCACCAGTTACCCGCCCAGCGATACGGTAAAACTCCCCTTCCCGGTCATCACGGTACCGAAGATCGCCTTTCCGACCAACCCCGACTACCCCATCTCGATCCCCTTCTTCAACAGTCAGCTCCGCGACGCGCTCGACGAATTCCAGCCCGACATCATCCACCTGACCACCCCCTTCACGCTGGGCAACTATGCGCTCTCCTACGGTCAGGAACAGGGGATCCCGGTGCTCGCCACCTATCACACCCACTTCATCAGCTACATCGAATACTACTTCCGCTATCTGCCGCTGTTCTCCCGCCTGCTTGACCGCGGCGGCCGACGCTACATGAACTGGTTCTACAACAAATGCGACCTCATCTATGTGCCGACCGAGAGCATCATGGACGAACTGCTCGACTGCGGTATCGAGCGGCGCCGCATGGTCATCTGGGGACGCGGCATCGATACGGCGCTGTTCAGTCCCGACAACCGCGACCCGGTATTCATGGACAAGCTCTGCGGCGCGGGGACGCGGCGGGTGCTGTTCGTCAGCCGGTTGGTGTGGGAAAAAGAGTTGAAGACACTCGCCGGGGTCTATGAACTGCTCACCGAATCGCATCCCGATGTCCGGTTCGTCGTCACCGGCGACGGTCCGCGGCGCAAGGAGCTGGAACGGCTCATGCCCGACGCGGTATTCACCGGCAAACTGGTCAAACAGGAGCTGGCGAAAGTATATGCCTCCAGCGATGTGTTCATATTTCCGTCGATAACCGAGACCTTCGGCAATGTCGTCCTCGAGGCGATGGCCTCCGGGCTCACACCGGTGGTCGCGGCGCAGGGCGGCCCGAAGGGTATCGTGCAGGACGGCGTCACCGGGTTCCACGCCAAACCGAAGGACCCGAACGATTTCCACCAGAAAATAGCGCGGATCCTCGACGACCCGAAAAAGGCCGCCGCGATGGCGCGCCGCGCCGCCGAATACGCCCACCGCCAGCAGTGGGACATGCTCTGCGAGGATATGTTCTCGTCGTATGAGCGGATCGCCGGCCGTTTCGCCCCCACCGCACCGGAGAAGGCGCATGAGATTGCTGTATAGACCCGAAATAAAGGCGATCATCGCCCGGCTGGCGAAGATATCGCTCCTCATCCTCGGCTTCTTCCTCATCTGGTGGTTCGTCAGTGCCTCCGATCTTGGCAGGATATCGGCCCAGCTCGGGAGCATCGGCTACAAGTTCGTGTTCATCATCCTCGTGACGCTCACGGCGCAGCTGTTGGTCACCACGGCGTGGCGCTACTGTTTCCTCGAAAAGCCCGATATCGGCATCTTCCGCCTGTTCCTGATACGGCTGATGGGCGAAAGCCTCGCGCAGATCAACCCGACGAGTTTCCTCGCCGGCGAAACGATGAAGGCGGTGGTGTTGTCACGCCACGGCGTCCCCTACAGCCGCAGCATCACGGCGCTCACCATCGCGCGGCTCACCGTGTGGCTCTCGAGCGGCACGCTCATCGGCATCGGACTGGTCCTCTTCCTCGATAAACTGAACTTCGTCGGCAGCAAAGTGATCATGGCCGTCGTCGCGTCGGGACTGCTTTTGGGAGCGACCTTCTTTTTCCTCCGTCTCTCGAACGGCCATTCGTTCTTTGCCCTCTTCCCGGCGATCCTGCGGCGGCTCATGCCGTGGTTCAAGGGACTGCTCGCCATCGAGCGCAAACTGCAGAAGGTCGATAGCGATCTTTTCTATTTTTTCCATCACCGGCGCAAGGATCTCGCCCGCGCCTACGGCCTGACGCTCCTCCACTGGCTCGGCGGCGCGACCGAGTTCT
Organism: bacterium; assembly: GCA_022709425.1. Lineage (GTDB taxonomy): Bacteria > UBP6 > UBA1177 > UBA1177 > JAKLFG01 > CALMRE01. Next base: position 188,750 of record JAKLIW010000006.1, read on the forward strand.
TCCTCATACTCACCTTCCTCGGCGTCGAGGTATCGTTCCTTTCCTGTGTCGCGATGGAGGTGGGCGTTATGCTCTTCAAGGCGATGGGGACCTTCGTGCCGGGACAGGTCGGCATCGAAGAATACGCCAACCGCCTCATGCTCGACCTCGTCGGCGTACCGGGGGCGGACCTGTGGATCAGCGTTTCGATACTGCGCCGCACCCGCCAGCTGTTCTGGCTCGGGATGGGAACGCTCGTCTTCTCGCTCACCATGATGCACCGCCGCAAGGAACTCGATCCCTCCACCGTCGTTGCCGAGAGCTATGGAAGTCCTGTTCATCACTCATAAATATCCTCCGTCAGTCGGCGGGATGCAGAAGCAAAGCTTCGAACTGATCCGGGGTATGTCGCGCCGCGTGAAGGTCCACACCCTCATCCACGGCGGCGACGCGGGCAAATGGAAATTCTTCCTGACGCTTAAACGTCGGGTCCGCACGATACTGGCCGAAAATCCCGGGATATCGATCATCCACCTCAACGACGGGCTCATGGGCTTTTTTTCGTTGCCGCTACGTCAGATCACCGATCTGCCCATCGTCGTGACGCTCCACGGGCTCGATGTGGTGATGCCGGCCCACTGGTTCCAGACGCGCATCATCCCGCGTTTCGCCGCCTACGACGGCGTCATCGCCGTCAGTACCGCCACCGCCAAGGCCTGTCTTGACCGCGGTTTCGACCCGGCCAAGGTGACGGTGGTCCCCAACGGCGTCGACACGACGCTCGGCGATCTGCCGGTGGTCCCCAACTACCGCGCCGTCATCGGACGGCGGCTCGGCGTCGACCTGTCGCACAAGAAACTGCTGGTGATGCTCGGCCGTCCGGTGCCGCGCAAGGGGTTCAACTGGTTCGTCCGCGATGTGCTCCCCTGCCTCGATCCCGATGTGGTCTGTCTTCATATCGGCCCTTCGTCGGCGACGATGGGGTTCAAGAACTTCCTGCTGCGGCTTCTCCCGTTCGACCTCGGCCGCCAACTCGCCCTCATCTTCGGCATGCCCACCGATGAACCGGCGCTCCGCCGCGAACTGGCAAAACCCGGGATGGCGGGACGCGCCTACCGGCTCGGCGGTCTGCCGTTCAAAGATCTCATTCAGACGCTCATGTGCGCCGATCTCTATGTGATGCCTAATATAAAGGTAGAGGGCGACATGGAAGGATTCGGCCTCGCGGCGCTCGAGGCGGCCATCTGCGGTCTGCCGGTCGCGGCGGCCGAGATAGACGGCATCACCGACGCGGTGCAAGACGGGAAGAACGGCATCTTATTGCCGCCCGGCGATGCTGCCGAGTGGGCGCGCCGCATCACCGAACTGCTCGCCGATCCGGTCCGGCTCAAGGCGATGGGCCGTGCCGGAAAAGAGTTCACCGCCGCGAATTATTCGTGGGAAAAGATGGTGGACGGCTACGAAGCGGTATTCAAGAAGTTCGTCTGAACGCGATCAATTATCGGGCAGCAACGTATCTTCGTCGGTGACCGGATCGGTGTCGGCGCCGGCGACGGCGTTGACCATCACCGTGATCATCTCTTCGGCGTTGAATGCGCCGACGGTCACCGATGCTCCCTCTATCGTCCCCGCGACCTTGCGGCTCAAAAGGATGTTGTTGGCGAAGGCGTTGAAGCCGGTACCGAAGGTTATCTGCGAAACGAGTGCGACCGGGATGACGAATTCGCCGTCGTCGGCCACACGGCAGACCACCGATCCGCTCTCGCCGGTCAGCGTCAGGTCGAGCTCTTCGCCCGGGTTCGGGTCGGCCCACTTGATGAGCACATCCTTGGTCGGATCGATGGTCGCCGAGGGGAACGGGAGCGATCCGCCGGTGGTCAATTCGGGATAGGTCAGGTCGAGCGACGGCGGCATGTGGACCGTGCCGGTGAATGGCTGGAGATCGCCCTGCCCCTCTGCAGCAAGGGTGTAGTCGAGACCGAAACCAAGTAGCGCAATATCGAGGGAGCCGTCGCCGGTGCCGTCTTTCTTGTAAACCTGATCGTTGGGTTCGAACAGGAAAGTGGCAGGGTCGCCGACGAACCCGGTGATGATGACCGGTCCACGGTCGAGCGATGCTCTGCCGGAGGTCTTGCAGCTCTCGGTCCCCGCGATCGGGTTGCCGTTGTTGTCGGTATCGGCCAAGCATTTCTGCTCCGGGGCACACTCTTCGTCGGAGGTGCATTCGGGCGTGGGGGTCTCCGTTTCTCCGTTACTGAATTCGCAGGTATCGACCGGCAGCGGGGTCTCCGCCTCTTCGGGTTCCAGTTCTTCGCGCGCCGTCTTCATGATGGTACCGAACGACATCGCCATCGGCTGGCCGAAGGTGAATATCGTCATGACCTGAAAAAAAACATTGTAGCCGAAATCGGGTCCGGTATCGGTGTCGGAGAGCAGATCGTCCTCGTCGGATATTTCTTCGGTGTCGGTAAGCAGGTCGTCCCCGTCGGATAACACCGCATCGCCGTCGAACGGCGCATCATCGGTGACCGCGCTATCGGCATCGGTGGCCGTCGTTTTATCATTGTCACAGCCGGACAGGATAACGATCGCCAAACAAGCTGTAAAGATCATCAGGAAACGGGTCATGGGTTCCTCCTTCAGTATGTCAGTACGGTCGATTTTAACGCTTCGTTCGGGCGAGTCAACATTTCTCCCGGCGTGATGGGCCCGAGAAAAGTTGATTAAACGGCGCGGCATGTTACAATCGGCGCGTTATCAACGGACGCTTACGGGGGATCCATGACCTCCTTCATCCGCTGGCTGAGCAGCAGAAAGGCCATCGTCGGATTCGCAATGCTCCTGTTCCTTATGTTCCTCCTTTCGGAATGGTATCTGGTCTCCAAGGCAGAACGGGCCGCCGACCGCGCCGTCAGACATCTGCAGGAACTGACCGACAAAAACGCCGACGACGACGCGATCGAGAGCGCGCGTCTGTTCGTGAAGAAATACCAAGACGAAGGGGCTGGCCTTCTGCCCTCCTTTCTCGTCACCCTCTCCCTCGAGGTGCTGATCACCTTCCTGTTCCTGATCTTCCTGCGCAAGGTGCTCTACATCCCGCTCATGAAACTGGCGGCGGTTTTCGAGTCGCTCAAGAACGGTGACTTCTCCAAACGCATCGAGATCCATAACGACACCGATCTCGCGCCCTTGGTGTCCGGCTTCAACAAGACCGCGAGCAACATCGAACATATCCTGAAGACCATCAAGACCAGCTCCGAACAGGTCCTCACCTCGGCACAGGAGGTCTCGTCGGGCAACAACCAGCTTTCGACCGCGACCCAGCAGATGGCATCGTCGCTCCAGCAGACCGCCGCATCGGTCGAAGAGATAACGGCTTCCATTCAGGAGGCGGCGAGCTTGTCGGCCGAGGCCGCCTCGAAGATGCGCCGCACCACCACCGACGCCGAGAACGGCTCGCGGATGCTCGCCGAGATGGCGACCGCCGTGACCACCGTCAAGGAATCGGGCGATAAGATACAGGAGATCGTGAATGTCGTCAACGACATCGCGTTCCAGACCAACCTGCTCGCCCTCAACGCCGCCGTGGAGGCCGCACGTGCCGGTGAGGCGGGCCGTGGCTTCGCCGTCGTCGCCGAAGA
>JAKLIW010000060.1 GCA_022709425.1 bacterium
TATTATCCGACATCTGCTGACGGATATCGTCAGGCGATTCCTTCATCAGCCTCTCAAGTGTTGAAGCCGCAATGACATCGCTCTTATCAAGGTCAGCCGGGTCTCCGGTGCAGCATACCCAGCGGAAGGGTCCGAAACCGTAATCGAAGAACCCGGGACCCATAATATCCTGGACATATGATGGGTAGCGGAATCCCCCCCTGCCGTCACTTATGTCGGCGCCGGCGCGTGACGACTCCAGCAGGAATGCGTTGCCGTAGTCAAAGAAATAGGTGCCGTGAGCCGTATGCCTGTTGATTGCATTCACCTGCCGGCGCAGGGAATCCTGAACCAGGCTGCGGAATTTTTCCGGGTTTTCAGCCATCATCGTGTTGGCTTCGTCAAAGCTGATTCCGGCAGGGTAGTAACCTCCGGCCCATGGGTTGTGCAGCGATGTCTGGTCTGAACCCAGGTCAGCCCAGAGCCCCTCATCAGCAAACTCCTCCCACAGCTCCACGATGTTTCCCTGGTATGCCAGTGA
>JAKLIW010000061.1 GCA_022709425.1 bacterium
AGGTACCTGCCGACGGTCAGCCGCCTGGCTAAGGATCGTCAGGTTGTCAGCCCATTGCTGACGATCACGAGCCGCTACCTCTCCCATTCCGAAAACTTGTCAGGGTTCATGTCATCCCTTGGGGATGGCATGCCGCTTGACGAGCGGCGGCGCGGAACATCATTGTTCCTCCTATTTCCAACCAATCAATCCCAATCAACGTCATCATGGCGACGAACGTAAAACCGTTGGCGGACCGCGTGCTTGTTGAAGCGGCAGCCGCTGAAGAGACCACCAAGGGTGGCATCATCATCCCCGACACGGCCAAGGAGAAACCCCAGCGCGGCAAGATCATCGCCGTGGGTGCCGGCCGTATCGCCGACGACGGCAAAGTGACGCCGCTGAGCGTGAAGGTGGGCGACGAGATCCTGTACGGCAAGTACAGCGGCACGGAGCTCAGCCTCGAAGGCAAGGACTACCTGATCATGCGTGAGAGCGACATCTACGCTGTGTTGAACTAAGCAAAACCGAACAAG
>JAKLIW010000062.1 GCA_022709425.1 bacterium
TCATCCGGCGCCGCCGTCGGTGATACCTGGGAATTGGACGGCAGCACATTAACCTGGAGGAAGAAGGCCGAGATCGGCCCGTCGCGTATGGCTCACGCGATGGCCTACGATAGTCGCCGCGAGGTGACCGTGCTTTTTGGAGGGGGTGTGCCGGGGGTTGGCGAGCAGAGCGACACGTGGGAGTGGAACGGGTCATCTTGGGAGCAGAGGGCAGACGGTGGCCCGTCGCCAAGGTCGGCCCACGCAATGGCTTACGACAGCGTTCGCGGCGTGACGGTGCTCTTCGGCGGCAACATTGGCTCCCACGGCAGATACGGCGATACGTGGGAGTGGAACGGCCTGGCCTGGACGAAGACGTCGGACGCCGGCCCTTCGGCCCGCTGGGGTCATGCGATGGCCTACGACAGCGGTCGCGGCACGATGGTGCTCTTCAGCGGCTGGGATGATTCCGCCGCCAGCGATGAGACGTGGGAGTACGGAGTGGACGGCGACGCCGACGGCGTGCCCGATGCGAG
>JAKLIW010000063.1 GCA_022709425.1 bacterium
GCGGGGTGGCCGTGCTTGTCGTTGATCTTCTTGAAATGGTCGATGTCGAGCATCAGCAGCGTCGGTGACGGCCCGTGCCGCTGGCTGCGCGCCAGTTCATGGGCAAACCGGTCCATGAAGGCGCGCCGGTTGACGAGGCCGGTCAGGGCATCGGTCGAGGCCTGCACCCGCAGGTCGACTTCCAGCGCGACCCGCCGCGCGATCTCCGCTTTCAGCCGGGTGCTTTCGGCCTCGATGACGCTCCGGTGCGCCATCGTTTCCTTCTGGTAGCGCCGGAGCACGACTTCCGACCAGAAGATGCCGCCGGCGATCAGGATGGCGGTAATCGTGAAGCGTGACGTGAACGCCATCGAGTAGCTGCTTGTTCCAGTTTCGGGGCCGCCCATGACCATGATGCAGGTGGCGCTGGCAATGCCCAGGCCGGCCCAGATGGCGCCCTCCCTGAGTGGCAGGAGCATGATCGAAACCAGCGGGAAGGAAAAGAACCACAGGGCGTGGCTGTGCTCTTCGCC
>JAKLIW010000064.1 GCA_022709425.1 bacterium
GCACGATTCTCCACTACGACGGCGCCACGTGGACCCCGATGGCCAGCGGCACGACCCACCACCTGCGCGGGATCTGGGGCAGCGGCCCGGCCAATGTGTTCGCGGTCGGCGACAGTGGCACCGTCCTGCACTACGACGGGACGGCGTGGACGCCGCACGACAGCGACACGGCGGAGGATTTGGTGGGCGTCTGGGGCAGCGGGCCCGACGATGTCTTTGCCATCGACTACCGCGGGGTTCTGCACTACGACGGCGCCGGGTGGACCCCCATGGCGGGCGGCGACAGCGACACCATGCAGTACCTCACGGGCGTCTGGGGCAGCGGCCCGGCGGACGTCTTCGCGGTCAGTGACGAGGGGGAAGTCTGGCATTACGACGGGACGGCGTGGACGTACATGGTCGACTGGAGTGTCGGCCTCGATGCGCATTACGGCATCTGGGGCAGTGGGCCGAACGATGTCTATGCCGTCGGCGGTTCGGGACAGATCATGCACTACGACGGCACGGCGTG
>JAKLIW010000065.1 GCA_022709425.1 bacterium
AGTGGGTGATGCCGTCCACGGCCTGGCCGAGGAGCAGTTTGGCCGTCAGTATCCGGCCGGTTTTAACGATGAGTCCCAGTGCCATTGCTGTTCTCCTTTAGGTCTGAATTTCGTGGTCTTGATCGATGAGCACCGCGAACAGGATCTGCCGCGTGTCTGCCAGCAGCCCGGCCGGGATCGCGATGCGCTGAACGGTGTCGGATCGGCTGATGTGTGCGCCGGATGTCCGGACGCTGGTGTCGATGCTCCGCAGCCAGGGGCGCGTCACCCGCACCGCCGTGTCGGCATCGACGCCCAGACGTCCATGGATGACGAGCCACAGGTCGGTGTTCCGGTTCAGGTGGTTGTTCACGCGAAGCGCGAGGTCGGACCGACGTTCGAGCCGATGGGCGACCCGCACCGCGCTGTCGGCCCGGATCATCACCGTGCGCCTGGCCGGTGCCCCGGAAAACAGCTCGAAAAGCGCTCCGGGTTGCGCCGCGCCGATGGCGAGCAGATCCGGCCGCCGGA
>JAKLIW010000066.1 GCA_022709425.1 bacterium
CACCTTCATCAAGAGTGCCGTCTTCGGGCCGATCGCCTCGGCGTAGTCCTTTTCGTGCGTGCGGTTGGTCGTGCCGATTTCGTGCAGTTTGACCTGCGCCCGGCGCATCACGTCGGGAATGCGGAAGGCACCGCCGATCTCGACCAGTTCGCCGCGCGACACCACCGCTTCCTTGCCCTGGGCCAGCGCGTTCAGCGTCAAGAGCACGGCGGCGGCGTTGTTGTTGACGATGGTCGCCGCGATGTCGGGCGAGCCGCCGGCAATCAGTTCGGCGAGCAGGCCGGAGACCAGATCGTCGCGGTCGCCACGCCCACCGGAGGCGAGGTCGTATTCCAGCGCGCAGGGTGAGCGGGCGGCTGCGACCATGGCGGCGATGGCTTCTTCGGCGAGCTGGGCGCGGCCGAGGTTGGTGTGCAGCACGGTGCCGGTCAGGTTGAAGACGGGCCGCAGGTTGGCCCGCCCGGCGTCATCGGCGCGACGGCGGATGGCGGCGAGCAGCGCCGCCTCGT
>JAKLIW010000067.1 GCA_022709425.1 bacterium
CCTGCACGGCCTTGACCGGCCGGCCGCTGCGCGTGCCGCCGCCGAAGTCGAAGATCAGTTCGCGCAGCGTCAGGCCGAAGGCCTTTTCCACCAGGCCGCCATGCTTGATGTTGCCCGCCAGCTGGAAGGGCAGCGTGCCGTGCGAGCGGCCGACGCCGTAGTCGCGATAGAAGTCCGCGCCGCGCGCCAGGATGATGGGCACGCTGGCCAGGCTGATGACGTTGTTGATGACCGTGGGCCGGCCAAACAGGCCTTCGATCGCCGGCAGCGGCGGCTTGGCGCGCACCACGCCGCGCTTGCCTTCGATGCTTTCGAGCATCGCCGTCTCTTCGCCGCAGACGTAGGCGCCGGCAGCCTTGCGCACATGCAGGTGGAAGGCCCGGCCACTGCCGCAGACATCGGCGCCCAGAAAGCCGGCGGTGGTGGCGCGATCGATGGCCTCGCGCATCACGGCTATGGCGTCCGGGTACTCCGAGCGGATGTAGACATAACCCTGCGTGGCACCCACC
>JAKLIW010000068.1 GCA_022709425.1 bacterium
AAGCTGCTGATCGACGAACCCGAGGAAGTCATGCCTTACCGCCGGCGCTTCGAGGAAATATGGGCTGAAGGCGGAACACCCGTCGCGGCCACCACACTGGGCCTGTGAACCACGGCCTCTTGGTGCAGCGCAGCATTCCACGCGCCAATTTCAAAAATTGATATAATTGGATTTGATCGGTCTAAAGATCATTGATTTTTTGCCTCACTTTTTCTTCTTGTCGATAAGGAAATTCCAATGAATAAGTCAATTCTCGTTGCTGCCCTGCTTGCTGTTGCCCTGACCGCCTGTGGTAAGAAGGAAGAGCCGAAGGCCGCCGCTCCGGCGCCTGCTCCGGCTGCTGCCGCTCCGGCTCCGGCTCCGGCTCCGGCTCCGGCTCCGGCCGCCCCGCAAGCTGGCATGGCCGGTATGGAAGCCGCCAAGCCGGCTGAACAGGCTGGCATGGCCGGTATGGCCGCCCCGCAAGCTGGCATGGCCGGCATGGAAGCCGCCAAGACCGACACCGT
>JAKLIW010000069.1 GCA_022709425.1 bacterium
ACGAGATCGGCACGGCCGGTGGCCAGGGCATCCCAGGTGCCACCCAGCACCTCGTGGTCGAGCCGTACCTGGGTGCCGCAGCCGACGGTGTAGAACCTTTCCAGCAGCGGGTAGAGGCGCTCGACCGGGATGATGGTGTCGATGGCGATGCGCAGCTCGGTTTCCCAGCCCTTGGCGATGCGTTGCACGCGGCGTTCCAGTTCGTCGGCGGCGCGCAGCAGGTGGCGGCCGTCGTCGAGCAGGGCGCGCCCGGCCTCGTTCAGCGTCGCCTTGCGTCCTTCGCGGACGAAAAGCGGAATGTCCAGTTCGTCTTCCAGCTTGGCGATGGCGTGCGACAGCGCCGAGGGTACGCGGTGGAGGGCGACGGCGGCGGCACTGAAGCTGCCATGGCGGTCGATGGTGTCGAGGATGTGCAGCAGGTCGAGCGAGATTTTCATGTGAATTAAATTGAACGATAAGTCCATAATTATTCGCTGGATAGGCCTGAACTCTACACCTAACATG
>JAKLIW010000007.1 GCA_022709425.1 bacterium
GCCGTCCTTCCTCGGGTAAGATATCAAATGTCTTGACGTACCGCTCCTCGGTAAGATTTTAGATGTCTTGATTCGTTATCTTGACTTTCCTCCCCTCCCGCTGCATGATGCCGCCGTTATTAGTTCTCACCCAACGGAGGTTGCCATGCGCATCGGCATCATCGTTCACTCAAAGACCGGCAAGACACTCGCCCTTGCCCAGCTCATAGAGAAACGTCTCAAGAAACAGAATCACGGCGTCACCCTTCACCGCCTCTCCACCGACCCCGACATAGACGCCCCCAATAAACCCTTCCGCATCGTCAATCCCCCCGACATCACCCAGTACGACGCCCTGCTGATCGGCGGCCCCGTCTGGGCCTTTTCGGCATCGCCCGTCACCATCTCCTACATAAAGTCGCTGACCAAACTCGGCGGAAAAAAAGTGATCCCCTTCGCGACGATGGGCTTCTTCTGCGCCTGCCTCGGCGGCACCCGGGCGCTGAAACAGATGAGCAGTGCGGCCGAAGCGAACGGCGCGGCAGTACTCCCCGGCATCGTCGTCCCGACGCTGCTGCGCGATCACGAAGCGCTCGCGGACGAGGCGGCCGATACGATAGCGGCGCTGTTCGGATAAGACCTCAATATTCGCACCCCTTCACCGGGCAGGGACACGACACCCCTTCCGGTCTGCGTGGATGGCTTTTATCGGACAGCGTTCCGCGGAACTCGTGATAGTCGAGACAGGCTTTCTCATATGCCTGCCGCGCATCGTGCGTGAAGTCGAAATAGAAATACATGTACGATCTATCGCCGGCATGTTTGAACAGTTCCGCTTTGAGATCGGTCGTCGCGTGGCCGACCGCCCGGACGAGGAGCTGCTGTTTCTCGTTCTTCTCGCAGATGCGGAAATTCCCGGCGCCGTTCTGTTTGACCATCAGGGTCACGATGCTGCGAAAGAGGAAATAAGGGCCTTCCATCGAAGCACCTCCTCAAAAGTAGTGGTGATAATGAACCCGGAGGGAGATATACCGTATCGCGTTCAATCCTCTATCCATGCATACACCATGTCGAGGGTATTCTGTATCCCGACGAAAGCATCCACCATGGCGGGATCGAAGTGGGTCCCCTTCCCCGCGACGATTATATCGGCGCTCTTCTGGTGCGAATAGGGCTCTTTGTAGACCCGCCGGGAGCGGAGGACATCGTAAACGTCGGCGATGGCCATGATGCGGGCCTCCAGCGGTATCTCCTCTCCGACGAGCATCGCGGGATAGCCCGAACCATCCCATTTCTCGTGATGGTAGCGGGCGATCGACATCCCCATCGTGGACAGAAGGTTATAGGAGGTCTTCGGCCGTGCCGCCTCGATGGTCCGCCAACCGATGGTGGTATGGGTCTTCACCACCTCGAATTCGTCGGGGGTGAGTTTCCCCGGTTTGAGGAGGATGCGATCATCGATCTCCGCCTTGCCGATATCGTGGAGCGGCGCGGCACCGTAGATGTTCTCGACGAAATTGCCGGTGATGTTCCGTGTATATCTCGGCAGCGTGGAGAGGTGCAAAGAAAGCAATTTACAGAACAGCTGGACCCGTTCGATGTGCCGACCGGCCCCCTCGTCGCGCGATTCGGCCCGCTCCGCAATGAGGAGAAGCGCTTTCATCTGCGGATCGAACAGTTCCTCTGCCTCTTCTTTGAGCAGATCATTCATGACCTTCTCCTCCGATATCGAGCACCGTTCTTATTTTCTCATGGAGGATCTTTCCGACCAGCGGTTTACATAAAAAACCGTTCGCCCCGGCCGCCAGCGCATCCGTCTCCAGCCCCGGCGCCGGACATGCCGAGACGAGGAATATGGGGACCTTCGCCCCCGCAGGGGTCGCCCGTATCCGGCGTATCGCCTCCAGTCCGTTCATGGCGGGCATCTGCATATCCATAAGTACCAGATCGGGTCGCCACTGTTGAAAGAGCGGCAGCGACTGGGAACCATCGACCGCCTCCTGCGTGGCGGCGCCCATATCTTCCAACAGCAGTCGCAGCAGATAACGCTGTGAGGGGTCGTCGTCAACGATAAGCACTCTGAAGGCGGCATGACAAATGAGTCTCTCTCTTCCGAATTGTAGCATGGGACCTCTCTTTTTTTTCTTTGCCCTCAACCGCATCTCACTCTTTAAGATACCTCTTCGGTCGAAAAGGATTCGCCGCTGTTTAAAAAAATTGGAAAAACAAGATCGTCGATGGCGTGACGACCCGATCTTACGTCATCTTATCCTGACAGAGGTCTCGAAAAATAAACAACGCTATTTCGAGAGAACAAGAATCCTTTTCGTCGGACGGTGTATCATAGATTTAGATAGGGGGACGATCATGCGCGGTAACGGCTCAATACCGATCAGGAAAATAAAAGAAACAATGTTTCGCGGGCCGCCGGGGCGTTCCGACACATAGGGGAACGGCGGCACACCACTCATCAGGGAGCTTTGTCATGAGAAATTCATTGATACGGTCGGCACTTATCGTGTTTCTAGTGATAGGCTTCAATTCGCTTTACGCCGTCAACGATGACGGCAACGATCCCTGTTTCGGTTCCTACTCTCTTGGTTGGATCGACGCCTCTTTTTTCTGGCGGGAAGGGACCACATGGTACAAGCTCTCCACGAACGATTTCTACTCGGTCGCAGCAGGCAACTATACCTGTAACCTCTCGGCCGATACCGTAGACAAGGAGAGTGTTTCGCAGTCATCGGTCCCTGCGGTATGCGAGGCGGCCTCCAGCGGCGCGAACAATTCCTGTCTGGTCTTTGCGACCAAACAATACGCCGGCGATTCTTATCGATTTTATCGCGTGGATCTGGGAGATAACACCAACCCTGCCGAATGGTCGCATCTCGAGACCTGGTTGGGGAATTGGAGCGAAAACGAATTGGGTCAGCGGATCTGGAGCCAGATGGCATTCAGCACGTCGGGCGGTCTGTACTCGCCGCTGGTAAAGATATATACCAACCATACCGACATCCAGAATGGTAGCGTCACTTGGGATACCTCCGCTTCGAGCTGGGACCTTTACTCACTCATGAAAGAGACGGAGGTACAGATACGAACGTATGTCATTGGGGTCGGCTATGTGTGGATATGGTATGACACCGACAACCGCACCGATTCCTTTAAACAGTTCCGGGTCAATATCACGAAAGGAAGCGGCGAGGGTCTGATGGCGACCGGGGCCGAAACGATCCTTGCCGCCGAGCGAACCGTTGCGGAAAAAGAAGAGCTTGCCGCCGATCTGCCTATCGTCGCACAGAAAGAAGCGGTCAAACTCGACGGTATGGCGGGTGTCTTTCCGGCTCTGTTCCGGACCACCGTGCCCAGGAACGATGAAGATACGGAGATCAGTACGCTGAAGATCGAAGAGAACGAAACGGGGGAGGCGGTCGCCCTCACCATCGAACGGGTCGACCCGGAACTGGGTGGCGCGGCACAAGAACTGTTCGAAGGAAAGAGCATCGTCGCGGCCAACGGCATCGCGCTGTACGATCTGGGCAACGTCGAGGAGCAGCTTCGCTATCTCGCCACCGAAGATATCGTATCGGTCATCTTCGCCGAGCAGAAATAGCAGCTTCAATGTCCAAAAAAACTTGAATGGAACGTGAGAAACCGTATCATCGGCACCCGGCACAACAGAACGCGGATACCGGGTAGAGGCGGATCGATTTGAACACGCAGGGGAACATCTCTCCCGTCGATAAAGAGTTGGTGGAACGGGCGCGCCGCGGCGAGATCGCCGCTTTCGAGACGCTTGTCCGGTCACACGAGACCAAGGTCTTCTCTTTTGCCCTCAATATCACCGGCGGGGATCATGAACTGGCGCAGGATATCATGCAGGATGCCCTCATCCACGCCTACCGCGGTATTTCCTCTTTCCGAGGAGACTGTTCCTTTTCCAGTTGGCTGTGGCGTATACTGAAGAACGATTTTCTGCGCTACCGGGAACACGCCGCTTTCTCCCGGGAAGAACCCGATAATCGAAAAGGGAACGCCGTAGATGACCACGAACCGGCCGTTGAACTGGCCATCATGCGGCAGGAGCGGCTCCTCTTGCTCCGGAGACTCGTCGCGCAGCTGAGTATCGAAGATCAGGAAGTGATAACCCTCATAGAATTCCAGGAGTTGTCGGTCGACGAGGTCGCGGCCCTGACCGCCATGTCGATCGAGGCGGTCAAATCGCGATTGCACCGGGCGCGGGGACGGCTGACGGAGCTGGTGAAAAAAAACAAGAATCTTTTTTTGTGATCGACGTATCTTAAAGGGTAAGGAACGGGGAGGACCATGGACGATCGGTGTCGACAGATCGATGCGCTACTGACCGAAGCGATGACACGGGAGCTGTCTCCCGAAGAGCGATGCTCACTCGACCAACATTGCGCCTCCTGCCCCGACTGCGCCGCCGCTTACCGGGCGCTTCTCACCACTCGCGAACTGTTGCGCAACCACCGCCCGGAAGATGACGCTCCCCCCACCATTCTGCGGGAGAACCTGCACCGGCGTCTGGTCGAAGAACAGGCACAACAAGCCGGCAAGCGTCCCGCGCTCGGCCTTCGCTGGAAACTGGCATTCGGCGTATCGGTCTGCATGCTTCTGACGATACTGGGATATTTCCTGATGCCCGCCTTCCCCGACAAGGGCGATGAGGGGACCATCCTTTCCCGAACAACCGTAGACGCCAAAGAACCGCTTACGATAAAGATCACCTATACCGCCGACCGGCCGCTTACCGATGTGGCGGTGACGATCCGGTTGGATGAGGGGATATCCTTCTATTCCGACGATGAGAAATTGAGATCGTTGCGGGAATATACCTGGCACGGCGACCTGCGGACAGGGATCAACGAGATACCCTTCGTGGTCACGGTGGAGCGGATGGGGACCCACCGGATACGCACCGAGGCCAGCTACGATGACTATCGCCATCGGCACGATGTCGAACTGCAGGCTGAACAGCGAACGGTCATCGTCACCTATCTCTCCTATAAGAAAAGACCGTTATGAGGCGCCTCATCATCGCGGCGCTCCTTTGGGCGCCCCTCTACGGTCTGTACGCAGAAAAAGAATCCTCCTTGAAGAGCACCATCTCGGTCGAACGGGGTGTCTACAAAAAAGGATGGGAATACGATTTTTTCCGAGACATCCTCCCTGCCGACGGCACACCGAACGCCGACACCGTTACCGCGATCCCCGATGAGACGGTATCCGATACCGATACCGGCGTACACCGTCGCACGGTCGTACCGCCGATCCACCGGAAAGCGGTGAGAAAACCACCGATCGATGAACCGTCCGCCGTGAGCCCACCGCCGGAGAATGAGCGGGAAAAAGAACCGGAACCGGTCGCACCGCCGCCCGCCGAAGAGCTTCTTCTGCCGTCCCGCCGGCCGGAGCCGGAGGCAACGCCACCCCTTCCGCAGAAGAATGAACCTCAAAAAGAGATGCTGCTCCCCCAGGAACCGGCCGATCCGAAGAAAAAACAAAAAGAACGGGCCCGCGAACTGGACCGTAAACGAAAGAAAGGGAATTTCCGTGATCCGAAGATCACTTATTAGTCTTTTTCTTCTGTTGCCCTTCTCGCTGTGCGCCGAGATCGAATGGAACGGGTCGGTCACCGCGGGTGCGAAATACAACAGCAACGTCGAATATCTCTATCTCATAGACCGCCTCTCGGAGAACGATCTTCCCCGCAAGGATAGTTTCTTCGCGACGCTCAGCGGCGATGTCTCGCTGTCGTTCGGCGACGACTATCAGGGGCGGATGAGTTATTCCTTGTTCTCCGAATCGGGGCTCGACAACCCTGAACTTTCGCGGTTCGACCAATATCTCGGCGGTACCTTCTCTCACATTTTCGACGAAAAACTCCTGCTCGACTGCTCGGTCATCTTTCACCATGTCGCCGAACGGTGGCCGATACCGCGTCAGCTCTATCTCGATCTGTTCGGCTGGGTCACCGTCATGTACGATCACAACGATCATTTCTCCAGTTACGGGATCGTCCGGGCCGGTTATTACCACGATATCGATCCGTTCAAGGACGGACGGCTCGATTATTTCCGGGGTCCGTCGACCGGCCTGGAGGGGGGCTGGTATATCTACCCGGCCGCCGATTCAAGCTATCTTAAAACGGGAGGCGGGGTCGATCTGAACTGGTTGCGCGACGAAGAGTACGATATTTATGCCGATCGTCGCGGAGACGTGCTGGGGGTAAGCAATAAACAGCTTCGCATAGCCGTGTTGTTGGAAGGGGCCATCGTCAAGGAAGCGTTCACCGTTTCGGCGGCGCTCCGCTACACCTATCAGTATTGGTTGAGCATCGACACCTTCCGCTATCTCGATTGGGAAAAAAGGCGCATCGAACATACCTTCTATATACAGCCCGAATTTGAATATCGGTTCCTGGAACATTACGCGGTGCGGGCATCGGCCAGCATCATGCGAAAACTGTCCAATATCGGTGAGGACCGGAATGATTACACCGACTATTCGATCCTTCAATTCACGGGGGCGGCCTCTTTTTCCTACTCTTTTTAGTCTGATCGCCGCCGCCCTGTTCATAGCCTGCGAAGCGCCGGTATACCTCACGATGGGTCTGTCGACCGTTACCGACGACGACCGTCCGGACGATACGCTGCTGCCTGACGATGCGCCGGGAAGCGTTACGGTCACCACCGGCGGGAGCGCCGCCGTCGACCGTGCGATCGCCCTGATAGATACGGGGAATGGATCGATCGTGGCGGGCGGCATCACTACGGGCGAATTGGAGCCGGGAAAAAAAGCGGGAGGGAACGATATCTTCCTCGTCCGCCACCGGGCCGACCGGTCGGTCGCTTGGGTGCGACAGATCGGGAGCAACGTCGACGATTTCCTGACCGCCGTTACACAGGACGATGCGGGAGCGCTCTACGCGGTCGGGTACACCTACGGCACCATGGGCGCGAAGGCTTTCGGGAACGCCGATATCGTGATCGCCAAATACGCCGCCGACGGCACGCCCGTATGGATACGGCAGTTCGGCTCCGATGCCGACGATATCGCCCTTTCCGGTACGGCGATCGGTCCCGCGATCTATATCGGCGGATCGACCGGGGGCGATCTGGTACCGGGAAATCTGCCGCAACAGGGGGACGGGTTCATCATGGAACTCGACCGCGACGGTACGGTCCTGCGCTCCACACTGCTGGGAAGCACCAAGGCCGACCGGGTGACCGCGCTGTTCACCGGCGGTGCCAACACGCTCTACGCCGCCGGGGAGGCCGGCGGTTCGCTGCACGGCAACAACAGTTTCGGCAATACCGACGGATTCCTCGCCAACTTCGATCTGTCCCTTTCGCGACGCTGGACCCGGCAGTTCGGCACCCCGGGGGCCGACACCGTTCTGGCGGGCGCCGCCGATGCGACCGGCATCGCGCTGGCGGGAATGACCTTCGGATCGTTCGACGATGAGATAAACGAAGGGAACTACGATGCCCTGCTGATGCTGTGCGATCTCAACGGCGACCGCCTCTTCAGCCGCCAGCACGGCAACGACGGGCCCGACTTCTTCAACGGCGTCGCGTTCTCCCCCGACGGATCGATCATCGCCGTGGGCACGGCCGCCGGCGCTGTTTTCACCCAACCGGCGGCCGGCGGATATGAGATCATCGCGGTCCGCTACGACCGCTCCGGGGAACGGCTCGCCACCTTTCAACAGGGCACCGCAGAGGATGACGGCGCCTACGCCGTTACCGCGCGGGATGATGGCGCGACCCTCGGCGGCATTTTCGCAAACGATTATTTCATTATGAATATCAAATGGTAAGAGATTTTCCTCATTATCCGGAATCTTTTCGCCGCGAAGATGTCTCTTATAGGGTGAGAGTATCCGTTTTTGCGGAGGGGATCATGAAGCGCATTCCGCTTTTTATTGCGGCCTTGTTCGTCTGCGGGACACTCACAGCGGCCGCACCATTCGGCGGAACACCCTACGAACTGTTCGATCAAAAGGCATGCGGATATCAACTCATCGGCAATTCGCTCCTCGACGATCAGGCGACCCTCTGGGGAGAGGGGGCGAACCGACAGGGCGACACTTGTATAGATAGAAGCACCGCCATCATCAAGCATCCCGCCTTACTTGACAAACCGACCGTAGTAAAAGCCTATCTGATATGGATGGGGGCGGTCGATCCCGCCAAACTCGCCGAACCGACCGATAACATGGTCCATCTCTCCTTCTCACGCACCGACGGCTACCTCAAGGAGGCCGACATCATCGCGGGCGATACGGCACGTTATCTGGGAGACACCAGCGATCCGTTCCTTTTCGAAAGCGTGCGTTTCACCGCCGATGTGCCCGTCGACTGTTCCGAGACCGTGGCCGGGACCATGACCACCGCCGAACTCGCTTACTTCACCTACCGGGTCGACGTGACCGATTTCTTCACCGCGATAGCGGCCGACAATCAGGCATCGGCCGATCCACTCAAGGACGGCGCACCGTTTTATGGCGACTACACCGTAAGCGGCCTTGACTGCACCGATGTCGCAGCCTACCGTTGCTCCACCCTTATGGTCTCGAATTGGACCCTTTTTATCGCCTATTTTGACAACTCGCAACCTATCAATATCGCACTTTACCCGGGCTTCGCCTTCAAACAGAACGAAACGGCCGAAGTGACCCTTTCGGATCTCGAGATACCCAACGAACTCATGATCCGGATGACGATGCTTGCGGCCGAAGGCGATCCGGCCGTCGACCCGACGCAGGAAACGACCGAACGACTGTTCGTATGGGACGCATTGTGGCAGGAGAACAGGTCGCTCGGCGACGATTGCGATCCGAACGATACGACCAACGGTGAGATCTGGGATTCGCGCACGAATCGGATACTTTTCACTGAACAGAACGGCGTAATGGGGTACTGCACCGATCCTGAAGAGAAATACCACTACGGACTCGACATCGACAGCTGGATCCTCGACTGGGGTCCCGATCCGAAGATCACCGAGCTCCTACCGGTCGGAACGACCGACATGAATCTCTCGTTCGATTTCTCCGCCGACGAGGTGTTGACCAACCTCTTCATCGTATCGGTCAATGCTCCGCTATCGCAATTCGACATCCCGGGAAAAGAGGAACTACGCAACTGTCCCTGCGCCGCCGAAGAATCACAGGAGGTCTTCTGTGCGGGAGAGCCGCAGTATTTTTTGATAAGCGTCGAGAACTGGGGAAATTACTCCGCTGAATCGGTCTACCTGAAGGCGACCTACGACCCGATGGTGTTCGATTACGTTCCCGACTCCACCGAGATCGCGACCCAGTTCGACGAATCGGGGAACGGCTTGAATTGGCAAAGATTCCTCGACGGACCGCAGGGAAGTTTCCCGCTCACCGGACCGAACCTCATTGCCAATGAACTCCACAGCCTTTTCGCGACACCCGAAAAAGCGATCTCTTATCTGATACGTTTCCAGCTCCTGCCCAAGAAAGGACTCCCCAAAAACCGCTTTGGCGAAGTTCGCGCCACCGTCAGTGACCAAACATCTTACTTTTCGGTCAACCATAACATCCCGATGCGTCTCTATCAGGGGATATGTGCAACGACCTGCACCGAAAAAGAATTGCAGACACGGTGCGGTGGTGTTTCCGCCACACAAACACAGATATACAATCCCGGGGAGACCTCTACCGACGACGATATCGTCGACACCGATGAAACAACGGACGTTCTTCCCGACGATATCATCGATCCACGGTCGACCCATCCGATGAAGGATCAGGACCCGGGCTGTTCGCTGATAATTATCTAAAACTTATTCCAGTCCGACGAGCGCCTTGATGTACTGCTGGCGTTCCCAGCTCTCGGGATCGCTCTTCTTGCCCTGC
Source organism: bacterium (assembly GCA_022709425.1). Taxonomy (GTDB): domain Bacteria; phylum UBP6; class UBA1177; order UBA1177; family JAKLFG01; genus CALMRE01. The sequence continues at coordinate 9,890 of JAKLIW010000007.1, forward strand.
GCCAGTTTGCCGCGGAAATCGTCGATGGAGGCGAACCCTTTCTTCTTCATCCAGACGTTCATCTCGGCGGTCATGGTCTTGAGATGTTCGATGCGGTTCTTGTAGAGCGCCGAACAGACCTGCACCGCGTCGGCGCCGGCCAGCAGGTATTTCACCGCATCCTCGCCCGAATAGACGCCGCCCGATCCGGCGATGGAAAGTTTCGTCCGGCCCGCAAGAAGGGCGATCCAGCGGAGCGCAAGGGTCACCTCTTCACGCGGAGTGAGCAGATAGCCCGGCTTGAGTTCCATCGTGTCGGTGTCGATATCGACCTGATAGAAACGGTTGAAGAGCACCACACCCGCCGCACCCTTGAGTTGCAACTTCTTCACGAGCCGCGCCGTATTGGTGTAGTAAGGACCGATCTTGACCGCGACCGGGATCTTGAGATCGGCGGCGACGGCGCGCACTATCTTGAGCACCCGCTCCTCGATCTCTTCGCTCGCATCCTCGGGATCGTGGATCAGGAAAGAGATATTGAGTTCGAGCGCGTCGGCCCCCGCTTTCTGGATGCGGAGCGCGTAGTCCTTCCACCATTCGTGGGCGATGCAGTTAAGGCTCGCGATGACCGGGATCTTGACCAATTTCTTCGCGCCGCGGATGAGCCCCAGATAATCCTCGGGACCGAAGTTCATGCTCATCTGGTGGATGTATTCGGCCGCCTCGGTGTGGTAGGCCGCCGCGAGCCCGTCGTCGGCCGCCCGTATCTTCTCTTCGTATATCTGCTCTTCGAAAAGCGATTTGAGCACCACCGCGCCGGCGCCCGCCTCTTCACAGCGCTGTATCTTCTCGACCGAATTAGTGAGACTCGAACTGCTCACGATGAAGGGATTCTTGAGCGTCATTCCCAGATACTTCGTCGTCAGATCGGCCATCGGATCCTCCATAGATATTTTCACAAACACACAGAACAGGGATATCATAGCCGGTCAAAAATGAATTGCAAGTCGGCGCGAGTTGCGGTATGGTCGCCTGTCCGGTCGCTTTTTCGGCCGGGCACGGAGGTTCCCTTGTCGCTCCTCATCGAAGGACTGCTCCTCGGGCTGTCGCTCGGGGTCACCTGTATCGCCACCTGCGCCCCGGTCTATGCCCCTATCCTTATGCAGACCGAGCGCGGCGCGCTGGGAGCGCTGTGGGCGGTAGTGCTCATGAGTCTCGGCCGGTTCCTCAGTTACGCCGCGGTCGGTGTGGCCGCCGGTGCGATCGGGGCCGTTGCCGCCGGGACGCTCCCCATCGCCGATATCGCCGCCGTTTCGTATATCTTCATCGCTTTTTTCCTTATCTATACGGCGCTCGTCCGGGGACGCGCCGAGAAACACGGCGGCTGTCCGACGGGGCTTCTCGCCAAATTCGCCGGGAATCCGTTCCTTGCGGGGCTGGTCACCGGTTTTTCGGTCTGCCCTCCCTTCATCGGGGCCATAACGCGCGGCTTCGATTCGGGCGGCGCGATCGGCGGGATGCTGCTCTTCACCGGCTTTTTCGTCGGCACCACCCTCTACTTCATCCCGATGGCGGTCCTGCCGCTCTTCGCCCGCCGGCGGCTCATCCGGATCGCCGGGATACTGTTCTCGCTGATCGCAGCGCTTTGGTTCATCCTACTCGGACTCGACCATTTCTTCGATCTGCGGCTCAAGGCGGAGATGTACTTCGAGCAGGCCTATCTCGTCGATTACGCGCAGGCCGAACTGGTGCTCCTTGACGCCTCCGGCGACCCCGCCGTGACCGAACGGACGGCGAAACTCTTCCCGAACGCGCAACGGATCGCGGCAGCGCCCGACCGCTACACCGATGCGCTCGCGACGCTCGCCCCGGCTACCAATGTACTCCTCCTCGTCACGACAGTACCCGCCGAGCCGGTCCGCACCCTTGCCATCGAAAAGAAACTCAACGTCGTCTGGACCTTCGCTCCGCGGACCGATACCGATGCGCTTGCACTGAAAGACTTCCTTTCTTCCTATATCATCAAGGCGCGCAAAAGCAGGGGATTCCTCTTCCGACTGCCGCTCGACGCTCCCTAGTCGTGCGATTCCGCACGGCCAATTTTCTTGATTTATTCGGCTTTTTGATTTATTCGAGAAAAGGGCAGTGTCTTTGTTTTACCGTTGCGGGGAGGTTCCTATGAGAAAGTTTTGGTTAGTGTTGATGCTTCTGGTATCCTCGACGCTTTTCGGCGAGATAAATCAGCCGGCGTATGAGGTAGGCTACAAGACCTACACCGTCTTCGGCAATACGCCGGTGCTTTCCCAGTGGGTCGATTATGAAAATGCGCTGTGGTTGCCGTCGGTCCTGCCCGAATTGGAGAAGGGGTGGGTCTACATCGACAACAACGGTCAGTTGGGCGGCGTCATTTTCCCGTTGCTTGAACGCTCGTTATTCATGCATGTCTTCATCGAGTACGATCCGAACGAGGCGACCTACACCCGCAACAGTCCGCGCCAACTGGTCAATGCGATGCGCGGGACCACCTTCGACACCATCGGCAACGATGACTATATCGCGCCGCTTTCCAATATCTTCGGTTTCGGCTTCGCAGGCAACGCCGATGTATTCACGTGGGGCGTCAACCTGAAGCTCTACGCCGATCAGTACTCCCGGGAGAGCAAGACCGGTGCGACCGAAACGAAGCTTTCCAATTCTACCTTCCGACTTGAACTTACCCCTTCGATCTCCATGAAGCAGGAGGCGTGGCGGATGGATTTCGGACTCAATCTCCTTTACCAGTGGATATCGAACGAGACCACCACCCCCGGCTTCACCTATCCGTACGACTACTCCGGCAATGGAGAGTTCGCACTCTACGGTCGGGCGATGTTCGATGTTTCGGAGTATACTACTTTGATGGGTGCCCTTTCTTTCGGCTATGCGGGCGCTTCCGATAAGATGGACGACAATCGCGTATCGATCGATTACACCTATCTCGCCGCCAAAATGGGCGTCATGGTAAAACCGGTCGATCGGTTAACGCTCGGCAGCAACTTCCTGTTCTATCACTGCTGGGGCGGCAGCGAACACATAGTAAGTGTCGGAACCACGAAAACCACGGATGAGAATTCCGGCAACGTGATCCTGTTCAATTTCACCCAGACCGCCGATTTCCGGGTCGCCGACTGGTTCACCCTTAAAGCGGGGATCGGCAAGAATATCGTCATCAACGTCGACCAGACCAAGACCATCGTCACCGCCACCCCCACAACGATCAACGACAGTTACGACAACAACTTCGATATCGGCAAGTTCATCGGCTTCGGGATAGACTACAAGGAGTTCAACCTGACCGCGCTCATGAACTTCGACATCCTCACCGAAGGGCCCGACTTCATCAGCGGCCGCGGCCCGTGGGTCAATCCCATGGCCTTCATGGCCACCATCCACTACCGCTGGTGATCGTCTAAATAACTTTCCCCGGATTCATCAGGTCATACGGATCGAAGAGTTTCTTGATGCCGCGCATCAGTTCGCGCGTCGGCTCGTCGATGAACAGCCCGAGCGCCTCGCGCCGTTCGCGGCCGATGCCGTGTTCGCCCGATATGATGCCGCCGAGCTGACGGGTCTGCACGATGATCTCGCGCTGGATGAGTTTCGCCTCGACCGCAAGATCGTCGCCGCACATGAGATTGACATGGAGATTGCCGTCGCCGAGATGGCCGAAGACGAACAATTCCATCCCGGCGGGCAACCGCTTGCGCAGGAGGTCGGCCCACTGGAGGAACTCCGGTATCCGCGAAAAGGGCAGTACGATATCCTGCGCCGTCTTCCGTTCGCCCAGTTGGTACGACAACGGCGAAAGAAGTTCGCGCACCGCCCAGATCTCTTTCTTGTCGCGGCCGATACGGAAAAAACGACCGTCGGCGGTCAACCGGCCGGAGAAACGGCGTTCCTGTTCAGCCAGTTCCGCCTCCGTGAAGGCCTCAAGCCGGATGAGCAGGTAGCTCTGCCGCGAACCGGTGACCAGTTCGCCGGCGCGCACATCGAGGTATTCCATGGCCGCCGGGGCAAGCGCCCGGATCGCGGCGAGATCGTCATAGGTCGGCGCGACCACCTCGATGAAGCTCGAAAAACGGGGATAGGGCGCCAACTTAAGCCATGCTCGGGTAACGATGCCGAGCGTCCCTTCGCTACCGCAGACCATGCCGGGGAGGAAGTAGCCGGTCGAGAATTTATGGACCGCCGCCCCCAGTTCGCGCACCGTACCGGTCCCGTCAATGAGGCGAACCTTGCGCAGATGGTCACGGGTCGTGCCGTACTTGAGCGATGCGGGGCCACCGGCGTTGGTGGCAATGTTGCCGCCGATGGTCGCATATTCGTGGCTCGCCGGGTCGGGCGGATAGAGAAGTCCCTGTTTCTCCGCTTCACGCTTGAGATCGCCGGTCAGTACCCCCGGTTCCACCTCGGCGATGAGATCGCCCGCGTCGATGCGACAGCCGGTCAGCCGTCCGGTGAAGATGAGCGCCGACCCTTCAGGCAGTGCGCCGCCGGTGGTACCGGTGCCGCTGCCGCGCGGCGTCATCGGGATACGATGCGTTACAAGGATACGGACCGCCGCGATGAGTTCCTCTTCGGTCGCCGGGATGACGACGAAAAGGCTCTCCGGGGAACGAAAGGTGGCATCGGCGCCGTAGACGAAAGCGGCCGGGACGTCGCCGGGTATCGTTTCTATGCGGGCCTGTTCAAGTTCTGTGCGTGCCGCACGGGCGTTCACCGCGGTCCCTCCGATGGTGTGGTCACGGCCGGTTTCTTTTCCTCTTCAGCCGGTAGATACCACAGGAGCGCGCCGAGTACGACGGTGAATAGGGCGATGATCTGCGAGGTCGAAAGCAGTCCGCCGAAGAAAAGCCCCCGGTCGTCGTCGCGGAATATCTCGACGATAAAGCGGACCACCGCGTAGCCGATGAGCCATCCACCGAACATCACGCCCGGCTTGGTGACGCGGCGGCGTATGAAGAACAGGAAAAGAAACAGCAAAAAGCCGAAGAATGCCTCAATGAGTTGTGTCTGGATGACCGGATAGGGCACATCGTTCAGGCTCCCGATCATCGTGTCGGTGAACTGTTTCTTGGCCGACAGTCCGTTCTTTATGAACTCGGCGCCCAGCGGCCCGGCCGATATCTTACCGAAACAGCAGCCGTTGAGGTAACAGCCGATGCGCCCGAGGACCAGCCCCAGTGCGCAGGGCAAGGTGAACAGGTCGAGGTAGCGGACCACCGGACGACCGGCGGCCACCAGATAAAAGACGATGGCGGCCGATCCGAGAACGATCGCGCCGTAGAAAGCGAGACCACCCTTCCAGAAATAAAGCATGGCGATGGGCTTTTGCAGGTATATCTCGAAGAAACCGTCAAAAATAATATGCTGGATGCGCGCTCCGAGGTAGCCGAAGATCGCGGCGTAGACCCCGGCGTTGAACGCGATGCGCCGGTCGAGTCCCGTCCGTTTCGCCTCACGGTCAAGGATAAAGAATCCTATGACGACGCCGAGCACCGCCAACGTATAGTAGCCCGACAGTGTCAGATCGCCTATCCGCAAGAGGGTGGGTCTCATTTCTTATCGCCCTCTTTCTTCTGGAGGAAGATCGCGTCGAGCAGGACCAGCGATATGGCGATGACGATCGCGACATCGGCGATATTGAAGGTCGGGTGATGATACCAGTCGCCCAACCGCCAGTCGATGAAGTCGACGACGAATCCGCGCATGAAACGATCGATGAGGTTCCCCACCGCCCCGGCGATGACGAAGGCATAGATTATCGGATAGAGCTTATGCGGCGTCTTGACGAACATCAGCGCCAGCACCACCAGTGTCACCAGCGTCGAGAAACCGCGCAGAACCACCATTTTATACAGTTCGGAGAAGGTGCCGCCGAAACCCCAGAGCGATCCGCGATTCTCCACATAGACGAAATCCCAGAATCCGGGAATGACCGTCAGCGCCTCCTGTCCCTGCAGGCCGAGCGCCCACTGTTTGGTGAGCTGGTCGGCGATGATGAGCGGCACCGCGATGATGAGGAGCCACCATCCCTGACGCGGTGCCAGTTCGGGCAGTTTCATCGGATGACCTCCCAGCAGGTGTCGCAGATATGGGTCACTTCGGCGGAACGGTCGGCGACCGTCCGTTTCTTCCAGCAACGATCGCATTTTTCGCCGTCGGCCGGCACGACCTTCGCATAGACATCGAGCGACTCGGAAAGCTTTGTCAGCCCGTCGGGCGACGACGCCTTCTCGAACGCCGATACGATGAAGAGCGATTCGAGGTTCCCCGCCTCCTCGTCGAGAAGCGGCTGGTCCTTCCAGTACATCGTCACCTTCGCGTCGAGCGAATGGCCGATGGTCTTGGCGGTGCGCAGTTCCTCCAGCAGTTTCTGGACGCCGGAACGGACCGTCAGGAGCGGTTCCCACCGTTCGAGGAACTTCTTATCGGCGGCCGAAAGCGTTCTGACCGGGAATTCCTCGAGGAAGACCGATTCCTTCTTTTTCCCCGGCAGGTAGCCGTAGGACTCCTCGGCGGTGAAGCTGAGTATCGGCGCGAGCACCTTGACCATGTCGGAGAGTATCTCGTAGACGGCGCGCTGGCTCAGACGGCGGCGCGGATCGTCCTTTTTCATCACATAGCGGTCCTTGATGACATCGAGATAGACCGACGACAGGTCGACCGTCAGATAGTCGAGCAGGGTGTGGTAGATGCGGTGGAACTCATATTTGTCGTAGTTCGCGGTGATGTCGGCGAGCACCGCCTTCCAGCGCAGGTAGGCCCACCGGTCGACCGACGAAAGGTCGTTCACGCTCACCGCGCACTTCTCGGGGTCGAAGTCGCCGATGAAGCCGAACATGAACCGCATTGTGTTGCGTATCTTGCGGTAGCTGGTGACGAACGAGTTGATGATGTCCTCGGAGACGCGGATGTCGTCACGGTAATCCTCGGCGCTCGTCCAGAGGCGCAGTATCTCGGCGCCGAACTGCGATATGGTCTTTTCGGGCGGGATGAAGTTACCCTTCGACTTCGATATCTTCTCCCCCTTGCCGTCGACCACATACCCGTGGGTCAGCACCTGCCGGTAGGGCGCCTTGCCGCGCGTCGCGGTGCAGACGAACAGCGACGAGTTGAACCAGCCGCGGTGCTGGTCGGAGCCTTCGAGGTACAGGTCGGCCGGGAATTCCAGCCCCTTGGAGCCGTCGAGCACCGCCGCCCAGGTCGCCCCCGAATCGAACCACACATCGAGGATGTCGGTCTCCTTGCCGATGTTCTGCGACCCGCACTTGGGGCACTTGAAACCGGTGGGCAGGAAATGGGCCGCCTCTTTCTCGTACCAGATATCGGAGGTATGTTCGCGGAACATATCGGCCACCGTGTGGGCGATCTTGGCGTCGACGATCTGTTCGTTGCAGTCGTTGCAGTGGAACGCGATGATGGGACTGCCCCAGAGCCGCTGGCGCGACACGCACCAGTTAGGCCGTTTTTCGACCATCCCCGCTATCCGCGCCTTGCCCCACGCCGGGATGAACTCGACCGACTCGAGGTTGGCGCGCGCCTGTTTCCGCAGGCCGGTATCGTCCATCGCGATGAACCACTGCGGCGTCGCGCGGAAGATGATGGGGGCATTGCAGCGCCAACAGCAGGGATAACTGTGCGATATCATCTCGCCCGGTTTATTAAGCAGGAAGCCGTGGTCGAACAGGTACTGCACGATGAGCGGGTTGGCCTTGGTCACCTTCATGCCGGCCCAGTGCGGGACCTCGTCGGTGAAACTGCCGTTGGCCTTGACCGGCGCGTAGGGCTCCAGCCCGTGTTTGCGGCCCAGATCATAGTCCTCCTGACCGTGACCCGGCGCAGTGTGAACGCAGCCGGTGCCCGCCTCGAGGGTGACATGGTCGCCGTAGAGGATGACCGAATCGCGCTCCATGAACGGATGCCGCGCCGCCATACCTTTGAACCGGTCGGCCGGGAAGGTCTTGACCGTTGCGGCCCCGGTCTCCCCTATCGCCTTGAGGAAACTATCCTTCAGGTCGTCGGCGACGATGAGTATCTCGCCGCGCACTTTGAGCGCCGCGTAGGTGAATTCGGGATTGAGCGCGATGGCGAGGTTCGCCGGAAGCGTCCACGGCGTGGTGGTCCATATCACGAAGTTCACCTTCTCGCCCGGCAGTTCGGGGAGTCCCGCCGGCACCGGGAACTTTACATAGATCGACGGCGACGCGTGATCGTGGTACTCCACCTCGGCCTCGGCCAGCGCCGTTTCACAGTGCATGCACCAGTAGACCGGCTTTTTCGCCTTGAGCAGCGCACCCGACTCTATGACATGGGCGAACTCGTGGGCGATGACCGACTCGAACGCGTGCGACATCGTGATATAGGGATGCTCCCAGTCGGCGAAAACGCCGAGCCGCTTGAATTCGGTCCGCTGGATGTCGATGAATTCCTGCGCATAAGCGCGGCACGCGCGGCGGAAATCGCCCGGCGCCATCGCGTCCTTCTTGCCGCCCAGACGTTCAGCCGCCTTGAGCTCTATCGGCAGACCGTGGCAGTCCCAGCCGGGAAGGAAGGTGGCGTGCTTGCCCGCCATGTTCATGTATTTGACCACGATATCCTTGAGTATCTTATTGAGCACCGTCCCCTGATGGATGTGGCCGTTGGCGTACGGCGGACCGTCGTGCATCACGAAACTCTTCTTGTCGCGGTTCTTTTCCAGTATCCTGCGGTAAATATCGATCTTTTCCCACTTTTTGAGGATATCCTGTTCTTTCACCGGAAGGTTGGCTTTCATCGGAAAATCGGTCACCGGCAGATTGAGCGTCTTACTGTAGTCCATGGGGTTCTCTCCTGCGCCGTCGTGCGCGTCAAACACAAAAAAACAGGCGCGATTGTAGTTGGAGAGGGCGTTACTGTCAAGTTATAGTTCGGTTCCCGCGCGAGGGAAGGGACCTTACAATGGCGTCAACGTCCTGCTCCCTGATTCAACATCAACTCAGCGATCCGCTAGGACCGCTTCGGACATCGCGGCAAACACGGTATAAACTTTTCTTTTTTCTTTTTTCTGATAGAAACAGATGGTCTTGTAGATAATATCGGGGGTTACGTATGAAAGGAACTTTGATTCTCTTTTCGATCAGTTGCTTTCTGTTATTGCTGGCGGGATGTGAAGACAATCCGGTCCGCGCGACCGATACCGACACTATTCCCGTAGCTGGCACCGAAGGCGGCCCCTGCTATCCAAACAACACTTGCAATGACGGCTTGGAGTGTCTCAACGACACCTGCGTCAAGATAACGGCGGACGATCCTCTGAACGATGAAAACCACGACAATCTGATCGACGATATCCTCACGGATGACGACAACACGGAAGATAACGACAGCATCACCGACGAACAGCCGGAAGAAGATGCCCTTCTTGCGGATGATTCGCTTCTGTCCGATGCGGACATCTATGCGGCGGAATGCGGAAACGGTATAAAAGACGATGGCGAAACATGCGAGATCGGCGACACGATAGAATGCTATTTCATACCGGACATTCCCGATGGGACCTATCCGTTTGGGAGGTATACGGTTTGCGAAGACGGTTGTTCCGGCTGGGTGATGTCTCTGTGCGACACCTGTGGGAACGGCGTCAAAGATACCGGCGAAGCCTGTGAAAAAGATACCGAGATCGACTGCTCACTGATACCGGGGAAAAGCTACAAAACGGGGAATAGCGCTACTTGCAACCTGACCTGCACCGGCTGGAACGATGAGAGCGCATGCGCCCTGACCACCTGCGGCAATGCCTCGTTTGATGAAGGCGAAAAATGCGAAATAGCCACCACCATAGATTGCTCTCTGATACCGGGAAAAATCTATGTGGGCGGCACCAACGCCACGTGCAACGACCTCTGTAACGGCTGGAATGATCAAACCGTTTGCACCTTGTGTGGCAACGGGTTGCTCGACGACGGAGAACAGTGCGACGACGGGGCGGAAACGGGCGCCTTGGGTTCTTATTGCAGCGATCTTTGCGAAAACTTGGCGGAACAACAATATGCCCCCATCGCAGACACCGGCCGGGACGGTCACTTCACCGTCACCGAACCGGTCGCGGACGAACCGGTGATCACCGATTCATGGACCAAGTTAATATGGCAACAGGCGATACCCACGACCTACGGCGGATGCAGCGGCAATATTGCGACCGAAGGCGACTCTTGTAATTGGGAGGAAGCTTTTTCTTACTGCGAGAACCTTGCCTACGCCGGACAAAGCGACTGGCATTTGCCGACACCGCATGAACTGGCATCACTCGTCAATTATCAAAGCAGCAACATCTATGTTTCCGCCTTTCCCGACACACCGCAAGATGCGTTCTGGTGTTCGCTTCCCACTGCGGACGGCGAAAACACCGCATGGGTCGTCGAATTCAGTGAAGGAAATGTCTTCATATCAGCCACTGACGCAAAGAGGTATGTGCGTTGTGTCCGGCGGGAGGTCCGGCACGATCCGTTGGCAACCCGTTTCACCGAACAGACCGGCACCGACGGCAAGGTGGTGGTGATGGACAACCGCACATCGCTCCGCTGGACAAAGGAACAGGCGACCGACAAAACACGGGATGAGGCTCTAACGTATTGCAACAATCTCACTTATTCCGGTTCAAGCAGTTGGCTTGCCCCTAGAATAAACGATCTGCGGAGTTTGGTGGACTACTCGCTGAGTTCTCCGGCCAGCGCTTTTCCGGGAATGTCCGTTGAGAAGTATTGGAGCTCACAACCATTCGCCTATTCCGGAGACGCCGGGTGGTTCTTACAATTCGGAGGCGGCATAGTCGGTAACGGTCCAGCAAACGAAACGACCGGTGCCCGTTGCGTGCGTTATTGATCGCCGGAATTTATATGCTTAAACTTCTTCTCATCATAAATTCGGTTCTTTCGGCGGGCGTTTTCGCCCTGCTGATGTACCTCGGCGAGGGCTGGGGCTTTTCGCTGGCGGTCACATTCACGGTGTTCGTCGGCGCGATGTTGCTGGCGTTCGTCATTATGGGGATGTTCGAGGCGGTCGCGATGGTGTTTCTCGACCAGTTCGGGGCGTTACTCGCCCGCAAACCGAGAAAGAACGATAACGGGTAGTTCTCGGTCAGATCTCCGGGTATTTTTTCAACAGTTCGTCCCACTGGCGGCGTTGCTCTTCGGTCATCACCTTTTCGGGTAGCCACCACCACCAATGCTTTTCGGCGTCGGGAAACCGTTCGCGGCCATCAAGCAACAGATCGAGTAGCCACGGCATACCGCCGTCGGTATCGGTAAGTTCGGTTTTGATCAACCAGTCGAACTCTGAAAAAAAGAACCGCCATTCAGTACTTTCAAAGTCAATTAAATCGGCCATTTCCGAAATGCGCCAAAGACGACAGTACCCCAACTCGCCTTCGTCAAGATATTTGCCCCGTTCCCGGTACGCGCGAATATCCTCCGCGGCGTGGATCAGAGTTTCCTTCAGGTACTCAATCGAGTGTTTTTCCTCAGCACTCATCTCTCACAACCAATATAATTTAATTCTGCTTAGCTCTCTCCAAATTGAGCGCCAGCAACCGCTCAAGTATTTCTTCGTCGGACAGGGTCGGTTGCCAGCCATAGGCGGCGAAGACCGCTTCGTCGAGTTTTTTGTGGGCGAGGTCGAGCCACGCGGGACGCTGATTGTAAAGATTGGTGAGCGTCCGCTTCTGCAACTGCTTGGCGCAGGCTTCGTCGCGGGGAACGATGCGCGGGTAACGGACGGTGCCGACTTTGAACCCGCCACGATCCTGAGCGGTCGCCGGGTCGATGAAGCGGTCCCACGGGCCGCCGACGGTGCCGGGGAACTCCAACACTTCTTCTTTCGTCCATTCGGGCGGGTTGAGCCAGTTGGTGCGGAGTTGGTCTAGGCTTTTTGCCGCTTCGGCTATGGCCTGCTCTTGTTCTTTGGTGGGTGTCGGGAGCGGGAAGGTTTCAAAGCAAGATGTCGGTGTATATCGGAAGCCAGACTCCTTTTCGCGCAACTGTGTACCTTGGGCGAGTGCCCAAACTTCGTGAGCCCGCGAATGGAGTACACCGAAGAAATAATCATCGCTGCGGACAAACGCAACCAACTGATGATCCGGCAATGTCGGAGCTTGAAGCCATGCAAAGACTCGGTGTTTCGATACTGTCGGCGTAACAATGAATCTGTCCAGTGGCTTCAACAAGCGTCTCATTTCATCGCACGGTTCTGCATGTATCCACCAATAATCGCGGTAACTCTTCCGTTTGACCTTCGCTCTAAGCGGGAAAACATGTTTCTCGACATGAGCAAACGGAAATTCATAGCGTGAAGCATCTTCTTTCGTCGTATCCGAACCAAAGTCCACTATCCAATAATCGCGAGGTCTTCTCAACACATCGAGTCCATTCACCCACGGCACAACAACATCACTGTTTGGTCTTCCATGTGGGTTAGGATTCCCTTTCATTTCTTGCGCCGTCTCTTCCGGTATGTCGAATGCCCCGGACTTTACATCGGCGATGAAACCAAGTTGTCGGTTCTGGCGCAAACGCTGGGCCGTTGTTATATCGGCAACAGATGTAAGATTTGGGTTGATAGTGGAGACAACGCGCCCATCAAGCAATCGGGTTTTTTCTCCTCCGGCATCAAAGCCGATGATGCTAACATGAACCGTTGCGCCATCAAGAATCCAATCCTTATCTGATACTGCCCAAAAGATGTCCCCGGTTTCTTTGATTCGTTTAAGAACTTCGCGATTGAGCCCGCCACGAATTCCCTGCGTCGCAAGGAGTCCGGCCCGTTTGCATTTGCTATGTTCGATGTGCGCCCGCCCCTTCTCGAACCAGTAACAACACAGGTCGCTGAAATTGGGAATGCGACCGCCATACAGCGCGAACAGTTTATCGACATACTCGTCGCCCAATTCGGAACGGAGTTTTTTTGTGCCGAGGAAGGGCGGGTTGCCGACGATAAAATCGACGGCGGGCCAGTCGGGTTCCTTCGGACCGGCCGGATCGGTCAGGTCAAGTATCGCGTCCTTGCACTGGAAGTTGTCGCCGATCTTCCGCAGGATCGGCTCGTTCTCGATGGAGCCGAACCCGTTGAGCCGCGGCCACTGAAGCCACCCGATCCACACCGTCATCTGCGCCAGATCGTGGGCGTAAGGATTCACCTCGATCCCGTACAACTGCCACGGCCCCACCATCGGCAACGAGGTGTCCAGACCGTGTTCCATCTGGTAGACGATCACCTCTTTTTCAAGGTCTTTCAACTTGTGAAGCGTCACATAGAGGAAGTTGCCCGAACCGCACGCCGGGTCGAGCACCTTGACCGTTTGGAGGCGCGTAAGGAACTGCTGAAGCACGCTTCTGGCCTGCTTGGGTGCCGTTTTCTGCGTCTTTTCGAGCAGCGGTTCGACGAACCGCCGCGTTTCGTCCCATTCGCGGCGGAGCGGCTGCATCACCACCGCCTCGACGAGCAGTTCGATATCCTCGCGGCCGGTGAAGTGGGCGCCGAGTTGCGACCGTTTCGCCGGATCGAGGCCCCGTTCAAAGAGCGTCCCGAATATCGTGGGATCGATGACGCTCCAGTCGAGCGACGCCGCCGCCGCTATCCGCGCCGCTTCATCCTCGGTCAGGTCGAGCGCCGTCGCGTCGTCGAAGAGGTTGCCGTTGAAATGACGGATGCTTTCGAGCCCGAAATCGCCGCCCGAGGCCATCGCCTCGAACAGTTGGCCCAACAGCCGCCGGAACTTCGCCGGGTCGCCCGCCGCCCGTTCGGCGATCTTGGTGAATATCATGTCGGGAAGGAGTCCGATATCTTCGGCGAACAGGCAGAAAACGACGCGGTCGAGGAAGTGGGCGACCTGCGCGGCGTCGAGTCCGCGCCTGCGCATCGAGTCGGCGATACCGGCGAAATGCTTTGCCGCATTCTGAGTGATCGTCGCGGTGGTTTTGCCGGGCCGCAGTTTCTCGGGGTCGGCGAACAGGGCGCGGAGAATGTCGAGGTTGCGCGGTTCGCCCAGCGCGTCGAGCGCTATTTCGTGTACCTCGGAGGCGGTGTTGGTGAAGTTGGTGTGGACGATGATCCGGTCGAGGTCGCAAACCACCAGAAGCGGCGGATTTTCGAGCGCGTCGCGGTAGAGGAGCAGTTGGTTGTAGGCCGCCGCGAGGTCTTTTTTCTTTCCTTTGTACTCCCAACCGAAATGATCCTTGTACCACACATCGGCGAACCCGTCGCCGCCGCCGTGTTTGGCCGCCCCTTTCTCGAAACAGAACTTCTCCCCTTTCGGATCGGCCTCGGCCGGGGTCTTATGACCGACCAGATGGCACAGGTCCAGAAAGTGTTCCTGCGCGGCGGAGCGTTCCTTGAGTTCGACCCTCTTCCACTTCGCGATGAATTCGGCGGCATTCATGGGCGGTGACCTCGAAAGTTTCGGGCGATTGTAGCGAATGGCCGAAAGAAAGACAAGAAAACAGGCGGTACGCATCCTTCCGCCCCCTTGTCAAAGGGGGCTTGACGGGATTTCCAGAAAGAGGGCGCGATGAATCGCCGCCCCTACAGAATGGTGTGAGGATTTGCCTTTATTTTATCTGATACGCCTGTACGGTGATGTCGACGATCTTGGGGTCGAACTGTTTGCCCGAATTCTCGTGCAGTTCGCGCAGCGCCATCTGCCAGTCGCGTTTGCGGTGATAGATGCGTTCCGAGGTCATCGCCTCGAAGGCATCGGCAACGCGTAGTATCCGCGCCGCCAGCGGTATCTTGTCGCCCGCCAGTCCTTCGGGATAGCCCGAACCGTCGTAGTTCTCATGGTGGTGCAGAACATAGAATGCGATCTCCTGCATCCCCGACACGGCGTTGAGTATCTCGTAACTCTTCTCGGGATGGTTGCGTATCGCGCGCCACTCGATATCGGAGAGTTTCTCCGATTTGGTGTATATCTTTCGGTTCCCGACCACTTTGCCCAGATCGTGGAGCAGCGCCGCCCACCGCACCTGCAATATCTGATTCTGGTCGAGCGTCAGCGCCAGCGCGACCTGCTCGGCGAACTCGGCGACCCGTTGGGAATGCTGTTTGTCGAGGGTCGTCACGTTGTCGATGAGCGCCGCGACCGTCTCGAAGAAACGGTTGAGCGAATCGGAGGCGGCGAAGTAGTACTGATCCTTCATCTGGGCGCGCACCTCGCGGAACTGTTGGAGCACCGCGCGATCGTCGACCAGCACCGGCAACAGCGCACGCGTTTCGAGCATCGAGAGGAACCGTTCGTAGATGGCGGGATCGAATTCCTCGCCCGAAATGATGTTGAGGAATCCGTTGAGTTCCGAAGTCTCGCGGATGTCATGGAGCCGCAGGATGATATCGGTGGTATCGGCGATACGGATGATGCGCGACAGGAGTGGAATATCATCCTCTTTAAGTCCCTGCGGAAAACCGGAGCCGTCGTAGAATTCGTGGTGGGTATAGACCACTTCGGCTATCTTGCGGAGCGTCGGAAAGCGGTTGAGTATCGCATATCCCCGGGCCGGATGGGAGAATATCTGAAAATCGGTCTTCTGGCCGAAGATATCGGGTATCTCGGTCAATTTGCGCGAGATGTGGCTGTCGGTCGCGATGCCGCCGATATCGTGCAGGATCGCCGAGAAGAAAAGCTCCTTGAGCGTCTCGGGGGGCAACTGCATTTCCAAGCCGAGGTAATGCGATAAGAGCGCTACTCGGACGCTATGCCCCGCCTGTTGCGCCCCTTCGCGTTCAAAAGCGCCGATCAGTTCGGTCACGAAATCGGAGGCGAATGAGGCGGGCAGGTTGAGGTCGTGAAGCGATACAAGCGTAAGGCGCGCGCGCGCCGAGGGATGGCGGGTCACGGTCAGATGGCTCCCGACTCGGTGAGTACCTTCTTCCAACGATCGAGTTTCTGGACCGAAAGGTCGATGACCTTGTTGAGTTCCTCGATGTTATCGAAGGGTTTCAGCAGGAAGTCGTTCGCGCCGTTCTCGAGCGCCGAAACGATACGGTCTATCGTGCTGTAGGCGCTCATCATGATGACCTGCGTGAGTCCGCTGATCTCCTTGACGATGTTGAGCACCGTGATGCCGTCCATATTGGGCATCAGGATGTCGAGGAGCGCTACATGGACGATGTTGTTGCGGATATAATCGATGGCATCCTCGGGCTTCGATTTCACCACGACGGTGTAACCGTGCGCCTCGATGACCCGCTTGAGCGACGAAAGGATGTTCTCTTCGTCGTCGAGGATAAGTATCTTGATATTCTTTTTATTCATGGCGTTCGCCCCCTCAGATGTTGAAGAACTCTTTGACGATGTCGCGCGAATGGATCATCTTGAGTATCGTCTTGTAGTTGTTCCAGAAATAGTTGCGGTCCACGAATTCGACCACATCGTTCTCGCTCAGATTCAGTGTATCGATGACCTTTATCTGCACGTTGAATCCGGTCTTTTCGAAGATGTATTCCTTCATCTCGGCGACCGACAGGGTGTGGGCGATAAGCGTCAGGACCACATCGCTGCGGAGATAGGTCACGAATCCGGCCAGCGTCTTGGGCGAATACTCCTCGATGTAGGAGGCGGCCGTCTTCATGATCTTGCTGATGGTGCGCTCCTCCTCCTTAAAAAGGTTGAGGATCGCCTCATAGAGAATGTGATTCTCATTGAGACGATAGTGGTAGGCGTTCCCGATATGCTCGCGGATCACCAGTCCCGTATCGAGCAAGAAGTCGAGCGCCTTCTTGTTTGAATTCGGGTTGGTGCTCGACAGCGTCGCGATCTTCCGGCCGGTGTAGTTCTGTTTACTCACCAAGATCCTGAGGATGTCGACCTTCGCGCGCGACCCGAGCAGGTACGAAAGCGGCAGATACGTCATGCGTTCCTCCTTTGCCTCACACAATAAGTTAAACGAGTATAGCGTAACTAGAGAAAAAGTCCACAAAAAACATACAACATTGCCCCGCATATCATCTTTTTGCCATGCATCCCCATAGAAACAGGCTGGTTGCTCACGTTTCATGCTGTTTTCCCGCTTCGAAAAAGAAGAGGCGTGATCGCTACGAAAAGTTTGTGTTTCGTCGCGCTTTTCAGTATTATCGGGTTCCGTAACCGAAGTAGGGAGATGGCTATGGTATCCAAAAAGGGCTCTGGAAAAACCGGCAAACAACTGGACGCGAAGCAACTGGCCGAAAAACTCTGCAACAAAAAGAAATCGGGCTGGGACGGCATCACCGCCGCCGCGGAACGCGACATCATGGCCTTCGCCGAGGACTACAAGCGGTTCCTCGACGACAGCAAGACCGAGCGTGAAGCGGTCGCGACCATCGGCCGTATCGCCCGACGCAGCGGCTACCGCCCCATCGGAGAAGCGACGAAAAAGGATACCAAGCTGTTCCTCAATTTTCACGGCGTCTCCTGCGTGCTCGCCTCCATTGCCGATCCGAAGAAATTCGCCAACGGCTTCCTCATGGTCGGCGCCCATATCGATACGCCGCGGCTCGACCTCAAGGGAGCGCCGCTCTACGAGGCCGAGGACATGGCCTATCTCAAAACGCACTACTATGGCGGCATCAAAAAATACCAATGGGTCACCCGCCCACTGGCGATGCACGGCGTGGTGGTGCTCGAGAACGGTAAAAAGATCGATGTGGTCATCGGCGAGGACGAGGGCGACCCCGTCTTCACGATAAACGATCTCCTGCCGCACCTCGCGCAGGATCAGATGGAAAAGAGCGCCCGCAAGGTTATCGAGGGAGAGAATCTCAACATCCTCGTCGGCTCGATACCCTACAACTTCAAACCTGAGTCGAGCGCGATAAAGGTCAACATCCTCAAGATGCTCCACGACAAATACGGCTTCGTGGAGGAGGATTTCGTGTCGGCCGAACTCCAGCTCGTTCCGGCGGGCGGCGCGCGCGATGTCGGGCTCGACCGCTCGTTCATCGGTTCGCACGGACAGGACGACCGCATCTGCGCCTTTGCCGGTATGCGCGCCCTGCTCGACCTGCCCAAAAGCGACAAGAATGTCGTCATGGTCTTCTTCGACAAGGAGGAGATCGGCTCGAAGGGGAACGCCGGCGCCAACTCAAACCTGCTCGAACTGGCCGTCGCCGAGATCCTCGGCAACTACGGCGTGACCGACTACGCGACGGTGCTTAAAGCGCTGCGCAACTCCAAGTTCCTTTCGGCCGATGTCAATGCCGGCATCGATCCCGAATGGGCGGGCGTCGTCGAGAAGATGAACGCCGCCAAGATCGGCTACGGCGTCTGCCTGACCAAGTTCACCGGATCGGGCGGCAAGTCGAATTCCTCCGAAGCGCACGCCGAGTTCGTCGCACAGGTCCGCAAGGCTTTCAACAAGGACGGCGCGCTGTGGCAGACGGCCGAACTGGGCAAGGTCGACCACGGCGGCGGCGGCACGATAGCGATGTATATCGCCGAGTACGGCATGGATGTCCTCGATGTCGGCACCGCGCTCCTGTCGATGCACTCGCCGTTCGAGGTCGCCTCGAAGGCCGATCTGTACCACACCTACAAGGCCTACAAAGCCTTCTATAAGTACTGCTGAAATGACGCACGCGGCGTTGGATCCCATCCGCGAGGCGGCCCAGTTCATCGGCGAGAGGCTCGCCGCCGCCGGACTCGAGAGCGGCAATCTCGCCATCGTCCTCGGCTCGGGGCTCGGCAAGTTCGCCGACTCGGTCGAGGTGCGCATGGCCTTCCCCTACGGCGATATCCCGAACTTCCCGATCTCGACCGTGGCGGGCCATTCGGGGCGGCTCCTGCTCGCCCTTGAACCGAAAAGCGGCGAACCGTTCTGGGTCATGCAGGGACGGGTCCACTACTACGAAGGCTACACCCCGGCGCAGGTGGTCTTCCCGCTCCGCGTCCTGCGGCTACTGGGCGTGCAGACGATGCTCCTCACCAACGCGGCGGGCGGCATCCGGCGCGATCTGACCGCCGGGTCGTTCATGCTGCTGACCGACCATATCAACCTCATGGGAATGAACCCGCTCATCGGGCCGAACCTTGAGGAACTGGGGACCCGCTTCCCCGACATGACCGATGCGTACGACCCCTCGTTGCGCCGCCGGATACACGAAGTTGCCGCCGCACAGGATATCGCGCTCGCCGACGGCGTCTACGCGGGCCTTTCGGGACCCACCTTCGAGACGCCCGCCGAGATACGGATGCTGGAGCGGCTCGGCGCCGACGCGGTCGGCATGTCGACCGTCCCCGAGACGATCGCGGCGCGCCACGCCGGGATGACGGTCGCGGCGGTGTCGTTCATCGCCAACAAGGCGGCCGGCATCAGCGAAGGGAAACTCTCGCACGAGGAGGTCTTCGAGAACGCCAAGGCGGCCGAGGGGCGCTTCACCGCGCTCATGCTCGGCGCCGTCCATAAATTACTGGAGAACGATGAATAAAGAACTGATACAGAAGGCGGTCGCGACGGCGCTCAAAGCACGGAAGAACGCCTATGCCCCCTACTCCGGCTTCATGGTCGGGGCGACGGTCATCACGAAAAAAGGACGCATATTTTCCGGCGTCAATGTCGAGAACTCGTCGTTCGGCGCCACCGTCTGCGCCGAGCGGGTGGCGCTCTTCTCGGCGATAACGGCGGGACAGGACGACATCGCGGCGGTCGTCGTCGCGGCGTCCCTCGACGGCCACGCGGTAAGCCCCTGCGGCATCTGCCGCCAGACGCTCGCCGACTTCAACCCGGCGATGCGGGTCATCCTCGTCAATGCCGAAAGCGGCAAGATAGAAAAAGAAACGACCATCGCGGCGCTCCTGCCCGACCGGTTCACGTTCGACAGTCCAAACCTATAACCCATACCGGAGGTACTTCCCATGTACGAGATCATCGAAGTAAGATCACGCGAGATCCTTGATTCACGCGGAAATCCCACCGTCGAGGTCGAGGTCGAACTCGAATCGGGCGATGTCGGCGTCGCCATGGTACCGTCAGGGGCCAGCACCGGCGCCCACGAAGCGCTCGAACTGCGCGACGGCGATAAAAAACGCTATCTCGGCAAAGGGGTCCTTTCGGCGGTCGAGAATGTCCAGAAGGCGGCCCCCGAGGTCATCGGCATCTCGGCGCTCGAACAGCGGCTCATCGATATGACCCTCATCGAATTCGACGGCACCGACAACAAGGCGACGCTCGGCGCGAACACCATCCTCGGCATCTCGATGGCCTCGGCCCGCGCCGCCTCCCACGCCCTGCGCCTGCCGCTGTTCCGCTATCTCGGCGGCGTCATCAGCGACACCCTGCCGGTCCCGCTGTCCAACATACTCAACGGCGGCGCCCACGCCGACAATACTGTCGACTGTCAGGAATTCATGGTCGCCCCTATCGGCGCATCGTCCTTCCGCGAGGCGATCCGCTGGAACGCCGAGGTGTTCCATACCCTCAAAAAGATACTGAAGGACAAAGGGCTCGCCACCGGCGTCGGCGACGAAGGCGGCTTCGCGCCGAACCTCAAGTCGGATGAAGAGGCGATCGCGGTGATCGTCTCGGCCATCGAGAAGGCGGGCTTCAAGCCGGGGACCGATATCGTCCTCGCGCTCGATGTGGCGGCCAGCGGCATGTACGAGAACGGCGTCTACACCTTCCTCAAATCGGGCGGCGAGAAGAAAACGAGCGCCCAGATGGTCGATTTCTACGAGAAACTGGTCAAGAACTATCCCATCTTCTCCATCGAGGACGGCATGGCCGAAGACGACTGGGAAGGCTGGAAAATGCTCACCGACCGGATCGGCGACAAGACCCAGATCGTCGGCGACGACCTGTTCGTGACCAACATCGAACGGCTCCAGCGCGGCATCACCGAAGGATCAGCCAATTCCATCCTCATCAAACTCAACCAGATCGGCACGGTGACCGAGACGCTCGACACCATCGCCCACGCCCACCGCAGCGGCTACACCACCGTCATCTCCCACCGTTCGGGCGAGACCGAGGACACCTTCATCGCCGATCTCGCGGTCGCGGTGAACGCCGGCCAGATAAAGACCGGGTCGCTCTGCCGCAGCGAGCGCATCGCGAAGTACAACCAGCTCCTGCGCATCGAGGAATTCCTCGGCGACATGGCCTTCTATCCGGGCGACAGCATCCGCTAAATCCGACACCCTCCGGGAGGGGATGACATGACCGATAAGAAAAAACCGGCCGACAAGGGCTTCGGCATCGTCCGCGCCGTTGCGCTGGGCGCCTTCGTGATCTTCGCGGCCTTCTTCCTCCACTTCATCGCGAAGCCGGAGGGGAGCCGCAATATGTACATGCTCGAGATGCTCCTCTACGATGCGCAGGTCAAGATGCTGCCCGACGGCGCGGCTTCCGACAAGTTCGTCATCGCGGCGGCCGACGACCGGGCGCTCCAGCGATACGGCCGCTGGCCGTGGGACCGCGGCGTCATCGCCGATCTGGTCGAGACGATGATGCAGCGCGGCGCGAAGGGGATCGTCTTCGATATGACCTTCTCGGAGCGCGTCAACCGCGACCTCGAGGAGAAGATAACGGCGCTCGATCCGGCGTGGGTGCCGGGCGACGCGAAACTCAAAGCGATGCTCGACAAGTACGGCCGCAAGGTGGTGCTCGGCTCGATCCTGCAGTCGCCCGCCGAGGTGACCGATCCGGCGGCGGCGGCGGCGGCGATACAGGCGGCGCAACCCAAATCGAACTTCATGCTCAAGCCGGTCGAGGCGGCGGCGCAGAGAAGAACGCCCGTTCCCTACAGTTACGCGGGACTCGTCCTGCCGCTTCCCGAATTCGTCGCGACCGGCGCCGATCTCGCCTTTTTCAACACGCCGCCCGATCTCGACGGCCCGATCCGCAACTATCTCCTGCTCAGTTCAACCAAGCAGAGCGAGGATGAATGGGTGCTCCTGCCGTCGCTCGCGCTGGCCGCGACGCAACTCTATTTCGACAAAGTGGCGAAGATCACCTACTCGACCACCGGCATCGAGGATATCCATGTGGGCGATCTCGCGATCCCGACCAGTTACGCGGGGCTTACGCTCATCAACTACTATGCGAAGAGCGACAAATTCAACCTCTTCTCGATCGCCGACATGGCGGCGGCCGAGGTGAAGGACAAGGTGGTCTTCGTCGCCAATACGGCGCTCGGGACCTGGGATCAGCGGGTGACGCCGCTCGAAGAATTCATCCCCGGCATCTTCGTCCACGCCGCGATGATGAACAACATCCTCGAAGGACGCTTCATCACCGCGCCGGTCTGGTCCTACCTCGCGTCGTTCCTGTTCGTCCTGATCCCGCTCTTCTTCATCCGGTTCCTCTTCCACCGCGTCCCGCTCTGGCAGGGGATCACCGGCACCGCGATCTACTCGGTGGCCTTTTTCCTGTTCGGCTACTTCGCCCACAAGGCGGGCGTGCTCATCTACATGGCGACGCCGCTCCTGTTCCTGTGGTTCCTGACGCTCGTGGTCTACATCGGCAAATACTTCTTCGTCGACAAGCAGTCATCCTTCATGCGCAATGCCTTCTCGAAGTATCTCGACCCGAAACTGCTCTCGCAACTGACCGGCGACCCCGACCAGATACAGCTCTACGGCCGGAAAAAAGAGATCGTCGCCCTCTTCTCCGACATCGTCGGCTTCACGACGCTCTCCGAATCGATGCCGCCCGAGGACCTCATCAAGGCGATCAACCGCCTCTTCACCCCGGCGACAGCCGCGGTGCTCGAACACAGCGGTTTCCTTGACAAGTACATGGGCGACGCGATGATGGCGCTCTACGGCGCCCCCATCGAGATAGCGAACAAAGAGAAAGAGGCATGCCGCTCGGCGGTCAAGATCATGGAGCGGATGGACATCGTCCGCGCCGAGTTCAAGGCCGAAGGGAAACCCGATGTCCGGATGGGGGTCGGCGTCAACGCCGGCGACGCCATCGTCGGCAACATGGGCTCCGAAGAGCGGTTCAACTATTCGGCCATCGGCGACGCGGTCAACACGGCGTCACGCATGGAAGGGCTCACGCGGCCTTACGGCGTCCGCATCATCGCGTCGGAGAAGATATTCGAACGGGCGCAGGACGAATTCCTGTTCCGCTGGCTCGACACGGTGCAGGTGAAGGGAAAGAAAAAGGGCGTTCCCATCTTCGAACTGATGGGGCGGCTGACCGACCCCGGCATCGAGGAGAAGCGGAAACTCAAGGAACAGTACGAGGCGGCGCTTAACCCGTTCGTCGCGGGCGACATGACCGCCTGCCTCGCCGCGTGCGAAAAGAATTCCTTCCCCGACGACAAGGCCTTCGCGTTCCTCAAGGAGCGCGCCCTCGAACTTAAAGAGTCCGGCGAATCCTACAACGGCATCTGGGAATTCAAGTCGAAGTAAGTTCTTGACATTGTATTGCTGGTGCATTACAATTGCCTCGGACACTTGACGGAGGAACACATGCCCGGAACGGCGACCATTTCGGTGCGAACCGACATCTCGACCAAACAAAAGGCCGAGGGGATACTTCAGAAACTCGGCATCAAGCCGACCGACGCGGTCAATCTTTTTTACCGGCAGGTGATACTCAACCGCGGACTGCCGTTCGAGGTTTCCCTGCCGAACGTCGAAACACTGGCGGCGCTCCGGGACATCGAGGAAAGGCGCGATCTGGTAAAGTGCAAGAGCCCGAAGGACATGTTCGACCGGCTCGGCATCTGATGGCCTACACGATCCATTACACACGCGCCTTCGAGAAGGATGTGAAGCGGCTGGCGCATTCGGGCCGGTATAAAATGGACAAACTCAAGAAAGTCATCGAAACGCTGGCGGCTGGCGGGAAGTTGGAGGCGCGGTTCAAAAATCACCGGCTGTTCCACAACTGGAAAGAGCACTTCGAGTGTCATATCGAGCCCGATTGGCTTCTTGTATATAAAGTAGAAGAAGAGGCAGGCGCTATCTATTTCGCCCGCACAGGCAGTCACAGCGAATTATTCGGATAACATGGTCAATCGGCGGGGAGGCGGCGTAGCCGCTTGGTCTCGCTCCGTTTTTTCTTTCCGGCGATCCGTTTTTCCACCGAACTCTTCGTGGGTTTAGTCGGCCTCCGTTTCTTGGGGACCGCAATGGCGCGCCGAATGAGGTCGGCGAGCCGTTCCAGGGCCGTCTCGCGGTTGCGCGTCAGCGACCGCTCGTCCTGCACCTTGATGACGATGACGCCGGCCGCCGTGATGCGGCGGTCGTGCCGGGCGCGCAGGCGTTCCTTCATCTCGTCGGGGAGCGATGAAGCCGCGATGTCGAACCGTATCTGCACGGCGCTAGATGTCCGGTTCACATGCTGACCGCCGGGACCTTCGGCGCGGATGGCCGTGAACTCTATCTCGGCAAGCGGTATCGCGACCGTCGCGGTTATGCGCAGCATGGGACCTCCGGTGAACACGCCACGATACTAGCGCGACGAAGCGAAGAGGTCAAACATAAACTAAAGCCGACACTCACGCATCCCCTAATAATTGACAAATCGGGGCGGCAAGCTATCTTTTCATGTGAACAACAATAGATGGATCATCAAGCACATCGCGGGGAGAGGGACATGCGGTCGATATTTGCTTCATTGATCTTTTGTGCAGTTCTTTTCGTATTTTCCTGCGAAGATACCGGCCATCAGAAGAGCGATCGTGACGGCATATCCGACACGATGGCGGACAAGGACGCCCCCTTCTCAGATGATGATCTGCTCGACCGCCGGGACGATCTGCTGGGAACCGACGACGACACCATTTCAGAGACCGACCAGCCTACCGACAGCGATACGATACGCGCCTACCGGCTCGAATTCACCGCCGACGATGATCTCATTCAGGACAAGATCACCGTGCTCACTCCGCCGAACGCCCCCAACGGGAAATATCTGGAAGGTACCGAGGTCTCGGTTGTGTTCGACGACCCTGATAACGAAGTTCTCCGGTGGACCATGAATGATCGTCTCATTCCCCATCCGGCGCGCGATCTTTCCACTATTGTGGCCTTTAATGATGCGCACTATATCATCGGCGGGAAAAGAGGGGCAACTCGACTGAATGATGTGTGGAAGATACGGGCGGACGGCTCGTTGGCCTTCGTGACACTCGCTCCCTTCCCGGAGCGCTCATCGCACGCCGCCGCGGTCCATAACAACACCCTGTACATCGCCGGCGGCACCACCGGAGAGGACGAACTGAGCGATCTCTGGTATACCCGCGACGCTATAAACTGGGAACAACACTCCACGACCATTCCCCTGGGCGCCCGGTCGGGCCCGACACTCGTCGCTTTCAAGGAGAAATTGTATCTGATCGGCGGCGACGACACAGGATCGGTCCTCTCTTCCTCCGACGGACATACCTGGGAGAACATC
This sequence comes from bacterium, assembly GCA_022709425.1. Taxonomy (GTDB): domain Bacteria; phylum UBP6; class UBA1177; order UBA1177; family JAKLFG01; genus CALMRE01. The sequence goes on from JAKLIW010000007.1 coordinate 35,266, forward strand.
ACCCCGAACGGCGCGCCCTACTTCTCGGCCCGGACACGTATAGGCGCTCTGACCGCCGGAGAACAGCTGTATCTGTTCGGCGGCACGACGATCGGGTCTACACTTACCGACCCGGTCCCTTTCGATGAGATATGGTCGTCCGCCGACGCACTGCAGTGGACCAAAGAACCCGATGGCGATCGCTTCTCCCCGCGCGGCAACATCAGCATCGCCCGATTCAATGAACGCTATTACCTTGTCGGCGGCTATCCGGGAGACGGACAGAACGTCTATCGCGACCTGTGGGTCTCAGATGATCTGAAGAGTTGGCAGCGATCGGCGAAGATCATGCATCCCGCCATGAATGCCCTCGCACCGAAACTCTTTGTCATGGGTGACAAACTCTACCTTGTCGGACAGGCGATCGGGGATGACGAAGCACTCGATTTTCTGTGGCGCACCGACGATGGCCTCTCCTGGCAGGCCGTACCGTTCTCCTTCAACCATCTGACCGTGACAGCTACCCAGGACGCGACCTATGTTCTTGCCGAAACACAGCGGTACCGCACTTTTTCCTGGTCGATGACCCCCGCCGACAGCGCCGATGTCCGGATATCACCCGATGTCAGAAGCGATGGCAGGGTCCGCGAGGATACCGCTCTTACGGTAACGATCACTCCCCACCAGAATCGCCTCCTCTCGAAGATCGAAGGACTCGCGGAGATCGACGGCGCACCACTCTCATTCACGGTCATCATGGATGCGGACAAGGAGATGAAGTTGATCTTTTCCGTCAAGGGATCCCGCCTTTGGGAAGAGGTGCCGTTCAACATACCGTTCGAAACCGCTCCGATAGCCGGACACATCGCCGAATTCAACGGGGACCTTTACTATCTCGCTCTTTTCCGGGGTTACCGTGACATAGAGGGTGTCTCCACGGAGGTGATATGGTCCGAAAGCTGGATATCCTTTGACGGTATGGTCTGGGATTATATACAGAAAGACACCCCCATCGCTCCGGTCGACATTGGGAACAGCACCGATCCGTTCATAAACCTCTTCGCGACCGAAGGTTCCGCCCTTTTCGCCCAGACGAGCAATAATGACGCCGTCATGATCCATGCCTCCGCCGACGGTGTTGTCTGGCAGGGGAAGCAGGACACATATTTTGACAGTGACAGTTACTTTCTCGACATCATGGATCTGGGCGGCACGATCGTTCTCTGGGATGGAAAGTTCTATGAAGCGACCGTTTTGGACCATCAGATATCCGCCAAGATGATTGTCCCCCCCCAGCTTGTTGAATCATTGCCCGACTACCAGACATGTCAACCCTACTTGGTCTACCCCACACCCGATCAGCGCATCGTCTTTCGCGCCGCTTGTTATACCACTGGAACCACCCCGGTCTTTGAACTTATAGATCTTGTCAGCGACGAAGCTCTTTCGGTATGGCAGGTATCCGATACCTTGACCGGGTTGCCCGATATCCAGGGGACCGGCTACAGCCTTCCTTTCCTTGAACGGAGGAATGATGCGGTCTGGATGGTTATCCTGAATTCAATGACCTATGACATAGAGACCTATCGCTCCGCGGACGGCATCACATGGACCTTCGAGAATCTGGCCCCCTTCCCGTTATGGAGATGGCCCTCGTCCGGGGGATACCTCGGCGCCCCCTCCCGGAGGAATCATGCCACCACCCTGTTCCAAGGGGCTCTTTGGCGGCTTGATCAATACGATGGTATCACTAAGCTATATCGGATGAGCGTTGAATAATATCATTCGTCCTCGACGATGCTCATGAACACATCGCCGCTCCCCGCGTAGGTATTGCCGCAGAGCGATCCGGCGGTATATCCCGTCACGAAGAGCAGGCCGTCATTGTCGAGCGCCACGCCGTAGCCGTAATCGCTGCTGCTGGTACCCCACTGTTTGGTCCACGCCTTGGTGCCGTCGTCATCCCAGCGGGTGAGGAAGATGTCGGTGCTCCCGGCCGTCGTATTGCCGTCCATCGAACCGCCGGTCTGCCCCGCCACGAAGATGCTCCCCAGCGAATCGACCACGATCGCCCGCCCGTAATCGTCGGAACTGCTGCCCCACTGCTTGGTCCACGCCTTGGTGCCGTCGCTCGCCCATTTGGTAACGAAGACATCGTAGCCGCCGTACGAGGTATTGCCGTCAAGCGAACCGTAGGCATACCCGGTGACGAAAATGGCGCCGGTCGTATCAAGCGCGACGCCGTACCCGTAATCGGTACTGCTGGCGCCCCACTGTTTGGTCCACGCCTTGGAACCGTCGTTCGCCCATTTGGTCAGGAAAATATCGTAGCCGCCGGCGTTCGTATTTCCGTCCAGTGCGCCCTGCGTCCGGCCGGCGACATAGATGCCCGATGCGTTCACCGCCAGCGCGTGACCGTACTCGTTGGAAGCGGTGCCCCATTGTTTGGTCCACGCCTTGGTGCCGTCGGCGTTCCATTTGGTGAGGACCACATCGTCGCCGCCGGCGTCGACATTGCCGTCCAGCGCGCCTTCGCTATAGCCGGTCACAAAGATGTTGCCGCTGCCGTCAAGCGCAACGGCATACCCGTAATCGTAGTTGACCGAGCCCCACTGTTTGGTCCATGCCTTGGTGCCGTCGGCGTTCCATTTGGTGAGGAAGATATCGTAGCCGCCGGCGTTCGTATTGCCGTCCATCGACCCGATCGTCCGGCCCGTGACGTACACATTGCCCGAAGCGTCGAGCGCTATCCCGTGGCCGAAATCGCTGGAGGTACTGCCCCACTGTTTGGTCCACGCCTTGGTACCGTCGGCGTTCCATTTGGTGAAGATCACATCCTCGGAACCGAGCGTCGTGTTGCCGTCGAGCGAACCGTAGGTATAACCGGTCACAAACACAGCGCCCGCCGCGTTGGCCGCTATCGCGTAGCCGTACTCGGCCGAAGAGGTGCCCCACTGCTTGGTGACCGGGTCCCAGCCGCCGCAGCCGCTCATGCAGTAACCGAAGATACCGTTCTTCAGCCCGCTGTCGCAGGTCTCGGATCCGGCGAACAGATAGCCGTCGCCGCAGATATTGTTGGTGCAGTTCGCCTTGCAGGCGGCGGTATTGGCGTTGGCCACACCGTTGTCGCATTCCTCGTTCGCGTCCACCTGAGCATTGCCGCACAGAGAGCACTGACTGCCGTTCCAGACATAGTTGGTATCGCAGATATAGCGGCAGGCGGTCGTGCTGGCGGTCGTATTGTAGGCGGTCGAGGTATCGGCCGGGGACCACGCGCTGCCGCTCCAGGTCTGCGTATAACTCGACACCGTGTTCCATACCGTGCCGGTCGGTTTGGCCGGGCAGGTGTAGGTGCGGGTCGCCGCGACGCAGGTGGTGCCGTCCCAGTTGTAGTTGGTGGCGCACGTATAGCGGCATTCGGCGGTGCTGGCGACGGTATTGTACTCGCTCACCGTGTCATCGGCCGGGGACCACGCGCTGCCGGTCCAGGTCTGTGTGAACGAACCGACCGTGTTCCATGCCGTGCCGGTCGCCGGTTTCGCGGGACAGACATTGACCCGCGTACAGTTGTTCGCCGGCACATACGCCGTGCACCCGGCGTTGCAGGGAGCATTGCCGGTCGCCGTCACGCCGAGCGCCGTCGTACAGGAGATGCTGTCGCCGTCGCAGTTCTCGACCCCGGCATAGCGCACGCCGTCGCCGCAGACATTGTTGGTGCAGTCGGCCTTGCAGGCGTCGGTATGCACCAGATTACCGTCATCGCATTGTTCGGTACGGGTACCGGCGAATTTGAGGTCATCGATATACCATGCATCCCAATAGCTGGAGGTGCTCGAACTCTTCGTATAGCGGAAAAGTATGGTGTGATTGCCCGGCGTCACCACCCAGCATACCTGTGTCCACGTCTGATAAGTGCCGGACAGGTATTCTTTTTGCGCGCCGTCGATATAGACATACAGATAATCGTAACTGCTCTGCGAGGACCCGGCGCGATAATAACAGATATTCCCGTCGCTGTAGGCGGTGAAGCTGACATCCGCCGTGCTCGAATGTATGCCGATATTATCGGGCGCCAACGCATAGCTCCCCGAATACTTCTGAGTGGGGCTGACGCTCCACCCGTAGGTCGGCGAAACGCCGTTCTGCGCGATACCGGGCAGAACGCCGGTATCGAAGGTATACTTCACCGCCGACTTGCCGATATATCCGTCGCCGCAGACATTCCAGGTGCAGCTCATCTTACATTCGTCGGTGTTGCTGTTGGCACCGCCGTTATCGCATTCTTCGGTATCGCAGACAAATCCGTCGCCGCAGATATTGGCCGGTTTTACTTTGCACAGCGCGGTACAGGTGGAACAGTTCCCGTTCGATATGCCCAGATCGCACTCCTCGCCCGGATCGACATAACCGTTGCCGCAGGAAGAGCATTCGGTGCCGGTCCAGACATGGCTGGTATCGCACATATAACGGCACGCGGTGGAACTCGAGGCGGTGTTGTACTCGGTCACCGTATCCTCGACCGGGCTCCAGGCGCTGCCGTTCCATGTCTGCGTATAGGAGGCAACGATATTCCACACCGTGCCGGTCTCCGGTTTCGGGGAACAGAAATGGGTGCGGGTGGCCGCGACGCAGGCGGTACCGTTCCAAACATAGTTGGTGGCACACGCGAACCGGCAGGAGGTCGTACTGGGGGTCGCGTTGTATTCGGTGGTGGGGTCCTCGCCGGGGCTCCAGGTGCTCCCGGTCCACGTTTGTGTGTAGGAAGGAACGGTGTTCCAAATAGTATAGTTCGCGGGTTTCGCGGCGCAGGCATAGGCCTTGGTACAGTTGTTGGCCGTGATCCAGCCGTCACAGGTCCCGTTGCAGGAGACCGTTCCCGTAGAGGCCATGCCGAGCGCCGCCGTACAGGTCGCCGTACCGCCCGGTTCGCAGGTCTCCACCTCCTCGTACACCACGCCGTCGCCGCAGATATTGTCGGTACAGTCGCTCTTGCAGGCGTCAGTGTTCACCAGATTCCCGTCGTCGCATTCTTCGTCAGCATCCAGCGTTCCGTTACCGCAATCGCCCGGTAAAAGTGCGCATTGGGTACCGTTCCAGGCATAGCCTTCGATGCAGACATACCGGCAGTCGGTAACGCTTCCCGTCGTATCGTAGTCGGTTGTCGTGTCGTCGGCCGGTTCCCACGCCGTGCCGCTCCAGGTCTGCGTATAACTCGACACCGTGTTCCACGCCGTACCGGTCGCCGGTTTCGCCGGGCAGGCGTAGGTGCGGGTGTTGGCGACACAGGCGATATCGTTCCAGGTATAGTTAGCGGCGCAGATATACCGGCAGGCGGTCGTGCTCGCCGTCGTGTTGTAGTCGGTCGTCGTGTCGTCGGTCGGTTCCCACGCCGTGCCGCTCCAGGTCTGCGTATAACTCGACACCGTGTTCCACGCCGTACCGGTCGCCGGTTTCGCCGGGCAGGTATAGGTGCGGGTGTTGGCGGCGCAAGAGGTACCGTTCCAGGTATAGTTGGCGGCGCAGATATACCGGCAGGCGGTCGTGCTCGCCGTCGTATTGTAGTCGGTCGTCGTATCGTCGGTCGGTGTCCATGCCGAACCGTTCCAGGTCTGTATATAACTTGACACACTGTTCCACACCGTACCGGTCGCCGGTTTGGCCGGGCAGGTGTAGGTACGGGTGTTGGCGGCACAGGCGGTGCCGTCCCAAGTATAATTGGCGGCGCAGATATACCGGCAGTCGGTGGTACTACCGGTGGTGTTATATTCGGTCGTCGTGTCGTCGGCCGGTGTCCATGCCGAACCGTTCCAGGTCTGCGTATAGCTCGATACCGTGTTCCAGAGGGTGCCGGTCGCCGGTTTCACGGTGCAGTCATAGGTGCGGGTACAGTTGTTCGCCGTCACCCAGCCGTCACACGTCCCGTTGCAGGAGACCGTGCCGGTCGCGGTCGTACCCAAGGCGGTAGTACAGGTCGTCGTATCGCCCGTTTCGCAGGTCTCGACGCCCTCATTGATCGCCTCGTCGCCGCAGATATTGTCGGTACAGTCGTTCTTACAAGCGTCGGTGTTCACCGAATTCCCGTCGTCGCACTCCTCGTCGTTTTCCGTTTCACCGTTACCGCAATCGGTCGACATCAAAACACAGGAGGTCCCATTCCAAGCATAACCTTCGGCGCAGATATACCGGCAGGCGGTCGTGCTGGCCGTCGTATCGTAGTCGGTCGTCGTGTCGTCGGCCGGTGTCCATGCCGAACCGTTCCAGGTCTGGGTGTAACTCGAGACGCTGTTCCACGCCGTACCGGTCGCCGGTTTGGCCGGACAGGTGTAGGTGCGGGTGCAGTTGTTCGCCGTCATCCAACCGTCACAGGTCCCGTTGCAAGAGACCGTGCCGGTCGCGGTCGTCCCCAATGCAATTGCACAGGTCGTCGTATCGTCCGTTTCGCAGGTCTCGACTCCCTCATTGATCACCTCGTCGCCGCAGATATTGTCGGTACAGTCGTTCTTGCAGGCATCGGTGTCCACCGAATTCCCGTCGTCGCACTCCTCGCCGCTTTCTGTCTCACCGTTGCCGCAATCAGGAACCGTGCCTTCGCTTCTCACACAGAGCGCATAATTGGTAGTGACCTTATCATCACTATGCACCCCGGCTCCCGTGAAATACACGACCCATGCAATACTCGTGTCGCTCACATCGGACGAAGAGGACCAAAGGTGATTCTGAGGCATATCCGGGAAAGTACTGGTAGGGCTGGAAAGAGTATCATCTATCAGCGTACTTAGTTCTTTGACATTGGGAAGTCGCCAATCGTTGTAACCTCCATAATTCAAACTTTCACAGTGGGCAATGGCGTTCCGCCATGTCACATCTCTCACATACTCTTTTGTCCAAAGTAGTCCCGTCGTTGAATCGGTCACGATAACCTTGCCTTCTACCGTCGTTTCGACAAAGGCATTCTCAGCCAGAACAGCACCCCTCACGCAACGGACATCAAGGGCCTCCCCCTTGCTGGTGTCAGTCACATAGGCGTACGTGAAGTGGACAAACCATGCATTTTGGGGGATCTCTGCTATAGATGATACGGACCAGTGACCAGTCATCCGAGTAAAGGGAAATGCGTCAGTATCTATGCTTATTCCCCACCGGCCATAGTCGATCAAGGTCGTTAATTCTTTACTGGTCGGCAGACGCCAGTCGCTGAACCCGCCGTAGGTAAGCGCACTGCAATGATCTACCGCTTCCTGCCATAGGCATTTTGTACCCGCCGGAGAACCGCCGCTGCACCCAGCGTAAGAGGTCGGCAAAACACGTTGCCATTCAAGACCGGTATTGTTATCGATCACGATGTCATTGCCGCTGGGTCCGCTCACGGTATAATCGCGTGGCGTACAGTATCCCCATGCCGCGTACTGAGCATCCTGCCCGTAGAAGGCATTGCCCTCCGTCGGACACGTCATCTCGACGGTCTCGTTGTAACACTTCGTTTGACCAGTACAGGTGACCTCCATGCTGGAAGGCACGGCGACACAGGAATTGCCGTTCCAACCATAACCGGTCGCGCACTTGTAGCGGCAAGCCGTCGTGTTCGCCGTTGTGTTGTATTCGGTCGTCGTATCGTCGGCCGGTGTCCATGCCGAACCGTTCCAGGTCTGGGTGTAACTCGACACGCTGTTCCACACCGTACCGGTCGCCGGCTTGGTCGAACAGGTGTAGGTGCGGGTACAGTTGTTCGCCGTCACCCAGCCGTCACAAAGTTCATCACAGGGGGCGGTACCCGTCGCCGTGGTTCCCAACGCCTCCGTACAACTCTTCGTATCGCCTATTTCGCAGACATCTATGGTGTAATGGATCACCCCGTCGCCGCAGACATTGTCGGTACAGTCGTTCTTGCATGCGTCAGTGTTGATCACATTGCCATCGTCGCATTCTTCGCCACCATCGACCGTTCCGTTGCCGCAATCGGGCTGATCGACCACGCACGCGGCGCCATTCCAGAGATAACCTGTATCGCAGACATACCGGCAGGCGGTCGTACTCGATGTCATGTTGTATTCGGTGGTCGCATCATCAGCCGGAGCCCACGCCGAACCATTCCACGTCTGCGTATAATAAGGCACCGTGTTCCATACCGTGCCGGTCGCCGGTTTCACGGGACAGTTGTAAAGACGGGTGCAATTGCCGACCGCCACCCAACCGGTACAATCCGAGTTACACGGAGCATCACCGTTCGACGTAACGACAAGCACAGCCGTACAGGTGTTCGTCTGCCCGATCTCACAGAGCTCGACACCGCTATTCACCACGCCGTCGCCGCAGATATTGTCGGTACAGTCGTTCTTGCATGCGTCGGTGTTCACTAAATTCCCGTCGTCGCATTCCTCGCCGCCGTCGACCGTCCCATTGCCGCAATCGGTATTATCGGTCACACACGCGGAACCATCCCAGACATAGCCGGTGTCACAGACATACCGGCATGTGGTGGTGCTTGCCGAAGTGTTGTATTCGGTGACCGGATCATCGGCCGGACTCCACGCACTGCCGCCCCAGGTCTGCGTATAACTCGACACGCTGTTCCAGATCGTACCGGTCGTCGGTTTCGCCGAACAGGTGTATGTGCGGGTGCAAGCACCCACCGTCGCCCAGCCGTCACAGGTCCCGTTGCAGGAGGCAGTGCCGGTCGCGGCCGTCCCCAAGGCGGCCGTACAGGTCGTCGTATCGCCCGTTTCGCAGGTCTCGACGCCCTCGTTGATCACCTCGTCGCCGCAGGTATTGTCGCTACAGTCGTTCTTACAGTCGTCGGTGTTCACCGAATTCCCGTCGTCGCATTGTTCCGAGGGGTCATCACGGTGTCCGTCACCGCAGAACGGAGCAAGCGTTCTGACGCACCGGACCAGATGGTTCTCCACTCTACTGCCGCCTAAAATGCTCGCCGCGGTGAAATCGAGGATCCACTGCGCGGTATTCGTGCCGTTGTATCCTGTCGAAGACCAGTAGGTGCCGCAAAGCCCCTGAATATCATCCGGCCAATAACAATCTTCAGCCGGTAACGCACACCCATTACACGCTTCGTTCCAACAGGATGCCTCTTGGCTGCACAGATCGTAGACGCCGCATACGCCGCCCACTTCCGTGGCGGAACACCCCTTCACCAATGTTCTCATCTCCGATATCGTCGGTATGCGCCACCCCGCGCTGTAGCCCCCCAACCCGGCCGTATTGAGCCAATCGCAGTAATCGGTCGCCTCATCGAATCCGCGCGGATTCGAAGGAACCTTGTTCTGCCACTGATATCCCGTCTCGGGGTCCTGCCATATGACCGGGATATCGGCATCGGGTCGCTCATCGGACGGCTCAACCACACTGTCGCCGTCCGCAACCCCGTCGTCCGTCGGGATGTCCCGGTCATCCGGTATGTCACCGTCCGCCGACCCGTCGAGCGATTCATCCGTCGTATCGTCCGCCAGCAGATCATCATCATGAACGGTCTGGTCGGCCGCACTATCGTTGTCGCTGAAGCCGGTATCTACGATCCTTTTGGTGTGTGTTTGATTCTCGCAGGCCAGCAGCAGAGCGCAGAGCCCCGCCATGATCCACGGACCAACATTCCTCACAGCATTCAAACTCATGCCCTGCCCCCACGATGAATTCGGTTATGATCTATGATCTGGCGGAAGTATATCCCATTCCCGTATGATTTCAAATTATTCCATGGTCACCCCTAATAATTGACAAATCGGACCGGGGCCCGTCAAAGAACTCCCCGAGAATGCCTACCGTATTTTAATTAGAATACCTTGATTCAGACTGCACTATCCAAGGACGAACCGCGCCCTCTCACGGCGCAGCATCTCGAACGGCGTCATACATTTGACATTAAGACCGATACAGACATTGGGTATCTTTATCTTCTTCAAGGAAGGTGACGCGATCTCATGGGTCACGACGGTGTGACCGTGGGCAAGGGCATACGAGACAAGGTAATAATCCGCGACTTGGAGGAAGGTGTTCACGGCGACCGGATCGAATTTCTGCTTCGTCACCCATGTGCTGACGGTGCCGAGCGCCGGAAAAATAGAGGGATCGGGTTTCAGAAAAAAGCCCGCCCCCCGCTCTGCGGCCCAATCGGTAAGTTCATCGGCCCCGGCATCGATCTCATCGGCGACCTTCTCTATGCTGAAAACCTTTTGTTGGGTGTTGTTCGCGACAAGCCAATCCCAAAAGGCGGGACAGAAGTCGAAACCATAATGTAGATTCTTGGCCTGCATAAAAACATTGGCATCAAGCAGGTATGCCATCACCCGACTCCCAAACTGTGACCGAGTTCACGGAAGGTATTCATCTTCGAGAAACCGAGCATGCGAAGAGCATCGCGATATAAGGTCTGTCCCTCAAGCGTACTGACGACGAGTGCGCGGGAAAAGCGTTTGCTGACCCGAGCCGCCTGCGTAAGATAGAAGTTACCGCCACCGCTCTTCGCGACCAACGCCTTTAACCGTTCAACTTCCGCTTGATAAATCTGCCGGAATTGATCCTGCGATATGCCGCCGGCATCGTATATCCGGCGCAATACGACCAGCGTGCTGACCTTGAAGCGACGGGCCAACCGGTCCATCTCTTCCATAAGGTCGGCCTTCCCCCGGTATTCTTCTTTTATAACGGCCAACGGCACCAACAATTCTGCCGCGACACGGTTACACCAGCGTTCGATCTTGTGTTCCGATACCCACGATGCCTGCACATCGGAAACGGCCGATTGGCCGATCCAGATATGAGCCAGTTCATGGGCAAGCGTGAACATCTGCGCCGCCTTGGTGTCCTTGCCGTTGATGAAGACAAGCGGCGCCAGATCGTCGGACATCGCGAAACCCCGGAACTCGGCGGGCTCAAGAGCGCGGTGCGTGTCGTTCGCCACGACTCCGTTGCACATGACAAGAATGCCCAACGAGTCGGCCTGATCTATGAACGAACGCAACGCATCAACCCATGTCGCCATCTTCCGGCGTTCTTCTATGTCGAACTTCAAAGCATGCCGGATATCGCGCGCAACTTTCTCGACATCGTCACCCACTCGCGCGGAACCGACGAACGGAAGGGCTTTTTCACCCGAAGAGCGGGCGAAATCGCGAAACCATTCCTGCCTCTGCTGGCACAGATAGATCGTGTCGAGCAGATCGGGACTGGGACGGTCAAGGTGTTCATTGACGACGGTGCGGAAATCGGGGATCGGCATGCGCTCGACGGGGGGTTCGGAGAGGAAGAGGTATCCGATGGGAGCGTGGGTGACTTTCGCGAAGTGTTCGAGTTGTTTGAGTGTGGGTTTTGCGGTGCCGCGATACCAATCGGTCAGACGAGGAATGCGTTCGGTCAAGGTTTCTATGCTGGTCCCGGAGCGTTCACAGGCCCAGCGCAACAACTTTGGATTCACCTCAACGCGCATGTTCGTTTCTTGTCCCGTTATGCCCCAGTTTCATCGCGACAGTTTGGCATCATGCCCCCCTCTTGTCAATTTTCACCCGAAGATTGGTTGCATTCAAGAAGAAAAAGAATCCGTAAAATGGAGGAGCGACGCCGAACAGACTCCGAGCGCCCCGAGCATTGGACCCCGAGCCGCGTTCAAGTCGAAGTAGGTTATTCCGAAAAAGCTATCGCGCTTGAGGCGAATGTCTAATGTCGAGGACCGACACCGTTTGCTTCACACCGCTTGCTTCGTTATTCATTGAAATAATTCAGGAAATCTTTCTGGTACTTATCAATAACAGACCTGTTGTCTCCCCATTGAAAGACATAGAAAAATTGGTCGATAATCTCTTTTGATATCTCAAGGTAGTTGTCGAGTTCGTGGTAGAAAAAAATCTTTCTGACCTCACTTTCCGATATTCTGCTCATCGTCCGTTCATGTCCCATGTTGAAGTTTCTATTTGGTTGAGGGGGTATTAAGTCACGTTGGAGAAGGTCGGTCATCGTAAACTTAAACGCAAATTCTTCATCGGGTTGTGCCCAGTTTTTGTATAGTTGCTTTCCCAGCATAAGCGATTGGGTGACGAATGTGATAATTTCCGGAAACTGTATCTTCTTTTCTCCCTCTTTGCTTTTGTTCATGTCGTCCCAGTATGTCTCGCGTGTTAAAACTAGGCCATCTTCAAAAACACTGGTGTGCGACAGAACAGTTTTCTCATCCTTTATAAAAAAGGAATGCCATGCTCTGTCTGAGAAATATCCGTTTGAAGAAAAGCGAGGAAATTGTGCGAAATTATGACCGGCTATAGGTCGAAAAGTGTCTTTAATGGCGGCAAGCGAGGAGTAAAGCTTTTTTTGCTCAACAGGGAACATCGTCAGTTGGAAATAGCCCGCATCGGGTTTTTTCTTTTTCTCTTCCCTGAAGTCGGTTTCAATGTCTTTCTCAAACTGGATGAAATGATTCTGATAGGGTCGCTCATCGTACCGCGACCTGCCCATTTCCATAGCGATAGCAGGCGAAGAAGATGTATCAGTTCCATGTTTTTTGGGAGGATCAAGCTCGTCCTTCAATTGTCCGATAAGTTGGAGGGTTTCTTCCAGTTCACCTTTATAGAGTGGTTTGCTGATATCATCGTGCGAGTGAGGATTGAGAATGTAGTCCTTGAGGCGCTTAATTTCCTTTATTAGTTTGGCGGTTTTTTCGCCTTCTCGTTTCTTTCTACATATTTTCTCAAGTCGCTCATACTCCTTTCTCAGGTAGTTTGCGCACGCGGGATAATCGTGTGCGTCGAAATGTTGGCGTGCTTTTTGGAAGTAATCTTTCGAAGGAAAGATCGTCGGTTTAGGTAGTGTGGTGCCCGCGATGTACATCTCGATGTAACGCCATTTATTGTCTTCAGTCTCGTAACGAAGAAGTTCAAAGAGGGCGCGGTCGTGGGTAAAGAATAATATCTGAAACTCGCTGAAGTACTCGAAGATCAGTTTTTTTACCACGAGTCGGTTGCTCATGTCCAGACTGATGAGGAGATCGTCGAGTACCAGTATCTTTAAGAAATTATCCCCGCGAGTGGAGGCCAGCTTTTTTATAGCCGCAAAATAAATAGCCAAAGCGATTGCCGAAAGACGAGCTTCGTTGAAAAATTGGTTGAAAGGTAGTGGAGTATCGTTCCCCAAGTAAGTTGCTTTAATGTAAGCGAAATAGGGATGCGGGAACTGGGCACTGTTTTTGGCCTCAACCTCATCGATTGCAAATTCAGTTATGGAAAAATCTTTCCCGAATTTCTCGATGACAGCATTGATGTCAGGAAGCAGTTCTTTGTTCAAGACATTTTTCAGCGTAGCCGATTTTTCAGACCATTTGTCGATATCGTCGACCGTTTTTGTCCCGAAGGGGTATTTGCCAAGAAGTTTGAGAAGTACCGGCATGATATCGAGGGGCGTCTCGGAGCCGGTCGTTGCGAAGTGGAGTCTAAGCAGTTTCTTGTAATCGAGAAAAGGAACGACTATCTGAAGGCTCTCGGCATACGGAGGTATGGGCAGGATCTCGTCTTCAGAGAAAGTGATCGTTTCGCCATTGTCGAGGTTGTATGTTATTGAAAGGATGTCGTCGCTTGTTGCATGCACATTTCTTTGCTTTTTCAGAGATGCAGTCGTGACTTCCGGTTGGGATAGAAGTTCCAGCGCCTTGTAGAGCGAGCTTTTGCCACTGCCGTTCTCGCCGTACACCAGAACATTTTTGCCATCAAAGATCAGCTTTTCTCTGGCGGAGAAAAAACGGAAGTGCGCGAGCTCAACACTTGAAAGTCGGATGCCGGTTTCTTTTTTCATTACTATGCTCCTCCCTTCTGTATAGACTTGACTATCGATACGGTTTTCCCAAATCGCAATCCTCGCTGGACAACGGTGTCCTTGATAAACTCAGCATAGAGGGCAATTGCCGTTTCGCGTAGAGGATGCCGTTGGTCGCCCTTTCTATTTTTCTTGGTCAGGTGTTCGGCCACGACTTCCATGACTCGGTTAGAGATATAGCAGTCACCTTCTTTCATCTCTTTTTCAAAATAGAGATCAAAAACCATGTAGTCCACGACATCAGTAAAGAGTTCCGCTTCACTGGTCAAGTCGTGCTCGTAACAGAACTGGATGCAGTCAACGAGTAATTCAAATGCCGGTTCGCTGTCGTTCGGCTTGGGGATGGGCATTTCTTGTATATAAATCATCTTCAACCTGTAAAATCCATTTTGAACCTTATCACATTTTGAGGAAAGAAAAAACTTCATGATGGTTGAATTGAGAACGGCAAGAATGTATTTGTTCGCGTTGATGATAAATTGCACATTGTCGTTGCCGAACATTTTGCTTGAATCCCATGCAAAAGAGGTAACCTCGGCACTGATCCCGGGCCACGCGATCTTTTCCTTCTCAAATTCGTCGATGTAAGCGCAGTTGCGGAGATTGTAGGGTGTGTCGCCCTTGTCGTAGCGTTTTAAAATTTCTTCCCAGTGCCTATCAAAGTGCTTTTTGATTGCCGGATAGTTGTCAATGTTAATGCGCTGGATTTTGCCGTATCCGTTGTGTGAATTTATCAACCACTGGTCGGAGAACTGCACGCGGTACTTCTTGATGTCGCGGCCGCGCAGAAGCGGCTTGATGATCTCGGCGCTCTTGGGGTCCTCCTTGATGAGCCGGTCTTTGGTCGCGCCATCAATGATGAATGCCTCATTGTATCCAGTTTTAATGCCATAGGTTATCTGCACATCCCACTCGCGGAGCGGCGTGCCGACCTGTTCGATCCGCTCCTTTATCTTCTTCATCGCGCCACCGATGATGAGGAACGATTCTTCAGTGAATTCGGGTGCGTAACGGTCGTTTTCAGTAAGCATTTCTTCGAGTGAGAACTTCAGAGAGAAGGTTTTGGAAAGGTCCCATACCTTGGCGGTGACGGGAAATTGCTTTAACTTGCGCCCATCACCTTTCGGTTCAACCTTTTCGGCGAGCAAGATGTTGGTGTAAGTTGTCGCCGCCTCGAAGATCTGCGAATCGCCGAAATCGATGATCTGCCGCACCGGGAAACGGTAAAGGAAATAGCCGCGCATCTTCTCGCCATATTTCGCCCGCATCCACTTGTTCGAGGTGATGAAACAGAGATGCCCCCCCTCTTTCAACAGTTCCGCGCCACGCTCGTAAAAGAGACAATACAAATCGCCGGTGCGAGCAAAGGACAGATAATTTTGCCCAGCGTATTTCTCGGCAAGCGCGCCGTGGTTGCTTTGCAATTGAATGTAAGGCGGATTACCGATGACAACATCGAAACCCTCCTTTACATCGGGGAAGAAATAGCGGATCTCGAAGAATTCGACCTTCTGATGCTTGAAGATATTTATGTAACTGTCCCACATTTCCAGTTCGCGGTTAAGCCGTTCGAGTTCCGCCTTGTTCTTCTCGTTCCAGTAGTTCTCGAAACGGGTGCCGCGCTGTGGTTTCAACAGGTCGTTGATGGCCGCTTTCTTTTCGGCGACTTTTTTGCCGATATGATCCTCTATCGCCTTTTTCAGTTTGATTTTCTGCCCCTCTTCGTTCGCGCCGAAGTAGGTGGTGACCAGCCGCTCCAACTCGACAAAGAAGGGTTCACGACCGAAGACGGTTTCGATAGTGTGTGGTTCGGGAGAACGGTAGAGGGTGTCGGCGCAGACGATCTTGAATTCGAGGTTGGGAAGCGGCTTGACGCCGCGATTCTTGACCTTGTCGTCTATCTTGGCATCGACGATGAGCGACAGGAAGAATCGTAGTTTCGATATCTCGACAGCAATGGGCTGAATGTCAACTCCATAGATCGAATTCTGAATGATGCCGAGTTTGTGGATGTAGGACCAATCCTCATTCTGCAACTGATCCTCAACCGCCGTACGGACATACGAGTCGGGGATGCGGTCAAGCATCTTCATGACCCAACCGATCGACTGGGGATCAACCTTTTCAAGGATAAGCGCCGTCTTCTGGAGCACGCCCATCGGGAACGCGCCGGAACCACAGGCGGGATCGAGCGACTTCATCTTGTCGAGGGCATCGATGACGGCATTTTTCTGGTCTTTAGTCAATGCGGGCGCATCCTCCGACCAACTGAGAAGCGTTTTGAGGGTACGGTCGTCAAGACCACTCTTACTGGACAGGTAGGCCGAAAGCGAGGCATCGACCATATATTCGACAATGGGGCGCGGGGTATAGAAACTACCGGTGGCGTTTCGCGCCGATTCGCCCGTTTCGGGGTTTATCTTTTCGGCGAGAAGATTCTCGAAAACACGCCCCAACATTTCGGGATCTATCGAGAGTTCGACATCGACCGGCGTATTCTCGTCTATCGTGAAGTTGTACTGGCTGAAAAGGTCGAAAAGATCGCGGAACCATTCGTCCGATATGGCGATGGAGCCATAGGTCGCGCCAGTTTTGCGGGTGTAGACATCGTCCTCGTCTGGCTCGAAGAGACCGCCGTTAAGAAAGGGGATATCGTCGGCGAAGAGCGCGATCTGGAGTAGCGCCTTAGGGTCGCGCTTATCCATGGGGGTGTTTAGAACTTCAAAGAAAAGCGGCTCAAGCACTGCATGGAAATAGTCGCGATAGCCTTCCAATGCTTTGAGTGAAAGCAACGCCTCGGGCAACAGCGATTTCCCGGCGATCGATTTCTTTTTCTTCAGAAACCAGCAGAAAATGAGGCGACCGATCAGTTTGACCGCGAACTCTTTTTTGCGGTGTTCCCGTTTGTAGGTCTCCCGCTCCATGAAGCGGTCAAAGAAAAGGGCGATATTCCGATAGAATTCCTTATTGACCCTCTCGACCGAGAAGGCATCCCTGATCTCTTCCAGCGATTCGAACGACGCATCTCCGATACGATTGAGAAATGTCCGGTTCGATTCCTGTGGGCTGACAAAGTAGGTGAAGCGACGAAAGGGGCCGAACTCCACCTTGGTCCCTTTGTACTGCCGGTGAATGAGACTGAAACGGAAAGCCCCCTTCTTGTCGTGAAACACAAAGATAGCCGCCGCATGGAAGGCGAACCGTTGTTCCTGCATGATCTTCTTGGCGAGTTCGAACTGCTTCTTGCGCGAATCGCGCTCGGTGAGACTGTCGTTCTTTTCGACCGCGACGACGACCAGTTTGAAACGGTCTTTCAGTTCGATTTCGCCAAGAATCGAGAACTTACCGAACTTGTCGCCGTCGTAGCCGTCAAGCGGCTCCATCTTCTGCACAAACTTGAGCGACTTCTGGCGGAAGAAAAAGGCGAGCTCCTCGCGACTGAAGTCTTTTACGATCTTTTCGAGTATCTCGCGTGTCATATGTAATCCTTCGGTGATTTCCTGTTCTCGACCGCTATGATGATCTCGCTTTCAAATTCGCGCACCGCCTTTTCGACCCCGTCAAGATACTTCTCGCCG
This sequence comes from bacterium, assembly GCA_022709425.1. Classification (GTDB taxonomy): domain Bacteria; phylum UBP6; class UBA1177; order UBA1177; family JAKLFG01; genus CALMRE01. Next base: position 52,626 of record JAKLIW010000007.1, read on the forward strand.
AGTTCTTTGGCAAGTTCCTCCAGAACCTTTCTCCTCTTTTCCGGCTTATCCATCGGCAGTTCGGCGATCTTGCGCAAGGTATATTCGGAGAGGGTTTTGAATTCCGCCATATCCCGGTGCAAAGTAGTGATAAAGGGGCGATACGGTTCCAACTCAGGCGGCAGCGAACCAAGTAACGACGCAAGATTGTTCGATGCCTTAATAATAATGCTGTTGGTCGTGGCGCTCCTGTGTTTCGTTTCGTGCGCCCGTATCAGATCGTAATGCCGCCAGAAGTCGGGGCCAAGTTCTTTTGTCGGCGTTTCGGGCTCACAGGCGATCAAGGGAATGACCTCCGTAAGGGACATCTCGTCGACCTCATCGTCCTTGCGGATGCCTCGCACGAAGAAGGCGCGTCCTTTACGCGTGAACACCAGCAGACTGTTTTCGTCGTGTTCTTTCGCGGTCTTTACGCGCGGTGAGAATTGCTCTATCCGTTTGACCGTATCGGGATATTTCTCGGCAAGTTCAAAGTAGGTGCGGCGTACGAAGGTGGCAAAGTTCTCTTCCTCGCCCTCTTCCGGGTTCCTGTTGATCTTTACGAATAGACTGCTCGGCTTCACCTCTTCGTCAGGATCGAAGATGCGCGAATCTTCGCCGAGCGCGTTGTGGATCATAAACATCTTCTGCGCTGCTATCTCGCGCGACTTGACGATCTCGGCTCCCTGTTCGGTCGGGAAGAAATTGTAGATGTGCAGTTCCTTGAACATTTTTTGCCCGATCCGGTTGATGCGCCCAACCCGCTGGATGACCCGCGTCGGATTCCACGGGATATCGTAGTTGACGATCGCTCCCGCCCGAGCAAGGTTGAAACCTTCGGCCATCTTGTCGGTCGCCGCAAGTATCTGATGGTCGTTCGCCTTCTTCTTGCTGGATGCGTCGAAGTTCTCCAGTATTTCGCGGACGCCCGCTTCACGGAGGTCTTTCGGCATGACAAGGACTTCGCCGGGAAGGGCTGCGGTGAGTTTCTCGCCCAGATATTTCAGGGTGTCGAGGTACTCGGTGAATATGACCACTTTCCGTTCCGGGTCGCCCGTTTTTCGATCCTTGCGAATCCGGGGAAGATGGGCGATGAGCGCCGCCACCTTGGGATCTTCGGCGACGAGGTTAAGATCGTCGATCTCTTTCACTATTTTCTCGAAAAGGGCGATATCGCTATCGATGTGGGCAAAGAACTCTTCGCGCCGGTAGAACTCGTCCGTTTTATAGATAGCGCCCTTTACTTTCTTCCCCTTTTCGGCCATCTCCTCGGAGAAACGGAGAAGCGCATCTTCCATCTCGTCGCCATCCAGTTCGTATATCTTTTCCATCCATCGACGGTCGAGGATGTACCGGCCTTTTGATTTTTTGATGAAGTCGAGGACCAGCGTATTGATGGCGATGAAATTTCGGATCGTTTGCCGGAAGGCGGCGAAGGAACTCTCAAAGCGTTTGACGGCAAGGCGACGCATGAAGTCTTTCAAGTTCTTTTGCGATTCGCCTTCCAGCGTCTTCTTCTCTTCCTCCTCTTCTTCCGGCTTTTCTCTATTATACAGGTACGGGGTGTAGATCGCCCCGTGGAAAAGCCCCTCTTCTCCAAAGTACTCGCTGATGACCGTGTCGTAGAAACGGGATTGATCCGGCGTAAGGGCAAAGAACAATTCCTGAGGCGGCAGTGTTTCGGAAAGAGCGCCGATCTCTTTTGAATAGACGGGGTCGTTCTTTATGTCGAGGCGGTTACGCCTGATAACGACCGGACCGATCACCTCTTTGATGGAGCTGGAAAGCGTTCTGGTCCGTTGCTGAACCTCCTTCAGATCGATCGGCGGCTTTTTGCCGTCAAAGAGTTTCTCGTACTCCAACTCTGCCTTCTTTCTCTTTTGGGCATCTTTGCTGTTGCGGTTCTTAACGATGTAGGAAAGGCGGGTGTACAGGTAATCGTAGTTTCTGAAACGGGCCTCCAGATCGTCGTCGAGCGTTATCCGCGACTTGCCGGGAATAATGAAGAGTTTCAGAAGGGAGAAAATGTCGGCGGGTGAATTGTTGAAGGGGGTTGCGGTGAGAAGGATCACTATGCGGCCACGGCAGATATTTCGGAGCAGTTCATAGTCGCGGGTGTTCTGGTTCCGGAAGCGGTGCGCTTCGTCCACCACCACCACCTCGTAGTCAGGACTTTCTGCAATGTATTCGGCTGTTTTCTCCAGATCGCCGAGAGAGCGAACCTCCCAATCGTGCAGATCGAAGTCTTCCCGATATTTTTGCCAACCCACCGTCTTGTTATCGTCACCGATAAGGCCGGGAGGACAGATGATCAGTCCGCGTTTGTTGAGAAAACGGGCGGCGAGTCCGGCGATGATACTTTTCCCGAGGCCGACCACATCGGCGATGATCACGCCGCCGTAATTCTGTATGGTGGTGAGAGCCTGCGCCACCGCATCGGTCTGATAGGAGAACTCTTGATACCCTCTCTTTTTCAGAAGTTCGGAGCAGGGCATTTTCTTGTCGATATCGATGAAAGTATCGCGGTAGGTCTTCAGGATGAGCAGGTATGCTTCGAACGGCGTCAGTTTGGCGACAAGGGTATTCATCTCGATAAGATCGATGAGGCGCTTGCGGATAGGCTCCTGCTCGGTGATGGGAACGCCGCGCTCCCAAAGGTCGTCGAAGTATTTCTCCGCTTCGGCGGTACCGAAATCGCCGATCTCGATATTAAACTCGTGCTGACCGGTCAATCCGGCTTTCGTCAGGTTGCTGCTTCCAGTGATGAACTTGTCTTTGGCAAGGCCACGGTACTCCTCCTTCGTCTTGAAGTAGTAGAGTTTCGCATGGTTGGGATCGAAGGTGCGACGAATGTGTAACCGTTCCGCATTAATCAGTTCGATGTAGTAGGCGATCTGTTCGTAGTATTCTTTGGTATCGAAGTCGTCCTGCCGGAGACCTTTTTCTATCGACTTGAAATAACGATCTATGATTTGTTCAGCGCTTCGGTCGTTACGCGCAATCTCGACAACCATATTCGATGCAAGGGCATCGGTATCAAGCCCTACGAGTATCTTGAGGGTCACGAAAGGGTTTTCTTTTAGCGCCGGAAGTAGTTCCTTGATACCCGAAAAATAGAAAAAGCCGACGAGAAACTTCAGTTCTTCGCTGAAGCCGATGAGTTCGTTCAGCCGTTTTTCCAGTTTGTTCGCGCCGCTGTTGGTGATGAACATGAAACCCCTCTCGCTTAAATCGCCCCATCCTACCCTTTTTCAAACACCGCGTCAAAAAAAGCGCGGGAAAAGAAGGAGTCAGGCAACTAGCGCGCCTGACCCCGTCCGTTACATATATATATAAGGGAAGAGACGCCGGGGGTCCTCCCCTCTAATAATTGACAAATCGGACCGAGACGGTATTCTTCCGCATGCTGGTTTTCAGACCAACCAATCCATAGGAGGAACTCATGTCAGGACACGGTGAAGGCGGACCCGTCAAGGGGCTCCCCGAGAATGCCTACCGCGAACTCAAAGCGGGCGAAGTGTATGAGCCGGTGATGCCGGCGACCGAGAATGTTCCGGAAGTGACGCGCTGGTCGCTCTTCATGGGCCTCCTGATGGCGGCGGTCTTCTCTGCCGCGGCCGCCTATTCCGGGCTCAAGATCGGTCAGGTGTTCGAAGCGGCCATCCCGATATCGATCATCGCCGTGGGCGCCTCGGCGGCGCTCCGCAAGAAGAACGTGCTCGGCCAGAACGTCATCATCCAGTCGATCGGCGCCGCCTCGGGCGTCATCGTCGCGGGCGCCGTGTTCACGATCCCCGGGCTCTACATCCTGCAGGCGAAATACCCCGAGATACGGGTCGATTTCTGGCAGATATTCTTCTCGTCGCTCCTCGGCGGCTTCCTCGGCATCCTGTTCCTCATCCCGTTCCGTAAGTACTTCGTGCGCGACATGCACGGCAAACTCCCCTTCCCCGAAGCGACCGCCACCACCGAGATCCTCATGACCGGCGAGAAGGGCGGCGCGCAGGCGAAGCTCCTCGTGGTCAGCGGCCTCATCGGCGGCCTGTTCGACTTCGCCTTCACCTATCTGAAACTGTGGGGAGAGGAATTCACCTCCCGCGTCCTCCCCTACGGCGAGATGCTCGCCGAAAAGGCGAAGATGGTCTTCAAATTCAATGTCAGCGCCCTCATATTCAGTTTCGGGTTCCTCGTCGGCCTGCGTTTCTCGCTCATCATCGTGGCGGGCTCGCTCTTGTCATGGTTCGTCTTCGTCCCGCTCATCAATGAGATCGGCGTGCTGGCCGTGGCGGCCGGCGCTCCGGGCAACCCCTTCGCCGCGATGACCCCCGAAGCGATCTTCAAGGCCTATGTCCGTCCCATCGGCATCGGCGCCATCGCGATGGCGGGCATCATCGGCATCATCAAGTCGGGCGGCGTGATCGGGTCGGCCTTCAAACTGGCGGTCGGCGTCGGCGGCAAGGCATCCGGGCAGGCGCAGGTGGTCCGCACCGACCGCGACCTCAAGATGTCGTTCGTTATGCTCCTTATCGGGCTCACGCTTGTCGCGGTGTTCCTGTTCCTCCTGTTCGGCGTGAAGGTCACGATGATGCAGGCGGTCGTCGCGCTCATCACGATCTTCGTGATATCGTTCCTCTTCACTACCGTGGCGGCCAACGCCATCGCGATAGTCGGCACCAACCCGGTATCCGGCATGACGCTCATGACCCTAATCCTCTCCTCGGTGATCCTCGTATGGGTCGGCCTTAGCGGCTGGCAGGGAATGGTCGCGTCGCTCATCATCGGCGGCATCGTCTGCACCGCGCTTTCCATGGCGGGCGGCTTCATCACCGACCTCAAGGTGGGCTACTGGCTCGGCACTTCGCCCTACAAACAGCAGACCTATAAGTTCCTCGGGACGCTTGTCGCGTCGGCGACGGTGGGACTGGTCATCTTCGTTCTGAGCGAGGTCTTCGGCTTCGTGCAGACCCCCGAGCACGCCAATCCGATGGTCGCCCCGCAGGCGAACGCCATGGCGGCGATCATCGAACCGCTCATGTCAGGGACCGGTGCTCCGTGGATACTGCTGGCGATCGGCGCGGTGATCTCCATCCTCATGAACTGGCTCAAGATATCGCCGCTCGCCTTCGCTCTGGGCATGTTCATCCCGCTGTCGCTGAACACTCCGCTGGTGGTCGGCGGCCTGCTGAACCATTATTTCAATAAGAACGCGGACGAGAAACTGGCCAAGGCGCGCAACGACCGCGGCATCCTGATCGCCTCCGGCTTCATCGCCGGTGCGGCGCTCTTCGGCGTCATCGGCGCGGTGATACTCTTCATCACCGGCAGTGAACAGTCAATGATGCTGATAGACTGGTCGGCCGTCACCAACGGCGCGGTCATCTCCGAAGCGCTCGCGTTCGTGGCGTTCGCCGGACTTATCGTCTATTTCATCTGGGAATCGATGAAGGCGAAGAAAGAGGACTAACTACCGGCCTTGAATCCCAGCCGCTTTTTCAGCGATTCAAAAAAGTGATATCCCACCGGCACCACCAACAGCGTAATGATCAGCGACAGTAACTGCCCGCCGATGATCCCCTTGGCCATCGAGGCGCGCGCCGCGGCGCCGGGACCGGTGCCCAGCGCAATGGGGGTCATGCCCGCCACCAGCGTCATCGTGGTCATCAGAATGGGACGAAGCCGCGCCTTATTGGCGTCGATGATCGCCCGTTCGAGCGGTTCCCCGCGCGCCTGAAGCGTGTTTGAATAATCTATCTGCAGGATGCCGTTCTTCTTGACGATGCCGAAGAGCATAAAGATACCGAGCAGACTGTAGAGATTGAGCGTCTCCCCGGTGAGCAGCAGCGATAGCAATGCAAATGGCAGAGTGAGCGGCAGGGCGAGCAGGATGGTCACCGGATGGACGAAACTCTCGAACTGCGCCGCAAGGACGATGTACATGAAGATGAAGGCGAATCCGAAGGCAAGCATCATATTGCTCATCGATTCGGCCATCACCTTCGATCGGCCGATCTGCACCGACTGATACCCGGCGGGAAGATCAAGCCCCTTGACCATCGTGTCGAGCGTCGCGGTGGCGGCGCCGGTATCGATGCCGTCGAGGTTGGCGTATATCGAGACGCGCCGCTGGCGATTGAAGCGGTCGATGACCGACGGGCTTTTGCCGTATTCGATGCGGGTGACCTGCGACAACGGCACGGGCACTCCCTTCGACGACGACACGGTCAGCGTGCCGAGTGTCTCGGCGTCGTCACGGAAGCTCTTGTCGAGCCGGAGCCAGACATCGTACTGTTCCGACCCCTCGCGGTATTTGGTGATTATCTCGCCGCCGACGAGCGTCCGGAGCGTCCCGGCGATGTCGCCGACCGACAGCCCCAGATCGGCCGCCTTGCGCCGGTCGATGATCACCCGCGCTTCGGGCTTGCGGGCGACCAGCGATGTCGATACATCGACAAATCCCGGCGCGTCGCGCAGCTGCGCCACTATCTTGTCGGAATAGCCCATGAGCCTATCGAGATCGGGCCCGGTCATATCGTATTGGAAGGTCGCGGCGCGGTTGCCGCCGAAACCGCCGCCGATGGCGCTGGCCGACGAAACGATCTCGGGATATTTCTTGAGTACGCGGCGGATATCGCGCTGTACATCGAACTGCGAATAGTCGCGTTTTTCGAGCGGCTCGATGGTGACATAGACCTTGGCGTTGGTCACATCGTCGGCGCCGCTGCGGCCGATCTGGAGAAGCGTGAGGGTGACGCCGCGCACCGTGCGGATATCGCGTTCCACCGCCTCGGTCATGGCAGTGGCGCTTTCCAGCGTCACACCGGCGGGCAGTTGGAGCTCCACCTGTATCTCGCCGCGGTCGTCGATCGGCATGAAGTCCTTGCCGAGCTGTTTGCTGATGGGCACCACCGAAACGATGATGGCGATGGCGATGAGCACAATGACCCATCGGTGATGCAGCGAGAAGTTCACCGCGCCGCCATAGACCGACTCGACGCGCTTCCACACCGCGGCCATCAGGTGGTCGTCGCCCGGTTTGTGCTTCAGGAAGTTGGAGGAGAGCATGGGGGTGAGGGTGAAGGAGATGAACAGCGACACCGCGATGGCGAAGGCGACGGTCATGCCGAATTCGTGGAAGAAACGGCCCGACATCCCCTGCATGAAGGCGATCGGCAGGAAGATGACGAGGAGCGAAGTGGTGGTCGCCGTGACCGCCAGCCCGATCTCCTTGAGACCATCGATGGCGGCGTCGTAGGCGTTCTGACCATACTGCTCCATGTGCCGGTATATGTTCTCCAGTACGACGATGGCGTCGTCTATGACGATGCCGACCGACAAGGTAAGCCCGAGGAGCGACATATTGTTGAGCGTGAACCCCATCGCCTGCATGAAGGTGAAGGTGGCGATGAGCGATGCCGGTATCGCGACGGCGGCGATGATGGTCGCGCGGAGGTTGCCGAGGAACAACAGCACCGCCAGCGACGCGAGCAGACCGCCGAGGAGCAGGTGGAATTTCAGTTCATGGAGTGAGTTATTGATGAAGATCGACTGGTCGGAAACGACCTCGACCGCGATATCTTTCGGCAGGGTCGGAAGTATCCTCTCCATCCGTTCTTTGACCGCGTCGACCACCGCGATGGTGTTGGAACCCGACTGCTTGATGACATCGAGCGAAACGGTGGCGGCGTAGGTCCGTTCGTCGTTCTTTTTCCACAGACGGGCGATGTTGCGCGGCTCTTCGACCGAATCGGCGACCGCGGCGATATCGCCGAGCTGTACCTGCCGCCCCCCTTTGGAAAGTATTGTTATCCGGCGGAGATCGTCCAGCGATTCGATACGGCCGAGCGTTCGGAGCATCTCTTCGCGCCCCCCCTTGTCGATACGGCCCGCCGGTATCTCGACATTCTGCGCCGCGAGCGCCGCTTTGACCGCGCCGACCGGGATGCCGAGCGCCTGCATCTTGTCGGCGTCCAGCGTGATATTGACGGCCCGTTTCCAGTAACCGGAAAGCGTCACCGCGCCGACCCCCGAAACATTCTCCAGCGATTCTTTTATCGAGAGCCGCGCGATCTCGGAAAGTTCTTTCGGATCGCGGTTCCCCGACAGGGCGAGGGTGATGACCGGAAAGGCGTCGAAGTCGATACGCGTGACCACCGGCATCTCGGTCCCCTCCGGCAGCAGGGCGACCGCCGCCGATACCTTGTCGCGCACATCCTGCACCGCCTCGTCGATGGGCTTTTCGAGGAGGAACTTGACCCGGACGCGCGATACCCCTTCACTGCTGGAGGAAGAGAGCTCGTCGATGCCCGAGACGGTGTTGACCGCCTCTTCGATCGGTTTGGTGATGAGCGTCTCGACCTCTTCGGGCGAGGCGCCGCGCATGACGGTGGTGACGGTGACCATCGGGAATTCGACCTTGGGGGTCAGATCGACGCCGATGGCGCGGTAGGAGAATATCCCCAGAACCACCAGCATCACCGTGAGCATCGTGGCGAAGACGGGCCGCCGTATGAAGACCGTGAATGCGTTCATGCGTTTACTCCGTACGCGGTGCGGCGGTCATGCCGTCGTAGAGCGTCTCGGAGGCGCTGACCACCACCTGTTCGCCCGCCGCAAGGCCCTGTGAGATGATGACCCGCCCACCGCGACGGAGGGCGACCGTCACGATGCGCTCTTTTATCTTGCCGTCGGCGAAGATGAAGACCTTGTCGCTCCCGGCGAAGGTGATGAGGGCGCTTTCGGGCACCGCGACCACCTCCTCGCTTCCCGGCAACGATATCCGACAGGTGGCGAAGGTCCCCGACTTTATCTTGAGATCGCCGTTGGGTACCTCGGCCTCTATCGCGAAGGAGCGGTTCTCGGCGTTGATGAGCGGGCTTACCCGCCGCACCGTCCCCTTCGCGGTCGTACCGGGGGCCGACGCGGGCATCACCGTTACGGCGACGCCGCTTTTCAGGAGCGGCGCATAGCGTTCCGGCACCTCGCCGCGGAACTTGAGCGGAGATACCTGCACGAGCTGGAAGACCGCGCTCCCGGTCCGGACATATTCACCCTCGTTGACCAGCCGCTTGGCGACCACCGCATCGAACGGCGCTTTGAGTTCGGTATCGGCCAGTTTCTTCTTGGCGGTGTCGAGAGCCACGCGGGCCACATCGACCCGCCGTGCGGCGTCGTCAGCCTGCTGGCGCGTCGCCATGCTTTTATCGGCGAGCGCGGTGATGCGCGCAAGATCGGCCTCGGCCGCCTTGAACTCCACATCGGCCTGCCGCACCTTGAACTCGTAGTCCTCGGGCGCTATCCGGGCGATCACCGTCCCCGCCTTGACCACCGACCCGAGATCGGCGCCGAGCGCGGCGATACGGCCGTCGGCCTCGACCGCGACGGTCGCCTCGCGCGACGGCAGGAGCGACCCGGTCACCTCGACCGACCGTTCCATCTTCTCGGTCACTGCCGCCTTCAGCGCGACGGTGGCGCCGCCGCCCTTATTGTTCGCCGCCGGCGTCTCGGCCGGCTTTCCGCCGCAGGCCGTAAGAGCGATCACCGTGAGTGCGATGCAGAGGATCCGCATATCATTCTCCCTTGTGTTGATAGAATGCCGTGCCGCCCAGACCCAACGCTTTTTTCAGCTTCGCCTTGGCCGTCTCCAGATCGTAGCGCGTCTGGATGAGCGCGGCGGAGGCCTGTTCGTAGAACGCCTGCGCGTCGGAGACATCGGTGATGGTGCCGAGTCCCTGCGCGAACCGCTGGTCGGCAAGATCGAGCGCCGCCTTGGCCGCGTCGTACATCGTCCGGGTCGGCGCCTCTTTGTCGCGGGCCTCTTTCAGCGCGGTGAGGGCGGTCTCGACCTCGTAGCGGATCGACTGTTCGAGCGCCCGCAGGTTGAGTTCCAGTATCGTCACCGCCGCGTCGGCATCCTTCGCCTGCGTCTGGGTCGCGAGTCCCGCGAAGATGTTCCAGCTGACCGCCGCGCCGATGTACCAGTTGTATTTGAGGGCATCGAACTCGTAGCCGCCGTAACTCACCCCGGCGTTCGCCTTGAACTGCGGGTAGTAGTCACCGCGCGCCGCCTTCGCGGTCAGGCGCGACGCCGCTATCTTCTCCTTGAGGGCGCGGGTATCGGGCCGCCGCGCTATGGCCGTCGCCACCGCACGCGCCGCACCGTCGTCGCCCGCATCGCCCACACTCGCCGCGGGATCGATCTCCAGCTCGTTGGCCGGGTCAAGTCCGATGGCGGTCGCCAACGCCTTGACGGCGTTCGTGCGGAGATTGGTCGCTTTTATCAGGTTGAGCCGCGCCGCCGCCAGTTCCGCTTCGGCCCGCAATTTGTCGACCGGGGTGCGCAGGCCATTGTCCACCTGCGCCACGGCCGTCTCAAAGCGTTTCTCCATCTGCGCGACCGATCCGCGCACCGATACCAGCGTCGCGTCGGCCGCCAGCACCGCGTAGTAGGCCTGCACCACCGTCAGGTAGAGATTGTTCACCGCCGTGTCGGCATCGAGTTCTGCGGCGCTCCGGATATAGCCCGCCCCCTGATAGTTGTAGTAGGTCTTGAAATCCCAGATGTTCTGCGTGACCAAGAGCGACAGCGAATAGTTATTGAAGGAGTCCGATTCGGAACGATCCTTGGGCATCGTGGCGGCCGGATTGAGCGCCGAGGGGTTGAACATCCCCAGCATATCCTGAAAAGAAGAGGCGCCGGGAACGCCGGCCGAGTTGAGGGTGGTCCGCTTGTAGCTCAGTTCGCTGGAGATGATCGGCATGAACCCGGCCCGGACGAGGAGCTGTTTGTTCTCGGAGGCCTCGGCGCTCCTGACCGACGCGAGATAGGTCGGGTTGGCCGCGACGGCGCTCTGCAGCGCCTCGTCGAGCGTCAGCATTTCCGCCGCCGCGAGCGGCAACGCGATGACCGGTAGCGTCAAAAGCAGGAACAAATATCGTTTCATGACCTTGCGTCTCCCTGTACGTCAATAGTTTGACGAAACCTTCGAGCAATGAGTAAAATTTCTTTGCCCGACATCTCCTTGTTATGCTCAATTTACTTGAATTTGCAACTGTTTTTGAGGTATGGTGAGGCGTTTAAACGAACGGAGATGCCGTGAAGATCGTTTTCGCCACCGGCAACAAGCACAAACTACAGGAAGCGCGCGAGATATTCACCGGCGTCGAAGTGATCTCCATTCTCGACTTCGATAAAAACTTCGATCCCGACGAATACGGCAAGACCTTTCTCGAGAACGCCGTCATCAAGGCCGAAGCGGCGCGCGCGGCTACCGGCGGCCTGCCGGTCCTTTCGGACGATTCGGGACTTGTCGTCCCGGCGCTGGAGGGCGCACCCGGCATCCATTCGGCCCGCTGGGGAGGGGTGAACGGCGACCATGCCCGCAACCGCGCAAAACTGCGGACCGACATCAGGAAGATAGCCGACCGGAGCGCCCATTTCCTCTGCACAGCGGTACTCATCTGCGCCGCCGGGAATGCGCTTGTCGCCACCGGCCGGGTCGACGGCACCCTCATCGACGAGGAACGGGGCGGCGGCGGCTTCGGCTACGACCCGATGTTCATCGCCGACGGCTGTGACCGCACCCTCGCCGAAATGTCGTCCGATGAGAAGAACGCCCTCAGCCACCGCGGCCGCGCCTTTCGCAAAATGGAGGAGATGCTCAGATGTCTCGCCTTGATAGGATAAAACGGGCGGCGGGCAACGCCTGCGTTTTCTCGCTTTCCGGCCCCTCGTTCACCGAACGGGAAGAGCGCCTCTACCGCGAAACCTGCCCCACCGGGGTCATCTTCTTCCGGCGCAATGTCGAAACGGTCGCGTCGCTGGAGTCGCTGTGCGGCGAGCTCCGGCGCATAGAGTCGCTCCGCATCGTATCCATCGATGAAGAGGGAGGCCGTGTAAGGCGATTGCCGACCGGGCCCTACTCGCTGCCGCCGGCCAAGGCGCTCGCCGCGCTGGATGAGGATGAGTTCAGCGACAAGGTCCGTGTGCTCGGCCGCGAACTGAGGCGCATCGGCATCACGATGGACATGGCTCCGGTGGTCGATCTCCGCTCCGGCGAGGACGCAAGCATCGTCGGCGACCGCGCTTTTTCCGACGATCCCGAAGAGGTATCGCGTCACGCGCTCCGCTACCTTTCGGCCCTGCGCGACGAAGGAGTCTTCGGCGTCATCAAACACTTCCCCGGACACGGCGCGACGACGATAGATTCGCACAAGGAACTGCCGCGGATCGAGAAATCGCTGCGCGATCTCGCGGCGGAGGATCTGCTCCCCTACCGGCGGCTGGCCGGGACGGCGCGGTTCGTCATGGTCGCCCATATCCTCGTTCCCGACGCCGACCCGCTCTTCCCCGCGAGCCTTTCGCGGCAGTGGATGCGCATCCTGCGCCGCGATATCGGGTTCGACGGCATCGTGATGACCGACGATATCGAGATGCACGCGCTCGACAACTGGTCGCCCGAAGAGAAGGCGGCGCTCTTCCTCGCCTCGGAGAGCGATCTACTGCTCATCTGTTCGGGCAAAGAAGAGATCATGCGGGCCCACTGGGAAGCGCTGGTGCGCGCCGCCGAGGCCGACGACGCGATATTCGCGCGGCTCGAACAGCTCCGCGACCGGCTCGAAGGGGAATTCTTCGCGATCGGCCATCGTTAGCGTCTTTTCTCTTGAACAGATAAGCCCCTTAAAGCTTTACGGCGGGGTATCACCCACGACCGTACTGATGTTCCTTGAATATCGTCTTGGTTCGGATGATATCGGGGCCATATCCTCGGTACGGCAGGAAAAGCAGGGATAAGAGGAGCGTCGCCGCACAGATCACCGCTACGAGCCGCGGCACTGTCCTGACGAGGCTGAACCTCAGCAGGATCACGACGCCCGTGACCGCGAGGAACAGATAGACCGCCAACGCCGCCGGGCGTTCCATGCCGAGGGTGGTCAGGAAAGAATCGTACAGGAAGAACCGTTCCCGGATAACGCTCACGAAATAATTCGCGAACGGATTTCTATGGTCTTCCGCGACATAGGGGAAAAGGACGTTGACAAAAGCGAAAAGCATCATGGAAAAAGCACCCAAAGAACCCGCGATCAGCGGTACGATCGTATTGTTGCCAACGGTACGCTGTATGCCGACCGCCGCCAGCAATACCATGAACGGCATCGCCGGGACCAGATGCCGGGCGCCGAAACTCCAGCCGCCGTTCCAGACCCCGAATGACGATATCGCGATAAAGTAACTCACCGCTACCGCAAGCAACACCGCCCCTTCGGCGCGACGCTCCCGCAGATAGTAATAGGCTCCGGGTATCATGAATAGGAGGAATGGAGAAAGGGTGATGAGTCCCGTCCGCAGTGAGAAAAGTAGCGAGACGATCGCATCGGATGTCGGATAGGTGATACCGTAAAAGCCGCGACGATGCACCTCGGCAAAGCCGGTATCGGCAAGATTGGAATAACCGAACGACAGCGGCGAGCCGAACACGACCGTGTTGTATCCGAAGAAAAGAAGGGCGGGCACTAGGGCCCCTCCGACATAGGCGAGGATATCTTTCTTGCGTTGAGCACAGAACAAAAGCCATGCGGAGAAGAGGGCCACCCCGATAAAGGTCGGGTACTCCAGCATAACGGTTATCCCGGCGAGCGCCCCGGCCGCCACCGCCCGTCCGTAATGAGGGGAAACGGTAAGGGAGCGCAGCATTATATAAAGGGCGAAAAGGGCGCAAGCCGCCAGCGAATGGGAGAGATAGAGCATGAAATAGGTAGAGAGGGGCGTGCCAAAGATACCGACCGCCGCCCCGAAAAGGCTTATCGAACGCTCGCCGCACACTCCCCGGATCGCCAGATAGAGGAGCCAAAAGAGCAAAAGCGCCGCCGAGGCATGCAGGGTCAGTTTCAGGAACCGGAGCGAATCGCCTTCGCCGGCGGCATCACCCACCACCGCATAATAAAGAGCATAGAAGGGGAGCGAAAGGAACGCGAGCATCGGCGCTTTGTCGGAGTAGTAATGTTCGCCCACTCGTGCCTTGTCGATGGTATCGCCGAAACGGGTGATCTCGGCGTCTATCGAGAATTCGCCGCGCGACACCAAGGCGTGGACGAGATAAAAACGCGACTTCTCATTCGGGTTCGCCTTGATCGGGGCATAGTAGATATCATAACAGGCGATGAAGAACCATACGGCCGCCGAAACGGCGACCACCCAGAGACGACCGTTATTGCGCGACATCCGGCGCCTCCGCGGCTTTCTGAGGCGGCAACGCGAACTCTATCTTCCAGAGCGCCTTGTTGCCGACATACTGACCGGTACGAAGCTTGCGGACCGTCACATCGGGCAAAGAGACCGCCGCGGTGCAGGGATCAAGCGGAGAGAGGCGGCGTTCGGCGAACTTGAAATCGCAGTTGATGAAACTCCGCCGCCGGGGATCGTTCTCCGGCTCCACATGGAGGAAGAACTGCGCCGCCGTATCCTGCGGAGAGCAGGAGGGACGATGATAGTAGAGCATGTTGCCGCGACGGTATATCGTGAAATAGGACCGGGCAACGATATCACTCTTTTCAAGCGGCTCATTCGCTTCATGCAGAATACCGATGGCCCGTTCATGCCAGCGGGCGTCATGGCGGCTTTCGATAAGAGCGACGGCATAATCCCGGAACGGGGTCTTTTCGAAGAGCGCCGTCAACTCATCGTCGCCGTACTTTGCCCGCAGCTCAGGCAAAAAACGGTAGACGGTCCTAACGACATAACGACACGACACGCCCGACGGATCGGTCGTCAGGCAATCCTCCAGTTCACGACGCACCACGGCGCTGTCAGGTGAACGACGCAACGCCTCGATCATCCGCCGTTCGGCCGAATCGCTTCCCTTCTGAGCATCGCGACGCACCCAGATACCGGAATAGGCGAGATTCGAGCACGAATCGCAGACATTCTGATGAACCGGCGCATACTGTTGCGCGAAACGGGGATCGGAGAAAAGATAGTGTACGCGACAGGACCACGCACAGTGATTTTCGATGACATCGGGCGCCGCATATTCGAAGAAATACTCGGCAAGGAGCGGCGGATATCCGTGAAGCGCGGTCATCATGGTGGAGCCGAGCAGACCGAAGTCGACCACATTAAATTCCTTGTACCAACTCACCACCCCCAGATCAGGGATGGCGACCGTCGGCCGCGGGATATCGTATTTCTGGGCCTCGCGCAGAAAATCTTTGCGCACCGCCTCGAAGTTCTTCGGTTTGCAGCAGATCTCGTAGGGGGTCGGCTTCTCCTTGTACAGATACACCGATAGGCATACTATCGCCAACACGAAGGGGAGAATGAATTCGCGGGCGGAACGTACCCGGGCGAACGGGACGAGCGCCGCAGCGACGGCGAAAAGTGCCATCGGGGTGGTCGAACGGGAGGGATCGAGCCGCGGTTCGCCGAACAGAAAGGGATGCAGGGCGAACATCGCCAACAACAACACGAACGCACCGAACACGAAATAGAGCGACGCATCACGACGCGCCACCAGAAGCGCGGCAAGGGCAAAGAGTGCGGCATAGATGTGCTGCGTGAAAACGATATGGCCGACCAACCGGAAGGAATCCTTCCAGACATCGGGCGACAGGGCGACCAGAAGCGAAAGGCGACCGCCGACCGATATCCCCTGCGCCGCAGCGGTGTTCGGAAAGATCGCGCCGAAATAGAGATAGCGTATCGCCATGAGAAGAAGCCACAGAGACAGGACGATACCGGTCAGTATCAGCCCGCGTTTAGTGCGGTGAACGAAGTAGTGGACCACGGTAAAAAGGAACAGGAGCGCCGCGACCGGATATATAAGTTCTATGCGTGAAATGGCGGCGAAAAAAACCGGCAAAGCGATCCAGTACGAAAAGTTCCCGCGCTCGACGGCGCGACCGAGGAGTAACACCGAAAAAAGAAAGAACACATGGGTCAGGGCGTTCTCCATCCCTGAGCCGTGCCATTCGAAGAAACTGTATGAATAGCGCAGGAAGAGCGCCGCGATGACGGTGCAGAAAAGACCGATAACGGGGCGTGCGGCGAAGAAGCGGTGAAAGATGAAGCCGAGGAAAAAGGTGGTAAGAACGGTCTGGATGAGCGCAAGCGCCGAATAGTCGAGCCGGGTAAAAAAGTAAAGGAGAAGATAGGTCAGGAATTGCAACGGGGTCGAGTAGCCTTCGACCCGTTCACCGGAAGGATTGACCCCCACGAAACCATATTCGACCAGATTGCGGGCATGACTCATCGTGATGATGCCGTCGTCGCGATCCTTCCAGAGATGTTCGGGCAATGTATGATACCCCTGCCAGAATATACCGAGAAAAATGATCCCGGCAATGATCGGCGCCGCAACGGCGAAAACCCGGTTCAACATCCTGATCCGGTCGCTACCGAATTGCACATTCATCCCCCCTTGAGAACCGGCCGAGATATATCGCATAGTTGGGCCAGAGTCAATAAAACGACCGCCCCGCCGGCGCTTGCTTTTTCGACCGGCCGCCGATAAGATGGGACAATTTACGGAGGAACCCCGCCATGAAAATAGTCCGCGAAGAGCCGATACTCAAGACCCGGATATTCACGGTGGCCGATGTCCACCTGGAAAAGAAGAACGGAGAGCCGGTCACCCACGCCGTCATCCGATTCGTCAAAACCATATCGGTCCTGCCGGTCACGAAAAACGGGACCCTCATCCTTGAGCGGCAGTTCCGCTCACCGGTCGGCGGCTGGATCATCGAAGCGCCCGCCGGCAAAATAGACCCCGGCGAATCGCCCGAAGCGACGATGCGCCGCGAACTCGAGGAAGAGATCGGCCACCGCGTCGTCGCGGCGCATGAGGTGTTCGAAGGCTGGGTCTCCTGCGGCTATACCGATGAGTACATGTACTATTTCATCGCCACGGTCGAACCGCTCCCGGAAAACGAACGGACCCATTTCCCCGACCACGACGAGGAGATAGAGACCATCGAGATCACTCTTGAGGAGGCGCTCGCCATGATCGAGCGGCGCGAGATAGCCGACGCCAAGACCATCGCCCTCATTCTTGCCCATGCCCGCGAACAAAAGCGCTGAGCGGCGCATCGCCCGCCTTTATCCTCTCTTGCGGGACCATTTCGGTTTTCAGCACTGGTGGCCCGGCGAAACGCGCTTCGAGATCGTCGTCGGGGCGCTCCTTACCCAGAACTGCGCGTGGGTGAATGTCGAAAAGGCGATCGCGAACCTAAAGAATGCCGACGCCCTCGCCCTCGCCGCGATGCGAGAACTGCCGCGTGAACGGCTCGAGGCGCTCATCCGGCCGACCGGTTACTTCCGGCAGAAGGCGGAACGGCTGACGCGCCTGATCGCGCTCCTCGCCGACGACCTCGGTTGGGACGGCGTTTCGCCGCTGAAACGCGACACCGGCCGCTTCCGGGGAGAACTTCTCGCGCTGTCGGGCATCGGTCCTGAAACGGCCGACTCGATACTCTGCTACGGCTTTGATAGAAAGGTTTTCGTCGTCGACGCCTACACCAAACGGATGCTGGCGCGCCTACCGTTGGCGGTCGCCGACGACTACGAAACGATACGCGAACTGTTCGAACGGGCGATATGCGGTGAACTCGACGGCTCTCTGAGCACCTTCAAGGACTTTCATGCACAGATCGTGATGCTGGGAAAGCATTACTGCAAGAAAAGCGCGCCGCTGTGCGGGGAATGCCCGCTAAAAAGAACTCGACTATGCACTTATTCGACGTAGATCGCCCCGTTCGAACCGGGATCGCCGACAGTACCGCTCGCACCGAGCGATACGCCGCCCGCGCCGCCCTGTCCCCCAGCGCCGCCTGAAAAATCGTTCCCGAGATCGGAACTCTCGTAGTCGGTCGCCCCGGTCGCCTGATGGATATAGACGCCGAAAGAGACGCCGCCGCAACCGCCGCCGCCGCCGCCGCCGTGACCGCCGTCGCCCCCTTCGCCTCCCTTGCCGCCGCGCTGATAGCACCAACAGTTATCAAGACAAAGGCCGCCGGGACCCCCCGAACCCCCTACGCCGCCGGATCCGCCCGCGCCGCCGTCACCGCCGTCGCCGCCCAGCCCCATGATCACCGATGTTTCACTGATGACCGGGGCAATACCGCCCACGACGAAAATGCCGAAACTGCCGCCCCCGGCCGCTCCGCCGCGCCCCCGACCGCCGCCGCAGGCGCCCGATCCGCCACCGCCGCCCACGCCACCGATGCGATCGTTGGTCCCTTCGACATTGGAATCGCCCCCGCCGCCCGCTCCGCCGCCGCCGCCGCCGCTTCCGTGCGTGCCGCCGATGCCGTCGGCCCCTTCCGGCCCCGTCCAATGGGAACCGGACAGCACCCCGGACGCCGTCGCGCAGCCACTACCCCCCACGCCGCTCAGACCACTCATCCCATTCATGCCGTCGCTTCCGGTCATGGGAGCCGGCGGAAGGGTACACAATCCGGCCGTATTGATGGTGCCGTCATTGCCCGCATCACCGCCTTCGCCGCCGTACGGACCGGAACCGGGCATGCCGTCGATACCCGAATATTCATCAGCGCCCAGCGGCGCACAACGGGTGCCGCCGCCGTCGCCGCCGTTCACTTCGTCCGTATCGCACGACAGACGGCCACCGTTCTGATATCCCCGGTCGGGATCGGTGCAGGGCATACCGTTGCCCGAGAAGGTATCGTACCCGGCGCCATCGAAAGAACGTCCCGCGCCGTCGACACCCGCCGGACCGTTCGCCCCGGCGACACCGTCGATCCCCGGTCCGCCGTTACCGGCATAGATCGTGACCTGTTCGATGATCAGCGTAGCCGCCGACGCCGAAACATGGATGCCGTAACTGTTGCCGCCGGGGGTCGGATTGTTCTGGCCGTAGATCACCAGACCGTCGATGCGCGTATCGGCCGTGATGCCGTTGACGATGACCGCCGCCCGGTGGGGCGTGAACGCCGGATCGACATCGGTGGCGCGCAGAATGGTCATGGTCGACGCGGCATGGCGCTCCCATGTATCGGCCCGGTGTCCCCCCAAGAGCGAGAAGCCGTCGGCCACCGTCACGGTCTGCTCATACAGGCCGTCGGCGACCAGTATCTTGATACGACCAAGTTCCGCGGCCCGTTCAAACCCACGGACGATGGTGGCGCAGGGGATCGCACCGGGACGCGTACCGACCGGTCCGAGACCACAATCGAGCGCGAGATCGTCGCCGTCCTGCGACGAAACATAAACCGCTCCCGGATCGAGAACGAACTCACAGCCGTCATCGGGCACCCGGTTCAAGTCGTAGGCGTCGATCGCGCCGCCGTCGGTTATCCGTTCGCACCGCATGACGCAGACCGGATCGCTCTGCACATCGCAGACGCCGTGGGCATGGGCGCGGTCGTAGATGACGGTGCAGTCGGTCTGGCAGTTACCGCACGCCGTAT
The DNA here is from genome assembly GCA_022709425.1 of bacterium. GTDB lineage: Bacteria > UBP6 > UBA1177 > UBA1177 > JAKLFG01 > CALMRE01. Next base: position 72,063 of record JAKLIW010000007.1, read on the forward strand.
CGCGTTCATAGCGGCCGGAAAGCGGGTCCTTGAATCCGTCATCGACCGCCCCGTCGCAATCGCTGTCAAGATAATCGCAAAGCGTTTCATCGACCGTACCGAGTTCGTCGATCCCGGTCGGCTCGTCGGCCGGACGCAACTCAGCGCTGCACGCGATACCGTTCTGATCGGACGAACAGAGATACCGGCCGTAGGAACGGCACACCCCCTCACCCAATTGACATTCGTCGAACAGACACGGCCCGGTGCACCCCTCGATGACATCCCAGTCCTCATCAACCAGACCATCGCAGTCATCATCGATCGCGTTGCACTTCTCGTTGCTCGCATCGGTGATCGGCAGACACAGATGACTGCCCGCGACGCACATCTTCATCCCCTGCCGACAGATACCGGGAAAACCGCTGAGGCATTGAGCGCCGCCGCCCGGATTACCTTCGTCGATCGTCCCTTCGCAGTTGTCGTCGATATCGTTACAACTCTCCACTTGACCGGGATAGACGGCCGGATCGGTCTCGTCGCAATCGTGCAGGGGGCACTCTTCGCCGATACCGGCGTTGTCGCCGTCGAAATTGAGACAGCAGACATAGTTGTCCGGCGTGCAACCGCGGCCAAGGAACTGATCATTCTCATCGTAGAGATCGTTGCAGGAAAAACCGCCGGGACATTCGACATTGGAGTAACAGGGAAGCAGGCACACATCGTTGCCGAGGAGCGGCGCGCAGATATCGCTCAAGTGGGCGCAACTCGCCGGACCCTTCGGGCAACTCTGGCAGAACCAGCTGTCGGCATTGCGACAGCCCTCTTCGATAGAGCAAAGTTCCGCCGGACCGCAAAGATAATGGCGCGCCAGATGCATGCAAACACCGTTCACGACGACATCCTGCGTGCAGTCGATAGCATCGTCGCAGGAAACATCGTCGTCGGGGATCAGGATCATATCACCATCGGGACCCGTCGCATCCGGCAACACCGCGTCATCATCGGGGAGAAGATCGCCGGAATCGCCGTCATCGTTTCCCGCCTGATCGGGAAGATCGTCCTGCACAAGAGCGTCATCCGCGTCATCCTCTCCGGAATGGTCATCGTCGTACAACACCGTATCTTCATCCGGGTCGGCCGCATCATCGACCGCGACCGCGTCGTGGTCAGGCCGATCGGCATCAGCGACCGCCATATCGGGGAGACCGGCTTCCGGCATCACCCGGTCGGACGAGGCACCGTCCGTAGCGTCCGTGTCGCCGTCATGCAGATCGGGCAGTATGTCCTTTTCGGGCAACGCGGGGCGGTCGAGGTCTTCTGCCTCTCCTTCAAAGATATCTTCGTCAAGGGTATCGAGATCGGTCAGCGGGACACAGCGTCCCTCGAGGCAGAAATAGACCTGATCGGAAGGGCAATCGGCCGCCGACCGGCAGTCATCGGGTTTTTCTGAAGAACACGAGGCGCCGCACAGCCCCAAGAAGGCTATCGCCGCTGCCGTAACGATCACCCTCACGAAAGGCCCCCGCTGGTATCTTTCGATCAAAAAACGCCTATATCTCCAGAGTCTCCCGCAACTCCGGCGCCGCCGGGATTGCCGAGCGACGCACCGCCTGCGCCGCCGGATCCGCCGGATCCGCCGACAAAGGTGTTCCCGCTCATGGTCGGAACGCCGCCGCTGTAGGCAATGCCGTAAGCAACACCGCCCGCTCCGCCGCCGCCGCCGCCGCCGTGACCGCCGCGACCGCCTTCACCACCTTTACCGCCGGCTGCACCGCAAAAAACGTTGGAACCACCGCTGGCACCATGACCGCCGGCGCCGCCGACGCCGCCGTTGCCGCCTTTGCCGCCGGTACCGCCGGTACCGCTCATGATGGTATTATCCATGAGGGTCGGCATACCGGGACCTATGATAAATATACCGAACGAACCGCCGCCCGCAGTACCGGCCGTCGCACCGGCCGCGCCGCAACCGCCCGCACCGCCGCCACCGCCGTGACCGCCCAGCACATCATTGTTCTTATTATTGTCGGCCCCGCCGCCGCCCGCACCGCCGCCGCCGCCGCCGCCGCCGGATACACCCGCCCCGCCCGCAGTACCGGCAGCACCGAGCCAATGCGCTGCTGAAATACTACCTTTCACCAAAAGACCTCCTACGCCTGCGGCTCCTTCAGCGCCACTGCCACCATCGGCCCCGTTGGCGCCTTCCATAGGTTCTGGTTGATCATAATCATTACATACCGATGAAGATACGAATTGGGCATCGTATCCTTCAATACCGCCTGCTCCCCCATTCACACCTTCGCCGTTGAAACCAATGATACCGCTGTCTCGCGTCAGATTGTGAGGTTGACACTGGTTGCCGCCGCCGTTGCCGCCATTGGCGTTGGAACAGGTAGCGTTTGTTCCCCGATTAGCATTTTGGCGTGAAGCAGTACAATTATACGAACTTGTCTGGTATGCATTAGGCCCCGCCGTACCGTTACCCCCCGCTGCGCCGGGCGTGGTCACGTTAACGCCGTTCGCACCCGGTCCTCCCGCTGCGCCATAGATGATGTTGTCGCTGATGGTGAGCGCGGTGGCACCACCGCTAATATAGATCGCATAGGAGTTGCCGCCCGCGGCGGTAGCCTCCTGTCCGTAAATGAGGAAACCCTTCACCACCGTCGTGCTGGTGATGGCATTGGCGATGATGGTCCGTTTATGGGTACCCGCCTCATTGCCGCGCACTACGGTAAGCGTAGAAAGCACATGGCCCTGGATGTCTTCATTGCGCTCCCATGTGTCGGCCTTATACCCGCCGTACAAAGAGATACCGTTCCTGAGCGTCACGGTCTCGGAGTAGGTGCCGTCGGCCACACGGACCTGCGACCGGGTGGCATTGTAGGCACGGGTGAGACCGTAGGATATCGTCTTGCACGGATGATTCCCGGCGCCGGTCCCGACGGGCCCCAAACCGCAGGTGGCATCATCAATTGCCTGTGCGTCGGCCGTCGAAACATAGATGACGGTCGATAAAAGCTCGAACTCGCACCCGTCGTCGGGTATGCCGTTCAAGTTAAAGAACCCGCCGTTGCAGGAAAGTTGACAGATCGGGGTCCCGGTCGCGTTGCAGCTGCCGAATCCGTGCGGCTTGGCGTAGATCGCCGTACAGTCGGTAGAGCAATTGCCGCAAGCGGTCGGCTGGTCATATTTGCCGCCGTTAAGATACCCGTCATCCACCTGTCCGTCGCAATCGTTGTCGAGATAATCACACTTATTCTCGGTCGTCTGATAGTTCACGCCGTAACTCGCGTCAGTACAATTCTGCCAGCCTGATATTCCGCCGCAGATCTTCCGGGAGTCTTTGCAGACGCCGCTCTGAAGCGGGCAGAGTTCGGCGTAGGAGGCGACGTTCTCATCGACCGACCCGTCGCAGTCATTGTCCAGACCGTCACATTTCGTCTCGGTCTGTTCGTAGGTGCCGTTCGCCTGATTCGCATATTCGGTCGGTCCGCAGTTGGCTATCCATCCCGCGGTGCCGCCGCATGATTTACGCGTCCCGCTACAGACACCGACCTGATTTGAACAGAGAGCACCGGTCAATCCTTCATCGATACCGTTGACGCAGTTGTCGTCGAGTCCGTTACAGGTCTCGGATGCCGCAGGGGTCCCCGGCGAGACGGTGCACTGGGTGCCGCTGCCATCCGTTTTGCAGATATTGACTCCGGTCCGTTGACAGATGCCCACGCCAACCACGCAGGCGGTGTTCTTTAGGGGGAACCCATTGTCCACTACCCCGTCACAGTCGTCGTCGAGGTTATCGCATTTCTCCGGGATGACGGGTGTTCCCTGCACCGCATTGCACTTCACCCCATCACCGTCGTCGTTGCAGACGGTAAAGCCCGACTCTTTGCATGTGCCGAGGCCCGAGGTGCAGGTCTTGTAGAGGACCGCTTCGAACGGTTCGTCTATCTCTCCGTTGCAGTCGTTGTCCGCCGCATCGCAGGTCGCCTCGACCGCCTCATAACGGCCATCGAAACCGGCATAGTAGGCGTCGGTACAGGGAGACCAGCCACCCACGCCGCCGCAGGTTTTTTTGGAGCCGAAACAGACCCCCTGCTGTTTCTCGCAGTAGGGCGCTTTTGACTGTATGTTCTCATCGGCGACGCCGGAACAGTTGTCATCGACACCGTTACAGATCTCCGTCGCTCCGGGGTAGACCTCGGCATTCGATTCATCACAGTCGTGGATCTGACATTCAGCGCCGATACCGGCCGCATCGCCGTCGAAGTTGATACAGCAGATATTGTTATCCGGCAGACAGCCGAACCCGAGCGAATTGTCAAACTCGTCGAACACCTCGCCGCAGGTAAAACCGGGCGCGCACTCTTCGTCGGTCATACAGGCGGTGAGACATACCGGCGATCCGAGTATCGGCGCGCAGATATCCGACCCATATTTGCATTCCTGCGGGCCGTTGACGCAGGAGGCGCAGATCCAGCCGTCGGGATCGATACACCCCTCTTCGGGACTGCAGAGCTGGGCAAGACCGCACTGGTCGTGCCGCGGCAGGTGATGGCACTGCCCGCCGATGACCATTTCTTCGGTGCATGCATGAGCATCTTCACAGACGACCACCGCATCCTCATCGGGGATGAGCGTATCGGTCGCATCGGGAAGCGCCGTGTCCTCGTCGACGATAACGGTATCGTCGCCGGTCCCTTGATCGGTGATCACCGCATCATCGACCGCTATCGCGGCATCATCGACCGTGACCGGATCGTCGTCGGGAAGCGCCGCGCCATCGTCGGTCGGCGTGACCGCGTCATCGGTAGCGCCCTCATCCGTGTCGGAAGAGATGTCCGATTCGGTGATGGTCGCGTCGCTCCCGTCCATATCGCTCGCCGGTTCATCGCCGTCAGCGGGAACGATATCGTCGTCCGGTTCGGTCGGACCGTCGTCGACCGGAACGATGTCGAGGTCGCCCGTATCGGGCGCATCGGGAATAATGTCCGTTTCCGGCGACGCCTCTTTTTCGGGCAGACCGGTCTCTTTGTCAGTTGCCGTGTCGGTCGTTGTATCGCTATCGTCTTCGATAACGACACAGGTGCCCTCGACACAATCGAAGCCATCGCCGCAATCCTCCGGCACCGTACATTCCGCCGGTTTATTCTCTTCGCAGGCGGCAAAGAACAGAAGCGACAAAAGGATAGCAAAAAATATCGTATGTTTTATCATGGCCGCCCCCTTAATACGCTACTGCATTCGCAACAGTGCCGTTCGTGCCTGCGGTCCCCGGAGTGCCCATCGAAGGACCTCCCGCACCGCCGGTACCAAAGGTACCACCGGAAAATGCATTGTCGCTTCGTGTCGGGGCGGTCCCGCTGTATCCGATGCCGATGGCATTGCCTCCGCATCCGCCGCCGCCGCCACCGCCGTTGCCACCGTTGCCGCCGTTGCCGCCTTTGCCGCCTTGCCCGCCACAGTTAAGGGGTGGCGTGTTCTTGGTCCGTCCCCCTTCTCCCCCCTTTCCGCCTTCCCCGCCAGAGCCACCACCACCACCGGCGCCTCCAGCACCACCCGTGCCGCGTGTTATAAGATTATTGTTTATGTTGATGGCAGCGACACTGCCGTTTATGAATATGGCAAAACTGCTACCGCCCGCCGCGCCACCGGTACCGCCGGCACCGCCGCATCCGCCGGCACCGCCGCCGCCGCCATGTGCCCCGAGCACATCGTTTACGCCAAGGCCCGAATCGCTATCACCGCCGCCACCGCTGGCACCACCGCCACCTCCGCTGCCGGCGGCACCGGAGACGCCGGCGGCAGCAGTGCCACCAAGCCAGTGACCGCCTGAAACAGTTCCTGTTGTGTTTGCACAACCAGCACCTAATGCACCATTTGTACCGACCGAACCATTGCCACCATCAGTCCCATTCATGGTTCCCGGCATCCCGGCAACATTACAATCCTTGAAATAAGGATCATTATAATCAACATAAGTGACTTGTCCGTCATATCCTCCGGTACCGCCTGCGCCGCCACTCGTACCAACACCTGTGGAACCTGATCGAGAGCTACCGCGCGTATCCTGAGTTGGATAGCAATAATTGCCACCACCACGACCACCCGCAACACTACAGGTACTGCTACCGCCGTTTTCATTCTGACGCGATGTGGTACAACCGGAACCACGCCCATTGCCCTCGAACGGATCATATCCGGTCCCATCGGCCGGCCGACCACCGCCGGCGCCGCCCGCCGCTCCGGCCGTCGCCTGTCCCGCGTTCGCTCCCGGTCCGCCCGAGGCGCCGTAAATAACGTTGTAGCGTATCGCCAACTGCCCGTTCGAACCGGTCACATAGACGGCGTAACTATTGCCCGATGCTCCGGTCGCGCTCTGCCCGTAGATCACGAACCCCTCAACGACCGTCGCCGTGGTAATGCCGCTGGCGTAGATGGTCACCTTGTGCGGTTCGTGCATCGTGTCGTTGCCGCGCACGATGGTCATCGTAGTGCGAAGATCCGTAGGCCGACTCCACGTGTCCGGACGATAGCCGCCCAACAGGCTGATGCCATTCTTAAGTTCGACCGTCTCTTCGTAGGTGCCGTTGGCAACATAAACCTTGGTACGGGCCGGAACCACTGCCTGAGCGCGGGAAATGCCATGCGCAATGGTCTTGCACGGCTTCTGACCGATAGCCACCGGCCCGAGGCCGCAGTTAGGATCGAGATCGTCGCCGTCCAACGCGGAAACATAGATCGCGTCGGTATCCAGTACGAACTCACAGCCGTCGTCCGGTATCTGGTTAAGATTATAGGCGCCGCTGTCGCAGTTGAGTACGCAAACCGGCGTTCCGGTCGCATTGCAGGTGCCGTAGGAGTTTGGCTTGCCGTAGATGGTGATACAGTTGGTCTGGCAGTTACCGCACGCGATATTCTGGTCGTATTTTCCGGTTCCCGCGTTCAGGAAACCCTCGTCCACCACGCCGTCGCAATCGTTATCGAGGTAGTCGCAGAGATTCTCGCTGGCCTGATAACTGGCGCCGAACTGAGCCGCGCCGCAGGTCTGCCAACCCGAAAGTCCGCCGCACGCCTTACGGGCGCCGACACAAACGCCACGGAGCGGAGTGGTCGGAGCGACCGGATTGTCGCAGGCAGGGGCATAGTTGGCAAGGGACTCGTCCACCGCATTGTCGCAATCGTTGTCATACCCGTCGCACAGCGTTTCGGTCCCTTCCTGATAGAGTCCGCTCGAATAAACGAGATAGTCGGTCTGCCCGCAGTCAAGCCAACCCTGAGAACCGGTGCATTTCTGCTTGATGCCGTTGCAGACGCCATATATTTTGGTGCAATTCGGCGCGATCGCCGCCACGCCATCGTCGACCCCGTTCTTACAGTCATCGTCTATGCCGTTGCACTGCTCGTCGGTCGGAGTCCCCGCGACCGCATCGCAGACCAGTTCCCAACCGTCGGTCGAACAACTGTACACTCCGGCCCGCTTGCAGGCGCCGGTACCATTGAAGCAGGGGGTGTTCTTACCGTCGAAACCCTCATCGATGCCATCCTTACAGTTATCGTCCTTGTCATTGCACATCTCGAAAGCCGCCGGCGTTCCGGGTGTCACACTGCACTTCACATCGTCACCCGCCGCAGTGCAGACGGTCAAACCAACCCGCAGACATTCGCCGACCCCGACCATGCAGAGTTCCTGCAATTCCGCGGCGAACGGTTCATCCACCTCTCCGTTGCAGTCGTTGTCTAACCCGTCGCACAGGGTCTCGGTCGTCTGATATTTGTCGTTCCACGCAGCATAAGCGGCGTTGTTGCAGTCTATCCAGCCGGAAGAGCCGCCGCAGGTTTTCTGGGAACCTTGACAGATGCCGTCCTGTTTTGTGCACAGCGGTGCGGTGCCGAGCGCTTCATCGGTACTGCCGTTACAGTTGTCGTCCTTGCCGTTGCAGATCTCCGACGCGCCGGGATAGATGTCGTCCGACGATTCGTCGCAGTCCTTGAGCGAACACTTCGCGCCGACGCCAGCGATATCGCCGTCGAGATTCAGACAGCAGACATAGTTGCCGGGGGTGCAACCGGTACCGAGGAATACGTTCTGATCGTCGTATATCTCGTTGCAGACAAAGCCCGACGGGCATTCGGCGCTGGTCGTACAGGGCAGCATGCAGAGGTCTTCGCCGAGGAACGGCGCGCAGATATCGGTCGCGTATTTGCAATCGGAAGGACCGTTCTGGCAGGAGCGGCATATCCAGTCGTTCGGGGCGACACAACCTGCCTGCGCACTGCACAGTTTGCCGGTCGGACAGGTCTGATGACGCGGCAGATGCACGCATTGCCCGCCGATCACCACATCCTGCGTACAACTGACCCCATCATCCGCGCAGGTTACCGATGAATCGCTGTCGGGCACCACCGTGTCGTCGACCAGCGTGGTATCGTCGCCGACCACGACCTGATCGTCGGTCGCCACGGTCCCATCATCGACAGCGACCGCGTCCTCATCGATCGGCTCCTCATCGCCGTCGGAGATCACCGTACCGTCGTCGGTCATCTCGGTTCCGTCGTCGGAAGGCTGAACGCCGTCGTCATCGGGCGTCATATCGGCTTCGGGAGAGACGTCCCCCTCGGGTTTCACGCCGTCGGTGTCGGGTTCCGACTCGGTGACACTGTCGCCGTCGTCGAAGAGTCCGTCCTCATCACCGACGATAAGATCGCCGTCGAAGAGCGGCTCATCGGCATCTTCTTTGTTCGTCGGGTTTTTCGAGTCGCAGGCGGCGATGAACGCCAACAGCAACGCACCGCACAGGATGAGCAGGTTTCTCATCGGGTCCTCCGGTATATGTTCAAACCAAATCTCTTATGGTGCCACCTTTTCACAAACATAGGCTCGTGACCCAGTGCAGGTTATATCATTCCAGGTGCCATCGGCCACTTTTTCGGTACAATCCTCATTGTCGTTATTGGGTTCATTGAGCGCCCAATTGGCGTAATCGTAGGGTTCACTTGTTATCCAATGCTTGTACTGATGCTCATCTCCCCCAACATAATTTAGTGTTAGCGTGTAGCTTGAAGCATTAGTGCTATAGCCGACCCGTACACAATACGTAGTCCCTCCGGTAAGATCTCTGAAAATACTTTCATCCGCAGTGCCACCGGCGGCACTGGACGTTATCTGGGTCGTGCAATTGCTCTGATACAAATAAAGATCGAGATCCACACTCAACCCGCGCAAATAGAAAGAGTATCTCCCATTGTTCAAGGGCGTAATCTTATAATAATTCATTGGGTTGCCGGATGTTGTCGCACCGGTATATTGCCCGCCATATTTACCGGTGACAAAGGCGGTCGCCGCAGAATTGTTGCCGGAAACGGCGGTAGAATAGGTCTCCGCCAGACCAAGCCACACTGAAGTCGAAGGGGCAAGAGAGGTCACAAAGCTGTTCTCCGCCGCAGTAGCGATGGCCGCAAGGTATGCGCCCTTTCCGTTACAATCCGTAGCCGCAGTGGTGTATGCCTGTGCACCGGAAACGTACTGATAGCAATGACCGTTGTGATACCACCAATCGGCTTCGCAACGCCGCGTACAATCATTGCGGCAAGTGTCGTTGTCATCGGTATTGCCGTCGTCACATACCTCTCCCGCTTCTATGATGCTGTTGCCGCAAAAGACCATGACCTGTCCAAAGTTCTGGAGCGGGTTCCATTCATACCAATAGGGCGAACCGACCGGGCCGACCACCGCGTCATAACCGTAACTCCAGACGATATAGGGTTTCCCATAGCCGCCGGACTCCATCTCGGCCACCTTGGCGGTGGCGTCATAGGTGAAGTTATGGTTATCGGTCCCGCCGCATGATGCCTGTACGCCCGCGTCGGAAGAAAGGTTGGCGGTCACCGTGACTCCGGAATGATAGGCATAGGCTGAACCATTCCAGTAACCGAAGTTGAGGAGCACCGTGACGGCACCGGACCAATTGTCCTGATCACAGGACCAACCGGTTATGGCGGTCTTGTTCGGATTGACGGCCTGCGCACCTATCGGACGGTAACCATTCTTACAGTTGTTGAAACAACCGTCATCCTGGTTAGTATTGGCATCATCACACTCTTCCGTGCCGCAGGTGTAGCCGTCACCGCAAACATTCGCCGCACGGAGATGACAGGTCGACGAGCAGGTGGAGCAATCGTTATTGTCGCCCGCAAGATCGCACTCTTCGCCAGCATCTTGCTGACCATTGCCGCATAAGGCTGAACCGAACGCAAAGACATTGGCCTCGCCGCCGGTCACGCCAGCCGTGCCGGTGTTGCCGAACGATGCACCGCCTGCGCCGCCGTTACCGCCCGCACCGCCACTAAAAGTATTGTCGGCTTCATATGACGGAGAGCCGGCCACATCGTAGAGCGCTATGCCAAAGGCGACACCGCCCGCGCCGCCGCCGCCGCCGCCGCCGTGGCCGCCGCGACCACCCTTGCCGCCCTTGCCGCCGTTACCAGAACAGGCGGTCGGGAACGAAACGCCGGAAAGACCGCCATCGCCGCCATTGCCCCCCGCGCCGCCGCCGCCGCCGTTGCCACCCTTGCCGCCGTTACCGCCGGCACCGATGAATATCTTATTGTCCTCAAGGGTCGGCGCCTCACTGTGGATGATGAAGATGGCGAAAGAGCCGCCGCCCGCCGTGCCGCCGGTCGCACCGGTCGCACCGCAGCCGCCCGCGCCGCCGCCGCCGCCATGACCACCGAAAGTATCATCATAATCATTGTTGCTGTTGGTGGAATTCGCACCGCCGCCCGCGCCGCCACCGCCACCGCCAGCTCCTGTAGCGCCGTTCCCCCCTTTCGCACCGGTGGCGCCGCTCCAATGGATGGAAACGATACCGCCATTCACAAAGGAGCCGCCCACTCCAGCCGCCCCTTCGGCGCCGCTATTGCCATTAGCGCCGTTGGCGCCGTTCTTTGAAGAGGAAAGGGAGAATTCGTTGCAAAAAGCCCCATCACTGGACGTGTACCCATTGGTCATGTCGTAGCCTGCTATACCGCCGGCACCGCCGCCGGTGCCTGCGCCGGTCGCACCGGCCGCGCCGCTGGTCGGCGTGTCATTGACCGGACTACAGGTATTCCCGCCGCCGTTGCCGCCGGCACCGCCGCAAGAACTGGCCGCGCCGTTGGAGTATTGACGGGTTGCGGCTGTACACTCGCTATGAGTCCCATCGGTATCGCCCGCATTCTTCGCATCATAGCCGGCAGGATCCGAGGTTCGCCCTACCCCGTTGCCACCCACGGTTCCGGACACTCCGGCACCGCCGTCACCGCCGGGACCACCCGCGCCGCCATAGATGATGTTGTTGCGAAGGGCGAGAGAAGCGTTGGACCCGGTTATATAGATCGCATAACTGTTGCCGCTCGGTATCCCTGCGTCGGGCCCGTAGATAACGAAACCTTTCACCTCGGTCGTGTCGGTGATGCCGCTTGCAATAATGGTCACCCTATGCGGGTCATAGAGCGTCGTCGTGCCACGCACCATCGTCAGTGTCGAAGGAACATGTTCTTCCCACGAATCGGCTTTGTATCCGCCGTACAGCGATATGCCGTTGCGCAATTCCACCGTCTCTTCGTAGAGGCCGTCGGCCACACGGACCTGCGCCCGGGTGGTGTTGTAGGCGCGGGTAAGGCCGTAGGATATCGTCTTGCACGGATGATTCCCGGCGCCGGTCCCTATCGGACCGTTGCCGCAGGTGGCGTCGTCGGTGCCGTTGGTCGTCGAAACATAGATGACGGTCGACAGAAGCTCGAACTCGCACCCGTCGTCGGGTATCTGGTTCAGATTGAAAAATCCTGCCGTGCAGGAGAGCTGACAAACCGGAGCTCCGGTCGAGTTGCAAGTGCCGGTGGCATTGTCTTTCTGGTAGATGACCGCGCAGTTGGTCGAACAGTCGCCGCAGGCGGTGTCCAGCGTGTACTTACCGCCGTTGAGATACCCTTCGTCGACCGTACCGTCGCAGTCGTTGTCGAGATAGTCACAGGAGTTCTCGTCCGCGACATAACTGCCGCCGTAGTTCTCCGCCGTGCAGGCAAGCCAACCTGACGCGCCACCGCAGGTCTTGCGGGAGTCTTTGCAGACGCCACTCTGAAGGGGACAGAGTTCGGCGTAGGAGGCGACGTTCTCATCGACTGACCCGTCGCAATCGTTATCCTTGCCGTCGCAGATCGTTTCGTTCTGCTCGTAGGTACCGTTCGCATTGGCTGCGTACTGGGTCGGTCCGCAGGCGAGCCAGCCGGCCGTGCCGCCGCACGACTGTCGGGTACCGGCACAGACGCCGGTCTGATTGGCGCAAGGATCGCCGGTCAGGCCGTTATCGACCCCGCCGGCACAGTCGTTGTCGATGCCGTCGCATACCTCGGGGGTGCCGCTTGCGGTCGGCGCGTTGCACTCGATATCGGTCTTGGCACCATTGCAGACATAGACGCCGCTTCGGGCACAGGCGCCCGCCAGTCCGTTCGAGCAGGCAGTGCCCTTCAGCGGCCATGTCTCATCGACGCCGCCCGCACAGTTATTATCGATGCCGTCGCATTGTTCCGGCGTGCCACCGACTATCGGCGCATTGCATACCAGACCATCCTTCGCGCCGTTGCAGATATAGATGCCGGGCCGTTCGCAGGCGCCGGCCAACCCATTAGAGCAGACGGTGTTCTTGTCGGACCACAGTTCGTCGATCCCGCCCGCACAGTTGTTGTCGAGTCCGTCACAGAGTTCGGCGGTCGGAGAACCTTCGGTCGCATTGCAGATGACCCCCGTTCCCTCGACGTTACAGACCGTGATACCGTTGCGTCGACATTCGCCGTCGCCGACCGAACAGGCCTTGCCCTTGTCCGCGGCATAGGCCTCGTCAACCTCACCGTTGCAGTTGTCGTCCAGCCCGTTGCACGGATCGCCACCCGCCGGTATCCCGGCCACCGCGTTGCATTCGACATCGTCCTCATCGTCGTTGCACACGAGTATGCCCGCCTCACGACAGGCGCCGACACCATCGTAGCACACATCGCTCTTGCAGCCGTTCGTGTTGTCGCAGGTCCCGTCATGGCGAGTCCAGTGATCATCCACCGCGCCGTTACAGTCGTCGTCGATACCGTTGCAGGTCTCGGTAAAGCCCGCATTATCGATGAGCGGCGCATTACAGACGATGCCGGTCTGCGCACCGTTGCAGACATACATGCCGGTCCGTTCACAGGCGCCGACCTGTCCGTTCGTACAGGCGGTGTTCTTGTTGGGCCATGTCTCATCGGTAAGACCGTCGCAATCGTCATCGATGCCATTGCAGGATTCGGTGAGTCCGGCGGTATTGATCAGGGGCGCATTGCATACGATGTCGTTCTGCGCACCATTGCAGACATAGATACCGGGCCGTTCACAGGCGCCGGCCTGTCCGTTCGAGCAGACGGTGTTCTTGTCGGGCCACGTTTCATCGGTAAGCCCGTCGCAGTCGTCGTCGATGCCGTTGCAGGATTCAGTGAGTCCGGCGGTATTGATCATCGGCGCATTGCACTCGATGCCGTTCTGCGCACCATTGCAGACATAGATGCCGGGCCGTTCACAGGCGCCGACCTGTCCGTTCGTACAGGCGGTGTTCTTGTCGGACCACGTTTCATCGGTAAGGCCGTCACAGTCGTCATCGATCCCGTTACAGGATTCGGTGAGTCCGGCGGTATTGATCGTCGGCGCATTGCATTCAATGCCGGTCTGCGCACCGTTGCAGACATAGATGCCGGCCCGTTCACAGGCGCCGACCTGTCCGTTCGAGCAGGCGGTGTTCTTGTCGGACCACGTTTCATCGGTAAGACCGTCGCAGTCGTCATCGATCCCGTTACAGGATTCGGTGAGTCCGGCGGTATTGATCGTCGGCGCATTGCATTCAATGCCGGTCTTGGCTGCGTTACAGACATAGATGCCGGCCCGTTCACAGGCGCCGACCTGTCCGTTCGTACAGGCGGTGTTCTTGTCGGGCCACGTTTCATCGACGCCGCCCGCACAGTTGTTGTCGATACCGTCACACTGCTCGGGCGTACCGTTGACGGTCGGCGCATTGCATTCGATGTCGCTCTTGTCGCTCTTGCAGACATAGATACCGGTCCGTTCGCAGGCGCCCGCCAACCCGTTCGAGCAGGGGGTGTTCTTGAGCGGCCACGGTTCGTCGACGCCGCCCACGCAGTTGTTGTCGAGTCCATCGCACAATTCGGCGGCGGGATCTCCCGGAACGGCTCCGCAGACAACGCTTAACTGGTCGGAAGCGCATATGGTAACGCCGTTCTTGCGGCATTCACCGATACCGACGGTACAGGGCTGGTTCTTCGCGGCAAAGCCTTCGTCGACCGTACCGTTGCAGTTATCGTCGAGATTGTTGCAGAATTCACTGTCGGCCGGTATACCTTCGACCGCATTGCATTCGACATCGTCTTTGAGCGCATTGCAGACGAGTATCCCCGCGGTGCGGCAGGCGCCTACACCGGCGTAGCAGACCTCGTTCTTACAACCGTTGGGGTTATCGCAGGTGCCGTTGTGGCGGTTCCACGGCTGATCGGCCTCGCCGTCGCAGTCGTTGTCGATGTCGTCGCATTTGTTCTCGACGCCGCCGCCGGTCAGGTCGGAAGGATCGGGTATCCCCTCGGTGGCCGAACAGACGGTACCGCCGCCCGAACAGATGCGGACGCCGGTCGCGCGGCAGACGCCGTCGCCGACATAGCACAGATCGCCCTTGCAGTTCGCGGCACAGCCGACATTGCGGTTCCACGGTTCGTCGACCTGCCCGTCGCAGTTGTTGTCCTTGTTATCGCAGGTCAGTTCATCGGGCGATTCGGGCGCCGTTTTGGGCGTCGCACCGCACACGACGCTTAGTTTGTCGGCGGCACAGAGCATCACACCGTTGGAAAGGCAGACGCCGATGCCGGCCGAACAGACCTTATATAGTTGCGCCGCGAAAGGTTCGTCTATCTGACCGTTGCAATCGTTATCGATGCTGTCGCACCAACTCTCGACCGCCTGCCAGTCGGCGCTGGAGGCATATTCGGTCTCGGTACAAACGGCCCAGCCGTTCAGGCCGTCACAGGAATGGCGCGCGCCGAAGCAGGCGCCGTCCTGATCTTCGCAGTAGGGACCGACGACCCCCTCATCGACACCGTCGACACAGTTGTCGTCCAGCCCGTTGCACTCTTCAAGGGCGCCGGGGTAGACCGCCGGATCCGATTCATCGCAATCCTGCGACGAACAGTCGGCGCCGATACCCGACGAATCACCGTCGAAATTCATACAGCAGACATTATTGTCGGGAACGCATCCGTAACCGAGCGACTGATCGTATTCATCGAACACCTCGGCACAGGTGTATCCCGCGCCGCACTCCGACTGGAAGGTGCAGGGGATAAGACAGACCGGGTCGGCGGTGATCCGTATCGTGGCGCAGATATCGGTCGCCGGATGGGCGCAATCCTGCACCCCGTTGGGGCAGGCGATACAGGCCCAGCCCGCAGCCGAACGACAACCTTCGGTCTGATCGCACAGTTCGCCCAGTCCGCACTCGTCGTGCTGGGCGATGTGGCGACACTGACCGCCGACGATGAGTTCGGTCGTACAGGTGACGCCGTCATCCTCACAGGTGACCACGGTATCGATATCGACCGGGGTCACGTCCGCATCGGCCGTATCATCCACGGTAACATCTGAAGATTGATCCGACTGATCGGTTTGATCCGATTGATCCGGCTGATCATCCGAAACATTCTCATCGGCACCGTCCGGCGCCGCGACATCATCGTCCGGTATCGTCTGATCGACCGCAGTATCGGTCGTTTCGTCGGGAACAAAAGTATCGACCGACTCATCCGCCGTTTCGTCGGGGATAGATTGGTCGACCGCCTCATCGGCACCGTCGACCGCTTCGTCGGGCGCTGTCTCATCATCATCGACCGCCATATCGTCGGGATCGATACCATCGCTGTCGGGCGTTCCCTCAACATCGGGCAGGACATCTTTTTCGGGGAGCGCCTTGTCGGGATCGGGCGTCAATTCGTCGGTGCCGGACCCATCGTCATCCCCGCCAGTATCGGGACCGCTGTTGTTTTTCGAGGAACAGGAGACCGCGAGGAGGAGCGCCGCTATCGTGAGGAGAAATATTGCGTTCTTTATCATGGCCGCCTCCTTAGTACGTTGCCGTGGGTGTGTGCACGCCGGTCGATCCATCGCCGCCTTGACTGCCCATCGAGGAGCCGCCCGCGCCGCCCGCGCCGCCACTACCCGCAACTATATTATTGCCGGTCATCGAAGGAACGATACCGGTCTGGTACGCGATGCCTATCGCCGCGCCACCACATCCGCCGCCGCCGCCGCCGCCCGCGCCGCCATTACCGCCGTTACCGCCGGTGCCGCCCGCATTACCGCAGTTGAGCGGAACCGCAACACCGGCATAGCCGCCATTGCCGCCAACGCCGCCCTCTCCTCCGGCGCCGCCGATGCCGCCGCTCCCGCCACGACCGCCGGTGCCGCCATATATGGTATTATAATTGATAGAGGGTGCGGTCGTAACGCTCGCCGTTATGAAAATGACAAAACTGCCGCCGCCCGCTGATCCTCCAACACCACCGGCGCCACCACATCCACCGGCGCCACCACCGCCGCCGCGACCGCCCAGCACATCATCATAAGAACCATTTATAATGTTACCGCCGCCGCCCGCACCGCCACCACCGCCGCCGCCGCCTGCGGTACCGGCCGAGCCCACGCTACCGCTAGCTCCGCCCCAATGGCCGTTCGAAACGGTACCGGACGTACCGGCAGTGCATCCGGACCCACCCGTGCCGTTACCACCGTTGCCGCCATTGGTCCCATTGTAACCGTCCATATGGGAAGTAGGTATGACGCAATCAAAATCAACATACGGATCAGGATAGCTTACGCTTTCTATTTGACCATCATAACCCTCTTCTCCTCCCGATCCAGCGGTACCGCCGGTGGTCGAGCCATTGCTCCCCGGCTCACCACTGTTTTGGGTATTTCGAGATGGCGCTGGTGAGCAAACATTTCCTCCACCGTGACCACCTGCCGATCCGCAGGAGCTGATCCCGCCGTTCTGGTAGGCGACATTCCCTTTGGAGCGATCATTGTTGCATTCGCTGTTACCGCTACTGTGGTTGGTCTGTACCGCATCGTACGCCGCCGGATTATCGGCGCGGCCGCCGCCGGCGCCACCGGGCAATCCTGCATCAGCCTGTCCCGCGTTCGCGCCCGGGCCACCCGTCGCGCCGTAGATGATATTGTATTGTATGGCGAATTGATTATTCGAACCGGTTACATAGATGGCGTAACTGTTGCCCGATGCGCCGGTCGCGCTCTGCCCGTAGATCACGAACCCCTCAACGACCGTCGCCGTGGTGATGCCGCTGGCGTAGATGGTCATCTTGTGCGGTTCGTGCATCGTGTCGTTGCCGCGGATGATGGTCATCGTGGAAAGCGGATGATGATCGTTGTCTTCATTGCGTCCCCAATTGTCGGGCCGGTAGCCGCCGTAAAGACTCTTCTTCTTATCGTCCTTGAGTTCGACCGTCTCCTCGTAGGTGCCGTCGGCAACGAACAATTTGCTCCGGCCGAGCGCCGCCGCGCGAGCAAGTCCGTAGCCTATCGATTTGCACGGATAGCGGCCGCCGCCGGTCGCCGAAGGCCCAAGTCCGCAGCCCGCCGTATCAAAGGCCGTCGTATCACCACTGCTCACATAGATCGCGTCCGGATCGAGCATGAACTCACAGCCGTCATCGGGCACATTATTGAGGTCGAAATAGACTGTGGGGTTAGTGCAGATCATTCTACATTCAGGGACACCGATCGCATCGCAGACGCCGTGAGCGTTGGGGTTAGCGTATATCGTCGTGCAGTTGGTCTGACAGTTGCCGCAGGCCGTGTCGAGATAATATTTGCCGTCGCTGATGAACCCTTCGTCGACCGTCCCGTCGCAGTCGTTGTCGAGATAGTCGCACTGATCCTCGGTCGCCTGATAGCTGGCGCCGAACTCAGCCACGCCGCAGGCGGCCCAAGAGCCGCTCGCACAACTCTTGCGGGCGCCGACACAAACACCGCGGAGCGGAGTAGCCGCCCCCACCGGGTTGTCGCAGGCGGGACCGTAACTCGACAGCGCCTCGTCGACCGAACCATCGCAGTCGTTATCCTTGCCGTCGCAGAGCGTTTCACCCGACGACTCGTAGGTGCCGTTGGTGTTGGCCGCATACTGGGTCTGACCGCAGTCGAGCCATCCGTTCACGCCGCCGCAGGCCTTCTTGGTCCCCGCGCAGACGCCGTCCTGATCAAGGCAGTTCGGAGCGGTCAGTTCGGCTGCTTCGTCCACATCGCCCATACAGTCGTCATCGATGCCGTTGCACTGTTCGGGAGTGCCGGCGACCACCGCCGCATTGCACACCACAGCGGTATGCCCGGCATTGCAAACAAATGCGCCGCTCCGCTGACAGGCGCCGGTGCCGATGGTACAAGAGTCATTCTTACAGTCGACCGTACAACCGGCCGACCGCTCCCACGCATCGTCTATCTTGTTGTTGCAGTCGTTGTCGATACCGTCGCATATCTCGGCGGTAGCCGTACCGCCGGTCACCGAACAGACGGTCGTAGTGCCGTTGCAGATGTAAGTGCCGGCCTGCTGACAAGCGCCGTAACCGGCGGTGCAGGGAGTGTTCTTAAGCGGGAAACCGTCATCGATGACGCCGTCGCAGTCGTCGTCGAGTCCGTTGCACAGTTCGGTGAACCCGGAGTAGTCGATGATCGGCGCGTTGCATGCGATGCCGCTCTTGTCACTCTTGCAGACATAGACGCCGGTCCGCTCGCAGACGCCCTGCTGTCCATTCGAACAGACGGTGTTCTTGTCGGGCCACAGTTCATCGACCCCGTTCACGCAGTTATTGTCGAGTCCGTCGCACACCTCGGCGGTCGGCGTGCCCGGCACCGCGTTGCATACGACCCCGTCGCCATCGTCGTTGCAGACCCTGATACCGGCGCTCTGACAGATCCCCTCACCGGCGTAGCAGACGGTTCCCTTGGTGGGGAAATCTTCGTCAATATCGCCCAGACAGTCGTCGTCGAGCCCATTGCATTTCTCGACCGCTGCAGGACCCGGCGTCACATTACAGACGGTGCCGGTGCCGGCCGTGTCGCAGACCTTGACACCGATGCGCTTGCAGATGCCGGTCCCGACCTCGCAGGAAGAACCGAGGTCGGTGAAGGTCTCGTCCACCTCGGTATTACAGTTATCGTCCACGCCGTTGCACAGTTCGGTGTTGCCCGAGCCATCGACGATCTCGGCGTTGCAGACAACACCGTTGCCATCGCCACTACAGACATTGACGCCGGTGCGATAACAGGCGCCGACACCGACATCGCACGGCGTATTCTTGAGCGGGAACCCGTTGTCTATGCCGTCCACGCAGTCATCGTCGATGCCGTTACACTTCTCGGCGGTACCGGTCACCACCGGCGCGTTGCACTCGGTACCGGACCCGTCGGCGTTGCAGACATTCACGCCGGTGCGATAACAGGCTCCCTGCAACTCATTAGAGCAGGGCGTGTTCTTGAGCGGGAAGCCATTGTCTATGCCGTCCACGCAGTCATCGTCGATGCCGTTGCACTTTTCGGGAGTACCGGTGACGACCTCGGCGTTGCAGACAACACCGTTGCCATCGGTCGCGCAGACATTCACGCCGGTCCGCAGGCAGGCGCCGACCCCGGCTGTACACGGCGTGTTCTTATCGGTGAAGTCCTCGTCGATGTCATCCATGCAGTCGTCATCGATGCCATTGCACTTCTCCTCCGTGCCGGTCACTACCGGCGCGTTGCATTCGGTGCCCAGTCCGTTTGCCGCGCAGACCTTGACGCCGGTACGCAGACAGGCGCCGACCCCGACGGAGCAGACGGTCCCTTTATCATCGAAGCCTTCGTCGATACCATCTTTGCAGTTGTCGTCGTAGCCGTTGCAAAGCTCCTGCGCGCCCGGCTCCCCCGCTTCGACATTGCATTCGACATCGTTCTTGGCGCCGTTGCAGACCAAGATACCGATGTTACGGCACACACCTTCTCCCACGGAGCAGACATCGTTCTTGCAGCCGTTCGGGTTATCGCACACGCCGTCATGGCGATTCCACGGATCGTCTATCTCATCGTTGCAGTCCTCGTCGACCCCGTCGCAGGTCTCGGTCGATCCGGTCCCGGCGGTCACGTTGCATTCGACATCGTCCTTGTCGGCGTTGCAGACATAGAGCCCGACACGGGCGCAGACGCCGTAACCGGCGAAGCATAACTGGTTCTTGTTCGGGAAAAGTTCATCGACCCCATCTTGACAATTGTTATCGAGGTCATCGCACAGTTCCTCTTCAGGCGTCCCCTTATTCGCCGAGCATTCCAGCCCGGTGTGGAGGGCGTCGCACACGAGTATCCCGGCGCGGCGACAGATGCCCTCGCCGTCATAGCATACATCGCTCTTGCAGTGGCCGTCGGCCGCGGGACATATGCCGCCGACGCGGGTCCACGGTTCGTCGGAAAGCCCGTCGCAGTCGTTGTCGGCCTCATCGCACTTTATCTCTTCGCCGCCCGAAACATCGGCCGGGTTCGGCAGATCGGCATGGGCGTTACAGGCGGTGCCGTTCTCATCGCAGACATAGACACCGGTCACCTCGCAAACGCCGACACCATCGAAACAGACATCGTTCTTGCAATTGACGGTGCAACTGTATTCCCGCTCCCACGGTTCGTCTATTTCGCCGTCGCAGTTATTGTCGAGATCGTCGCAGGAAAGTTCGTTCGGCGATTCGGGCGCCGGCATGAACGGCGCGTTGCAGTCGACACTCAGTTCGTCTTCGGCGCAGACGGTAAGCCCCGCCGTGACGCAGACACCGGTACCGGTGAAACAGACCTTCTGCAGGGTGCTGCTGAACGGTTCGTCCTTCTGGCCGTTGCAATCGTTATCGATGCCGTCGCAGAGCGTTTCGACCTCTTCGTAGTCGGCGCTGTGAGGGGTATAGACCGCCGGACCGCAGGCGAGCCAGCCGGCCGCGCCGCCGCACTGTTTCTTGGCGCCGGAACAGGCTCCTTGCTGGTTATCGCAGTAGGGCGCATCGGCGGTCACTTCCTCGTCCACACCGCCGACGCAGTTGTCGTCCTTGCCGTTGCATATCTCCAACGCACCGGGATAGATCGCGGCGTTGGTCTCATCGCAATCCTCGAGCGCGCAATGGGCGCCGAGTCCGGCGTTGTCACCATCGAAATTCATACAGCAGGTGAGATTGTCGGGGTAGCAGGCAAAACCGATGGACAGATTGTTCTGGTCGAACATCTCGGCGCAGGTGTAGCCGTTCAAACAGTCGGCGTTCGTCGCGCAGGAGGGCAGGCAGGCAGACGTGTTGGAAGCGAAATTCACACAGAGATCATCGGCATGGGCGCAGTCCGACTGACCGTTGGGGCAGTCGATGCAGGCCCAACCGGCCGCCGGCAAACACCCTTCGGTCTTGTGGCAGAGTTCCGCCTTGCCGCACAGGTCATGCAGGGCCGTATGGAGACACTTCCCATTAGCGAACAGATCCTCGGTGCAATCGACACCGTCGTCGCAGTTGGCGTCAATATCGATATCGAGGTCGGGCTGAACATCGACGATATCTTCGTCGGGCTGAAGATCAGTCGATTGATCGGTCGTTTCGTCGGGCTGTACCGTATCGGTCGTTTCGTCGGGCTGGGCCGTGTCGATCTCCGCCTCATCGGGCTGAACCGCATCGGGTTCATCGGCCGGCGTATCGGTGGGCAGGGGATCGTCGCCATCGGTCGGCGCAACGGCATCGTCGTTTTCCTCGTCGACCGGAAGCTCGCCGTCGTCGGGGATCAGTTCGTCGGGCTGGATATCGGTGTCGATCGCGGCTTCCTTTTCGGGAAGGCCCGGCGTTTCGTTCACGGGAAGATCGTCGCTGGTCTCTTCCACGCACTCGTTATCAACGCAGACAAACCCATCGGGACATTTCTTCGTATCACTGCAGGTGGGTCCCGTGTTCTTTTTGGAGGAACAGGATGCCGCGATGAGCAAAGAAAGCGCCGCCACGATACAAACCAGACGTTTCATGATCAACCCCGTATCTTAGGACTTCAAATTCTGTTTTGAACAGGTACCGGGCGATTATACCCGCATGCGAGGGAAAAGCAACCAGAAATATCAGTCGATACAGTCGCAGTCAACCCCGTTTTCCCGGGAGTCTTCGACGTATGATCCAACAAGCCATTTCGAATAGTTACGTGATTCTCCGGTCGGGAATTCGGCGGTCGGCGGGTATTTGATGTATCCGCAGCGGGTGCTGAGGGTAAGAGAATACTGTTCGGAACTGTTGCCGAAGGTGATCATCGCATCGTGGCCGCATTCCTGTTTCGGTCCCTCCGAAACGATCGACATCCCGATCCGCGTCGTGAGGTAACCAAGCCCTTCTCTCATTTCAAGACAACGACATTGTTTCGACGGATCGTTCGGATCTTTGAGGACGATGAGGGTGGCCGAATCGTACTTGGCCATGTCGCTTTTGAACGAGAACCCGGCGACAAGCATACGTACCGCGACGGCGGCCAGCACGACCGCGACGGCAACGGCGAGGATGACGAGCCCCTTTTTGATCTTCTTCCCGGCGCCGAACTGTTCGAGGTCGAGATCCTGTTCGACATTCTTCTTCGTTTCTTCCGACATCATTGTATCTCCTAGGATTTCTGTTCTTCGACCGCGGCGATCCCCTGCCACCGGTCGAAGCGGGTGAGCAGGAGTAGACCCGGTATCGCGATGAGGGTCGAGATGACGAAGTACATCTCCCACCCGGTCTGCTTGGCTATCCAGCCGGTCGGCGTCCCGACGAGCACCCGGGTGAGCGCCATGAAACTGGTGAGGAGCGCGTACTGCGTCGCGGTGTAGCGTTTGTCGCAGATGCTCATGATGAAGGCCGAAAAGGCGGCCGTCCCGAGTCCCGAACAGACATTCTCGACGGTAATGGCGGTCACCATCATCGGATAGTTGTGGCCGAGTCGCGCAAGCAGGATGAATGACAGCCCCGAGAGCGCCTGCGTGAAGCCGAACACCCACAGCGACCGCTTGATGCCCCAGCGCGTCATGAGCGCGCCGCCGGCGAGCGTGCCGAGTATCGTCGCGACCAGCCCGAACGCCTTGGTCACCGCGCCGATGTCGGTCTTGGTGAAACCGAGTTCGAGCATGAAGGGAGTGGTCATGGCGAGCGCCATCGCGACATCTATCTTGTAAAGGAGGATGAAGCCGAGCATCTCGAACGCGCCCCGGCGGCGGAAGTATTCGACGAACGGCAGGAACACCGCCTCGCGTAGCGTCCGCGGCGGCTTCGCGGCAATGTCGGGTTCGGGAGCGAAGATCACCGCGACGATGCCGATGAGCATCGTGGCGGCCATGATGAGATAGACCGCCGTCCACGGCAGGTGGTCGGAAAGTATCAGCGCCACGGCCCCCGATATCACCATCGCGATGCGGTAGCCCATGATGTAGAGCCCCGCGCCGGCGCCGAGTTCGTCGACCCTGAGTATCTCGGTTCGGTAGGCATCCACCGCGATATCCTGACTGGCGCTGAAGAAGGCGACACAGAAGGCGAGCGCCGCCATCATGAGCGGCGTCGCGACCGGGTCGGTGAAGGCCATGGCCGCAATGCCGAATACCAGCAGGACCTGCGCGATGAGCATCCACGACCGGCGGCGGCCGAGGAACGGGAAGGTGTAGCGGTCCATGAGCGGCGACCAGAGGAACTTGAGCGCGTAGGGCAGACCGACGAGCGAAAAGATGCCGATGACCGTCAGGTCCACGCCGACCGAGGCCATCCACGCCTGCAGGGTGCCGCCGGTGAGGCCGAGCGGGATGCCCGCCGAGAAGCCGGTGAGGAGGACCACCGCCATCCGCCAGCTCGCGAACACCATGAGTATCTTGCGCACCCGGGACACCTCGCTACAGATCGCCGCGACTATCGCAGGAACCGCGACGATTTGCAAGAAAAGAGAGAACAGGCTATACTTGCGCCGGATCATGAACGGGAGGGACCCATGCACACCGGACACATCGTCGTGATGACCACCTTCGAGAAGCGCGAGAATGCCGACCGCGTCGCGCAGACGCTCGTCGAGCGGCGGCTCGCCGCCTGCGTCCAGATACTGGGACCGATGACGAGCGTTTACCGCTGGCAGGGAAAGATCGAGACGGCGGGCGAACTGCTCTGCCTCATCAAAACGCGCCGCGCCCTCTTCCCGCAGGTGGAGAAAACGATCGCCGAACTGCATCCCTACGCGGTGCCGGAACTGATCGCCGTGCCGGTCGAAATGGGGGGCGCTTCCTACCTGAAATGGGTCGATGAGCAGACCTCCTAAATTCTTATTGATAATTTATTCCATTTGGCCATACTATACGGCAGACAGTAACGGTTCACGGAGATACTCATGAAAACACGCGCCATGATGACGACCTTATTCATCGCCGCTTTTTTCTTTACCGCTTGCGAGAACAGCATACGCTCGAAGATCGTCGACAGCGACAAGCCGGCCAACGACAGCGACGCCGCCGATGACAGCAGCGCACTCGACGACACGCCGCTCATCGACGATAGCGACGAGGCGGCGCCCGACACCGTGGAAGATATTGATACCGCCCGCCCCGACGGCGATACGATCGATTCGGTCTGCGTCGAACACTGGGACTGCAGTGAAGGAATGTTCTGCAAACGGCCGATCGACGCCTGCGACGAACCGGGGGTTTGCGCCATACTGCCGCCTGCCTGCGACGAGAGCTGGGCGCCGGTCTGCGGCTGTGACGGGATGACCTACAGTAACGAATGCACCGCGAACGCCGGTAGCCACAATGTCGCCTACGCCGGCGAATGTCAGGCGGGTAAGATATGCGTCGACACCACCGACTGCGATCCGGGGAGTTACTGCCTGACCCCGACCGGCATGTGCGGCGGCGAAGGGACCTGCACCCCCTATCCCGACGCCGAATGCGCCGACACGGCCGACATCGTCTGCGGTTGCGACGGATCGGCCTACACCAATTATTGTTTCGCGCAGGAGAAAGGGGTAAGTATCGCCCACTGGGGTCCCTGCGGAACGATGGTCTCCTGCACCGCCAACAAGCAGTGCACCGAAACCGAATACTGCGCCAAAGATATTGGCGATTGCGATGAGACCACCAAAGGCCGTTGCGATCTGCGACCGATCGGATGCGAAGAAATATCGGCCCTCATCTTGGTATGCGGCTGTAACGGGATCACCTACGATCATCCCTGTTTCGCCTACAACGGCGGGACGAACATCTCTCATGAAGGAGCCTGTGAGGGGGAGAACATCTGTCTCAACAACGACGACTGCGAACCGACCGAGTTCTGCAAAAAGGTCTTGGGGCTCTGCGATACCGGTAGCGGCGTCTGCGAACCGAGGCCCGAGACCTGCCCGCTGGCAGCGCCTATCACCGAACCGGTCTGCGGCTGCGACGGTCTGGACTACTCCGACGAATGCAACGCCAACACTGCGGGAATGAACATCGCCTCCACCGGTTCCTGCGCCGATGCGATACCCAAATCATCGCTCACCTACAGTTACCGCGCCGACGGGACGCCTCAGGTGACCGCCCATATCCTAGTCGCGCGGTCGGCCGAGGAGACCCTTGAGTACAATGAAGCGACCGTCGTTGAAAAGGTGAGCACCGGCATTTCCAACATTTTCCTACGGGTCACCTACGGCTATACCACTCCGGCGCCGGGGCAGGAGAACATCATCGTACAGCTCGCTCTGCCGCGCACATCGGAGGTACCGTATGCCGTACAGATCGACGGGGGCGAAAGCTATGTCCGCTGGCTTGATGCGATGGGTAACACCAAAATCGAATTCATCGGCACGGTGAGTATCACCTTGTATGAAACCGGCGATTTTCCCAATTATACCATTACGGCGCTCGACTTCTTCGGTGAAGGACTCGTTCCGAAACCGTAAGTCTAGATTAGCCGATACCCTTTGAGTACTTCGATAAGTTTTGCGCGGTTCTGCGGCTCCATAGTCGCGAGCGGGGCCCGCAGGATCTCTTCGCAATAGCCCATGAGGTGGAGCGCCGTCTTGGCCGGGATGGGGTTCGATTCCATGAACAAGGCGCGGTTGAGGGCGTTGTAGCGCACCTGCAGGGCGGCCGCCTTTTTGACATCGCCCATAAGCGCCGCCGCGGTCAGTTGCACCGTTTCAGCCGGCACGATGTTCGATAGGACCGATATGACCCCGACGCCGCCGAGCGCGACGAAGGGCGCTATGGTGAAATCGTCGCCCGAAAGCATCGCGAAACGGCCGGGACCGACCTGTTCGAGATAGTCGGCCAGCTGCGCCATGTTGCCGCTCGCCTCCTTGACCGCCGTTATCTGCGGGATGGCGGCGAGTTCCCTCAGCCATGCCGCCGGCAGGTTGAGACCGGTCCGGCCCGGCACATTGTAGAGGACGATCTGTGCGCCGGTCGCGGCTATCGCGCCGTAGTGCGCCATAAGTCCGCGGCAGGTCGGTTTATTGTAGTACGGGGTGACGACGAGCACCTGCGTATAGCCGAGTTCCCGCGCCATCCGGGTCAGTTCGACCGACTCGGCGGTGTTGTTGGTGCCGGTCCCGGCGATGAGGTCGAGCCCCGCCGCCTCTTTTTTAACGAAAGCATACAGCTCTTTTTTTTCTTCGAACGAAAGTGTCGCCGCCTCGCCGGTGGTCCCGCCGGCGACGAGCCCCGCCACGCCGCCCTTCCGCTGGAACTCGATGAGCCGCGCGAGCGCCGGGTAATCGATCGCGCCGCTTGTGGTGAACGGCGTCACTATCGCCGTGTATACTCCTTTCATTCCCTCCTCCTAAATGCGTACCACGCTGCTGATGTCGTAGGAAAGTATCGATCTTTTGGTCTTCATCTCCTGACCGACGCGCTCGATCTGCCGGATATCGGTTCCCTTGAACGACAGATAGACATGCCCCGTCTTTTCGGTAGCGTCGCGCGGATCGAGGTGCAGGCTCTCGATATTGAGTCCCGCGGTCGATATCTCCTGCAACACATCGAGCAGTGCGCCGGGGGTATTCTTTATCTCGATGATGAGTTCGACCTGATAGAGGGCGAAGTTGTACCAAAATACCCCCTTCTCGACCCGTTCGTGGTTGAAACGCTGGAGCGTCGGACAGCCGCTTTTATGGATGATGTAGCCGCGCGTCGGCGATATGTAGGCGACGATCGGGTCGCCCTCTTCGGGGCCGCAACATTTGGCCGCGCCGTAGTCGCGCACCTCGCCCACACCGCGGATGTAGACCGACTTCGCACCGGGGGTCACCTCGATGGTGTCGCGCTTGATGCGTCGTTCCGGGAACAGGGCGCCCACCTTGCGCGGAAGTTCGGCGATGAGTTTTTCCACCTCGTCGTCGGAGAACAGATGCTTGAGCACCACCCGCAGTTTGAATTCGCCGGTCGCCAGTTTGTAGAACAGCACTTGCAGGCGCTGTTCCTTGGGAAGCGAATATTTGTCGGCGATCTCAGCGAACCCATCAAGTGTTTCCAGCCGGTTGAAATCCTGCGTGCGACCCGCCTTTTCGAACAGTTGCCTGACCGTATCGCGACCCGCTCCGACGAGTTGTTCGCGCTCCTGCTGGGTGAGGTGGCGGCGGATGTAGGTCTTCGCTTTGTGGGTCACGACAAAGGTGAGCCAGTCCTGCCGCGGGAACTGCTTTTTCGAGGTCTCTATCGTCACCTCGTCCTTGTTCCCGAGCCGGTAGTAAATGGGAACCTTGCGGCCGTTGACCGTGCCGCCCACGCAGGTATCGCCCAGATCGCCGTGTATCGAATAGGCGAAATCGAGCACCGTCGCCCCCTCGGGCAGCGTCTTGAGTTCACCCTTCGGCGTGAAGACCGATATCTTCTCGAGCGGAATGGCCGACTCTATGTCGTGGACGAAGTCGAGCGGGTTGGACAGATCGGGTATCTCGCCGAGCACCTCCTTGAGCCACTGCATCGCCTTGTCCTTGTTGGATATCTCGTGCTTGTAGGCCCAGTGCGACGCGTTCCCCTCCTCGGCGATGCGGTGCATGTCGCGGGTCCGTATCTGGACCTCCATCGAATACTCGTGGTAGCGCACCACCGTGTGGATCGACTGGTAGTCGTTGGGCTTGGGCCGCGCGATGTAGTCCTTGAAGCGGTCGTTCATCACCGTGAATTCGCTGAAGGAGTGTATCGCCGCCATCACCAGATAACAGTCGTCGCGGTTGTCGGTGTCGAGTATGACGCGCACGCCGATGATGTCGTGGAGCGACCCGATGGACTTGTTCTGCTTGATGGTCTTGTTGTAGATGCTCGGGTAAGACTTGATGCGGCCGTATATCCGTTCAACCCGACCCGATGACGCCGGGCAGTTCTTTTCGATCGCCTCGCGCACTTTCCCCTGCAACAGATCGAGCACCGCCGCCGGATCATGGTGGAACCGCTCCGTTATGTAGCGATCGACCTCCTCCCAGCGGTCGCGGTGGAGATAGTAGAAACTGAGCGCCTCGAGTTCCTCCTTCATCCAGTAGACGCCGAGCCGGTGGGCGAGCGGCGTGTAGAGCCGCAGTGTCTCGCCCGCGATCCGTTCCTGCTGCTCCTTCGACATCGAATCGATGGTCATCATATTGTGGAGACGGTCGGCGAGTTTGATGAAGATGACCCATATCCCGTTGCGCGCCGCGTAGGTGATGAGTTTCTGGAAGGCGTGCGCCTGCTTCTCCTCCTTGCCGAGCGTCAGCCCCGACAGTTTGGTCACGCCGTCGACCAGATTGGAGACCTTTTCGCCGAACAGTTGCTCGATCTCGGCGAGCGTGGTGGTGGTATCCTCAACGGTGTCGTGCAGGAGCCCCGCGATGACGCACTCGAGACTCGTCTTCATCTTGGCCAGCACGTAGGCGATGGCGTAGGGATGGGTGATGTAGGGCTCGCCGCTCTTGCGCACGACCCCGTCGTGGGCCGCCGTGGCAAGCACTATCGCGATATTCAACTGTTCGCGCGCAGTCATCTTCTCGGCGTCGGTCAACTGCGGGTGCGACTCGATGTGCGCTTTGATGATGTCGTTGGGACGGATGATCCGCAGGATATCCATGTGCGGCTTGCGCTTGACGATCTCTTGGAACCGTTTTACGTCCATCAGGCGAGCATCTTCTCGATGATATCGGCGTTCCAGCGCTTCGAGCAGTGTATCTCGGACGACAGGATACTGCCCAGCAGCGCCGCGGCGTGCTCCAGTTCGTCGTTGACCACCACATAGTCGTAGTGGATGTAGCGGCGTATCTCGTCGCGCGCCTCTTCGAGACGCCGTTCAATGGCGGCGATGTCGTCGAGCGCGCGACCGGTGAGTCGCTGTTTAAGCGCCATGATGGAGGGCGGCAGGACGAAGACCAGCACCGCGTCGTCGGGGAGCAGGTCCTTGACCGCGAGCGCCCCCTGCACGTCGAGCGAACAGATGATGTATTTACCGGCGGCGACGCGCTGGGCGATCCATTCTTTCGGGGTGCCGTAGAGGTGGCCGTAGACCTCGGCCCATTCGAAGAAGTAGCCTTCGTCGATGCGATGACGGAATTCCTCGTCGGTCAGGAAAAAGTAATCGCGGCCGTTCTTTTCCCCGGTCCGGGGGCGGCGGGTGGTGCAGGAGATCGACTGTTCGAGGAAGGGGAAGCGGGCGCGGACGGCGTTCACCAGCGTCGTCTTGCCGGTCCCCGATGGGGCCGAGATGACGAAGACCATGCCGCGACGGCCGCCGGCGGCGTTTGCTGTTTTTTTCATATGATCGTTTCTCTCCAAAATCGGGGTACTATATACCAAACGCGCGCGCGATTCAATAGTTTCGGTGAACCTTTTTCGGGGTGACCGGATTATTGACTTGAAACGGCGCATCTGTTACAAATTGTGGCGTCCGGTGAACTTTCCGTGGGTGGGCCGTCGATGAGCGATATCAAAGTACGCTACGAAGAACTGGCGACCCTGCTGAACCGCGCAAGCGCCGCCTACTACCGTGACGACACGCCGTTCCTGAGCGACGCCGACTATGATATGAAGATGCGCGAACTGCGCGCCCTTGAAGCGGAGCATCCCGAGCTGGCGGCGCCGTGGTCGCCGACGATGCGGGTCGGCTGGCAGCCGCGCGACGGATTCAAAAAGGTGACTCACCCGCGCCGGATGATGTCGCTCGAGGATGCCTTCTCCGCCGATGAGGTCGCCGCTTTCTTCGAACGGCTCAAAATGGAACTGCGCGGCGGCTTTATCATCGAGCAGAAGATAGACGGGCTCGCCGTTTCCCTCCGTTACCGCGACGGCCGGTTCGTGCAGGCCGCCACCCGCGGCGACGGCGAGATCGGCGAAGAGGTGACGCAGAATGTCGCGACGGTAAAAAATATCCCGCTGATGCTGGACGCCGCGCTCGTTCCGGCCGAATTCGAGGTGCGCGGCGAGGTCTATCTCCCCGAGGCGAGTTTCCAGAAACTGAATTCTGATCGGCTCGCGGCGGGTGAACAACCCTTCGCCAACCCGCGCAACGCCGCCGCCGGGAGTCTGCGCCAGCTCGACCCGAAGGTGACGGCGGGACGCGATCTCAAGTTCTTCGCCTACGGGGTCGGTACGGTGGAGGGGCTCGCCGCGACGCGGCAGAGTGAACTCCACGCGCTCCTGCGCCGTCTCGGCTTTTCAACCCCCGAATTCCATCTCGTCGATACCATCGACCAGCTAGCGCCGGTCATCGAAAAGACCATCGCGGCGCGCGGGGAACTCGGCTACGATATCGACGGACTCGTGATAAAACTCGACTCCTTCGCCGAACAGGAGGTCGCCGGCTTTCTCACCCGGACGCCGCGCTGGGCGATCGCCTATAAACTCCCGGCGCAGGAGAAAACGACCATTCTCAACAAAGTGGACTGGCAGGTCGGCCGCACGGGAGTGGTCACGCCGGTGGCGCGGCTCGAACCGATAGAACTCATGGGGGTGACGGTCGAGAACGCGACGCTCCACAATATGGAAGAGATCGAACGCAAGGGGCTCTACCTCGGCGCCGAGGTCTTCGTCCGGCGCGCCGGCGATGTGATACCGGAGGTGGTATCGACGGCCAATACCGAGGCTCACTGTCCGTCGAATGAATGCGTGATAGTGCCGCCCGCCGTTTGTCCCGTTTGTCAGTCTCCGCTCGTGAAAGAGGATGAAAAGGTCGCTCTGCGCTGTCCCAACATCACCTGCCCCGCCCGGGTGGTCGAAAGCATCATCCACTTCTCTTCGCGCAAGGGCTTCAACATCGACGGGCTCGGCGACAAGCAGGTCGAGTTCTTCCATGAAAAGGGGTGGCTCAAATCGGTCGCCGACATCTTCCGGCTCAAGGACTGGTCGATGTGGCTCATGGGACAGAAGGGCTGGGGCGAGAAGTCGGTCTACAATCTCCTCGACGCGATAGAGAAAGCGAAGACGGTCAAGTTCCAGAACATGCTTTTCGCCCTCGGCATCCCCGAGGTGGGCGAATTCATGGCGGGCGAACTGGCGAAACGCTACACGCTCGATGAACTGATGCGGGCGACCGAGGCGGAACTGCTGACCATCGACGGCGTCGGCGGGGTGGTCGCCAAGGCGATAGTCGCCTACTTCGGCAACGAGGTGAACCGGCGCGAGATAGAACGGATGCGCGCCGAGGGGCTCACCATCGTCTACCCCGAGAAGGTGGCGTTTGACGCGTCGTTTGCCGGGCTCATCTTCGTCATCACCGGCGAACTGTCGAAGCCGCGCGACGAATTCAAGGCGCTCATTGAATCAAAGGGCGGCCGCGTCACCGGATCGGTGTCGAAAAAAACGAGTTTCGTGCTGGCGGGTACGGACCCCGGCTCGAAACTCGACAAAGCCAAAGAACTCGGCATCCCCATCCTCGACGAAGCGGGATTTAATGCGTTATTGAAGAACGATTCATGACCAGCAAAAATATCCCCGCTAAACTTTAACAGAAATGTCTCGGACACACCGCGCAAGGCCACCTGTTATGCAGGGGGCTCCACGAATCAACCCTCAACTCCCGCTCAACTCTCCCGTCACTCTGATAAATGTTCAATGGTAAATGATAAATGGGAAAAAGCGGTCACCCCTACTGCCTCACACAACGGGCATAGTAGGTATCCGTCTTATTGAAGTTGATGATGGTCACATAGCCGTTATTGAAATCTACATACCATGCGTATTGGGTACTGCCCGTACTGGAAGAGGATGACCAGAAACTATTCGACGCCATCTGCGGAAATGTGCTCGCGGGGCTGGAACTCGTATCATATATCAATGTTTTCAGTTCATTGATGTTCGGAAGGCGCCAATCGGTATAACCACCATAGGTTAGGTTCTCGCAGTAACTGAGCGCACTCTGCCAGTTCAGAGAACTCGCGTATTCTTTTGTCCACTGGAAGCCCGTGACAGTGTCGGTCACAATCACTTTGCCCGCTACCGTCGTCTCGGTGAAGGCGCTGTCGAGCAAAGATTCGCCCCTCACACACCGGGCATAGTAAATATTTGACTTATCATAGCCGTGCACATTGCCATCATTGGCCTTAACATGCCATGCGGCTCCGGCACTGTACGCAAGGGATGAGGAGGACCAGTATGAATCCGTCTGCGGGCCGGAAAATATCGTGGCGTCTATCGCCGGACTGTATCTACCGTAATCGGGAAGTGTCGCCAACTCTTTGCGACTCGGCAAGCGCCAATCGGTGTAGCCGCCATAGGTAAGAGCACCGCAATAATCTATCGCTTGTTGCCATGTACATTTCGCGCCTGTCGGGGACCCGCCAGTGCACCCCGAATAGGTCGTCGGGAGCGTCCTCTGCCATATCAGCCCCGTCACATTATCGGTGACGACATCGTTGCCTGCTGTGCCGCTGACGGTGTAGCCACGCGGCGTACAGTAGTCGCCGAGCGTCGCATACTGCGCATCCTGACCGTAGAAGGCGTTGCCCTCAGCCGGGCAGGTCATCTCCGCCGTCGCATCGTAGCATTTCGTCTGCCCCGTGCACAGCACCGCCATCGTCGCGACGACATCATCATCGCTTACAAGGTCATCGTCGATGACGATGACCGCGTCGTCGGTCGGCGTCACATCGACCGCATCGTCGGTCGGGATAACGGAATCATCAACATCCGACTGATCCGACGAATCGGTCGGATCGGACTGATCGTCGGCGACATCTTCGTCGGGTTCAATGATCGCATCATCAGCCGTTTCCAGCGTATCATCGCTTTCAATGGTCGCATCATCGGTGACGGTCTCATCGGACAGGTCGGTCTGATCATCGGTTCCTTCATCGTCGCCGACCGCCATCTCATCGTCGCTCTCGCCGATGGCGTCGTCATCGGTCGACGGCATCACACACTTCCCCTCCACGCATTCATACGGCTCCTTGCAGGTATTGTCGAGATAGCAGGCATTCCCCTCCTTGCCCCGTTCCGTGAAGTTGAGCACATCGCAGGAAGCAAGCAGAAAGACCGTCAAAAGAAATAAAAGCATCTTTCTCATATCACCACCTCCCCGTGAGCGTCAGCATCGCGCCGCCCGGCAAAGGCATCACCGCCGCCTGTACCGGCCTTTCGGCCACAAGGTCCCATATCAGGAGCGCCGCCCCCGTCCCCAGCGCAAGGCCGCCGACCACATAAGACGCGATCATCGTGCCGCTCCACAGGTCGTAGGTGCTCCGGTCGCTGCCGGTTTTTCCCCAGTCGTAATCCTTTTTCGCCTCGCCGGTCTGCCAGTGGGCGACACCCGCCAGCGCCATCACGGCGCCGCCCCCCACCAGAAGACCGACCCCGCTCCAGCCGAGCGCGGTCAGTCCGCGCGACGGTGTCGGCGCTACGCTTTCCTCGACCATCGCGGGGGCCTGCGGCATCGCCCCCGGCGCCGTCCGCGGCGCCGCGGCAGCGGCGGGCGCCGAAGGTGCGGTCTGAGGCACCGCCGGGGCCGGCTTGGTGACGATCTTGTCGAACAGGTCTCCCACCGCCTGCGGGATCCCCTCGACCAACAGGTTGATATCGCCCTTCGCCTTGAACTCCGCCCGGCCCAATATCGTCGCATTGCGGACATTAAGCCGCTGAAGGTAGAGCATCCAGTAGTCGCCCAGTTTCGACAGCGTCCCTATCACCGATTCGGGCGCCCCGAGCGCCGCGCCGATCTCGGCATAGCAGGCGGTATCGTCGGCACCGCAGGAAAGTTTCTTCTCCTCTCCCACCATGAGTGACTTCATCTCGGCCTCGCCGATCACCCGTTTCCCCGATATCTTCACCACCTCCATCGCGATTATCGCGCTGACCGCATTGGCATCCTTCTCGGTGACGCCTGTCTGCGGCTCGATGCGCCACACCACGATCGAATCGGCGTTATCGGCCGCCGCGACGGAGGAACAGGTGAAAGCGAAAAGTGCTAGAAAAAAAATCAGCGAAGGCTTACTCATGGCTATTTTTCCTCATGCCTTGAATTTGCGCTTGGAGTAGCGGGGAACGCGATTAGTCTTGTCTTGTCTTGTCTTGTCTTGGTCGATGATGACCCGCATTGAATTTCCCCTGTCGTGCGGGGCAATGCTATCCGATTTTTAACGGGAAATCAATTTTATCGGACGGCGGAGGTATAGGCCTTACAAGAACGATCAGTCAGGCATCAGTGAATCTTCGTCGGGCGCTGTTAGTTAGAATGGATTCTTTACGGTGAATCTAGCGTTCATGGGCCTCGTCGCGGTCGAAACGATAGTCCTTGGGAAGGTTGAACTGGTGGTCGGCCACGAAAGAAAGATACGCTTTTTTCTTTGCCTTGGCGCTTAGGTTCGCCTGTTCAAAAACGAGAACCTTGAGCAGGCTGTCGTTCTTCACACCGGCCAATTTCTTTTTCAGCAGCAACGACCCGTCCTTGTAGGTCGCGTCGATGAACATCACCATAACCATGTCCTCCCAAGTAGCACGGCCATGATAGCCGGTCTGTCCGCGATTGTCAACTACAAGAACGATCAGTCGGTCAGCAGGACATCTTCGTCGGGCGCTTCATAGCCCGGCTCTATGGTCGGATCGGGTTCGGTCATGAGGGTGCAGTAGGCGGGATAGTCGGCGGGCCAGTTCGTTGCGTAGGGAGATACCGTCGTGCCGCGCGGATGATCGCGGAAGAACTGGAGCATCTGCTGTGAATTCAGCCCCGCATTGGTGTGACCCAGCGCATGTTCGCAGATGATGACGGTGTGCCCCATCTCGGTCAGGTAGTTCGCGTCGAACCGCGCCATGTGGTTGAAATTGATGTAAAACCCCGACCCTCCCCATTTGTCGCAATCGGTGGGACCGGTGCAGGCGGTGTCGCCCTCGGCGCCGTGCATCATCGCCTGCACATATTTATTCGTGACGGTCATCTCGGGCCACGTGATGAAGCCGGAGGCCATCGCGCCGAGATCGGCCTTCGCCTTCGCATCGCTGAAGTAGGCGCCCGAATAGGTGAATATCGAAGCGATCTGGTCGCCGCGCATCACACCGATGCTGTCGGCCGTTATCGACCCGGCCGAGAACCCGGCAAGGTGGATATGCTCCTCATCGACTCCCCATTTCTCCTCGATGCAGGCAAGGATCGCGTCGAACAGCTCCACTTCGATCGAGCCGTTGCCGAGATTGAGAATGTCCCAATCGACCCCGGAGGGAAGCGCAATGTCGGTATCTTCGGGGGTGACGAGTATGAAGGGCATCTCAGCGTTGTCCACAAAACCGGAGAGCAGCCCCTCGAAGTTCGCGGCGGTGTCGCCATAGCCATGGAAATTGAAAATGACCGGCCAACCCTTCTTGCTGTCGACGGTAGTCGGCAGGTTCAGAAGGAAGGTCCGCGTAAGATCCTTCGACTCGTCGCCGTTGACGATGAGGGTATTCTCGCCCTCCTTGAGACCGGCGCAACCCGGCACGACGGTATCGGTATCGGTCGCCGCATCACCTTCGACCAGCAGTTCGTCCTCATCGGCGCCGGACTGATCGGCATCAATCAGGGGCTGATCGGCATCGCCCATCACATCCGACTCGGTCTGTGTGTCGTCGGTAACCAGATCGTTGTCGGCGGTCGTTTTCTTGTTGTCGTCGCACGAAAGTGCGAAAACGCACATGAACAGCGCAAGCATACCCAACTTCTTCATGATATCCTCCCTTGTTGTATGAACCCGTTCGCGGTGATGATAACAAATTGTTTGCTATTGTCAAAAGAAACGGGGCGTCCCCATCTTCTTGATTTCTTTATCGGCGATAGTATCATGACGCCGAGATCATGAGGGAGCCCGGATGCCCGTCGCCACGAAAAACCGCCTTTTCCTTATTATCATAGCCGCCCTTTTCTTGCTCCTGTGTGCCTGCGCCGACGACCACAGCGCGTGGCGGCTTCCCGATGCCTGCAACGGTGACTGTCAGGTGGCGCGCGACGCCGCGACCTTTGCCGACGCCGTCGCCAACGCGACCGATGCGTGGAATGAGTGCATCTGCGTCGAGAACGCGACGATAACGGCCGCCGTGACCATCGTCAAACCGCTGACGCTCGTCGGCCGCGGCCCCGCGAGCCGTATCGTCGCCCCGGCGGGACAGAAAGGGCTTATCCTCCGCGCCGACGGCATCACCCTACGCGACATCGAGATATCGTCCGATACGGTCGCCCTCGATGTGTCACAGGCACAGCGGGTAACGCTGGAGCGGGTCACCCTTCGGGCGCTTTCCCCGGCCGCCGACCACACGGCGTTCGCTCTGGCAATGAATGACACCGACCTGACGTTTGTCGACTCGACGCTCACCGGCGACCCCGCTACGGCGACCGCCGTGGGCGATATCTCGGGAGGGAAGGTCTTCTTTACCGCCGTCACGGCGACCGGATTCGGCGCTCAAGGACTTATCGTCACGGGCGGCGCGACGCTTTCGTGGACCGGCGGCGGAATGAGCGATATCCGCACGGAGAACGCGGCGCTCTTCATCGACGACGCGACGGTCGAACTGAGCGATGTAGCCATAGAACAGATAACGACGCCGACAAGCGGGAACATTCTCTACGGCGGACGCGGCATCATCGCGACCGAGGGAACAACGCTCGATATTACTGACAGCGCGGTGCGCGACTGCTCATCGATCGGTCTCCTCATCGACGGGACGGCGCGGGCGATCATCGCCGGGAGCGCCATCGCGGATAACGCGCTCACCGGCATCTGGGTTCAGAACGGCACGGCGGGCGCCGGGCATCTGACCATCTCCGATTCGACGATCACGGGGAATCGTGCCGCCGGCGTCGCGCTGTTCCGTTCCTGCGGTATCGACATCAGCGACACCCGCATCGAAAAGACCACCGCGACCCTGTGGCATGATGACCTCATCGGCGACGGTCTGACCGCCTACGGGAATGAGTTGGCCGATAAGAACTGCCCGCTGAACCTCACCCGCGTCACCTTCGCCGACAATGTCCGGGCCGGCTTCATCGTCGACGGCGTCGAAGGGACAAGGCCGCTCGCCGGGATTTCATTCTCGGCGGTAAAGGTCGAACGTTCCGCCGCCGATGCGCCGGGGAAGTACGGCGTCATCATTCAGAACGGCACCGCGCCCGCGGACCTGATGGCGGGGGTGACCGCCAATCCGTTCAGCGATGCCGATGCTGCGCTCGACACGCCACTGCCGCTCATGACCGAGGAACAGATAGTGAACGGAACAACATATCAACGATGAACGAGGCAACACGATGAACGTGCGCATCTTCATGGTCTGCGCGGCGCTTTTGCTGACAGCAGGGCTTTTCGCCGAAGAGGCGGCGCCCGCCGCTCCGGCCCCAACACCCGCCGCCGAGCCGACCCCGGCCCCAGCTCCAGCCACCGAGCCAACACCGGCGGCCGAGCCGGTACCGGCGACCGAACCGGCTCCAGCCCCTGCGCCGACACCGGCCGCCGAACAAACGCCCGAACCGAAGCCAGAGGAAAAACCGGCCCCCGCCGTTGAAGAGAAGAAGATAGACACGGCCGCCAAGGAGGCTCCCGAACCGAAAAAGGAACCCGCCGCCGAAGAAAAGAAAGAGATCGTCCGCCCCTACTTCGGCGTTGCGATAGCCTCCGGCGTCTTTGGCCTGCTCGCTCTTGCCTCGGGATTCTACTTTGACCATCTCGCCGATGAGAGCTTCAACAGTTACAAAAAAATGGCGTCGCGCGATGCGATCGAAGCGGCGGCCAAAAAACCGGGCTTCATCCCCGAGGAGTATCTCCTGAAGACCCGTTCGAAATACGATCAGGGACGGCAACATCTCGATTCACGGAACTACTCCTTCATCGGCGGCGCGATATTCGTCGCGGCGGGCGTGGGGCTGTTCTTCTGGACCGAGGAAAAGAAACCGGAAGAGGAAAAGAAAGAAGAAACGGTCTCCGACAAAAAGGTCTCGGTCCACTCGGTCGGCGACCGGGTGACGCTCAACTTCAGCGGCTCATTCTAGGGAGGTCATCATGAAAAACATACTGTTCTTCATTCTCGCCATATGTGCCTTTGCCGGATGTACCAAGGAGCCGGACATCATCAATATCGAAGAGGTGATGGAATCGGTGTTGGCCGAAATGGACTACTGGGGGACCGACGAGGATCTGCTCTTCAACGATGACGATGCGCTCCTCACCGAAGAGGACCCGACCGACGGCGACATCCTGCTGGATGAGGCCGACGACCTGCTGAGCGACGACTAGAGGCTACTCCGCCTCGAAACTATCCTTACCTACACCGCAGACCGGGCATACCCAGTCGGCCGGAACCTGTTCCCACGGAGTCCCGGGCGCGATGCCGCTATCCTGATCGCCCGCCGCCGGATCGTAGACATAGCCACAGACTGTGCACACATACTTCTTCATGGTTTCCTCCAAATTATTCAGGTATCAGTTGTTTGACCCGTTCGGCCACTTTGATCCCCAGTTCGCGACAGGCCGTCAGTGTCACGGCGTCGGGAACGTACTGCGTCTTCACCTCGCCGATCACTTCGCAACCCATCGAAGCGAGGTATTCCTTGAGCTGAGGCACCCCTTCGCCGCTCCAGCCGTGTGAGCCGAACGCGGCGCCGATGGGGGTCCCGAACTTGAGCCCGCGCAGATAGGTCAGCGCGTCGGCGAGCGATGGATAGAGGTTGTTGTTGAGGGTCGGCGTTCCGGCGACGATGGCCGCCGCATCGATCATCATGCTCGCCACATCGCTGCGCGTCGAGCTCCCCAGCGGCATCACCTCGGCCCGCACGCCGCCCGCGACGATGCCGTCGGCGATGTAGCGCGCCATCTCTTCGGTCGAATGCCACATAGTGTCGTAGAGGACCACCGCCTTGCGGATGAGCTTCCGCGACGACCATTTCTTATAGTTCTCCACCATACGGCCGAACCGCGTCATATCGCGCCACACCGGACCGTGGTCGGGGGCGACCATCTTGAACGAAAGTCCCGACGCCGCGACCCTCTCCAGCAGTTTCGCCACCTGCGGCGAATAGAGGGTGATGATGTTGGCATAGTAATCGCTACTGAGTCGCTCAAGCAGGTCCCACGGCAGTTCATCGTCGAACCGTTCGGCCGATGCGAGGTGCATACCGAAGGCGTCTTGACTGAAGAGCAGTTGCTCCTCGACGAGGTAGCTGAACATGCTGTCGGGCCAGTGGAGCATCCGCGTCTCGATGAAGGCCACCGTCCGGTCGCCGAGCGACAGCGTCTCGCCATCCTTGACCGCCGTGACGGGACACCCGATATCGCCGAAGTGACGCGCCAGCGTCTTCTGCCCCATGACCGAGGCGAAGACTTTCTCGGGCCGCGCCACACGGACGACCTCGGGCAGACCGGCCGAATGATCGGGCTCGGAATGGTTCGAGATGATGTAGTCGATCTTCTGCGGGTCGATCACCGAAGCGATCCGTTCGAGCAGTTCGTGCTCGAAACCTTTTTTCACGGTGTCGATGAGGGTGATCTTCTTATCCAGTATGAGGTAGGCGTTGTAGGTGGTGCCGCGGTGGGTCGTGTAGCCGTGGAAGTTGCGAACACCCCAGTCCACCGCACCTACCCAGTAAACCTTGGGCGCTATCGGTATCGCATGGAGGGTCATTGCATCACCCCTCTATTCGGCCAGCGGCGGTTCGACGAAAACGCGGGCCGCCAGTTCCTTGTCGAGCAGATAGATACCCTGACCATCGTTGCCGAGGAGCTCTATCTTCTGGATGATCTCGGTGACATTCTTCTCCTCTTCGACCTGCTCATTGACATACCAGTTGTAGAAAACGCTGGTCGCGTGGTCGCCCAGCTTCATCGCCTCGGACTTGATTGCGTTGATGCGCGCGGTCACCGAGTTCTCATGCTTGAGGGCGTGTTCGAAGGCCGCCTTCGAGGTCTTCCACTCCTTTCCCGGATCGGGGATCGCGATGTAGAAGGGACGGCCCCCCTTTGCCAGAAGATAGAGATACATCTTCTTCGCGTGGAAGAGTTCCTCCTGCCACTGGACCTTCATCCAGTTGGCAAAACCGGGAAGTCCCTTCGCGTCGAAGTAGGCGCCCATCGCGAGGTAGATATAGGCCGAATAGGTCTCATAGTTGATCTGGTCGTTGATCATCTTCTCGAGCTTTTTATCGATCATGGTATCCTCCGTTACTTGCCGCCTTTCCACAGGCCGTGCTTGTTGCAATATTCGCGCAGTATCAAGGTGTCGGCGTAGGGAACATAGAACTCCGCCTCGGGTTTATCGCCCGGCTTGAGATACTTGCGGTTCACATAGTCGCCGTTGATGATCTCGATCCATTCGATGTAGTGGTCATCGACCATCGGGTGGGCCGTTGAACCGACCTTGACCAGCGTGCCGCTCTGATGCGCCTCGGCTATCGGTACATGCTTCTCGTTCTTCCAATCGGCGGTCTGTTCGACCATCAGCTTCATGTTCTGGCCACAGCAGACGAGCGTGCCGGCCGAGCCGTGGACCATTTCCACGATATTTCCGCACAGTTCGCATTTATACACTTCGAGTCTCTTGGTCATGGCATTCTCCTTACTTCGGACAGTTGTCGATCGCGAGCGTCTCCAGCTTTACATTGAGACACGGCACTTTCTTGAGTGCGTTGAACAGCTCCTGCTGTTTCGCCTTGTCGCCGACGAGTTCCAAAATGATGAGTCCATCCTCGGAACAAACGCTCTCCGACGCATCGTGCAGACCGAGCCGCGTTTTGATATAGCAACCGTAATCGGTCAGGAGCTTCTGCACCTGCGCCGCCGACTCGCGCCGTTTGCCGACGAGCACGAGCATGATGTTCTTCGCCATGTGTTTCCTCCCGTTGTGATGTTACCAGTGTTTCCCCAGTTCCTCGAACCACGCCTGCGGATGGGCGCACGCCGGACAGCTTTTGGGCGCGTCGGTCCCTTCATGGATGAAGCCGCAGTTCAGACAGCGCCAGGTGGTCTTGGCCGGTTTCTTGAAGGTCTCCCCCTTCTCCATTTCGGCAAGCAGCGCGCGATACCGTTCCTCATGATGTTTCTCGGCGTTCGAGATGAAGCGCCACATCGCGGCGGCCGCGGGGAAGCCCTCCTTCTCGGCCACTTCGGCGAAATGCGGGTAGAGCTTCGTGTGCTCCTCGTGTTCCCCCATCATCGACGCGGTGAGATTCTCTTTGGTCGTCCCGACCTTCCCCGCGGGATAAGCGGCGTTGATCTCAAGGTCGCCCCCCTCAAGCAGACTGAAGAAGCGTTTCGCGTGCTCCTTTTCCTGACGCGCCGTCTCCTCAAAGATGAGCGCCACCTTCTCGTAGCCTTCCTTCTTCGCCGCGCTGGCGAAGTAGTCGTAGCGCATCCGCGCCTGCGATTCCCCGGCGAACGACTTGAGCAGATTCTTTTCGGTCTCGGTCCCTCTGATGCTTCCCATGGTCTCCTCCACAGTAATGGTTGTTGTTCGATCCGTTATGAGGTTTTCTTTCCCTTTGTATTTTCCTCTTCGGGCGGCCTGAGCGTTCGTTCCGACGAGGTGACCACCATCTCCTTCTGTTCGTCGTAATAATAATGACCGCCGTAGGGTTCCTGCGGTATCGCCGACATATACCCCTTGCGCACCAACTCTTTCAATTCGCGGTCCGGAGCCTTACCCGTATCGTTCCGGTAACGTTCCGCCGCTTCGGACAGGGCGATGAGATCGCTGAAGAATCGCACCCGGAGCTCCAACAGAGCGATCATGTTCCGCTCCTTGGCTTCTCCGAGTTGACTGAGGGTATATTCGTAGGCAAGCCGGTAGCCACCCCCTTTCGTCGCCGCCTTGGTGACCAGCCAGTAGGCGTTCGGCGGCGACCCCGGCATCCGCGCACCCCTATAGAGGAAAGGATATGCCTTTTCCATGTCGTCGAGGTACATGAAATAGTTCATCCCCTTGCGAAAAACGAAATTCCAATCATCGGGATACAGTTCATGTCCGATGTCAAGCAGGCGGTTGGCCGCGGCGATCGCTTCCGGTGTATTCATCGATGA
The DNA here is from genome assembly GCA_022709425.1 of bacterium. GTDB lineage: Bacteria > UBP6 > UBA1177 > UBA1177 > JAKLFG01 > CALMRE01. Next base: position 114,601 of record JAKLIW010000007.1, read on the forward strand.
TATCGCCGCATCGCCGAACAAGAGCGCGATCTTGGGGTCGGGGTTGAGCCGCGCAACCACTTCGATCATCTGCTCGAGAAGCGGATAGGTGTGATCGGTTACATAATGACTGCCGAAATAGTAGGCCGCCTTGATGAAAATGAAGTCGGCCGCCATCGCGCTGTAACCGAGGAACATCACCTTGGCCAGATCGGGCTGAGGATATGCGGCGATCGTCTCGACCATCGGTCGGGGCTGTTCGATAAGTTTCGATCGCGCATGGATGAAGAGCGGGAGCGCCGCAACAATAACGACGACCGCTATGATGTTCGATATCCGGCCCATCGGCACCTCACTTGCGCTTGGTTATCTCATCCTTCAGACTGACCACCAACTCGGCGATGAATCCCATGAACAGAAAGATGGTCCCCGACAGGAACATCAGTATCGTGAACAATAGGAGCGGCCGGTTACGGAAGGCATTGTCGTCCAGAGCAAAAGTAATATAAAGCATCCACGAAACGATGACGACGCTTGCCAACATCTGCAGGCCGCCGAACGAGCCGAACAACCGCATCGGCGCTTTGGTGAAGGTCAATATGAATTTCACCGCAAGAGCATCAAAGAACGATATCGGGATCCGCGTGAAGCCGAAATGACTCCGGCCGCTTTTACGCGGGTACCAATTGACCGGCACCTCGATCACCCGCCACCCCTTGGCGTAGAGTATCTGGGCGATGAACCGGTGCCAATCGCTGCGCAGCTCCAGATCGGGCAGACACTCGCGCCGGAACGCCTTTATCCAGTTCATGTCGTGCAGACCCATCCCGAAGAGCGCCTGCGATATCTCGTTGTATATCTTACTCAGGAATATCTTCGTTTCACGCCGGCCCACCCGACGGCCGCATACCACCTCGACGCCGTCGGTGAATCCGGCCAGCAGTTTCGGAATATCCTCATCGGGATACGATTCGAGGTCGCTCGGCAGAAAAACGATGATATCGCCGGTACAGGCGGCAAAACCGGTCTTCATCGCCTGCGTCAGGCCGAAATTCGTCCGGTGACGGAAAAGACGGACCCACGGCTTATCGCGGGCGATCCGCTCCACGATGGCCGCGCCACCGTCACGCGAACCGTCATCGACCATGACCAGTTCCCCTTCGACACCCGCCTTCGCGACGCCCTCTTCGACCCGCGCGATAAGTTCTTCGAGATTTCCCTGCTCGTTGCAGAACGGGATGAATACCGAGACCTTCATCACTCCTCCGCGCCTATCGCATCAAGGGATATCCGCCGTTTCTCCGGATCGGGGTGCGGACGATATAGTATCGCGATGTTGCCGATCATCCCGGCCAAATGGCCACTGACCGTCGTCGCCATCGCCGTCGCCAATTCCTGTTTTTCCTCTTTGTGATCGAGGAATTTCACCTTAATAAGTTCATGGGTGAGCAGTGCCGCGTCAATCGCTTTTATCTGTTCCGGTGTAAGCCCTTTGGCGCCGATGAGCACCACCGGTTTCAGGGCATGGGCGCGCCCTCTGAGATACTTTCTTTGTTTTCCCGTCAGTTCACGCATCCGTTCCTTCCACAGCCTTGGGTAATGGTATTATTTTTGCAATACTCTTCAAGTTTTTTAAGGAGTTCCTGCGTATTGGAATCCCAACGCGGCGCGATGAGCCGAGCACTGGGCGCCTCGGTGAAAAAGCGCATCACCACAACCTGCGGCGGCAGCTCCTTTATAACCTCTCCGAGAAGCACGATATGCTCATCTTCTTCGGGCAGGGCAAACGGCGCGGACTCGAAACGATCGGCAAGCCGCGTCCCGCGGTAGACCTGCAGATGATGTATCTTGACCCCCTGCACCACCGGATGACGCGTCGCGAAGCGGACCGTTTCCAGCACATCGGCGGAGGTCTCTCCCGGAATGCCGGCGATAAGATGTACCGCCACCTTCACCCGTCCCTCCCCCACCCGATGGATCATGTCGATCGCCGTATCGTAGGAGGCGACATCGTGTCCCCGTTCAAGGAACGCCAGCGACCGTTCATGCGCCGACTGCAGACCGATCTCGATCCACAGGTCGAAATCATTGGAAGGGGCGCTCTGCACGACCTGTCGCACGATCTCTTCGGTCACATAATCGGGTCGCGTCGAAACGATAAGTCCCACCGTGTCCTCCGTACGCGCCGCCGCCCCGTACATCCGGCCCAGTTTCCGAGGATCACCCGATGTCGAAGTGCCGCTCTGGAAATAGGCCAGATACTTGTGGGCGCCGTAGCGGCCCACCATCCGCTTCTTCTGGAAAACGAGCCGGTCGCGCCAACCGCGCCGACCCGGCACGATGGCCCCTCTCGGCACGAACACCGCGTTATCGCAGAAAACACAGCGACCCCACGGACAGGGAATGCCGGTATCGAAACTGATGCGGGCGACCCGCCCGCCGAACCGCTCCTGCAGGTAACGGTTGAAAGTGTTTATGTATCTATCGAGCGGCACCCTGCCCTCGCAAGAAGTAATAATACTCGCGACTCCAAATAGTAAGCACAATACCCTTCCGCGTCAAGTTTGACAAGCAATTATTTTTGATTAGTATGCCCCTGCGATGCTGATGTAGCTCAGTCGGTAGAGCAGCTGATTCGTAATCAGCAGGTCGTCGGTTCAAGTCCGACCATCAGCTCCAGTGATTTCGACGGCTTCGGCCCCAACGGGTCGGAGCCGTTTTTTCAAGGGTCGCTCATTCGGGTACTGCGACACCCTGCAGGCCTACGTCGACGCGCATCCCTGATTCTTCTTGACATCTGTTTTTTCTCAAGGAATATGGCTGACGGGTTCAACAATTGTGGAGCATATCATGCGCAAGAAAAATGCGATGCGGTGGCTGTTGATGATCATCTCTTCGGCGCTGGTCATGGCATGCGCCGTGGCTGAAGAAGACTGCCTCTGCGATGAAGGATTCACCTGCAACGAACTGGGTGAATGCGTGCCGACGGGCGATCTGACCGACCAACCGGCGCTGAACGATGAGCAAAGCGATCAAACAATCGATGAAACGACCGACGATCCGGTCGACACCAACCTTCCCGAAGAAGACCCCTCCGATGTCACGCCGGTCGTTGATCAGGATCAACCGCTGCCCGACAACGGCCCGCAGGACACCACCGCGCCCACCATCCAGACCGTCACTCCGGGTGACGGCGCCACCGACATCCTGACCGACGCGAAGATAACGGTTTATTACTCGGAAGCGGTGCAAAAAGAATTGGCGATCTCGCCCGCGAATTTCAAAGTCGAGATCGACGGGGTCGCCGTCGAAGGGGTGCGCGAATACTTCGCCAGCAGTAACTTCTTCGCCCAGTTCACCCCGACCATTCCCTACACGGCGGGCAAAACGGTAACGGCGACCGTCACCACGGCGGTCAGGGATCTGGCCGGCAATGCTCTGGCGGAGGAAAAACAGTGGAGTTTCGCCGTCAAGGAGGACAAGGAGGCGCCCCTCATCAGCAAGGTCTATCCCGAAAAAGATAAGACCGGCGTCGCCCCCTCGACGACGATATCCATCACCTTTAACGAGCCGGTGCAGAACGTCGATACCGCATCGATATTCTTGATAGAGAACGGAGACACCTCCATTGAATATACCGCCACGCTCGGCGCCGACAACCGCACCGCGTATGTCGCTCCCGCCGCGACGTACAATGGCGGCAAGCTACTGGAGATGACCAGATATATGGTGAAGGTCAACAACAAGATCACCGATTTCTTCGGCAATGTCATTGATCTCGGCGCCGACGCGGTCGATGAAGGGAGCGGCGTTATGGCTCTGTCATGGGAATTCACCACCGGCTCCAATGTGTTGCTGTTCGAGGATTTCGAAAGTGCCGATGCGGCGACCAAGTGGACCGAGGCGAATATCAACAAACTGTTGAATGCCTCCGATCCCTTCCTGTACGATGATCCGCTCTGGGTCATCGGCACACCCGCGACTGAGGGCATAACGGTCGCCCAATCGGGATCGAAGGTCATGGCGACGCTCCCCACCGAGATGTTGCCCGACCAGTACAACCTCCGTAACGCGCTCTACTACAAAACACCGTTCATCATTCCCGACAGCGGCCTCGACATAGATTTCTACGCTTACGTCAACTGTCCGAAATATCCCAACGGCAGTTGGCGCGGCGGCATGATCGTGTACGGCTGCGAGGATACCAACTTCAAGAGCGGCGGCAAATGCAGTCATGTGCAAGGCGATGCGGCCAACACGGCGGTCATGGTCACCCTCACCTCCGATCCGGTCGGTTACATCGACACCTTTACCGGTATGTACACCCTTGAGTTCAACAGCGCCGTCACCGGTGCGGCGCCCGATGACACCTATATCCACTTCACCGGGTCCATAGGCCCCGAACACAAACAGAAATCACTCTACCTGATGTTTGAGTTCACCAAAGGCAACGATTCCAACACCGCCCCCGGCATCTATATCGACGACCTAACGCTGCAAGGCAAGTAAGAATCACTTTCTTGCTTCACGACGCATCTTTGCTACAATGATCTGTGTTTTTAAGGGAGGGCCTCATGAGAATGATTGGAATGCTTATCGCGTTGATGCTTTCGATGCTACTCATCTATTACTATGTCACCGGGGCGTGGCCGGGATCATCGGCGAAAAAAGAGAATGCGCTGGAACGGGCGTCGAAGGAGGCGCAGGTCGAGGGGGGCCCCATCAGTAGCGGGAAAGAGGCCAAAGAGCGCGTCGAGGCGATCCTCAAAAAACAGGAAGAGGATCAGAAGAAGATGATCGAAGAGGCCTCGAAATAACACCATTACCGGGGAGGGAACCCATGAAAATGTTATCTGCGTTATTTTGTGCACTGCTGCTTCTGACGGCGTGCGACGGGACAAAAAGCAACAACAACGACACCGACGCGATGAATGATGAGACGACGGCCGACACGACGACACCCGACACCACAATCACCGACGATGCGGCGACCGACGACCCGATCACCGACGATCCGCTGCCCGACAACGACGCGGCGGCGACGGGCGGCATGGTGATAGACCACACCATGACCGATCCTTCAGCCATTCCAGACCTATGGATGATCGCGGCAAAAAACAACCTTCACATCGCCTATCAGCACACCTCGCACGGCAGTCAACTGATCTCCGGGATGAACGCGCTGATGGCGCACGCCCCCTTCGGCACGATCTACCAGTGGAGCGACGACGGATCGGTGGGCCTTGACCTCGACGACTACGGCATACCGGGCGACGCGAGCGACCTGTCGACGGGCGATTCGGAGGATGAGAACGGCGACACGCCGTGGGCGATCCAGACCCGGACGCTGCTCGATGACCCGAACAACTATCACATCAATGTCATCCTCTGGTCGTGGTGTTCGATAAACGGCCACAACGCCCAGCGCTATGTCGATAATATGGAAAAGCTCATCGCCGAATACGGCCCCGGCGGCACCAACGCCCGCGCGGCGGCCCATCCGGTGACCTTCGTGTTCATGACGGGACACTCTGAGGGAACCGGCGAGGATATGGCCGAGAACGGCATCCACTATAACAATACCCTCATCCGCCAGCACTGCGCCCAACATGAGCGGATACTGTTCGACTTCGCCGATATCGAGGCGCACGATCCCGACGGGAACTACTACTGGGATCAGAATATGTACGATAATCTCGCCTACGACGGCGGGAACTGGGCGACCGAGTGGATCGCCGACAATCCCGATTCGGAGCTCGCGACGCTGACCGATCTCTGTACCGAATGCGCCCATTCCGACGATCCGGCGCAGGCGAAGCTCAACTGCGTGCTGAAAGGACGCGCGGCGTGGTGGCTCTTCGCCCGTATCGCCGGCTGGGACGGACAGTAAGGACCTTTCTTACCAGTAATAATGAAAAACCGGCTGGACCTCGGCGCAGGGACGGCACATCGATGAGGGAAGACCGGTGTTGCGCCGGTTACGCCCCGCCACCGATTTGAAGACGGCGCCCGAGTTCTCCTCGTCACACAGCAGACATTCGTTGAGCGTCCCGTCGGGGTTATGATAGGGATCGTTGACCGCCGTTATGCATTTGCCATAGCATTTCGACTGCGTGTGTTGGGTATTGTAGTACCATATCTGAGCGCACGGCAGATCGAATCCGAGCCCCTGCAAACACTCGATGTTGCCGTTCTTGTTGAACATGTTGTCGATACCGCACTGCCGCACCGGATCGGTGAGATCGGGATTGCGCATATAGACCACAAGGTTGGTAAGCGTGGAGCAGACGCCGCACGCGTCCCAGTGAGTGATATAGGCTCCCGCCGCGCTCGCCGCAGTGTCGCTCGCAAAGGTCTCTAACCGGTAGCCGTTGGTTATCGTGTCATCGAGGAACAGGCCGCAGACGCTCCCCGGCAGCGGCTGATGCGCCTCGGGGGTATCGTACGGGTCCACGGTCACCTCGGCGGGCGGGTTGACCGGCACCATCGCGAGTAGTTTTGCTATATCATCTTCGGTATAAAAGGGCGGCTGAAAGTACTTCCCCTCGCAGTTGCACAGCGGCTGGCACTGTTCGGTGGTCAGTCCCGTTTTATCGTTGGGCAATCCGAAGAGCACCGTGCAGGTCTCATTCGATGCGCTGTCCACATCTTCGTCGGGAACGACGAATGCATCTTCATCGGACAACTCGTCGACCGCCGTTTCATCGGCCGCAGGGCCCATATCGTCGGTCACCGGATCGGTCTCGGACACGGTCTCATCCTGAACCGTGAGCTGGTCGGCTATGTCGCCCGGATCGCTCTCATCCTTTTCTCCCTCGTCGGCGATCAGCATACTGTCGATGTTGCTGTCGCTGTCGACCGACTCCTTCCGCGCGCCGTCGTCGTCGCAGGCAACGACAAGAAGCAGGAACATCAAGGGGATCGTTATTCTCATCATGCCTCCTCCGCTCTTCGTAGGGCGATCTTCTTTACCACAGGAAACGCACCGAGTCAATCACCGGACTATTCTTGACAAACAACCGACCCTCAGTTATAAGTTTTCCGAATTGAAATCACCCGCCGTGGTAACGAGGGGCATTCGCAGCAATGCGTGCATAAGGGCTCCATGGCGTTCAATCTACACGGGAGTCTCTCCCGTTCCCGCCTTACATTTTCCCTTAACCCGTCCTTGCCCCTCCTCCTTTTTCTACCGTGTTTTAGGGGGCTTCAGTCATACCGGGGCTCACGGTGGCCGCACCCCATTTGAAGTTGTCGATGAGGACCATCGAATCGAGGGTATGGTCGCCAAGATCCCAAATGGCGAGCCGCAGGGTGATGGTCTCGCCCGGGACGACATTACCCTTAACGGTAAGCCAACCGGTACCACCCTGACCCTCAAAACCGGTACCTGCCAACTCTTCGGTCCCTTCACAAGAGGTGACCGCCCAACCGCTGCCGGAAATGTTAGTGCATTGCCTGAACAGACCGGCTGGGGCGAGATTGACGCCGACCGCATTCCCTTCGAACACAGCGATGTTCTTGTCGGCCGGGTTCTTCTGGGCTTCGACGCTGGAGGTGAAGGTACTGTCAAGAAGGGCGACAAAAAAATCATTGAACTGCGAGCAGATGTACTGCGAATATTCGACCGACAGGAAATATATGTCGAAAGAAAATGAATGAACGGTGGATGGAACATCCAATTCGAACTGTGCCATGACGCCATCATTAGTATTGCCGGTCGTACCGGTACCGGCCCCACAGGCGGGCGAAGAAGGATAGGCATCGCCGTTGGCGGCATACCAATCAGCAGGCGCGGCCGAAGATGTCTTCTGATCGAACTGGGTACTGGCCGGCGGATTCATCGCTTGCCCCGAGGAAAGGGCAAGCAATTTATCGCCACTGCGCGGGACGATGACATCGCCGAGCGCCGTCAAGAGGGCGTTTGAGTTGACATTGGCGCCGGTCGTGCCGCTGGGTAGCAGTATTTCAGCCATCGGGACCCCGGCGCACAGCCCGATCGCTTTGGCGTAATCGTAAGGATCTTTCGTCGATATATCGATCGTCGATTCGCATTCCAGTGGTTTCTCGGTGCAGGTATCGGTGGCGTAGCCGTTACAATCCTCCAAACAGTATGCCTTGCCGCCGCTGTACAGAAGCGGATCGATGTCGACACAGTTCGCCAGACCGCCGTCGCAGACCTCGATCCCTTCCCGGATATCGTTGCCGCACTCGGAGGGCTCTATCTCGACACAGCCGGCGATAAGATAGGCCGTGCAGTCATCGTTGCAAGTCGCGGCGCCGCCCTGATATTTCTGCGGATCGAGCGTCACACAGGCGATCGTGTCGCCGTCGCACGCCTCCGGACCTTCCTTGATGTTGTTACCGCAGGTGTGGGGGACCTCTTCGCACGTAACGGTGTTCCATCCAAGGCAGGTGTCAAGACAATATGCCTTCCCGCCTTTATAGAGTTCACTGTCGATGTCGACACAGTTGGCGAGCGTATCGGTAGTACCGTCGCAGACCTCGCCTCCATCAAGCGCACCGTTGCCGCAGGTCTCGGGCGTTACGTCGGTATCAACCGATGGGTTATCGGTCACCGCATCGTCGGTCGAAGTATCGTCCCCGCCCGGATCATCGATCGCCGGATCGTCGGTCAGAATGGTGTCGTCATCGGTGACAAGGATCGAATCGTCATCGGACGAAAGGATATCCTTGTCCTCCTTCGGCTTATTCGTTTTCGCGCCATCGCAGGCAACGATGAAAAGAGCCGACAAAAGGATCGTGAATAACGTTCGCCTCATTTTCCCCTCTCTATTTACTGTGTATCAATACCGACATAACGGATATTAGCGCCCTTATCGACCGGTTCGGTGAAACTGCCCGGTATCGTCAGATAGAGAGCGCCGCCCCCTTCAAGATTCATGCCGGTCCCGCTATAGTAGCGCGGATAAAATTCCATTCCCGACTCACCATTAAAGCCGTAAGTTCCGGTCGCATCGTTCATCAGCATCGCTAGGCGGAATTCGATCATGAAACTCGTGAACGTTTTCGTCGCGCCGACACGGCTCTGAATGATATCTTCTACACCCATCCAATTGTTGTCGGCATGTTCTATGATCGCCTTGTAAATACCGGTCGCATTGGTCGCTTGACGCCGCAGGTACTGGAAGAAGACATAGGTCAAGGCATAGTCGGAATAGACGCGGTTATGGTCGTCGTAATCCCACAGCAAAAAACCGTTGCCGGCGGCGACCGGTTGATTATAGGGATCATTGTTGTAGACATAGACCCACGTGTCTTGGGCGCCTTCGTAAAGGTGCTGCGCGGCGGTCGCGAGTCCTTCGTCTATCCAACGGTTCGCCAGATCGCCCGAATAGTAATCACCCTCGATGAGGTAATTGCGATTCGAGTAGCACAGATGCTGGAATTCGTGCGCTATCGTACTCAAAGAGTCGGCATCGGCCTGCGCGATCTCGAGATAAACCATGTCCCGTTCATTGGAGTATTCGTATTCACTCTGGTCATAGTAATCTCCCTGTGTGAAATAACCGGCGGCGAATCCTCCGAGATCGGCAAAAAGAATCGCGATTTTTCCATCACCGTTGATATCCGACTCGGCATGAAAATTGGTCGTGACCAGCGGATGGATGACCGCGTCGAATTCATCGCAGATCGTTTTCGCGCGTGCCTGCGTCAGTGTGGCAGTGTCCTCGGCCCACACTTCGCACTTGGTCCCGTTGTACTGAAGCGTCGCTGAAGCTTCACGGTTCTGAGAAGTACCAAAATCGTAGACCCAAAAATTCGCCACCGTACCGATCGGCGCGGCGGTCGGATAAGGCAACGGCTTGATGCCGGGACGAAGTATCTTTGTCCGGTCGAGATCCCCCGGGACCGGCACTTTTCCGTCGACGAACAGACGGGAAGGGGTCGGAACGCTCATACTGCGGGAATCTATCGGCAACGTAAGCGGCAAGGTACCCGTCGAGGTCGTCATGCCGCCGTCGGTATCGACATTGACCACCAGCAGGGTGTCTCCGCTGTAGACCGGCCCGGAAAAATCGAACCGCGATGCGTTCGGATCGGTCACGCAGGCATCGTCGCGACAGGTCTTCCCCGACGCGGCGCAGTTCTGCATGGTGACAAATATGCCTTCGGCGCCGCAGGTCTCCAGCACATCCTCGCGACACCGTTTCTCCCCTTCAAGGCAGAGATCGATCACCTCGGTATCGACCGTAAGACTTCCCGCCGCAAAGGCATGCGCACACTCGATCTGACCGGTCGTCAGATCGTACTCCATCACCCAAAGCGATGCATGAGCATCGGTCGTCGCAAGGTTGACGACACCCTCATACCCATCGTCAAGGCTGAACATTATGAAGGAGTTGAGCAAATTCGAGGCGCCATCGTAGTTCGATTCTTGAATATTGTAATACCAGGAACCGTTGTACTCATCATAATACACTAAGGCCGCACCGTCGATCGAACCGTACTCGGTCTGGCCGAAATCGCCGGTGAAGAAATGGGTCATATAGTAGGGAGCATTGTCGGTGTCGGCGAATACCTGCACCTGATCCATCGCGACGGTCAACGAACCGTAAGGCGATGCCGCGCCGGCGACCGGTTGCGGCGTACACGTGGGAAAACTCAATTGGCCGGATATATCACCCGAGCCGGGAACATTGGTCGGATGATACAGGGTCACGGTCCCGCTGAGGGTCAGATAACGGGCAGTTCTGCCGCAGGTCGCCGTCACCCAGCCATCGCAGTCATCGTTACAGAGAGCCACCCCTTCGGCATAGTTGTCGATATCGACGCAATCGATCTGGCCACCGTCGCATAGTTCGCCCGCCTCGACCGTATCGTTACCGCAGATCGGATCAGCGACCCCTTTGCAGACCGCCTTCTCCCCTTCCATCACACATATCTTTGTCTCGGTCTGGCAATCTTTCACGGAGAACCATAGGCCGCCATCGCACCAACGCACATACCGGTCATCGAGGCACTCCATCGCACCGTCGACGCACTCGGGCTCCGGCGGTGTTTTGCAGTCGGCCGTGCCGTCGGCGTCGTCACATATCTGATTCGTATCGGCGCAATTGGCACCGGCATCCCATCCAGCCCCGTTACAGGTCATGATATAGTCGCCGCCGCATTTGGTGACATTGATCTCACAAATCAGCGTGTCGACATCGTTCTCCACATCGATCGTCGCATCATCGGTCACGACGAGGTCGGTCTCTGCGGTATCTACGATATCATCATTGTCGGAAACGGTATCGGTCTGGTCATCCGTCGGATCATCAGCGGCATCGGAGCTTTCGTCGGTCAGCGGTTCGTCAACAACATCGTCGTCCGGGGTCATCTCATCGGTCACGCTCTCATCAATGTTCTGATCGTCGGCAACGGATTGATCGACCTCTGCCTTATCGGCGACCGGATCGTCGCTCTGCGTACCATCGGCCGCGATATCATCCGTCACGGGATCGTCGGTCAACAGCACATCGTTCGCCGCATCAGCATCGCCGGAGATATCGTTCGCTCCGGTATCGGTATCGTTCGTCGATACCGTCTTAGTCCCTGAACATGAGATAGTGATCCCGAGAAAAAAAAGGAGGACGAAGAAAAGACGCATCGTATACTCCTCAAAAAGGAAATAACCGGCAGGAGTATAGCACCATATACGACTAAAAACAACCTTACCGAAGCGTTAGTGCAAACCCGGCGGTGACCGCATTCCCGGCGTGTGTGCAAACATGGGATCCGAAGGCGATGCCGGTACGAAGCGCCCGTTCCCAAAGCGCGATGTCGGTCGCCTCAATGCCGTCAGCGGTCACCCCGGCGCGGTGAAGGGTCAAGAGTACGCCGGCGTTGAACGAATCGCCCGCGCCGACGGTGCTGACGACGGTGACCGGCGGCACCGGAACGGTGATGCGATGGCGATCGGTGATGAGCGTCGCATCGTGATCGGAACGGGTGTAGAAAAGCACCTTTACGCCGTGAGATCGCACGAGTTCCCATGCCGCATCGGCGGTATCAATGCCGAAGAGCAGGCTAAAATCCTCGTCGGACCCCCGGACGATATGGGCTAGGGATAAATTTTCGCGAACAAACGGCAGAAGTCGCGACAGTTCGGGCAGATGCGGGCGGCGGAAATTCGGATCGTACATCACCAGCGCCCCTCGCGCGCGCGATACCTTTAAAAAATTGACCAGCGGTTCACGGACCGCGGCGGTCAATGCGAAGAATGAACCGAAAAGTACCACATCTCCGGTCTCAGGCAACGGCAAGGTCTCTTTCATCCGATCTTCCGGCATATCCTTGTAAAAGGAGTACTGCGCGTCGCCACGGCTGTCGAGCTCGGCAATGGCTACAGCGCTTTTACGACCGTTATATCTGATGAGATGTGTCGTATCAACGCCGTCAGCGGCAAGAGCGTTCACTATCCGGTCGCCGGTCGCGTCGCCGCCGAGCTCCCCGATGAACGCTACCGGCGCGCCGCAACGGCCGAGCGATACCGCCGTGTTGAGCATCGCGCCGCCGGGGGTCGCCGCCAAGGCACCTCCTGCACGGAAGATGATGTCGAGAAGCGCCTCCCCTATCGTGTAGATGTACGGCATCGCACAGTCGTCAGGGAAGAGTGAAAGTCTTAGGCGAACCGCTCATTTCAGGGTTGCTCGCCTGAAACTGGTTATTGATGGGGTATGCATGTACCACATGTTGGCCTGTCCCGCCAAGTGCGGTAATGTCCTCTGGCGATAAATTATAAGAGAAACGATATCCCGTGTCCCCGCCGCACTGAACATCGACCGGAGATTCCGATGCTTGATCCGCCTTCACCACCCGAACAAACCCGGTACCGCTGCCTGGGGTCCCGTCAAAATATAGATGCACATCGATCTTGTAGGGAGTATCCTTGTCACAGGCCCAACCATTCAGCCCGACATCGGTCGCCGCATCAAGAGAACCGATCGGATCGGTGCCGTAGCAGGTGTGACCGGTCGGATAGGCATTAACACTCTGATCACCGCAGGCCCATGCCGGGCAGTAGGGTGTCGTCTGGGTATACTGGCAATTAGCGCCGTCACAAGCGCCGCCGGTAAAGAATTCTATCGAGTCCCCACCAACGCAGTTGCCGGTCTTCACGACGGGACAGGTACCGCACGAACCGCCGCAACCATTATCGCCGCAGGTCTTGCCGTCACAATTCGGCGTGCAAACGCATTGTCCGGCCCCGGTGCAGGCGATGCTCCCGCCGCATGCCGTCGAAGGACCATAGTGCAGACATCCGTTGTCATTGACGCAAACGCGGTAATTCGCTACACCGTCACAAACACGAACCCCTTCGATGGCGCAATCGCTGACACAGAGAGCGTCCAGATCGGGTACGATATCGGTTTCGGTAAGCAAGGCATCACTATCCTCGACGAGCAGGTCGGCCTCATCAGACACTAGATCAGCATCCGCGGGTAGCTCATCGGCGATCATATCGTCCGTATCACTCATCAGGTCTGTTTCTACCGTATCGACAATCCCGTCATTGTGAAGATCCGCATCATCCGACGCATCGGACAGATCGGGTAATACCGCATCGTTATCCTTCGGCGTATCGGTGGAGCGCTCGCACAGACCGGTCGTCAGATCGCAGGTGAACCCATCGGGACAAACCCCCATCGTATCGCGGCATCCCGCCTTCTCAGTACAAACTCCCGTCGGTTCACCGCTCACGGGGTCGAACTCCGGATCGGTGTCGTCACAATATTGAGTGATCTTACAATCGCCATCGATAAGACAGCGAACCGTTTCTTTTTCATCAGTACAAGAGATGAGTATCCCTATCATCAGACAAAGGAACAAAATGCGGAAAGGTCGCATGGGAACCTCGTCAAACCGTTTCGATGAGAGCATGATAACAAACTTGACGTCGATGTCAACTAACTGCCTTGACTTACGGGATCCTTTTCGCTAGGATGCACCGACCTATCGAGGGAGGATACTGATGAGAATCCTGTTGATGCTTTTCGTTCTTTGCGGCACATTCCTGCTCTTCGCACAGGAAACCGCCGCCCCCGCGACCCCGACCGTCGGGACCGAACCGACAGAAGTCGTCCCCGAAGCCTCCGTTCCGGCACAACCGTCCGTCGAAGAACGACTTAAGGCGCTTGAAGACCGAACGCAGAAAGCCGAAGAGGCTCAGACTCGACTCGCCGAAGAGAACAAAAAATTACAAGAAGAATTGGCGGCGAAGAAAACGGCGGAAGAGACAAAAAAGCCTGAACCTCCCAAAGAGGAAAAGAAGGCGGTCGAATTCACCCCGTACGGATTCATTGAGCTTCTGGGGTGGGCGAATGACGCCCTGTTCGTCGGCAACGACCTGACCCTGTATGTATCCAATGAAGGACAAAGCACGACCGGCATCACGGCGAAGGGCTCACGTATTGGAACGAAGGTGGCCTTCCCGCGACTGGAAGAAGTGGTTCTCTCGGCCACGATGGAGATCGATTTCGTCGCGAACATGGCCGACACCGGTTACGCCGAAAGCTATCCGATGATACGGATGCGTCACGCTTACATGGAACTCGCCAAGACATGGGGCAACTCGACGCTCGGATTCAAGGCCGGTCAGACCTGGGCCACCGCCACCCCGACCATCTGGCCCGCGCTGATAAATCCGGCCGTCGGCTGGGGCATCGGCAACACATGGCAGCGGATGCCTCTGGTCGAGTTCTCCTTCACGCAGAAGTTCGCCGAGACCTTCGCATTCACCGCGCAGATCGCCGCGGCCCGCGCCATGACCGGCGCATCGGCGAACCGCAACGGATTCCTCGAAGTGAACATAGACGCAGGCGACGCGTCTCACATACCCCAGATACAAAGCCAGTTATCACTTAAGGGCGCCTTCTCCGGCATCGACATGACCGTCGCCGCCGCCGGCGTCTGGGGCCGCGAGAATTACAAAGGCGGCGTCTATCCGAACAACAAAAAGAAAGAACTAAAATATATCGGTGGCCTCGTCGATGTCGGTATGGTGACCGGCGCACTCAAACTTTCTCATCAGTATGCCGAGATAGCCGGCAAATTCTGGTGGGGACAAAATCTTGATGTCTTCGGTGTGTTCGGCGGATCGCTCATTACCGAAAATGTTTCCGCCGCAACGGCGACCGCGCCAGAGATAAAACGGGTCATCGGCAGTCAGCGCGCGCTCGGTTGGTGGGCGCAACTCACCATGAAGCCGCTTAAGGAACTCAACCTGAATGTCGGTTATAGTTCAGAGGATCCCGAAGAAGGGCAGAAGATCGGCAATACGCTGTGTGCTCCGCTTTATTTCGAGAATGCCGCCCTTTGGGTCTCGGCCTTTTATACTCTTTTTGAGCGTATGACCGTGGGACTTCAATGGACGCAGGTTCAGACCAAGGAATTCAATACTGCTGCCGGGCGCGTCTCGCTCACCGGCAATTCCATCATGGGCAACGTTAAGCTCAACTTCTAGCAATAGCCTATCTGCTCACCCACCATACGGATCAACATACACCAATAGTGACCGAGAAGTTCGCGTTTGAACTATCGGAAAAAGATTCGGAGAAAGGCCGCAGGAAGCGGCCCCTCCGCGAGAATACCGGGAATTACTTCTTGACGGCCTTCTTGACAGCCTTCTTGACGACCTTCTTGACGGCCTTCTTCGCCGGGGCTTTCTTGGCGACTTTTTTGACGACCTTCTTGACCGCCTTCTTGACGACCTTCTTCGCGGGCTTCTTAGCCACTTTCTTCACGGTCTTCTTGACCGCCTTCTTGACGGTCTTCTTCGCGGGAGCCTTGGCCTTGAGGGCCGTCGCCTTCTTCGGAGCACAGGTCTTGCACGTCATGGTTTCCTCCATTCTGTGGTTGCCGGGTTACTTGATCTCCTCGAGAGCCGTTTTCGCCTTTATGAAATACTCACTACTCGGCATCAAGGTCTTCACGAGCGCCTCAAATACCTTTTGTGCTTCTTTCTTGTTGGTATCACGCATACCGTACGCTTTCCAGTACATCGATTTGGCGGTGGTCTCTATCGCCTTAAGTCCATCGGCCGCAGTCTTGCTCTCGCGGTCAAGGTAGATGGCGTTGGCGAAAGCACGACGAGCCGATATGAGATCCTCTTTCTGCAGATACTGAAGTCCCTGCTTGGCGAGGATATCAGCCTTGAGCGCCTCTATATCTCCCGTTATCTTGGAGAAAGCAAGTTCGAGTTTTGAGACCTCTTTGGAAACATCGCGGAACTGCGCCTGTATCTGCGCGGTCTCCTCCTCGTTTATCTTCTTGATCTCTTCTTCGTAGCGTTTTTCTATCTCACGCTTCTTTTCCAACACTTGCGTCTTTTCACCCTTGAGCTCGGCATCGGAATCGGCCTTGAACTTCTCCAGATCCTTTTTGCGACGTTCCTTGTCGGCCGCCCATTGTTTTTTCATCTCGTCCCATTTGGTCTTCTCATCGTTGAGAACAACCTGACGACTCTCCTTGCGGCGATTTTTCTCCTTCAAGAGCGTGTCGATATCCTGTTCCAACTTTACCTTCATGTCCTTGTTGGCGTTCTTTTCATCGGTCTCGATCTTTTCGTATTTCTTGATGACGCCCTCTTTCTTCTCGGTGTAACCCTTTTCAAGAGCTTCACTCCGTTCTTTCCAGCTTGCAGAGAACTTATCGGCCGCTTCCTGCTGTTTCACGCGGAGGTCTTCCTGTTCCTTTGCCCACTTCGCATTTATCTGTTCGGTCTTCAGAATGATCTCTTCGATCTCTTTGGCGAGGCGTTCCTTCATCTTGCGATCCGGTTCAAGCCGGCGGTCAAGCGCCTGCTTGTCCTTCTCGCGGTCGCCGGTCCAACTCTGTGAAAGTTTTTCGCGATCTTCTTTTCGTTTAGCGATCTTCGCGTCGCGTTCCTTCTGGGCCGATTCTATCATTTTCTCGATATTCTTCTTGTAGGCGTCCTTGTCCTTGAGGAACTTCTGGAAATTCTCCTCATAGCGCTTCTTGTCATCGAGTTTCTTTTTGCGGAAATCGTTATTGAGTTTGTTGAGCCTATCGTTCTCCTTGGCCTGCCGTGTATCGACATCGGTGAACTTGGCCTCGAAATCCATATCAATCGCCATAACCGCGTTCGCGAGCGCTTCTTCCTTGCCTTTTTCGTGAGCAGAAAGATCGGCCGCAACCTTCTTCTGTTCTTTTTCTATCTTCGCTTTTTCCGACTTACGATCCTTATCTATCTTCGCGGATTCCTTTTTCACATCGTCCGCTTTGTTCGCGGCGAGGAGCTCGCCTTCTTTTTCCTGCTTCATCTTATCGGTATCGGCATCCCATGCGGCAAGCTTGGCATCGAGCTCAGTCTTCTTTGCAGTGAGTTCATCCAACTTCGCCTTGTGTTTTGCCTCAAAGTCGGTCTGCGCGGAAGCCTTCTTTTCGTTATACGCCTTTTCCAAATCGGCGCGTTCTTTTTCCAAGACCTCTTGGAATTTTCCCATCGTCTCGGCATTCTTCGACATATAGTCTTCTATCTCTTTGTCGAACTTCGTGAGATCCTCTTTCTTGATGCTTTCCTTCGAGTCGAACTCCGACAAACGCTGGTTGAGTTCGTCGAACTTCTTCTGGTATTCTTTCTCGACCTCGACGAGATACTTGCGATCCTCATCTTCATTCTTCATCTTGACCGATTCGTTCGCACCATCCTTTACTTTCCCGGCCTTGTCGAACTCCTCCTGAGCCGCCTGTATCTTTTTGTCGATCTCGATGATCTTGTCTTCCTTTTCTTTCTTTTGCTTGGCAAGCGCCGCGACATCCTTTTCGACCTTGTCGCCGCCTTTGCCCGCCTCTTCTTTCTGTTTGTTGAAGAAAGCTTCGCGCTCGGCATCAAGTTTTTTGCGATCTTCTTGATATCTTTTCTCTACCGCAGCTTGTTCTCCCGCCTTCTCTTTGTCGCGCTTTTCGGTGGACACCTTGATGACGCCTTTCTCTTTTTGCTCCAGCATCGTCACCTTGCTTTCGATGGCGACTATTTGTTGCTCAAGTTCGCCATCCTCCTTTTCCCACTTGTATTTCATCTCGCCGATACGTTTCTTAAGGTCGGCCTCATATGCTTTTTCTTTCTGTTCCTGCTCTTTCTCGGCATCGACGATCTGCTTTATCTTGGCTTCGCGAGCCACGATCTTTTCGTTAAGCGCCTTCTCGACCTCGGATATTTTCTTGACCTTTCCCTGCCGCGCCTCTTCTATCTTTTTCACGAACTTCTGGTGTATGGCGTCGACCTTTTTCATGTCGCTCTGCGAAGGATCCTCATACAGAATGCGGGCACGTTTTTCATTGGCGAAAAATCCGTCCTTATTACCGAGGGTGCGAATGCCCAGATCCCTTTTCTGAAGTTCGTCGATAACCCGCATCGCATCGTCATAGCGTTTCTGTTCGGCATAGGCATCCGCCTCTTTCTTTTTCTGGGCGATCTCTTTAACCGCGCCCGCTATCTTCTTTGCCGTAACATCACGCTTGCCGGCCCGTTCAAAATTTTTCTGCGCTGTTTCAAGATCACCATCGCGGTAGGAACGATATCCCTTCTCCAGCAGGTCGCGGGATGAAAGTTCGTCATCGGTTTCAACCGAATCGACGATGGCGTTAAGTTCTTCGGTATCGCTCTTATATTTTTTCTTGCTCTTGTTGGGCTTCTCTTCCTCGGCGGGAACCTCTTCCCGCGACTTTGCCGAAGCGCCTTTCTTTGCCATTTTCGATACCCAACCATCGATCAGTTTGACCAGAAGGTTCGCGGTCTTCTTGGGACTTCCCGGACCGACGCGCTCGCCATCGCGCAAGACTTTCTTCGTGTCATAGACCGAAACCTCGAGGATCACTTCGTCGTCCTCTTCGTTATATTTTGCGACTATGGGGATAATGAAATAATCGGCGCCGTTCTCTTTCACGGCCTTGTGCATACAGGTGACCTCGCCCTCGCAATCGCGCACATCGCGGCGTTCTTTTTTCGAGAGCATTTCTGAATCGAGGCCCTTGATCGCGCTAAGGCCAGCCTCTGCTTTTTTCTCTACATCGCCGGCCGCCTCTTCTTTCGCCTCGCTGTTGGCGCCGATGGGAAGCACCACTATCTTGGGCGCTGCAAGCAGGTTCAGTGACACAAACAGCACTGCGGGGATACACCAGATTTTCGAGAGACTCAAGATATTCCTCCTGTCATCGCGAAGTCAACAAAAGCCGGTTCATACTATCAACCAATAAGAAGCGAAGTCAATTTTTTCGCACAACAAACATAACATTTTCACGCGTTCATGGAGCGTTTCGTTTCCTTGACATAGGTCGTTTTCGTGGTATGGTCGCTGTGCCGTTGACAGGGTCCGGCCGTGATTTAAACAACACTTCAACATGACGGAGAAGATCATGGCGAAGAAGAAAAAGATCATCATCATGGGCGCAGCCGGAAGAGACTTCCACAACTTCAACACCGTCTATCGGAACTGTGAGTCGTGCGAGATCGTCGCGTTCACCGCGGCGCAGATCCCCGACATCAACGACCGCAAGTATCCCGCCGAACTTGCCGGTCCGCTCTACCCGAAAGGGATCCCGATATATGACGAATCGGATCTGCCGAAGCTCATCAAGGAGCACAAGATCGACGAGGTCGTGTTCGCCTACAGCGACGTCACCTACAAGTATGTGATGAACCGCAGCGCTCTGGTCAATGCGCTCGGCGCCGATTTCAAACTCATCGGTTACGACAAGACAAAGGTGAAGTCGGTCAAGCCGGTCATCAGCATCTGTGCGATCCGCACCGGAAGCGGCAAGTCGCAGACCACGCGCTTCGTTTATGATATCTTCAAGAAAATGGGTAAAAAGGTTGTCGCAGTACGCCATCCGATGCCCTACGGCGATCTGGTCGCGCAGAAGGTACAGCGTTACGCCGAGATCGCCGATCTCGAGAAACATCGTTGCACCATCGAGGAAATGGAAGAGTACGAACCGCATATCGCCGCCGGCAACATCATCTACTCCGGCGTCGATTATGAAGCGATACTGCGCACCGCCGAGAAGGTCGACAATCCCGATGTCATCCTGTGGGACGGCGGCAACAACGACATGCCGTTCTTCGACAGCGATCTCAAGATCGTCGTCGTCGATCCGCTCCGTCCGGGCCACGAAGAATACTACTATCCCGGTGAAGCGAACCTCCGCATGGCCGACATCGTCGTCATCAACAAGATGGACTCGGCGACCCCCGAAGGACTCAAGACCGTGCGCGACAACATCAAGCGGCTTGCTCCCAACGCGCTGGTGGTCGAGGCCGATTCCGAACTCACGCTGTCGGGCGACATCAAGGACAAACTGGTGCTCGTGGTCGAGGACGGCCCGACGCTCACCCACGGCGAGATGAAGATCGGCGCCGCGTCGGTCGCCGCGAAACGTTTCGGCGCGAAGAAGATGGCCGATCCCCGTCCGCACGCCGTCGGCAAGATCAAATACACCTACGAGGTTTATCCGAATATCGGCGAAGGGATCCTTCCCGCGATGGGCTACTCGGCCGAACAGAAGAAGGACCTTGAGACGACCATCAACAACACGCCGGCCGACATCGTCCTTTCCGGCACGCCGATCGACCTTGCGCGGCTCGTCAAGGCGAACAAGCCGATCATCCGCGTCGATTACGCACTCAAGTGCCGTCCCGGTTTCGAGCAGGTCATCGAGAAGGCGATCAAGGAAAAGCTCTTCAAGAAATAGTTTCTCGCAAACGGTTCACGGAAAAAAGAGGGTTTCACGGCCCTCTTTTTTCTTTTTTTGAAGGAGGTCTTCCGTGAAGATAGTGATAGCACTCGGCGGTAACGCCCTCATCAAGCCGGGAGAAAAAGGAACCACCGAAGAGCAACTTCGCAATGTCGAGAATTCGGTCGACGGCATCGTCAAGCTCATCACCGAAGGACATCAGGTGGTCGTGACGCACGGCAATGGGCCACAGGCCGGTTCACGACTCATCCGCAACGAGATGGCGGCGACCGAGGTCCATCCCGATCCGCTGGTGGTATGCGTGGCCGACACGCAGGGCAGTATGGGCTACATGATAGAACAGGGGCTCGTCAACCGTCTCATCAAGCTCGGGTCGCGGCCGCGCATCGCGACGCTGGTCACCCAGATAGAGGTCAACCCGAACGACCCCGCCTTCACGAAACCCACCAAGCCGGTCGGGCCTTTCTATACGCAGGAAAAGGCTATAACGAAGATGCGCGGCGGATGGAAGATGGTCGAAGATGCCGGGCGGGGCTACCGGCGCGTCGTACCCTCGCCTATGCCGCTGCGGCTCGTGAATCCCGAAGCACTCGCGACGCTTCTTGACAACGGCTTCACCGTCATCACCGGCGGCGGCGGCGGCATACCGGTTTACCGCGACAAGACGGGACACCTTACCGGTATCGACGCGGTGATCGATAAGGATCTCGCCTCGGTCATGATCGCCAAGACCTTGCAGGCCGACATCGTGGTCATCCTCACCGGCGTCGAGAAAGTCGCCATCAACTTCAAGTCGGGCAACCCCACGTGGCTCGACCGGATGTCGGTGCGCGAGGCGAAGAGTTATCTCGCGCAAGGCGAATTCCCGGCGGGCAGCATGGGCCCCAAGATACAGGCGGCAATAGATTTTGTCGAAGCATTCCGCGACCGCAAGGTCATCATCACCAGTGAAACGAAACTTTCCGAAGCGCTCGCCGGTTCGACCGGCACCATCATCGACAACGGTTGAGACCATGATCACCGTCCTTCAGCGCGTTTCCCGCGCGGCGGTCACCGTCGATGGAAAGATCGTTTCGCAGATCGGTGCGGGATTGCTTCTTCTCGCGGGACTCGAAAAAGGCGATACCGATAACGATCTGAACTACACCGCCCGCAAGACGGTCGAGTTGCGCATCTTCCCCGACGATGAAGGAAAAATGAACCGCTCGGTCGTCGAGCACGGCGGCGCGATACTCGCGGTAAGCCAGTTCACGCTTGCGGGAAATATCCAGAAGGGTCGGCGCCCCTCGTTCGACACCGCCCTGCCGCCCGATGAGGCACGGATACTCTTCGACCGATTTGTGACCGAACTGACCGCGCTGGGCGTATCGGTCTCCACCGGTTCCTTCGGTGCCCACATGGAGGTCTCTCTCCTCAACGACGGACCGGTCACCTTCATCGTCGACAGCCACAAACGGGTCTGATTTTTCTTTCCCATATATTATAATAAGGAATAGCGGTCCTTCCCGGTCGGAGAGAACCAAATACCGCTTGACACGAAACTTTTCATCGCTACGCTCGGTCTAGGTACTGTGTTTTTTTTCTTTTCCGGGAGGAACGGACATGATCAAAGCTATCCGAATGTTGAGTGTGTTTACGCTCTTACTTATGGCGTTTGTCGCCTGCGACGATTCCGGCAACAAGACCGACAACGACACCACCGGTCAAACCGATGACACGGTGAACGACACCGCTACCGACGATCAGACCGACACCACACCGACCGACGATGCGATCCCGGCCACTTGCGGCAACGGGACCACCGACACCGGAGAGATGTGCGACGGCGACGCAAAAGACTGTTCGCAGATCGCCGGCTACATCAGCGGTTGGGCCGAATGCAAATCCGATTGCTCGGGCTACGACACCTCGACCTGCACCGTCGATCCCGACGCCGACATCCCAACGACCGACGACCCCGCGACCGACGACCCCGCGACCGACGATGTCGTTTCCGACGCCGACCAGCCCGTGGGCCCGGTCACCTTCCTCAGCACGGTGGTGGACGCCGCCCCCGATAAGCCCGCCTTTGTCGGCGCGGTCGACATAGACAACGACGGCTACAAAGAACTGATCATCAGCAAATTCGCCAACTCCAGCCCCGTCGGTTCCGGATACCTTGACCTCTATAAAATGGCGACACCCGGCAACTATATGACTTGGAACAAGACGCGGCTGATATCCGACATCAAATTCCCGGCCGTGACCTCCTATAAAGATCTCGACGACGACGGCGATCTCGACATCATCGTTCCGGGCGGCTTCCTTGCCTGCACTCCGTTCAGCTGCGGTATGCTCGCGTGGCTCGAACAGGATCCGATGGCCCAAGGCGGCTGGGTGCGGCACAACCTCGTCAGCGGACAGCAGCGCTTCTATCATCATGCCGAACACGCCGACATTGACGGCGACGGCATCAAGGACCTCGTTGCCTGCGGCGAAGAAAAGGGTATGACCGGTGACGGTTCGACCGAGACCCATTACTTTAAGGGCGACAATACCGCCGACCGTTTCGCCAAGAGCCCGACCAAGATATTCTCCACCGGCCTCGGATCGGTGCCGACGTTGTATGACATCGACAACGACGGCGACCTTGATCTCTTCTCGGGCGAATACTTCGGTAGCGCCGGTTCGTTCGCGTGGCTCCGCAATAAGGGCGGCAACGGCGGACAGGAGGACAATTGGGAGAAATTCTATATCGATAATCAGCACGGGAAGGCGATCCAATTCTCCTTCATCGAGGATCTCTGCGGCGACGGCGTGACCCGTGCGGTCGGCGCCAATCACACCAACACGATGGATACTCCGAGCAGTTCGCCCGAGGCGATCTATATGTATGAGATCCCGGCCGATCCGACCCAGCCGTGGCCGTCGACCAAGATATCGGACAATATGCAGTCACGCAAATCGCCTGCGGGTGGCCCGCAGGGAGCCCCCGGCGTATTCGCCCACGGCGATATCGACGGTGACGGCGACATCGACATCATCGTGAGTGGCGACGGCAATCCGAATTTCTTCTGGCTTGAACAGACCGTTGCCTGCACCTTCGTCCAGAAGGTCTTCGCCGAGAACATGCCGCAAGGCGGCGTGGCGATCGCCGATTTCAACAACGACGGCAGACCCGAGGTGGTCACCAGCAGCTACGAGTCCAATCAGATACTCTTGTGGTATGTGCAATAATGTGATATGAATTCGTAAGGGCGGAGAGGGATCGGTACTGTAAACGATTTTCCGGAGGTCACGATGCGTTGCCTACCGACGATCTCATGGATCCTGTTTTTGATCCCTCTCTTTCTTCTTTCCTGCGAGGACGGCAAAACCAAACGGGTGGACGCCGACGAGTCCGCATCCGACGAAGTCGTTGTGGTCGACGATGCGATGACCCCGGATGAAGCGGTCGATACACCGCAAGGCAATACTGACGATCCGGCCCTGCCGGATAATGATTCAACGGGACCCTCGTGCGGTAACGGCATTGTGGAAACGGGGGAAGCCTGTGATTCAAATGCGATGAACTGTGCGGATCTCGATCCGTCCTATACCGGCGGCGTGGCAGAATGCATGGCTGATTGCACGTGGGACGCATCGCTCTGTGTTGAAGAGACTAACGACGAGGATGTGATCACCGCCTGCGACGCCGCCATCTTCTCTCCGGGCAACATCCCCGTATCAACGATCAACATTAAAGAAGGTGATGGCGGCGCGCCCAAAGCGATGATCATCTACGCGCCCAACGATCAAGAGACCCACCCGGTCGTATTCCTCTTTCACGGATTCCTCTGTTCCTCCACTTGGTTCGAGAACATTCTCTTCCACTTGGCGACCCATGGCTTCATCGCGGTAGCACCGCAGATGTACAAAGCCGATGGCCTGCCGATCGGAAAACCCAAAGCGGCCGAAGAGGCGACCGACGGTATCGCGGTGGTGCAGTGGGCCGAAACGGCGCTTGACGCCGCGGTTCCGGGCACGCCCGATTTCACCAAGGTCGGGTTCGCCGGTCATTCGCGCGGCGGCAAGGTCATCTGGCTCATGATCCAGCAGATACCGCAATATTTCTCCGCCATCGCCGGCATCGACCCGGTCGACGGGACCGGCGGCCCGTTCGGCGGCGAGGCCGAAGCGCTTCCGGGACCGATAACTTACACGGCGCCATCACTGGTGCTCGGCACCGGACGCGGCCCCACGGGAACTTCGGCGTGCGCGCCGGCCGACGACGGCTACGCCCATTTCTACGCGAACATTCCCACCCCGGCATGGCAGATCGTCGCGACCGATTTCGGCCACATGGAGATGATAGACACCGACGATGTGTCGGCCTGCGGGACCACCTGCAGTCTCTGTGCCAAATCGGACGGCCTGCACCGCGAGGAGTTCCAGCAAACGGTCCGCGGCTCACTTGCCGCATTCTTTAAGAACGCGCTTCTCGGCGACAACGCCTTCATGCCTTGCCTGACCGATGCGGCGGCAATGCCGGTAGCGGTCACCATGCAGAACAAATAATGATCACAAGAATCCTTACAAGGATCAATGGAGTGTATGTCATGTTTTTCCGGAGCATCTCTCT
Source organism: bacterium (assembly GCA_022709425.1). Classification (GTDB taxonomy): domain Bacteria; phylum UBP6; class UBA1177; order UBA1177; family JAKLFG01; genus CALMRE01. The sequence continues at coordinate 139,898 of JAKLIW010000007.1, forward strand.
TCTTGCGTTCGCGACGCTATTTTGCTTTGCTTGCGCGGAAAAAAACGATTCAACGACCGACGCTGACCAAGTGACCGACACCGATGAAACGTCGGATCAAGCAACCGATGTGACCAACGACGAACTTCTGTCTGATAACGATATCGTTTCCGAACCGCTGGCCATAACCCCCGGCGAAGGGATCGGCGCGGTAAAGGTCGGCATGACCTATGCAGAGGTCAAAGCGGCCATCGGCACCACCGAGGATGTGATGATATACAACCGCTTGGCCATCGTCACTTATCCCGAACTCGCGCTGGAAATGCTATTCACCTCGCCGGAAGATTTCACGCTGGTCGATTCGGGCCGCCTTATCGCCGTCGGCGCCAAAACGGACGGACAATTCGACTTCGCTGTCACGCACGGTATGACCAAAGAAGCGGCGCTCGCCGCCATTGACGAGTCGGGCGAAGATGTCGGCAAACGGATCTATTTCCCTTCTGGATTCTCGTTGGAATTCGATGACGCCGAACTCGTATCGCTTATCGGCGTATTCAAGCCGTATGTCCCCAAGTTGGAGCCGCCCGAAATGGAACCGTGCGCTTCGACCAAGCCGGCGTTGAGATAAGGAGGTGATCATGCGTACTCTATATACTGCCATCTTTGCTACCCTGTTGCTCTCTTTCTTCCCGCTCAACGCCGCCGTCACCATCGACGGGGAAGAGTATGAGGTCATTGACCCACACCTTCATGTTGGCGAATTCGGCGCCATGCCGCTGGGAGGAAAACAGTTCCTGAGTAATTTTATCTTCCTCGGGGCCGCTTATTTGCCGGCGCTCATCAATGATGTTTCGCAGCCGTACGGCGAAAACATCGGCATAGCCGGCAACATGGATATCGCCGGGATCGATACCGGCTTTCTGTTGGGGGTCTATACAAGGACCGTCGGTTATGCAACCAACAGTCAGCTGGAAACCTTGCTGACCGATGACCGGAATGACGACGGAAACGGCAATAAACGCTTCTATGGCCTTGCCAGCATCAATTTCGAAGGCTACGACGCCCCCGGCGTTGCCGATACTCGCCTAGCGGCCCTCGCCACCTACTTCGATCAACGGCCCGACCTCTTCGTCGGCTTGAAACTGGCTCATGCCCACATGGGATTCGCCTTCAACGAAGTGCTCTATCAGAACGTGTACGAGGTCGCGGCCGAATATCAGGTCCCGGTGCTTCTCCACAGTGGATTCTCACCGTTCCCGGGATCGGAAGATACGCCCGAATACTATGACCCGATCTACATGGAGGATGTCATCGCCCGTTACGACGGTCTGGACGAGCAGGGACAACCCGACGCCAATGAACGGCCGGTCACCTTCGTCTTCGCCCATGTCGGACAGGGGGATAAACAGGCTATCAAGCACTCGCTCGAATTGGCGCAGAAGTATCCCAATGTCTACTTTGACCTGAGCGCCTTAAAACGCCCATTCCTCCGCGACATCAACGGTGTCGACATCCCCGAGGAGGATCAGCAGACCGATGAGGACTACGACAAAGACCTCGGTCAGATACCCTATGTCCTCACCCTCATAAAGGATATGGGCCTCATCGACCGAGTCATGTTCGCGACCGATGGACCACAATACGCCGGGATGCTGAAAAGTTACCTCGACGCCATGATCAAAGGGATGCAACAGGTGGGTTATACGACCGAGGAGATGCACTCGGTCCTCGCGGAAAAGGCTAAAGAGGTCTTTTTCGGCGCCACGAAGAAAAACTGATCACCGATATCCAATAGGAGGAGAACGACCATGAAACTTTTCTTTGCGATCCTTGTTTCGATGCTGTTTTTCATTGCCTGTGGCGACGACACCGACAAGACTCCGGTCGACAATAACACGACCCCCGACAACACGGTGACCGATGACACCGTCACCGACAACGCCGTTCCCGATGACACAGCGACCGACAATGCACAGCCGACCGATGACGATGTTTCCACCGCCGTCTGCGGCAACAGCATGACTGAAACAGGCGAAGCTTGTGACGGCGACGTGAAGGATTGCACACAGATCGATGCGAACTATACCGGCGGTCTGGCCGAATGTAAGGCCGACTGTTCCGGTTATGACCTCACCGCTTGCACCACCGGAACCTACGACGATGAACCATTGACCGACGACACTCCAACTGACGAAACGGAGCTCCCCGATGAGGCTCCGTTCCCCACCGTTTGCAAATACACCGGTAAATATTCGGGCGGCGAGGAGTGCATCGATTATATCGGTCCGTGGACCGAAGAGGAGAAGAACACCGATTGCACCGCCGTATCGACCAGCGGCGCTCCGGCCGCGCTTAGCGCCGGTCCCTGCCCGACCGAAGGGGCCGCCGGCTACTGCACCGTCGACGAAGGCAACGGCAAGAGCACCAACACCTATATGTACAAAGCCAGCGCCCAGAACAAGATGGCCTGCGAGACCTTCGCGCAGGGCACGTGGACCCAGTTCTAAGGGCCCCTTCTTCCCCTAAAATTTGACTTCATAGCGGTCCGCCGCGATACTGCTCCGTTGTCGGAGGTGATCATATGCGCATCCTGTTCATCAATAAAAGCGACGCGGGCGGCGGCGCGGCGACCGCGATGATGCGCATCGCCGACGGCCTCGCGAACCTCGGCACCGAGAACTATTTCGTCGTCGCCAAGCGCAAAAGCGGACGGCCGAACGTCTATGCCACGCGCGGTTTCTACGGCTGGCTCATCGAAGAGGCGATCGACCGCGCGACGCGCCGGTTCGGTGCCGAAGGCCTCTGCTTCCCCTTCTCCGGCCCGGCGATACGACGCATGACACGCGCGCTCAAACCCGACCTCATCGTCCTCAACAACATCCATAGTGGTTACTTCCCGCTGTCGCTTTTGCCCGAACTGGCGCGCATTGCGCCGCTCTATTGGCTCGTCCACGATCTGTGGCCCGTCACCGGCCACTGCATGGCGCCGCTCGACTGCATGAACTGGCAGGCTGCCTGCGGGAACTGCCCGCACCTCGGCACCTACCCATCGCTCGGCAGCGACCGGACGAAAAAACTCGCCGAACGGAAACGGCGCCTCTATAACGAGGCGAAACCGCTCTTCATCGTTGCCTCGCGTTGGATGGAAAATATCCTTCACCAGAGTCCGCTCACCGCCCCTCACCGCATCGTTCGGATACCGCACGGCATACCGGCCGATATCTTCAACCCGCGCGATAAAAGCGCGGCGCGTAAACGCTTCGGCATCGAAGGCAACGCGCCGACGCTCCTGTTCGCCGCCGAACATCTCGACAATCGGCTCAAGGGGGGCGACCTCCTGCGCGACCTTCTACTGCGACTTGATGAACAACTCGCCACGCCGGTCCATCTCATCGCGTCGGGCAAGGGAAAACTCCCCTTCCCGACCGACTACCGCCATATCAGACTTCACGCGACCGGCTATCTGCCGACGGCCGATCTGCCGTATCTGTACAGCGCGGCCGACATCCTGCTGTTCCCGTCGCAGGCCGAGAGTTTCGGTTTGACACCGCTCGAGGCCTCTTCCTGCGGCGCGGTGCCGGTGGTATTCGGTGTGGGTCCGCTCGCCGAGAACATCATCGACGGAGTGACCGGCGTGGTGGTACCGCCGTTCGACACCGCCTTCTTCGCGGCGAAGGTCGCGGCGCTCCTTAACGATACCGAAGCACGCGCCCGCCTTTCAACGGCGGGCCGCGAACATATCATAAAAGAGTTCGCCCCCGAAACGGTGGCCAAGAGTTATTTCGAACTGTTCGGGAAGTAGAAACTACAGACAGGAATTTGCCGCACCCGGCGTCGGGGTCGCCAATATGAAATCGACACCGTTGTCGTCAGTGTCGGCACCATTCGGGCAACGAGAGAGAGAAAAATTACCCAAAGCAGGATCATCGGTAGGCGCAGCGGAACCTTCTCCGACACCCAACATAACATTTTCATAGTGAAGACCATCGACAAGCACAGAGTCATCCAGAAGTTTCATTCCATCAGGCTGACCACCCGGCATTGTGTCTCCATTCTGAATAGCGTTGCTAACTGGCAAAACCTGCAAAGAAATCGATCCCGATGCTGGCGTCACGCCAACACTGTGTACTACTAGGAGGCCGCCGGCCTCTAAAGATCCGATAGAGGCAAGATTGTAGGTGGCATATACAGCATTAACGCTCCCATTCCAGAATTCAATCGTGACTCCTGTCATATCATACGACATTTCGCCGCTGTTGAATATCTCGACATACTCAGCGTAATCGGTGCCGGACTGGTCATAATCGACCTCGTTGATGACCAGTTTGCCCGGCAGTTTGCAGAGGTTGACCGGTTCGTCGCACACCTTGCCATCGGTGCAATCGCCATCGCCGACACACTCGACGCAGGTATAGGTCGCGGCGGTATCGCAGATCAGGCCATCGCCGCACTCACTGTCCTGCGTACATTCGACACACAAATTCATCGGCCCGCATAACGGCGTGTCGGCGTTGTCGGTGCAATCGTCACTACCGGCACATTGTACCGTCAAAGCGCCGATGCCGGTACAGTAGGTCCACGTCTGACCGCTGTCACCCGAGAAGCGGTAGGCATAGTCGTACTCCCCGGGGTAGATATCCAAGATCGCCGCCGCCTCATACTCGTCACGGGGATCGACATCCTGATAGGGCGCCGCATCCATCCAAGTGTCGCCCCACAGCATCGGATCGACAGCCCGCGGACCCGCGCCCAACTGCCCCAGCAGCTGCGGCAAAGAAACCGTGATGGCGTTGCTGTCGGTCACGCCGGTTATCAGTACCCGGCCGTACACATCGACACCGCTTCCGCGAAGGCCGGTGTGGGTTAGCGGCGACTCCAGATTGCATTCATCGATGGTCAGGGTCAGCAGGCACTCGTTGAGATCGAGATTCTCGTGATAAAGCGGATCGGTGCACGCCCACGGACAGGTGTCGGTGTCGGGCGTCCAATCGTCGTCACCGGGGCCGACCCATGTCTGGGTAAGATGCCCAAGCCCATCATAAACACCCGCCTCGACCCAATCGGCGCCGTCGGGAAGGTCGTTGGTGCACAGCCGGCCGATGGTGTTGGTCACACAGGCATTGCTGGAGGTCTCGTAATGCGTGTCGACCGGACAATGCCACTTACAGGTATCGGTCGCCGGCGTCCAGTCGTCATCGCCGGGGCCGACCCATGTCTGTATCAGATTGCCGTTCCCGTCGTAGGGGTCTTCGGCCGTCCAGAGAGAATCGGTCGGCTTCGTGTTGGTGCACAGCCGTCCGATGGTGTTGCTGACGCACTTTTCGCTGGACGTTTCGTAGTGATACGTCTCATCGCAATCCGACGGACAGGTGTCGGTGGCCGGCTCGTAGCTGTCACCATCCCAGGTCTGCGTCAGTTTGCCACCGCCATACACCCCTTCCGTACGCCACACGGCGTTGTCGGGAAGCGTGTTGGTGCACGCAACCAACTGCGTGTCGGGATCGCAGAACTGACCAAACATCGGATCCCATCTGACATGATGGTCGACATCGCATGCCCACGGACACTCGTCGGCCGGCGGCTGCCAACCATCGGCCAGCGTCCAGTTCTGCAGGACCGTACCATCGCCGTTATAGTTGCCCTGAGGTATCCAGTGGCTGTTGGTCGGCTTGTTTTCGGTGCAATTCTCTAAGCGTGTATTGGAAACACAAGAGTCACCTTCCTTGTGATAGCCACCGTAGCAATCGATCGGGCAGAAGTCTTCCGACGGGAGCCATGCCTCCCCGCTCCATGTCTGGGCAACATTGCCATCGCCGTCATGCTCCTCGTCTGTTCCCCAATAGGCGTTGGCCGGGAGCTCGCTGGTGCAGGCAACGGTTCTCGTATCGGCCGTGCAATTGCCGCCGTCATCATGATAGTTCTCGTCGCAGGAGCAGGTGTAGAATGGCTCATTGTCGCTGTCGGCGCAGACCGATTTGTTCGGCTCCACGCAGAAACCTTCGCCGCAGGGGCTGACCACGGTGAAATGGCCGTTCTTCAGATAATCGTACGGTTCGGTGTCATCGGTGCCGTTGTACTCCGGCGAACGATTCGCGTTACAGTAGGTCCACGTCGCGCCGCTGTCGCCCGACACGCGGACCGACATATCCCAATCACCAAGGGTCTCGGTGACCGGACCGATGTACTGATATTCGTCGTTGTCGCCGATGCCGGGGATCAGATAATTGTCTGGGTTCGGATCCATCGGACCCCACTGGTCCCCCCAACCGGTGGCGCTCGTCTCCGCGGCTCCCGACCCGACCTGCACAAGAAGTTGCGGCATCGTATCGACATCGGCGGTCTGGTCGGTCACGCCGATGACCCTGACACGACCGTAGACCGCGACCGTTTCTCCCCGATAGAAAGTAATATCGGTCGGCGTTTCGAGGTTGCACCAGTCGATGGTCAGCGTCTCGAGACATTCTTCGACATCGTCGTTCCAATGATAGCCGTCGTCGCAGCCGCATTCCTCGACGCCGTCGAGGTTCTCATCGGTGCAGACGGTCTGGTTCTCCTCCGTACACGGATTTTCCGGCGCACAGGGATCGACATAACCTCCGGTCACGGTCAAGCGCCCATGCTTCAGCGGATCGTAGGGATTCTCCGCGTCGGTACCGTTGTATGCCGGCAGGCGGTTGGCGTTGCAATAGGTCCAAGTATTGCCGCTGTCGCCCGAGAAACGGACCGTGATATCCATCTCGATCGGATCGGTCATCATCGGCACCGTGAGGAGATACTCGTCGGTGTCGCCGATACCGACCGCCGATTCGTTGTCGGGATTCGGGTCGAGATCCATCCACCCGTCCCACGGCCATGTCGCCGCATCAACGCCGTGCGAGGGATTGCCGCTCAACTGACCGATGATCTGGGGCATTACATCAACCTCTGCGCTCAGGTCGGTCACGCCGATGACCCTGACACGACCGTAGACCGTCAAATCGGCCCCCTGCGCCAGCGTGATGTCGGCCGGCGCCTCAAGATTGCACCAGTCAATGGTCAGAATCTCGAGACATTCTTCGACATCTTCGTTCCAGTGGTAGCCGTCGTTGCAGTCCCAGTCACAAAAATCGGGAGCGCCCCACGTTTCCCCCACGAAGAATATCGTCACCTTCTCGATAATATCATGGCTGTTGGCCGGTTTCGCCGGATTCGCCGCGCAGTCAACCTGCTTCTCATTGATACAGACGCCTCCCTCAAGCGTATAATCGGTGTTGCATCCCTGCGGACAGAAATCGGCCGTCGGTGCGAATTGGGTCCCGTCCCATGTCTGCGTGACATGACCATCGCCGCTATAGGGAGCGCTGGGCAGCCAATGACTGTTCGCCTTCAACTCATTGGTACAGGCGACCGTCTGAATATCGGGTTCACAGGTGCCGTCCATGTCGTCGTCGTTGTAGTGCTCATCACAGGAGCAGACCGGATTGCCGTCGCCGTCGTCGGCGCAGGCATGCTTATGCTCCTCGGTGCAGGGGCTGTCGGCGCAGGGACCAGCGGCAAGCACGCAGGCGTTGTAATTATCCTCGATGTAGTCGGTATCGCATTCCCATACACAGTCGGCGGGCAGTTCCCATTCACCGTCGGCATAGTTGACCGTCACATCATCGACGATGTCACTCGAGTTTTCCGGGTTGTCGTTATCGGTATCGCAGGGGACTTCCTTCTGGTTGATGCAGATCGAGCCGCCGTCAAAGGTGTAACCGTCATCGCACCCGCATTCCTCGACGCCGTCGAGGTTCGCATCGGTGCAAACGCCTTGATTCAATGTGGTGCAGGGGTTGTCGGGCAGGCAGGGATCGACATAGACGATGATGTCGTCGTCGTTGAGCAGTTCGTCGCCGTCGGCCACGATATCGTCGGTCGTCACATCGTCGGTAGCAATGTCATCGGTCACCACATCGTCGGTCACCACATCATCGGTAGTGATATCGTCGGTGACCACCGCATCCTCATCGGTCACCACGGCGGTATCATCGGGTTCCACCGTCGCGTCGTCGGTCACCACGGTACCGTCATCCGGCTCCACCGTACCGTCGTCGGTCACCACCGGACCATCATCCTTCACGACGTTATCCTTATCGGTCTTCTGGTCGACATCCGCTTCCCCTTCGGGTTCCTCGTCGATCGGCGTGATGCCGTCCTCGTCAACGAGCAGGTTGTCATCGGCCACGGTGACCGTGTCGTCGTCTTTTTTGTTGTTGCTGTTGTTCCCTTCGCAGGCAACGAAGAACAACGCCAACAGCACCCATGCAACGATCATCAAAAAATGTTTCATGGCATCCCCCATGCAATGAGTTTCTCAAAACGAACGGTCGAGTATATCACAAAAAAAAACAAGTTCAACCAAAATTTTCATGCAAGAGAAGCCCTTCTATTTGCAAAAACAAACACATCGAAGTATAGTTGGCCATTCAATCGTCGGGAGGTCGCCATGAAGATCGCTCTTTTCTGTTCGCTCTCCGTTTTTATCTTGTCAATAGTCGCCTGCGGGAATGCCGACAAAGAAACTCCCCCGCAGGACAGCGACGAACTTCTTTCCGACGGCGACGCCCTTCCCGCGCCGGTCTGTCTGACACCCGGGGATGGCCCCTATCCGCTCGTGTTCACTGATGTTACCGATGAAATAGGCTTCAGCGAAGAGGGACTGGTGGTCGCCGGTTCAACCATCACCACCGCCGATATCAATAACGACGGATGGCCCGACCTCTATATATCTAAAGGAGGGAAGACCCGCGAGAACTCCGAACTGCCGACCGGCCTCTACCGGTTACTCCTCAACAACAAGGGGACCGGCTTTACCGAGGTCACTTGGACATCGGGCCTTTTCAAGACCCGTGAAGGCGAAGAGGGTCGCGTCTCCTCGTTCGTCATCTGGGGCGACGTCAACAACGATGGATTCGTCGATGCCTTCAACACCGCCTACCTCGACTCCGACACCGAAGATACCGGCGACCGTAGCTCTCTGTTCCTCGGCAAAGGCGACGGCACCTTCACCATCGCTCCTCACCATCAATTCTTCGCCGTCTATCTCGATCCGCTCGCCGGCGCATCATTCCTCGATTACGACCGTGACGGAAAACTCGATCTGTTCGCCGGCCATCACTACGGCACATACGGCTATCCCGAGAACGCTGAGATGGATACCCTGCACCGCGGCGGCGGTAACGGAAAGTTCACCAACGTGACCAAAGAGACGGGCCTCGCCACCCTCAAGCCGACCGAAGAAACCATTAAAGCAGGGACAAATCATAAACCGACGTGGGGTGTCACCGCCTGCGATGTCGACGGCGACGGTTGGCAGGACCTCATGACCACCACCTACGGCCGCGGCTTCAATATGTTCTGGCGCAACATGGGGGGCACCTTCGAAGATCTTTCGCTCTCCTCCAAGTTCGCCGAGGACGAGAATCTCGACTATGCGGACGACCAGTGGTTCCTCTGCTACTGTAAAAGCCACACCGACGCGGGCGACTACTGCGCCGATGCCGCGAACCCCTCGATAACCTGCACCGGACTTGAAGATGCGTGGGAACCGGGCTACAGCGACCATCCTGCACGCCTCGGCGGCAACAGCTCCGGCACCGTTTGTGCCGATATCGACAACGACGGCGACCTCGACCTGCTCGGCGTCGAACTCGCCCACTGGCATATCGGTCAGGCTAGCGATAAGACCGAGCTCCTGCGCAACGACGGTTTTCCCGCGAAACCATTCACCCGTCCCGGCCGCGAGGCGACCGGCATCCTTCGGACCCATATCTCCGGGTGGAACGAAGGCGATCTCGGCGCACTGGCGGGCGACCTCGACAACGACGGCCGCATCGATCTTTATGTATTGAGTTCAGATTATCCCGGCACCTATGCCCTTCTGTACCAACAACAGGATGACGGAACTTTTAAGGAAGTGGGGAAAGATACCGGTACTCGTGTCATCCGTTCACACGGGGCCACCCTCATCGACTACGACCGCGACGGCGACTATGATTTGGTCGTCGGTTCGTCGCTGATGCGCTGGAGCGCCACCGATATCCCCCCGGCGCCGACCCAACCGTGGGTGAAAGTGCTCCGCAACGATACCGGCCAGAACGCCAACCGCTTCCTGTTCTCTCTAGAGGGTTCGGGAAAAAGCGACGGCGCCAACCGGATGGCCATCGGCGCGCGCATTACCATAAAAGCGGGCGGAAAGACATTTGTCCATGAAGTTCAAGGGGGTTACGGGCTCTTTGGCTTCCAGAACGACCCGCTGGTAATTATCGGCGCGGGTGACGCCTGTATCGCTGAAGAGATCAAGGTCCGCTGGCCCAATAAGACAGGAAATATAAGTATATTCAAAGATGTATCAGCGAATCAAGTTCTCAAGATACACGAAGAGAACGGGGTGACCACCCAGACCTTGGAAGAATTCGCCGCTCGCTGACCATTCACAAATCGTATCACTCCCTTTGCTTGCCAAAATGTCAACCCCTCGTATGTAGGGACGATATTCTTTTGAAAGCATCAGATGCCCATAACTTTCTATGCTATAGTTTCTGTTACATAACGCATCCTATTTTCAACATAACGACTTGAAAATCCAAAGTATTTTCAGAATTTTCTTGACTTCACCAATGCCGCTGGCTACATTGACTGGTGCTCTTACGAATCTCTCACATGGAGGTTCCCGTGATGCATTTCAAGAAAGGCGATTTGGCTGTGTACCCCAACTACGGTGTAGGCGAGATCGTCTCCATCGAAGACAAGGCGCTCGGCACCGACAAGGTCAAGTGTTATGTGGTGAACATGGTCCATTCGGGATCCAAGGTCTTCGTGCCGGTCGATTCGGCCTCGCGCATGGGACTGCGGAATGTCGTGGAAAAGACCTCGACCACCGATGTCTACACCTGCCTGCGTGAACGGAATCCGCTCCTGCTGAAGATGAACTGGAACAAACGCTTCCGCTACTTTCAGGACAAGATGAAGACCGGCAAAGCGACCGATGTGGCGCTGGTCATTTCCGATCTGCTTTTCTTGAAACGCAAGAAAGGTCTTAGTTACGGCGAAGAGAAACTGCTGCAGGACGCCGAAGAGATACTGGCCACCGAACTTTCCATCGCCGAGAAGTCGGACAAGGAGAATATCCGCAAAAAGATATACCGCCTTGTCGAATCATCGGTCAAGCCGGCGCTCCCTCGCTAACCTCTTTTTTCAGAATTTTTAGCGGTTATCAGAAAATCGTGTTATGCCTCCCACTAAAGAGTGCATTCGTATGTGTTTAGCACATAAGGGAGAACTGCCCATGAAAAAGACATTTTCGGTATTTTTCGTTGTCTTGTTGTTCCTTGCCGCCTGTGACGAGGGCTCTTTCCAAAAGCCGGGACCCGACAACGGGATCGCAGACAAGGACCAGATCGGCGGCAACGACGACCCGCTGAACGACGACGACCTTTTCCCGAGCGACGACGGTCAGATCATCACCGACGATGACGGAATCATCACCGACGACGGTCAGATTGTCACCGACGACGACGGAACCATCACCGACGAAACGAAGCCCGATAGCGATCTCCCGACGGGCGAGTGCGCAGTCAACAAAGATTGCGAGACCGATTTCTGCCAGAAAGCGACAGGAGCTTGCAAGGAAGGAACCGGTTCATGCGCGGCGCGTCCCGAAGGGTGCCCCGAGCTCTATGCGCCGGTCTGCGGCTGTGACGAGGTTACCTACGATAACGAATGCATGGCCCACGCCTACGGGGTGAATGTGCTCCACGAAGGCGAATGCGACTCGGCGCCCTCCTGCACGACCGATCAGGAATGCGGTGATTTCGTGGCGATGCTCTGCCAGAAGGCAACCGGCGTCTGTGAGAATGGCGCCGGCACGTGCGTGATACCGGAGACCGGTTGCGACATGATGTACGCCCCGGTCTGCGGCTGCGACGGCAACACCTACGGCAACGAGTGCGAAGCGCACGCCAACTTCATGAATGTCGCCTACGAAGGCGAATGCGGCGGCGAGACGAAATACTCCACGATCTCTTACTATTACGATGCGAGCACCGACGAACCGCCGATGGCCTCGGCAGTCATCCTCAACGGCGATGAAACGGTCACTTTCGAAGGGGCCGACCTCATGACGCGAACGCCCTTCGACGGCGGCGTAACGATCACCACCACCTTCTACGGACCCGACGGCGGCGGGGTCATCAACCTTCAGTTGACGCTCTACAGCAACGGCTTTTCGCTCCCCTACACCGTGACACTCGACGGCGCCGAGAACTTCGCCCAGTGGACCAATTTCTCCGGCGGCGGACCGACCCAACTGCTCGGCGATCTGAATGGCGAAGTGACGATATCGCAGTACCAGAAGAACAATAGCGGAACGGTCGTTCTTGTCGAACTTGCAGGAAATCAATTGACTTTTATTCCATTACCGCCACAATGAATCGTTAAGAGAATTGCTGGTTGGAGGATGCCATGTTCAGACTAGTGTCGGTGTTTTGTCTTTTAGCTTTCCTGATCGCCTGCGACGAAGGCGCGACCATCAAAAAGTTTGGTCCCGACATGAACACAGCGGACCAAGACCTGATCGCCGGCGGCGATGAGGATGAACTCACCGGGGATGAACCGTTGAGCGACGACGGTCAACTCATCAACGACGATGGTCCGTTCGTCAACGATGACGGACAGATCGTGTATGACGACGGCGAAATCGTTCCCGATGATAACGAATGGACCGACGACGGTACGGTGTGGCCCGACGACCACGAGTGGACCGATGACGGCACCGTCTGGCCCGATGACAACGAGTGGACCGACGACGGCACCGTCTGGCCCGATGACGGCCCGATACCGCACGATGACGGCGTCATCGGCCCCGATCAGGATTGGACCGACGATGTGAAACCCGACAGTGACGCGGTCCCCACCTACTGCGGTGCGAACTTCGACTGTGGCGATACCGAATACTGCGCCAAGGACACCTGTGATCCCATGGCGGTCGGCCAGTGCGCCACGAAGCCCGAGATGTGTCCGCCGCTCTATTCGCCGGTCTGCGGTTGCGACGGCACCACCTACGGCAGTGAATGTGACGCGCAGGCGGCCGGAGAGAATGTCGACTATGCGGGCGAATGCGGCGGCGAGGAGAAATTCTCGACGCTGTATTACTATTACGATCAAGCCACCATGAGCGCGCCCGAAGCGAAGATCGTCATCATCAACGGCGAGGATACGGTCGAGTTCATCGGAGCCGACCTCATGACCCGCTCCACCTCCGGCTTCACGACGATCTATCTGGATACCAAGTTCTACGGCCTGACCGACGACGGCAGTCAGATCGAATTCCATCTTAAGGTCTCCAGCATTGGATGGTCGATCCCGAAGACCGTAACGCTCGACGGCGGCGACAATTACGCCCGCTGGACACGGCTCGGGCCCGAAATGGTGGGCGAACTCTACGGCGAGGTGACGATACAGCAGTATGACCGCGAAGACACCGTCATCACCCTCATCGAGATAAACGGCGACGCGCTGACATTCACGCCCGTCCCCGTCCCGTAGACTTTTTCCGAGATACTTCTTTCTAGAATACCCACCCCATACGATAGGGCACCGTGCGGATATCGAGTTCGCCGGGACGCCATGACTGCATGACCGGCGCGGCGGGACAGCTCTTGTCGTTCAGATACGCGAGGGCGGCGGCGAGCGACTCTTCCAGCGGATCGCCGAAATCGTGCGTCACATCATCGGCGGCGGCGCAATCGGCCGGCAGGCCGTCGTAGTAATCACCGTATCCCTCTGAGTTCGCGAGCTTGAAGGTGATGGGGACCAGCGTATAGTCGCAGTGCTCCATCGGATTCATCCCGACCGGTTTGCCGTAGGTGGTATCGCCGATGATGGCGACCTCGATGTATGACTTGAGTCCGTTGATGACCACTTCGCTGGCCGACGCGGTGCCGCCGGTCGCAATAAAAACGACTTTCTGGAGACCGAGGCTCTGGCTGTGATCCTTGAAGTTGTAATCGCTGTTGTAGTCCTGATGTTTGTCGTTATAGGTAAGCCGCGTGAAGAGCTTATCCTTGAGTTCGCCGCCGGTGATGAGGCTCGCGAGATGCTCCGAACCGTTCAGCAGGCCGCCGCCGTTGTAACGCAGATCGACCACCAGTTCGGTCACTCCGTCGGCCTTGAACTTGGTGAAGGCCGCGTCTAGTTCTCCGTTGGTCGAGTTGATGAACGACTTGAGCATGAGATAGCCGACCTTTTTCTCGCCCGCATCGAGGGTCGCCGTTTTGAGTATCGACGGGGTGGTCACATCGTCGGCATAGAGCGTAAGCGTCTTCTGTTCCCCGTTCTCTTCAACGACATATTCTATAGGTATCTCCTTTTCGTCCTCCGGGCGCGAGGTGACCGAGCCCCAGAGGTTCTGGTCCTCTATCTCCTGTACCGTCTTGCCGTCTATCGCAACGATACGCTGGCCGCGCCGCATGCCGCCTTCGTCGGCGGGACTGCCGGGATAGACCATCGTCACATAGACCACATAGTCGGGCAGTTTACGGAACGAGAAGCCGAATCCGTAATATTTGCCGCTGTAGTAATTGTCGTGATCCTCTTTCTTGGAGATATAACTGAAATGATCGGCATCGGGATATTTCAGCGTGTTCAGGAAATCGCCGGGTTCGGCAAAACCGCGAAAGTCGATGTCGGTGGCCAGATGATCGTACCACAGATACATATCCCACATCGTGTCGAGGATCCACAGGTTCACCTCTTCGACCGAACAGGCGTCGAGCGACGGTTTCTTTTCGGGTATCCCGGCCGCGTTCGCGGTCCAGTCGTACCCGTTCCCTTTGCCGTAATATGAATCGCCCCCCCAGACCGCGCTCTCCTCTTCGCACGCCGCAATGAACGCCACCGCTACAGCAATAAATATCCCGATGAACCACCGCATGAAATCCTCCCTTACTCCTCGGATCAACGGCGTTATTCTACCGCATCGCGCGCCGATTGCAAGAGCGCGCCCTCAAAGATTGCAAACGGCCGGGCTCTGTGCTATAGTGCCCCGTATTGGTTGATTTTCTTTGAGGGTTCGCTATGAGAAAAGCCCTTTTTGCGGTTGTGGTGGTTGCGCTGGCGCTGGTGCCGGTCATGACGCTCACGGCGGCCAAGAAGAAACCCAAGGTCGCGGTGATGGAGATCGAGGACCGCTCGAAGAAGTTCGACGCCGACACGATGGCCAACGCCACCGACATCTTCCGCTCCGAACTTTCGGCCTCTCAACGCTTCGTAGTCATCGACAAGACCAGCCAGCAGGCGAAGATGAAAGAGGCGATCAAGGCGGGCAAGAAGGAATCGTTCGAGAAGTGTCAGGGACGCAACTGCGAGATACCGCTCGGACAGACGCTCGCCGCCGACAACATCCTCAAGGCGACGGTATCGTGCCTCGGCAAACGCTGTACGCTGGCGGCCGAGATGATCAGCATCGCCAAGGAGGCGACCGTCGCGGGGGCGACCGGCGAATTCGACGGAACGCCCGAAGGGATGCTCCCCGCCATCAAAAAGGTGGTGCGCGAGATGGCCGAAACGGCGGGCGGCGATTACAACGTCGAAGAACTCGACGTCAAGACGCTCTACGAGCAGGCGATGGAGGCCGACAAGAACGGCACCGACGAACCCGAGAAGGCGATAGAGGCGTGGAAAAAGGTCGAGGAGATAGACTCGAACAACCCCTATAAGACGCTCGCCAAGACCAAGGCGCGCGAATGGCAGACCTACATTAATCAGAAGGCGGAGCTTGAGAAGGCGCACGACGAGGATGTGGGCAAACTCATCATGCTCCTCCCCGATATGTCGGTCGGTTTCGAGGCGAAGAAAAAGGCGCTCCTCGCCTTCAAAGAAAAGTACGCAAAGGTCTACGGCGAGAACGACTATCAGACGGTGCTGATGGCGGTCGCCGACCAGAAACTGCGCCAGCGGCTCGAAAAGGCGATGCTCCCCGGCGCCGCCGACGAGGCGGCCAACTCCGACGCCGACATGGTGACCGTTCCGGCCGGCGCCTTTACCATGGGCTGTAAAGGAGACGGTTGTCCCAAAGACGCGCAACCGCCGCACAAGGTATATCTGGCTGAGTACAAGATAGATAAATACGAGGTCAGTCAGGAAAAATACCGCGCCTGCGTCGATGCCGGAAAATGCCCCGCCCCGGCCGATTTCAAGGACTGCAACTGGGCGGCCCAGACCCGCGAGGACCATCCGGTCAACTGCGTCGCATGGAAAGATGCCGATGCCTTCTGCAAATGGCAGGGGAAACGTCTGCCGACCGAGGCAGAATGGGAAAAGGCGGCGCGCGGCGAGAAGAATCTCGTCTATCCGTGGGGCGAACAGACGGCCGAATGCCGCTACGCCGTCATAGACATGGGAACTCCCGGCTGTCAGAAGAACAGCACCCATGAGATAAAAGCCAAGGATCGCGGTCAGAGCCCTTATGGTCTGTTCAACATGATCGGGAATGTGGCCGAATGGGTCGCCGATTGGTACGACGACGACTATCCCTCGGGCGATCTCAAGAATCCGACCGGCCCCAAGAGCGGCAAGGAGCGCATTCTGCGCGGCGGCTCGTGGAAAAGCTCGGTGCAGGAAAAACTCAAAGGCTATTCCCGCGAAAAGGCGACCCCCGGCACGAAGACACCCGAGACCGGCATCCGTTGCGCCAAATAATGAGCTCTTCACTTTTTCATCCCTGCTCCCAAATGAAAGACTACGAATCGTTCGAACCGCTGGAGATAGTCCGCGCCGAAGGTTCGTATCTGTATACCGCCGACGGGAAACGGCTCATCGACCCGCTCTCGTCGTGGTGGTGCAAATCGCTCGGCCACGGTCATCCGCGCATCAGGGCGGCGGTCGCGGGGCAGATGGAAAAGTTCGAGCATGTCATCCTCGCCAACACGGTGAACCGCACCATCGCAGCTTTATCGGAGCGGCTTGCGGCGCTTCTACCGGGGCGGCGGCATCTGTTCTACGGCGGCGACGGATCGACCGCTGTCGAGATAGCGCTCAAAATGTCACTCCACGCCATGCTGATACGCGGTGAGACGAAGCGCACCCGCTTCATGGCGCTCGAGAACGGTTACCACGGCGAAACGGCGCTCACGCTCGCCGTCTCCGACCTCGGCATCTATAAAGAACCTTACCGGGCGCTTGCCCCCGACTACCCGATGCTCAAAGGGATCCCCTACTGCACCGGCGTGAACGACCCGCTCTTCACCGACTGCGGTGCGGCGTGGCCCGCGCTCGAAGTACAATTGGAACGGGAGAAGGATACGCTCTGCGCCGTCATCGTCGAACCTATTGTGCAGGGGGCCGGCGGGATGCTCATCTACAGCGCCGATCTGCTGCGGCGTTTGCGTACTTGGACCGAAAAGAATGGCATCTACCTCATCGCCGACGAGATCATGACCGGTTTTTACCGCACCGGGACGCCGCTTGCCGGCGACCATGCCGGTATCGCTCCCGACCTTGTCTGCCTCTCAAAAGGGCTTACCGCCGGATGGGCGGCGATGTCGGCGGTGGTGCTGTCAGGCGAACTCTACAATCTTTTCTATGCCGACTACGGCACCGGGCGCGATTTTCTCCATTCGAACACCTACGCCGGGAACGCACTCGCGGCGGCGGCGGCGCTTGAAGCGCAGAAGATATATGAAGATGACGGTATCGCCGCGCGGGTCGCCGCCACCGCTCCGGTGCTCCAACGGCTCATGCGGGAGACGGCGAAGGAAACAAACCTGCTCACCAATGTTCGCGGCATCGGGATGATCGCCGCCGCCGACATAAAACCTGAATTCATCAAAGCACCGCGTACCGGCTACCGCGTCTATCGCCGCGCGATAGAACTCGGCGCACTGTTGCGGCCGCTCGGCAACACCATCTACTGGCTACCGCCGCTCAACATTTCACTTCAAACGCTCGAAGAACTCAAATCGATAACGGTCCGGGCGCTCCGGGACACCTTGTTGTAGGGGCGTTCCCATCGGGACGCCCTGAATGCGGGCGTGCCGTTGGCGCGCCCCTACGATATGGTTATTTCAGGAAGTCCCTTCAGGTCGATCCCGGCGAGCCGTTCCTGCGCAACGACGATGTCCTGCGCTATCTTCTCCCGCAGTTTGTCGCGTGAACTGAACCGTATCTCGCGCCGTATCCGTTTGAGGAAATAGAGCGCCATCTTCTCGTCGTAAAGGTCGGGGAGCGTCACGCCCGGGATGTGGGTCTCTATCGTCCGGAGCGATCCTTCGGCGTCGATGGTCGGGTTGGTGCCGATGTTGGTGACGGCCGGATACCGGACGCCGCGCAGTACCGCCGCGGTCGCGTAGACCCCGTCGGGCGGCAGGAGTTTGTCGGGCGGCAGGAGGTTGAGCGTCGGGAAGCCGAGTTCGCCGCCGACCTTGCGGCCGCGCTTCACCGTGCCGGTGACGACATAGGGATAGACGAGCAGTTCGCCCGCCCGTTCCATCTCGCCGTTCAGGATATATTCACGCACGGCGCTCGAACTCACCCGCATCGCGCCGTGGAGCACCGGCGGCACCACGCGCGCCGTGATCGCCGTCCCCTTCGCCCACCACAGCAGGATATCGGTGTTCCCCTCCTGACCGCGGCCGAAGTTGAAGTTGAAGCCGACGGTCAGGGCGGTGAGCGCAAGCGACCGGTTGAGAAGATCGAGGAACTCGACCGCCGCCAGCGGCCGGAGCGGTTCGAAGGGGAGCGCGAATACCGCCTCGACGCCGAGCGCCGCGAAGAAGGCGAGCCGTTCGTCGAAGGTGGTCAACATCCGCGGCGCATAGCCGGGCTGGAGAACGGTGCGCGGATGGGGATCGAAGGTGATGACGGCAAGCGTGCCGTCATGCCGCTGCGCCTCGTCGAATATCGCGCGGTGGCCGATGTGGATGCCGTCAAAGTTACCGATGACCGCCGAGAAGCGTTCTTCTTTAGGCGCGTCGGAAAGTGAGCGATAGATGCGCATCAAACCCGGTTGGCCGAACCGAGGACATTGATATTCTTGTGCTTGTAAAGCTCCTTGAGGGCGTCGCGAGCGGGACCGAGGTATTTGCGCGGATCGAATTCCGATGGCTTCTCGGCGAAGACCTTGCGGATGGCCGCCGTCATCGCGAGCCGCCCGTCGGAGTCGATGTTTATCTTGCAGACCGCCGACGATGCCGCCTTACGCAACTGTTCTTCCGGTATGCCGACGGCGTCCTTCATCTTGCCGCCGTACTGGTTGATGATCTTCACCTGCTCGACCGGCACCGACGATGAGCCGTGCAGGACTATCGGGAAGCCGGGAAGCCGTTTCTCTATCTCTTCGAGGATATCGAACCGGAGCGGCGGCGGGATGAGTATCCCGTCGGGCGAGAGGGTGCACTGTTCCGGCTTGAACTTGGTCGCGCCGTGCGAGGTGCCGATCGATATCGCGAGCGAATCGACGCCGGTCTTCGACACGAAGTCGACCACCTCGTCGGGCCGCGTGTAGGTCGAATGTTCGGCCGATACCTCGTCCTCGATGCCGGCGAGCTGCCCCAATTCGCCCTCGACGGTAACATCGAATTTATGGGCATATTCGACCACCTGACGGGTCAGTTCGATGTTCTTTTCGTAGGGATGGTGCGAGCCGTCTATCATGACCGACGAGAAGCCGCTGTCGACGCAGTCCTTGCACAGTTCGAGCGTGTCGCCGTGGTCGAGATGGAGCGTGATCGGTATCTCGACGCCCAGTTTCTTGGCATATTCGACCGCCCCTTTGGCCATGTAGCGCAGAAGCGTCGCGTCGGCGTATTTCCGGGCGCCCGACGAGACCTGCAGGATGACCGGCGACCGGGTCTCGACGCAGGCCGCGATGATCGCCTGCAGCTGTTCCATGTTGTTGAAGTTGTAGGCGGGAACGGCATACTTGCCCGCCATCGCCTTCTTGAACACCTCGCGGGTGTTGCAGAGCCCCAGTTCACGATAACTGACCGCCATGAGAGCCTCCCTTACGGTTATTGCGTACCTCTTTTTCGTCCCAGCACGAAGAGTGTCGTATAGGTCGCCGTCACGCCGTCGGCGCGCCGGTGTTCGGTATCGTAACGGTTAATGACCCGTTTGAGTTCCTGCGGCGCCAAAAGTTCGCCGCGGGCGTTGGTCGCACCGATCGCCTTTATCGCCTTGAAGAACTGCAGCGTGTCGGGATAGTGGACCGGCGCGTCGAGCACCGAGAAATGCTCCACCGTGAAGCCGCTGTCGCGCATCGTGCGGACCACGTCGTTCGCATCGAACAGCCGGTGTCCCGGATAGGGACAACCGACCGCGCTGACTACATGGCGCAGTTCGCGGAAGGTGCCGTCGACGAACATGCAGAAGGCGAACAATCCGTCGCGTTCCAAATGGCGGCGGATATTCAGGAAGGGGTCGAGAAGCGAAGAGAACCACTGGAAGGTCGAAGAGGAAAGCACCGCATTGAACCGGTCGCCGAGAGAGAAACGTTCGCCGTCAAGTTCGCGGACGGCCAACTCGGGGAAGTCGCCGTAACTTTTCCTAAGCGTGCCGACCATCGCCGGGGCGATATCGGTCACCAAGCCGCGCGAAACGCCGAGCTGGATGAGATATTCGGTCAGGAAGCCGGTCCCGGCGCCGATCTCGAGGAACGGGGCCAGACCTTTGGTTTCGGGACAGTGGGTCTTGACGATGGCGGCCAGTTGCTGGGCATTGCGCCGCTGGACGACCGCCGCCGTATCGTAGCTCTCTGCGGCGCGGGAAAAACCCGCGACGACCTTATCTTTGCGGACCTTATGCTCCATGGGTACCTCGCAGTGCGGTGAGTGTGGAGATGATGAGCGGCCGGTGAACAAAGGGTATTGCATGGCCCGCGTCGGTCACGATCGTCGTCGCGTGCGGTAACAGCCGCCGCCACGCCGTGGCCGCCGAGGGTGCGACGATGGCGTCGCCGGTACCGTGCAGTATCGTCGCCGGCGTCACAGGAAGTTCCGCCGGGGCGCGATAGGTCTCAAGGAACGATAGTTGGGAACGGAGTATCGCCGGATCGGTCGGGAGCGACGGCCCGATCTCGCGGCGGAATCGGTTCAGCCACCCGTCGCGTATCTCGGCGGCGGTGAAAAGCTGTTTCTGAAAACTCTGGAGCGTCTTCGCGTCGCCGCTTGTGATGGCATCACGCAGTTCACGGACCGCCGAGAGCGCTTTTCCTTCGGGGAAGATGTCGCTTGCGACATACGACGGTGAGGAAGATACGAGCAGAAGCCCCTTCACGAACTGAGGTTGACGGCGCAGCATCTCGATCGCGATCATCCCGCCCATCGACCAGCCGACGAGGATGGCCGGTCCGGTCAGTTCGGGAAGCACAGGCGTTCCATTATCGGAAAATTGAAGCGTCGGCATGAGGGCGTCGGCGAATTCAGGACGGTAAGAGTCCCATATCGCGCCACCCGCCGCGAAACCGTGTAGGAAAACTATCTGCATCGTCGCTCACACACCGTTCAGCCCGCCGCAGTATAACATATTAAAGACAAAGGGCAACATATATCGAGGGAAAAGTATGTGCGCGGTTATTTCGGCGCGGGTCTCACGCCGTCGATGTACTTGATCGCCTCGGCCGCCGCCTTGAACGGGGTGTCGGCACTGATGACGGCGATGATCTCCTCATTCCCCTTGATCCCCGGTTTAAGCAGATAAATGCTGGTGAGCAGGGACATCAGTTTGCGGTGCGCCTTTATCTGAAGACCGGGGTTGTCGTAGGTGATCGATTCGCCGGTGTCGATGATACACTCCACTCCGCGCGGCGACAGAAGGGCCGTGAGTTCGTTCACCGCATCCTTCTCATCCTGCGAATTGACCGTCTCGGTGTAAAGATACACCTTGGCAAGACCGCTGAAATCCCACGCGGCATCGCGGACGTCGATAACGATGTCCTTCTGCATCGATATCCCCGGTTTTCGGTCGTGACTTGCGCAGGCGACGCAGAACAGCACCAGAAGGCATAGTATCCCGGCGATAGCAGATCGGTTCATGTTCTTCCTCCCTTTTAATGAACAACGAAGCGATTATAGGCCTGCGGTCAGGCGAAGTCAATGCAAAAAACCTTTCTTTTTTCCTATTGATTTCTGAAAAACACCCACTATAATCGCTTTTGTATGTGTGACAATAGACCGCAAAAACTATATTTGGAGGCTTCCATGATGCGCCCTTTCTGTATCCTCGCGACCGGCATGTTTCTTTTTCTCGCCGCCTGCTCGACCGACGGCGACAACGGGGATCCATACATCGGCCCCGGCGAGTTCTGTTCGGGTGACGGCCTGATCTGTTCGTCGGATGGCGATGATCTGCTGAAGTGCGTGGGTGGAACGCTCACCCTGTTTGAGGACTGCGCGGCGGCGAACAAGGATTGTAAAAATAATGCCTGTGTGGAGCGCGCTGGCGAAGGAGACGATTGTACCGGCACCGCCTCCATCTGCTCCGGCGACAAGATACTTTCTTGTCAGGAAGGCAAGTATGTAGAAACCTTCGACTGCACGACGCAGAACAAGGATTGCAAAGAGGAGGACGGCGCGGCGGTCTGCACCGATAAGATAGCGCCAACCGACAACACCCCCCAGCCCGACGATACGACCGACGCCGTCACCGACGATCCGGGCAGCGACGGCGAACTGGTCGATGAAACGACCGGTCCCGACACCGACTGGGGCGAGATCGACCCGAAAGGCGACGAGGACGGCGACGGCATTCCCAACGAGGTCGAAGGACAGGATGATCGCGATCATGACGGCATCCCCAACTTCTTGGACGGGGATTCGGATTCCGATGGACTGGGAGATGCCGAAGAATGCCCGACTCAGCCATGCCAGAATAGCGACATGGACGAAACCCCCGACTTTTTGGATAAGGATTCGGACAACGACGGTCTGGCCGATGTCGATGAGATCGCTATCGGCACCGACCCCTACGACAAGGATTCCGATGACGACAACTCGGACGATCTGGCCGAGATCGTCTACGGTTCCAACCCGAAAGATCCGAACGACACCATCCCGGCGGGACTCTTCTTCGTGGTGCTTCCCTACGGCGCCCCCGAGGATGTGACGCGCAACCTGATGTTCTCGACCGACTTCTCGACGGTCGATATCGCCGTCCTGCTCGACATGTCGGGATCGATGGATCAGGAGATGGCGAACCTGAAGGAAGAGATAAAGACCAAGATCATACAGGGCATCCCGCAAAAGGTGCCGGGACTCGATGTGGCGACCGGCTTCGCGCATTTCATGGATATGGAGAACGGCAAGCTTTTCGTCGTTGATCACATGGTCACCGCCAACGGCGACGATGTGCAGACCGCCGTGAACAACCTGCCCGAAACCTATGGCGGCACCGAACCGCATCAGGAGGTGCTCTATCAGGCGGCGACCGGCGAAGGACTGATGACTCAATATTACACCGACCCCATCGGCATGTTCGCCTCTAATATCAACATACCCCCGGCCGATTGCACGGGTCAATTGGGAACGGTAGGCGGACTCTGCTTCCGCGAACTGGCGCTCAAGATATTCATCATG
>JAKLIW010000070.1 GCA_022709425.1 bacterium
CGCCGCGAAGGGGGCGACCAGGGCGCCATGCCCGTGGATGCGTTCCTCGATTGGGTCCGCAGGGAAGTGGAAGCGTAACCACACGCACTACTCGGGAGGTGAGCCATCGGCTCGTTTGTCAGAACCAACTTTAAGATTCGTGTGCCGAATGTTCGCGTCGTCGATTCCGCCGGGCAGATGCTCGGCGTGATGGCCACGCGCGAGGCGCAGCGGCTGGCCGAGCAGCAGGGGCTCGACCTGGTCGAGATTTCGCCTACCGCCGATCCGCCGGTCTGCAAGATCATGGACTTCGGCCGGTTCCGCTACGAGGAGAGCACGCGCCGCAAACAGGCGCGCAAGAGTCAGTCGCGCCAGCAGATCAAGGAGGTCAAGTTCCACGCCGGCGTGGAGGAGCACGATCTCCAGACGAAGCTGAAGCACATCCGCGGCTTTCTGACGGATGGCGACAAGGTGAAGATCACGCTGCAATACCGCGGCCGTGAAAACGCCCACAAGGAGTTGGGT
>JAKLIW010000071.1 GCA_022709425.1 bacterium
GAAACCCGTAATGGTCCCGTAATGGTCCCGTAATGGTCATAAGAGAGAATGGGTTATGAAATTGGGCCAACAGCAGTAGATTCTCCCTGCCAAACACGCTATGGAACGGCCCGCAGCATATTTTAATTGACACGGCGGCAAGGCGATATATCTTGTCTTGCTAAAAGGAAATGAGAATATGAAAATCAATCTGACCCGCGAGTTCATCCACCGGCTGCCCAAGACCGACCTGCACGTCCACCTCGACGGCAGCGTGCGCATCGACTCCCTGATCGAAATGGCCAAAGAGCAAAAAGTGGAACTGCCGACCCTGGACCCCGCCGAAATGCGCAAGCTCATCGTCTGCGGCGAGCACACCACCAGCCTGGAAGACTATCTGCGCGGTTTCGACATCGTCAACAAGGTGCTGCAGACCAAGGAAGGCCTGCGCCGCGCCGCCTATGAACTGGCGGAAGACGCCGCGGCGGAAAACGTGCGCTACATGGAAGTGCGCTATTCCCCCAT
>JAKLIW010000072.1 GCA_022709425.1 bacterium
TGAACGATCACCAGGAAGTCCTGCGGGATGTTCTGGAAATTTCAACCGTGAAGATAGACGCGATGATACAAGCCGCGCTCGACGCGGGAGCGGCCGGGGCGAAAATTAACGGCTCCGGGGGAGGGGGAACCATGTTCGCGATCGCGCCCGAAGATCCGGAGAAGGTCCTCAGGGCGGTGTCCGAAATCGCGCCGGACAGTTTTATCGTTTATTCGGATGAAGGCACGAAAGCCGAATAGACCGGGAGCGGCCAGGTGAGCGGAAGGATAGCGATACTCGCGGGCGGAATTTCAACCAGGATGAAAAAATCCGAACTGCTGAACGACCCCGTAGATTCAGCGCTGATCGATCAGGCGAACAGTATCGCCAAAGCGATGATCGGGATCGGCGAAGCATCGCGTCCCTTCCTTGATTACCTGCTGTTAAATATCGTTCACGCGGGATATGATGACATCGTGATCGTCGTCAATGAAAAGGACGGCTCTATTCGAAAGTATTATGAA
>JAKLIW010000073.1 GCA_022709425.1 bacterium
TTTCTCTCCAAAGTCGATGTGCTGGACGAGTCGGATCGCCGCATCGGCGGCTTCAAGCAGAAGTTGTTCTCCATCGGCGGCGCTTTCAACGTGCTGGATCTCAACGATCAACCGCTGTGTACGCTGCAGGGCAAGTGGACCGGCTGGAATTTTCGTTTTCTGGCGGGCGCCAACGAGTTGGCGTCGGTCAGCAAGAAATGGTCGGGATTGGGCAAGGAGCTGTTCACCAGCGCCGACAACTACATGCTCAAGATTTCCGAACAGGTGCCGCCCGACCATCCCGTGCGGCCGCTGATTGTTGGCGCCGTGATGTGCATCGATCTGGTGTTGAAGGAGTAGGGAGCGGATCGCTCCGGCGCGGGACGGGGCTCACCACGGCGGCAGCGCCAACGTCCCGCCTTCCAGATGCACGACGCTGCCGTTGATGAAGCCCGCGTCGGCGCTCACGAGAAACGCCACGGCGCGCGCGACGTCTTGCGGTGTGCCCAGGCGTTGCACGGGG
>JAKLIW010000074.1 GCA_022709425.1 bacterium
GGCGATGATTCGCGACGCCGATACCTTGGCGCGCCTCGGGGGCGACGAATTTGCGTTGCTTGTTCCGGAAATCGCCAATGCCATGGATGCCGAGAACATCGGACGCAAGCTGCTCCACGCGATGAACCCGGCCTTCGCCGTCGTCGGGCGCGACCTGTTCGCGACCACCAGCATCGGCATCGCCGTCTTTCCGCAGCACGGCCGGAGCAGCGAAGACCTGCTGCGCAACGCCGATGTCGCGCTGTACGCCGCCAAGCACGCCGGGCGCAATACCCTCAGCCTGTTCAATCCCGGCGCGGTCGACGGCTGCGACGATCTCGAAATCGAGACCGGCCTGCGCAACGCGCTGATCCGCAACGAACTGATCCTCCATTACCAGCCGCAATTCATCGCCGGCGGCAACCGCATCACCGGCGTCGAGGCGCTGGTGCGCTGGCAGAATCCGGCGCTGGGTCTCGTTCAGCCCGAACGCTTCATTCCGCTTGCCGAGCAGACCGGGC
>JAKLIW010000075.1 GCA_022709425.1 bacterium
CGTACCGGCTCCCGCGCCGGCCGCCGCGCCGGTGAAGGCCAAGGCCGAGCTCTCGGCGCCAGCCGCGGCCGAGCGCCTCGGGGCCAAGCTCCGCTGGGACCCGCTCACGGGCACGGGCAGTTTCGAGCGCGGGGGAAATCTCCTTTCCTTTGCCCTGGGCTCCCCCTACGCCCTCTTCCGCCGCGAGGAGCTCATCGGCCTCGACGCGCCGCGGGACGGCGGAAACGGCCCCCTCTTCACCGAGGCGGCCTTTTCGGCCATCGAGGGAGGCTTTTCGAGGGCCGAGGCCGCGAAGAAGTCGCACTTCTCCATAGCGGCCATCCTCATCGACCCGGGCCACGGAGGCAAGGACTCCGGAGCCGTGGGCGAGCACGCAGTCGGAGGCAAGAAGCTCCGCGTCGTGGAGAAGGACCTGGCCCTGGACCTCTCGCTCCGGGTCTACCGGGCCCTGAAGGCCGCGTACCCCGACAGGCGCATCCTGATAACGCGTTCGGGCGACA
>JAKLIW010000008.1 GCA_022709425.1 bacterium
TGCCGTCCTTCCTCGGGTAAGATATCAAATGTCTTGACGTACCGCTCCTCGGTAAGATTTTAGATGTCTTGATTCGATTATTTGACAAAGAACAATAAAATCGTTACGATGACGCGCCATTGAGAGAAGCGGAGTCGCAGTAACAGGGTATGAACTGTTTTTTTTGCCAGATACCAGTGCCGGACGATACGAAGGTTTGTTCCGCCTGCGGTCGTGACTTGGGGAAACTCTGCCCCTCCTGTAAGTTGCTCTACGAGGTGGGGGCTAATTTCTGCATGTCCTGCGGCGGCAAACTGGTAGTCCGTACCACCACGGCGATTCCTAAAAAACCGGAACCACCGCAAAAGAAAGCCGCAGCAAAGCTACCCAAGCAAAAACCCGCTCCGACCACCATGGACCGCGGTCACATCACGCTGACCGACATCATCCCCGAACCACCGCGAGAATCATCGCCGGTGAAAAATGAGTCCGACCCCGATTTCACGGTGCTCGATGATGCCGATTTCACCATCGAAGTGCCGCGCGCTCCTTCCGGAGACATTCAGGCCGCCCTTGCGGGATCGTTGGCGGGGTATGTGGCTTCTTCCGAGGGCGAAACGACGGAGGGCGATGAGGTGAAAGCGGAGCCGGCGGAAGAGATACATCTGCAGGCCAGCGAGGTGCTCATCAGGGAGGTCGATCGGGAACTGAACCCCTACCTTTCCAACAACACCTATTCAATCTCGCTGTACGAGGTCGCCGACGCAGTAGCGGCCAAGATTCAGGATCCGATCGTTTCTCCGCTTTTCGAAACGGTGAGTCGGTGCCTTGCTGAATCCAAGGGCGGTTTTTTCTCGCTCGAGGCGCCTGCAGGGGCCGGCAAAGGTCAGTTCGTTTCGGCGGTTGAACAATTCGCGCTTCAGAATCCGTTGCAAGATGTCAACATCGTGGTCAGCACGGTCAATCCTTTTGATTTCGACTTTACGATGTTCACCCATCTCATCCGCTCGGTTCTCAATATTAAAACGACCGATCCGAAGCAGGTGCGGGCAAAACTCGACAAGTACTTCTCCGGTATATTGCCGGAAGGCAAGCGCGAATCGATGACGGCGCTTTTATGTCTCAATTTTGCTCCGCTTCAAATGAAATTGCCGAAGAGCGATCTTGAATATCTGCTGGCATTCATGTGCTACTGGGCGGCCCGCAATAAACCGATCGTCTGGATGGTTGATAACGCCGGACAGATCAACCTGCGGTCATTACGTTTTTTCAAGAATCTGCGCAAGGTCTTCGCTTTCATCCCGCTGGTCGTGGTGTTCGTCTGCGACCGTACGGCGCAGGTGACCGAACTGGTTCCGGAAGAACGTCGTTTTTGTTTCAGCGGTGTTCCTCATGCCGAACGGATCGCCGCCGTACGCGCGATGCTCAAGACGCCGCGGCTTCCCGCCGATATCGAGAAGGTCCTTAACAATCCCGAACACAATATGCTCTATACGCAGGAACTACTGCGACTCCTGATCGATCTGGGGTTTATTTTCGACATGCGCGGCAGTTGGCGCTTCCAGAAGATACCGGACGATCTCAAGATCCCCGAGACTCTTGAGGCGTTGGTGCTCATGCGTTACACGCGGCTCGACCCGGCGTTGGCGTTGGTGTTGCGTCGTTTCGTTATGTTGAGCATCTATCGCATTCCCGCTCCACTTGTTCGTATACTTTTCGAGCGGGATTTCGCGGCGATCGAGGCGCTGATCGCGCGCCAGTACCTTTCGCTCGAGGATGATGTCTACACCTTTACCTCGCGGGCCATAGTCAATATCCTCAAGAAGAATTTCAAGATAGAGCCCGAGGATCGTCGTTTTTACCGCGAAGTGGTAGTTTCTCTTTCTTCCACTCCCGAGATCCCGGGCATTAATCGACATTGGCTCTTACTCAGCTATCTCAACATGGGCGGCATTACTGAACGGAAATATAACTCCTTCCTCTACTCCTCGGCCGTATATATGGAAAAACTCGGTTTCTTCGAGTTGGCTCAACGTTGTTATCAGTCCATACTTTCCTCATTCGGAAAAAACCAAGAATACAAGGATTTCCGACTCTATCTTGAACTGAAGAACGCCAAGCTCTGGGGTTTTTCTGATCCCCAGTGGGCCCGTTTGTTCTGGCAGACGATGTACGATACCGCAAAGAACGATGGTCTTCTGCATATTCAGTTGGTCTCGCAGGGGGAATTGCTCCTGCTCGAATCCGATAAGATCGTCATACAGGATGTGGTCGATGTCGTCAAACATCTTCACAAAGCCGGGTGTTATGAGGACGAGATATCGATCATCGACCGTATGACAGATATGTTGCTGCGGACCGACAATTTTCAGGATGCCAAGATATTCGCGATGCGCGCCTTCCGCATCATGGAAGATATCCGTTCCCGAGACGCGGAGCCGGTGCCCGATCTCGACAGTGATCCGGCCACTATCATTTTTATACGAGCCGCAGCGAAACTTGCCGAGGTGCATATCGCCCTGCGTGAGTTCAACGACGCCGTTGCGGTGCTTGAAGGCGCGCTTGAACTTGCCATGACCTATCAGATATCTTATTTTAAGGCAAAGATACTACTCTTGCTGGGGAAGATAAAATACGCCTCCGGCGAGGATGGGGAAACACTCATCGAGGATGGATTTACGCAGGCGGCCCAAGGCATGGATTTCCCGATCATGAAATCATATTATCTTTTCTTTGAGGAACAGGGCCTCGAATCGCGCGATTGGTTGCGTAGCTATCTTGAGTATAAGAACTGGATAAATTTTTAGCGCGCTCCCCCGTACGAAACTTGACTCCCCCGCCATTTTCTGATAGCCTCGCCCTACTTGCTTTCTTATGAGGGCGACATGAGACGTAACACTTTGGGACTACTGTTGGTTTTGATTGCCTCGGTTGCCGCGACCTCTTGCGGCACCATCCGTTCGGTCTCAGCGATCCTCGACGCCGATAAGGCGCGTGCCGACGCGCTCAAGAGGATCGAGGTCACCTTTCAGGACTCACGTTTGCTTCAAAAAGATCGTTTCGGCAATCAGAATCTGTCTAAAGAAAGCGTAACATTTGTTGCAAAAAAAGAGAATCGCGATCCCCTATACTTCTTCTATCTTGCCGATGCTTATCTGGCAAAGGCGCGCGATCTCCAGTCAAAGAGCGAACATGAGCGAGCCGTTGAAATGGCTGATAAGGCGAAGGAGTTCGCCGATAAAGCGGTCGTCGCGTTGAATACGGTCCAATTGCCCGGTCCGGGTGAGGAAGATTCCTCCCTGACGGCTCCGGTCGCCGCACCATCGTCGCTCCCGAAGCCTATGCCGGCACCGAAGCCTGTCGCGGCACCCAAACCGGCGCCAAAACCTGCTTCCGCACCCAAGTCTGCGGCTCCTGCGCCAAAGCCGGCTGTGGTCCCCGCGACCAATCTTGAACAACCCAAGCCTATGCCGATGCCTGCTCCCGCTCCGGCGAAAATAGAGGACAAAAAAGAGGACAAAAAGAAGGAAGAAGAAAAGAAAGAGGAGCCGGCGGAGGATCCGAAAAAGAAGAAGAAGGAAGAAAATTATTACGATCTCTACGAACGGCTGAAAAAGGATGCCGAAGAAAAGAATAAAGCGGGTACGGGAGGTGCGAAATGAGTCGCGTAAACCTACTCCTCCTCGCCCTGTATGTTGTTGTTGCGGTATCCTGTGTTACCGGCGAGAAGATACAGAACGAGATCAAGGTCGAGAACTCACGATTGGATGTCGATGAGCGTCGCGGTGCGCGGATGTGCGTCCCCTACGATCTGGCGATGGCGCGTGTCGAGGTTGCGTCGGCTCAAGCCGAACTGGATGCCGGCAACTACCACATCGCCGAGGAACACCTGTTGCGCGAGAAGAAATATGCCGAGCGGACCACCAAGCTCGCCGATTCCTGCATTCCTCACGACAAGGATAATGATGGCGTGGCCGATGCCGCCGACAAATGCCCGTTGCAGCCCGGTCCCGCCAAATACGACGGTTGTCCCGATACCGATGGCGACGGCGTACTTGATCGGGAGGACAAGTGCCCCTTGATTCCCGGTATCCGCGAACTGCAGGGTTGTGCTCCGGCGGCCGACGGCGATAAGGACCTTATCCCCGACAACAAGGACCGCTGTCCATTCGATCCCGAGGACAAGGATGGGTATGAGGATCAGGACGGATGTCCCGATACCGACAATGACAAGGACGGTATTACCGATGAGAAGGATCAGTGTCGTGATAACCCGGGTCCTGCATCGAATCAGGGATGTCCGGTCAACGATAAGGATAGCGATGGCATACCGGACGAACTGGACAAGTGTCCCGATGAACCGGAGGACAAGGACAACTTTGAGGATCATGACGGGTGTCCCGAGTCCGACAACGACAAGGACGGGATCCTCGATGCGGTGGATAAATGCCCCAATGACAAGGGAACTCCGCAGAACAACGGTTGCCCGGTGCTTGACACCGATATGGATGGTGTGCCCGATGTCGTTGATAAGTGCCTGACCGAACCGGAGGACAAGGATGAGTTCGAGGATACTGACGGGTGCCCCGACCCCGACAACGATAAGGACGGCGTACTTGATGCCGATGATAAATGCCCCAATGAGCCGGGAGTGCCGGAAGAACAGGGGTGTACAAAGAAATACAAGCTCATCGTGGTCACGGCCCAGAAGATAGAGCTAAAACAGACGGTCTTCTTCACGACCGGCAAGGCGGTCATTGAGAAGAAATCCTACGATATGCTCAAAGAGGTCGCCGATGCCATCAAAAGCGTTCCCAGCATCAAAAAAGTGGTGATCGAAGGACATACCGACAATGTGGGTGGCCGCGCTCTCAATGTAAAACTCTCGCAGTCCCGCGCCGACTCGGTGCGTGAGTTCCTCATTGATGAGGGGGTTGACGGGGCTAAGCTCGAAGCGATTGGCTACGGCCCCGACAAGCCGATATCGCCCAATAAGACCGAAAAGGGGCGCGCGATGAATCGGCGCGTCGAATTCAAGATCATCCAGTAACCGGGGTTGATGTAGTGTTATCGTAACGGAGAATGTCGTGACGCCGGAATACGACGATAAACAGCGTGATGGTGTAGTGTTTTCCAATCAGCGTTCCGGCCCTCGTCTGTCTATACAGATCGAAGTGACGCTTGCCGGTCCGCATAACTTTTTCAGGGGTTTTACCGAGGACATCAGTAGCGGCGGGCTGTTTATCGCTACCCACCAGTTCTACCCGATAGGCACTGAATTCAATCTGACGCTCACCATCGAGGGCAAAGATATTCCGGTGGTTGCCAAGGTCGTTTGGGTCCGCGAGAACAGTTCCTTCATGCCGGCCGATGCCGACCCGGGAATGGGGCTCCAGTTTGTCGGTCTGACCGACGAGCAGTCAGCGTTTATCCAAGGATTCCTGAAAAAGAAGGAACCGATATTTTTCGATGCCGACCTGTAGCGTTAGTGAAAAGTATCGTAACGCCCATCGAGAGGAAACGTGATATGCTTAAGAATATAGTTCTTGTCTTGCTCTTGTTCTTTGCCATCGTTCTTAATGGCGATATTTTCGATCGTCTCTTCTCGACCTCGAAGGGCAGTTCACTTTCTCAGGCCGAGGTTACTTTGTTCGCGTTGCACGCTATTCAGAACAGATATCTCAACAAACAGAAGTTGCAACCCGAGGATCTTCTTGATCGAGCCCTTGACGCGATACAGGAGGAATTCGCAGAGATCGTGACCCGTTACGACCGTGAGGGGCAGAAGGTCTTTCTTCAGGTATATAACAAGGAACATATCGTTGAGGTCAAGCGGATGCGCGACCTGTGGGACATCGCCATCGTTCTGCGGCAGGTCTACAACTATCTCGAAAAGGATTATAAGCCTGAAGGCGATCGCGAGATGAGCGATATCGAATATGTCGCGATCAACGGTATCCTTAAAAAGCTTGACCCGCACAGCTATATCTTCACGCCGAAAGAATTCGAGGAATTCACCTCGTCGACCGAAGGAAATTTCGGCGGATTGGGTATTGTCATTCAAACAAACGAGGACGGCGAGATAACGGTCGTGTCACCCATGGACGGCACGCCGGCCGCGCGGGCGGGCATACTTTCGGGAGATGTGATCGTGCAGATCAATGACGAATCTGCGATCAACATGGCCCTCAATAAGGCTGTCGAACGGATGCGCGGCGAACCGGGTACCAAGGTCACCCTCTACGTCAAGCGCAAAGGGGTCCCTTCGGTGATTCGCTTCGAGCTTGAGCGGGCCATCATCAAGATACAATCGGTCATTCCCGCGATGCCCGAAAAAGGCGTCGGCTATATCAAGCTCACCGGCTTTATGGAGAACACCTATACTCAGTTCGCCGACACACTTGTCGACCTCAAAAAGAAGGGGATGCGTTCCCTTATCCTTGATATGCGCAACAATTCGGGCGGGCTGTTGACACAGGCGATAAAGATATCGGATCTGTTCTTGGATAAAGGGGTCATTGTTTCGACCGTCGGCGACGATGAGAAAGAGGTTTCCGAGGCGGAGAAAGAGGCTTCCGATATTCTCGACATACCTATCGTCGTTATGGTGAACGAAGGATCCGCCTCGGCGACCGAGATCGTGGCGGCGGCACTCAAGAAGAACGGTCGCGCCACCGTTGTGGGGCGGCGCACTTTTGGAAAGGGATCGGTGCAGAATCTTTTCCGTATACCGCGCGGCGGCGGATTGAAGCTCACCATCGCCCAGTACCTTACGCCCGGCGACATCTCGATACAGACCATCGGCGTCGAACCCGATATAGAGTATCAGCCCAGCTATATCGATGCGCGGAAGTTGAGCTTGTTCAAGACGCGTTCCGATATGTTGGGAGAAAAGGACCTTAAGGAACATATCGTCAGCGCCTATATGCCCAAGGAGCTCGATAAGCCGCAACTCACGATTTATTACGCAAAGCCCTACAGGACCCCCGAGGAGATCCAGAAGGAAAGCAGGCGTGAAAAGGTGGGTGTTTTTAAGAACGACGAAGAAATACAATTGACCATCGATTTTCTTAAAATGCGATTGACCCGCCAAGAACCGATACTGACTTCGGCAGAACGGTTGCGTGACGATCAGATGTCACAGATCGTCGGGAAGCTGGAGAAGCTTGGCATCCCGTGGAAAAAGACCGCGGCGACCTCCATCAAGGCTTCTGACCTCAAGATATCGCTCGTTTCGGATCCGTCGGTCAGGGCGGGCGCCGACAACAAACTTACTTTCCGCGCCGTTTATCCCGGGGCGGTCGATAATCTTGACGCTGCTTTCGATACCGATATCCCGTTCCTGCGCAACCTTGAGATACCCTTTGGTTCCTTTAGCGGATCGGTCGAACGGACCGTTTCGTTGACGTTGCCCGAGCATATGTCGTGGCGGCGACAGCCGGTTCGTATCGATCTTTCCGTCGATCGCTTCCATACCGTGGTAAAGAGCGAACAGATCGACATCGAGACCGTGCCGATGGAGCAACCCGAAGTGCGTTTCTCCTTGCTGGCCGAGGAGAGCGTCGGCTCTTTGAATGGTTTGGTTGAGGAGGGCGACGAGATCACCGCCCGCATAATGATAAAGAATACGGGCAAGGGGGCGATACTCGACGGCAGACTTCAGCTCATCAATGTCAACAACAGCCCCGAGCTTTTCATCAACAAGGGAACCGAGCCGATCATGCTTGGCTCGGGCGAAGAAAAGGAAGTGCTCTTCACCTTCAAGATAGCAACGCTCCACTCCGAAAAGAGTCGTATCGCTATCGCCGTTTCCCTGTATGATTACAAGACAAAGTATGCGGCCGGATTCTCCATACCCTTCGTGCCCCGCGACCACATCTGTCGTTATGAAGAGAAGGGTGTGGGGCCGGCATCGCTGATCGTCGGGACAAAAATGTTTGCTGATATTCGCCTCAAAACGCCGATCGCGGTCCTCTCTTCTCCCGCCGCAGTGAAGACGACCGGCCGTTGCGGCGACGAGGCGATTCGGATCGAAGGAGGTTATTGGCTGCGTTCAGCCGATATCAAGCCGGTCGCCGTTCAGCCCCCGCCTTCCTCAGGAAAACTTTTGTTGCAACGCCAGTATGACATCGCGATGCCTGTCGTCACGATTGACCGTGGACCGATCTCCGTAGCTTCTCCCGAGGGACGGGTAGCCTTCAGTATCGCCGGTGACGATGTGCAGGACATCTTCTTGTACCAGAACAACAAAAAAGTCTTCTACTATCGTCTTGCCGCCGGTGAAGCGCGGCGAGACTTCAGCGTTTCATTGAAATTCCGCGAGAAGACCAACAAGATGACCATTGTAGTTAAGGGAAAAGATCGAGAGCGTATCGGTACGGCCGTTAAATACATCTACTTCCCCGGCGGCGATGACGAAGCTCGATCCGAAGGAGGTGATGAGTGACGCGGTTTCAAGAAATTGATTTCCATGAACTTTGTCGTAGCATAAAGAGATCCTGCGAGAAGGGGGTATCCATGAGAGGTAATGTTCTGTTTCTTGTCGCGTTCCTGTCGCTCGCGGTCGGTTGTGCATCGACCGAGGTCGGATCCAGTAGCAAGGCAACTCGGGATTCTTCCGTTCTGTCGGGCGAAGGGAAACAGATCACCATAACGGCCAAAGGCGGCCAGCTAAAACTCGATCCTAAGGAATACATCGTTCGCGAATTCGACCGTAACGGCGACAAGAAAAGCGATATCGTGAATGTGCTGAAGAAGGCGGACGCCGCGAAAAACGAGGACGGAACCGAGGCCGATCCCTTGCTGTTCATCAAGATGATGGACCTCAACCTCGACGGCAAGTACGATGTCTATCGTTTTTACGATGAATCGGGGGCCGTTGCCAAAGAAGAGCTCGATCTCGATTTTGACGGCAAAATAGAGACCACCGATATCTATCGCGGCGGCATCGTTATGCAAAAGGAGATCGACTCACAGTTCGACGAGAAGACCGATCTTTGGAAATACTTCGACGAGAAGGGGATCATCATCAAGCTCGATGAGGATCAGGACGGCGACGGTGTTGCCGACTATTGGGAGTTCTATACCAACGGCGTGCTTGAGCGCATCGAAAAAGACACCGATCGCGATGGGCGTCCCGATGTGTTCAAGAAGGCGGGAGATCTCAAATTCACCACGATAATCCGCAATGAAGGACAGTTCGGTACCGGCGTTGCGCCGCAACAGGACACCGTGAAAGAAGAGCAGAAGCAGGAAGAACCGAAGAAAGAAGAAGAACCGAAGAAAGAAGAAGAACCGAAGAAAGAAGAAGAGAACACCCCGGTCGCTCCCGTGACCAAGTGATCTATGCCTTGACGACCTTGCCGGAACGAAGACAGCGGGTACAGATGCTTATCGAGTGGATCTTGCCATCGCTCTCGCGCACCTTGATCTTCTGAACATTGGGATTCTGGATCTTCTGGGTCTTGTTGTTCGCGTGGCTGACATTGTGTCCGAACATCGGCTTTTTGCCGCATACTTCACACATACGGGACATGTTGCTCTCCTTCTCAGGTGAACCATCAAAAACGGGACAAACATTACCCGTCGCAGCGAAAAAAGCAACCTTTTTTTGTACGGCGACCGTTTCATTCTTGCAAAATCGTTCCCCGTATGTAGCATGAGGCGGTCCACGGAGCCTTCGGCGGGAGAATGGTACCCCAAATGGATCGCGACATAACGGCACTCTTGAGCGAACATCTCGGTTCGTTCATCACTTCCCACAAGCGGGATATCATCGAACGGGTGCTCGATCATCGAACTGACCGGCTTGCGCTGGTGTTGGAGGATATCTACCAGCCGCACAACGCGTCGGCAACCATCCGCACCTGCGAATGTTACGGCATCCAGAACATCCATATCATCGAGAACCGCAACCGTTACGAGGTCAATCCCGATGTGGTGATGGGGTCGGTCAAATGGGTGACGCTCCACCGCTACCGGACGCCGGAGGCCGACAACACGGCCGCTTGCATAGCGCAACTCCGCGAACAGGGCTATCGTATCATTGCCACCACGCCGCATAAAGAGGGGCATACTCCCGATAACTTGTCGCTCGACCGACCGGTGGCGCTCCTCTTCGGCACTGAGGAACAGGGGCTTACCTCCGGTGCGCTCGCGGCGGCCGATACGACGTTACGGATACCGATGTTCGGCTTCACCGAGAGCCTTAACATTTCGGTCAGTGTGGCGGTGACCTTTTCTCATTTGGTGCGGCGGCTCCACGCCGAACGCGAAGACTGGCGGCTCAATGACGACCGTCGTGCCGCGCTCAGGCTGTTGTGGTACCGGCGCATAGTCAAAAAGAGTGAGCTGATAGAGGAAGAATTCCTGCGGTCGCGGGGTATTCAACGCCCGGCCGATATTTCCTGAAGCGCCTGAAGATCGACCAGCAGTTTTTGGACCCGGCTTTGCCCGTTCTGAACGGAAAGATAGAGCGATAATCCATCGCAGTTCTCTTTATGTGCTGCGCGACAGAGTGCCTCATCCATCGCGGTTTCGCCGTCGCACTGTTTTTTCCAGAGAGCCTGCTGATCGAGATAGTGGGCCTTTGTCGGGATCGAGGCGATTTTGCCGCTCTTGTTGATGCGATCGATCAGTTCCCCCGTCTGTCCGATAATGACCGTCATCAGGTCGTTCAGCCGTTTCTGCGCCTTTTTCAGACAATCGCCGACCGCGGCGGTGGTCCCCGTCTCGTAACATGCCTCGATGGCCTTCACCGTTTCGCGCGCCTCTTTCTGGAACATGACCAGAGGATCGTTCGCGGAGGGCGCGAGGGGTATCTGCTGAGGTTTCACCGTGCCCACGGCGGCATTCACCAGATACGCATTGAGCATGGCCAGTATTTTTTCTTCGTATTCTCCTTTTTTGAAACCGGAAAGGTGGCTTTTCCCGATCAGGAAGAAAGGGACCCCCAATTTCGTTATACCGAGTTCCTGCGCTTTCTTCTTCAGTAATTCGCGGTTGACCAGATCGCGATAGACCTCCAGCTCGCGGAATTCCACCTGCGGGTATTTCTCTTTGAGAAAAGCGATGAACGGGGCCGCCTCGACACAGTGGGGGCAGACCTCCGAATGGAAGAAATAAAAGACCGGCTTGCTCTCGGCGGCGGACAAACTAACCGCCCCCAAAATGAGCGCCGTGATAACGAGCTGTTTCATCATATCCCTCCCTGATCGATCCCGAAAGACGGCTCATAATAGTAACGGGGAGGTGTTCTTGTCAAGATTTGGTCGTTTGCTTGACCTCGCCGTCCGCTGTCGTACAATGTTGCCGGTCTTGAGGAGGTGTCGTATGATGCGCTACGGTCTTCTGCTGTTTCCCGTATTGTTGTGTTTCGGTTGCGGTCGCGAAGGGATAGATGCCGCCGACCTTGCGGCGACGACGGCGTGGAATGAATTCGTGTCCCGGATCGAAGCGCAAGAAGCCTTGGCTGAACCTCTTTTCCGTTCGGTCAGCGCGCTATTGCCACAAGAGGCTACTGCGGTCGAAGAGCTACGGACGGCGCTCAAACAAGCCGCGGCTATCGACCTGCGCCAGATCGACCTGACCGACCGTGAGGCGCTCGGCCGGGCCGATCGTGCCCATCGTGATATCAGGCGGCGGATGGCGCGTTTGACGCAGGCGCTGAAACAGGACCCGCAGGCGTTTGCCGCTATCGAGATCGCGACGATTGTCGGGCAGGTCGAGAGCGCGGAAAAGGAGGTGGTTGCCGCGCGTGAACGTTACGGTGAGGCGGCGATGTTATACAATCGCGCGCTGAGGACATTCCCCGAAAGTATCACCAATAACATGTTTCTTCGGCTTACAAGCAAGGCGATGATCAACGGCGAACAAGAACGTATCCGAAGGAAGGGCCATACTTCGGATCGGAACGATCGCTAGGCGCGGTGTTAGGCGTTCATCGCCTTGAGGAAGTCGTCATTGGCTTTGGTGCGGCCCATCTTATCGAGCAGGAATTCCATCGAATCGATGACATTGAGCGGGTGGAGGAGCTTGCGGAGTATCCACACCTTGTTGAGGATGTCCTTCTCGAGGAGAAGTTCTTCCTTTCTGGTGGCCGATTTGTTGATGTCGAGGCACGGGAATATGCGCTTTTCCATGAGCTTCCGGTCGAGATGGATCTCCATGTTGCCGGTCCCCTTGAACTCTTCGAAGATGACTTCGTCCATGCGCGAACCGGTGTCGATAAGCGCCGTGGCGATGATGGTCAGCGAGCCGCCCTCTTCGATATTGCGCGCCGCGCCGAAGAAGCGCTTGGGCTTGTGGAGCGCGTTGGCGTCGACGCCGCCCGACAGGATCTTGCCCGACGGCGGAACAACGGTGTTGTAGGCGCGAGCCAGACGGGTGATGGAGTCGAGCAGGATGACCACATCATACTTGAACTCGATCATCCGCTTGGCCTTTTCGAGCACCATCTCGGCGACCTGCACATGGCGGGTTGCCGGTTCGTCGAAGGTCGAGGAGATGACCTCGGCCGCGACCGACCGCTGCATGTCGGTGACCTCTTCGGGCCGTTCGTCGATGAGTAGAACGATGAGCTTTATCTCGGGATGGTTCGCGGTGACGCTGTGGGCGATGTCCTGCAGGAGCACCGTCTTGCCGGTGCGGGGCGGAGCAACGATAAGGCCGCGTTGTCCTTTCCCGATCGGGACCAGAAGGTCCATGATGCGCATCGACATAACCGAGTTCTTGCGCGTCTCGAGGTGTATCTTCTCGGTCGGATAGAAGGGGGTCAGGTTGTCGAATAGGGGAGTATGCTTGATCTTTTCGAGTTCGGTCTCGTCGAAGATACTGTTTATCTTTTGTAGGGCGAAATAGCGTTCCCCCTCTTTCGGACTACGGATGTCGCCTTCAATGGTCATGCCGGTGCGGAGATAATACTTTTTGATCATTGCCGGCGGCACGTAGATGTCGTCCGGACCCGGCAGGTAGTTGTAGCGCGGAGAACGGAGGAAGCCGAAGCCGTCGGGCAGTATCTGCAGAACGCCGTCGGCGGTTATCGCTTCATTGCGGTCGGCGAGTTTCTGGAGAACCTCGAAAATGAGTTCCTGCGACCGTTT
The DNA here is from genome assembly GCA_022709425.1 of bacterium. GTDB lineage: Bacteria > UBP6 > UBA1177 > UBA1177 > JAKLFG01 > CALMRE01. The sequence continues at coordinate 13,080 of JAKLIW010000008.1, forward strand.
CGACGAGGCGCTTTCGATGCCAAGATCTTCGGCCATCTGAACGACCACTTCGTTCTTAAGATTCTTGAGTTCTTGAAGATTCATTCTTTACTCCTTGGTAAGACGGTTATTTTGTGACTGCAATGTCATCGGATGAAACGCTGTTCAACTCCGCTTTCCGTCAAGGGCGTTGTTCATGGTAATGCCGTGCGGGTTTCTGGATCGAGTGAACCCGTGGATACACGCCGTAAATACGCTTTCATACTACCGTGGGCCCGGTCACTGTCAAGTATTTTTCTTGTTTTTTTCACTGCGGTGTTGCGGTCGGTTCTTCGAAATGGGGCGGTGCGGGAGGTTCTGCGATGACCAAGCAGCCGGCGATAAGTGTCTCCGCTTGATCGACGGGAATGAGATGTAGGCCGTTGCGGACCTCTTGCGGTATCTTGCTCAGCTCGGGAGCGTTGTCTTTCGGGATGTAAACGGTCTTTATCCCCGCCTTTTTGGCCGCCATAAGTTTCGCCTGCAGACCGCCGATGCGCAGAACATTGCCGCGTAGCGTTACCTCTCCGGTCATCGCGATCCCCTGTCGTACCGGAATGCCGGTCATGACCGAGGCAATTGCCAGCGCGACCGCGAGTCCCGCCGACGGACCATCTTTCGGCACGGCGCCTTCGGGGAAGTGGATGTGCAGATCGCTTTTTTCCCATGCCTCTTCGGATATCTTGAGAAAGCGGGAACCGAAGATCCTTACCAGGCTGACCGCGATACTGACCGATTCTTTCATCACCTCGCCGAGACTCCCCGTTATCTTGACATTGCCTTTGCCGTCGTAGCGGACCGCCTCGATGGTGAGCACCGCGCCGCCGTAAGGGGTCCATGCCAAGCCGTTGACCACGCCGACCTCACAGCGACCGGTATCTTTTTTGGCCGTGTACATATCGGGACCGAGATAGTGCTCGATGTTCTTTTCGGTGATGCGGCACAGTTTGGGGGGACGGATGCTTTTTACACGCTCAAGAGCGATGCGGCGGCATATCGCGGCCAATTTGCGCTCCAATTCCCGAACGCCCGCTTCGCTGGTGTGGGCGTCGATGAGTCGTGTCAGGGCCGGTTCGGTAATGCTGATGGGGAGATCGTTAAGACCGTTATATTTTTTCTGTTTCTCAAGCAGGAACTTTCGCGCGATATGCTTCTTTTCGTGATATGTATAGCCTTCGATGCGAATGATCTCGAGACGGTCGTGCAGGGCGCGCGGAATGGCCGCCTCGTCGTTGGCGGTCGCAACGAACAGCACCTGTGACAGGTCGAATTCGATATCTACGTAATGATCCATGAATGCGTGATTCTGTTCGGGATCGAGCACCTCGAGCAGCGCGGCGGCCGGGTCTCCTTTGTAGTCGCTGTTCAGTTTGTCGAGTTCGTCGAGCAGGAAGAGCGGATTCATAACTTTCACTTTTCGTATCGACTGGATGATGCGCCCCGGCATCGATCCGATGTAGGTGCGGCGGTGTCCCCGTATCTCCGCCTCATCGCGTACGCCGCCCAGCGAAGTTCGGACGAACTGTCGTCCCGTCGCGCGGGCTATCGATGCGGCGATGGAGGTTTTCCCTACGCCGGGAGGCCCGACAAGGCACAGTATCGGCGCCTTGAGAGAGGTCGATAATTTTACCACGGCAAGATATTCGAGGATCCGTTTTTTGACGTCGGTAAGGCCGAAGTGATCGTTCTCGAGCACCGCCTCGGCGCGGTTGATATCGATGACGGCATCGCTTTTCTTTTGCCAGGGCAATGCGAGCAGGGTGTCGATGTAGATGCGAGCAACGCTCGATTCGCTACTCATCGGCGGCAACATTTGATAGCGATCGAATTCTTCCCGCAACTTCTCTTTCACCGGTTCCGGCGCCTCGAGATTCTTGATGCGCTGGCGCAACAGATCATCGTCGCTTTGCCGGTCGCGCGGGGAACCGGGAGCATCTTTGCCGCGCAGTTCATTCTCTATCGCATTTTTGCGTTCGTTGAGGTAGTACTCCTTCTGGTTGTTCTCCATTTTCTGGCGCACATTGTCCTCGATACGATCCTCCATGGCCCTCAGTTCGAGTTCCATCTTGAGCGCCGCGATGACCTGCTGATAACGTTTTTCGAGAGCGCTGGTGGCCAGAAGGCGTTGATGATCCTCGATCTTCTGCCCGACGAAAAGCGCCGTGGCCTGATCGAGGAAACGTTCATCGTCCTCGATAGAGAAAGTGTCCCTTACTAGATCGCGTGGATAATCGCGGCCGTCGGTGAATTCAATGATAGTCGATTCGAGTATCGCGCGCAGTTTTGCTATCTCTTTTTTCTTGCCCGGTTCGGTCTCGAGGGGGGCTACGGTTGCACGTAGGCAGACCATAGAGCTTACCGTTTCCGTTATCCGTACGCGGGAAAGACCTTCAAGAAACACGTGATAAACACCGCCCGGACCTTCGATGACCTGAATGATGGCGCAGAGCGTTCCGACATCATGCAGATCGGCGGGCCCGGGATTCTCTACGGCGGTATCGCGCTGGGCGACGACCGCCAACCGTTTCTCCGGTTCGCGGAGCGCCTGTTCGATGGCCCGTTTAGAGAACTCGCGCCCTACCTTGAAGGTGACGTTCGCGGTCGGGAAGACCACCGCGTCGCGCAGCGGCAGGAGCGGTACCGATCGGCTACTGTCGGGCGCCATCACGCTCCCTCCTCTTTGGCCTTGGCGTTCTTGCGCAGTATCTTGAGCGGCTCCTCGCCGCCGGCGATGACCCCTCTGGTTATCACGATCTCCTTGACGCTCTCCTTTTCCTCGGGGGCGGCGAACATGATGTCGAGCATCGAGCGTTCGAGCGTCCGGCGCAGGCCGCGCGCACCGGTCTTGAGCGTCACCGTCTGCCGGACGATCTCCTGCAGAGCGTCGTCGCGGACCGTGAGGGCGATATCGTCCATCCGGAAGAGCGCCTTGTACTGTTTGACCAGCGCGTTTTTCGGTTCGGTGAGGATGCGCAGGAGGTCGGCCTCGTCGAGTTCGAACAGGTGGCCGACCACCGGAAAGCGACCGATGAATTCGGGAATAAGCCCGTATTTCAGGAGATCTTCAGGCTGTATGTGTTCGAGTATCTTCCGCGGATCGGCGCTGTTCTTCTTCGCATCGGTGCCGAACCCGACGCGCGTCTGACCGATGCGCCGCGCGATGATCTCGTCGAGTCCTACAAAGGCGCCGCCCGCGATGAACAGGATGTTGGTCGTGTCGAGTTTGATGTACTCCTGATGCGGATGTTTGCGGCCGCCGGTCGGCGGGACGCTCGCGACGGTCCCTTCGATGATCTTGAGGAGCGCCTGCTGGACCCCTTCGCCCGACACGTCGCGGGTGATCGAGGGGCTGTCGGACTTGCGCGTTATCTTGTCGATCTCGTCGATATAGACGATCCCTTTTGCGGCCCGCTCGAGGTCGAAGCCGCAGTTCTGTAGGAGCATGAGCAGGATGTTTTCGACATCTTCGCCCACATAGCCCGCCTCGGTCAGCGTCGTCGCGTCGGCGATGGCGAAGGGGACCTGTAGCATCTGGGCGAGCGTCCGAGCCAGCAGCGTCTTGCCGCAACCGGTCGGCCCTACCAGCATGATGTTGCTTTTCTGTATCTCGACATCGGGCTTGTTGGTGGGGGTGGCGTTCACCCGTTTGTAATGGTTGTGTACCGCCACCGACAGGACCTTCTTAGCGTAGTCTTGCCCGATGACGTAGCGGTCGAGTTCCGCCTTGATCTCGGAGGGGAGCGGTACGCCGGCGGCGGTCGGGAAGTTCGGTTCGTCGGTGTCGTGGACGATCTCGCTGCACAATACCACGCAGTCGCTACAGATGTAGACGCCCGGTCCGGCGATGATCTTGCCGCCCGCGCCGATCTCGGTCTGCGTCTTACCGCAGAAGGAGCACTTCACGCGCTCTTCTTTCTTGCCGCGCTCGGTCATTTCTTCGTTATCACGCTGTCGATGATGCCGTAGGCCTTCGCCTCTTCGGCCGAGAGGAAGTAGTCGCGCTCCATGTCCTTGCGCAGGTTCTTCTTCTCGGCGCCGGTGTGCTTGGCCATGATGTCGATGAGCCGCTCTTTGAGCGAAAGTATCTCCTTGGCGTGTATCTCGATGTCGGTCGCCTGACCGCGGAAGCCGCCGAGCGGCTGGTGGATCATGATGCGCGAATTGGGGAGCGAGAACCGTTTTCCCGGCGCGCCCGCCGTGAGCAGGAGCGCTCCCATCGAAGCGGCCTGACCGATGCAGATGGTGGCGACATCGGGCTTGACATACTGCATGGTGTCGTAGATGGCGAGTCCCGCGGTGACCGAACCGCCCGGGCTGTTGATGTAGAGCTGGATATCCTGCGCCGGGTCCTGCGATTCGAGGAACAGCAGTTCGGCGACGATCAGATCGGCCATATCGTCGGAGACCTCGCCGCCGAGGAAGATGATGCGGTCCTTGAGCAGCCGCGAATAGATGTCGTAGGCCCGTTCAGCCTGCCCCTCCTTCTCAACGACGATGGGAATGAGCGACGCGAGCGGTCGTTTGGTCATGGCATCCTCCTTGTGTGCGGGCTACTTCGGGTCGGCCGCCTTCTTGACGAACGCCGCCTTCTCCATCAGCCGGTCGATGACCAACTGTTCCCGGAGGGCGAGCTTCTTCTCTTCGAGTTTCTCTTCGTTGAAATAGCGTTTGTAGTATTCGAGCGGGATATTGTAGCGCGCCGCCTCTTTCTGCAGTTCGGCGTCGAGCTTCTCCTCGGTGACCTCGACCTTGAGGTCGTTGGCCAGTTGCGAGATGAGGATGAAGCGTTTGGCGACCCACGTGGCGTCGGCGCGCAGTTTCTCTTTCTCCTCGGCGGTCATCTCGGTATCGGGGTGCTGTTTGCGGTGGTCGGCCTCGCGGGCGGCGATCTCCGACTCAAGGAAGGAACGCGGCACCTCGAAGTCGTGGTCGTGTACATAGCGGTCGACCAACAGGTAGCGCTTGTTCTCGCGGTTGATGTCGTCGAGGTAGTTCTCGATCCGTTCGCGCGTCTTCTGCGTGAATTCGGCCACCGTCTTGACCCCGTCGCCCTTCTCGGCCATGAACTCGTCGGTCAGTTCGGGGGTATGCGACTCTTCGGTCGCGGTCACCTCTATCGCGAAGTCGACCGTCTTGCCGGCCAGTTCCTTCGAATGATAATTCTCGGGGAAGGTGATGGGGGTGTTCAGCTTCTCGCCCGCTTTGCGGCCCATGAGCGCCTCTTCGAAGGCGGGGAGGAAGTTCTTCTCGCCGAGGATGACCGGTACCGCATTGCCCGTCACGCCATCCACCGCGACGCCGCCGATGGTGCCGGTGAAATTGACCGTGACGCGGTCGCCGTTCTTGGCGGGCCGTTCGACCGCCGTGAATTTGGTGTGGCGGCGGCGGAAGCCGTTCAGTTCCTCGGTAAGCATCTCCTCTTTGAACTCGGCCGGGACGAACTCGATGGAGTATTCCTTCGGCGCGACCGCGATATCGGGGAATATCTCGACGCGGAAGGTGAAGGAGAACTCTTTCCCTTCGGCCGCTTCGCCCTTATGGCTCACCAGCGGATAGCGGATGAGGCGCAGTTTTTCTTTGGTGATCGCATCCTGTATGCCGGTCCCGATGAAATACTGTTCGGCATCCTCCTTGACGCTCTTGCCGTAGAACTGCTTGATGACCTGCATCGGCACCTTGCCGGGACGGAAGCCCTTGACCTGCGCCGTGGCCGAGAGGCGCTTGAAGGCGGTGCCCAGTTGTTCGGCGACCTCTTCAACGGTGAAGGTGATGGTGAGCTCTTTTTCCACACTGCTCAGGTGAGTGATCTTGTGATCCATGAGTTCCTCGTGATATATCTGGTTATCCACACATGCGCGCGAAACATCCTACTGAAAACGGTTCGGGGCGCAACATATTCCGCCACTTGGAAAAATTGGTGCGAGGGGGGGGAGTCGAACCCCCAAGGTGTTACCCGCTGGATCCTAAGTCCAGTGCGTCTGCCAATTCCGCCACTCTCGCAACGACCGAATTTTTGCCGTTCGGTATCTATCGATGGGGAATGTACGCTTGAAATATGGATGGTAGGCCCTGAAGGATTCGAACCTTCGACCCACTGATTAAGAGTCAGTTGCTCTACCAACTGAGCTAAGGGCCCACCAAAAATGGGGTGGGTAATGGGACTCGAACCCACAACGCCCGGAATCACAATCCGGTGCTCTACCATTGAACTACACCCACCATACTCGCAATGTGAAAAAACAACCTGGCGTGCCCGAGAGGAATCGAACCTCTGGCCTACTGATTAGAAGTCAGTTGCTCTATCCAACTGAGCTACGGGCACAGCTGGTCGGGGTGAGAGGACTTGAACCTCCGGCCACTTGCTCCCAAAGCAAGCACTCTAGCCAGCTGAGCTACACCCCGTGTAGCGGGCTCGACTGTATTGAGGGTAGGACAAAAATCAAGTTTTTTTTGAAGCGTTCTCTTCGTCATGCAAGGTGTGACTTCATCGCGGCGGCCGCTGGACGGTTCACTTCAATCCCTCGAACGGACAGACGCCTTCTTTTTCGCAATAACAATCCATGTCGCGGAGGATCAGATTGCGGAATTCCCAAGTTTGCCATACCAGATATTTGTCTTCGAATTCCGCGAAAGAGAAATTGTATTTGATCGGGATAACCTCTCCGTCAAAAACATGTTCGATTGGTTTCATGCAATAGCTTTTCTTTTGCTCCACGCGGTAATAGCAAAGTTTAGAATCGGACTCCCAAGATGAGGAAGTATCTGCCAATGTAAAAGCATCGCCATAGATAAGAATGTTTCCGTGAACACCCAGGATAGCCGTCATATATGTTCCCGTCTCCACTTCCTGTAGTGGAAGTTCCTCGTACACCGGTGTCGCGCCGCGCAGGTCGAGACGGATGAGGCGGTCGTGTTGGGTCACCGTCTCGAAGTAGATGAGCCGGTTATCCTCCGTGTCGGGAACGGGGAATCGTATCTGTTCCCCCTCACGGTTCACCTTACCGCAGTCGGCGAGTGTTTGCGGACTTTTGTCAAGGTCGCAGTAGTAGCCGATGAAATTATCGTCGTAGAAGACCAGTCGGTCACCAACGATGAACGGCTCGTTACCAGTACCGTAACCGAGATTCGTCCATTTCCACTCGCCTACCTTCGCGTAGGATAGTTTGTTGGCTGCGCCATCGGACTCTTGAATGTTCGCGAAAGCCCATTTGTCGGTAAGAACCGGTGTATAGGAAAGACCCCGAATCTTTTGGTTGTATACCACCCGGTAGGTGTCATCGGCACCGATAAAAAGGAAATAAGAGTAAGCATCAAGCGCTCCGCTTCCCATGTCCATTAAGTAGGCTCTTTGGTGATAGGCAAGATCTCCATATGAAGGAACCGCCCGTACGCGATACCGGCGATTCGCGACCGTGTATTCCATCAATTTCATGTTTGCTCTATACGATGTCGGCACGCCCGCGTTGGCCATAAAATAGCCTACCTTTCCCTTGCTGATGTTGAAGTGCTTGAATGTATGTATTCCAGGGTCCCAATCTCCCGGATTGGGACTCAATGAGATATCACACGAATGCAATCCTTGGTACCAGAGCTTTTTGTTGTCGGATATCGGCTGTAGCCACGGCATGTCACACGGATAGTCGTAACAATCGTACTGCGGATAGTCGGTGCAGAGTTGTTTGTTCGCTTCTATCCATTGGTTCCGCACGCATTGAGGGTCGTTCTTCCTGATCTGGTCGCACTTGCGACAGAAGTGAATTGTGCCGTCGGTATCGTAATAGGGAAACTTCGCCGAAGCGAGTGCGGGACAATCCTCATTGCCGGTATGGGTATTGGGAATGTACTCGATATCGGCGTCGGGATTCTCGTCCACGACACAGTAAACTTCGTCGGGAGCGGCATCAGCGTCGGTCAACGCCTCGTCGGCCTCGACCAGCACCACATCCTCATCGCCAACCACCGGCGTATCGTCATTAACGACAACCGCATCATCCATCACAACGGCGTCATCGCCGTCCGGCGTCACCGTGTCGGCGTCGTTCTTGGCGGTGTGCGAGGTGCAGGCGGCGAGCAGAAGCGCAAAAATGATGAAGTGTTTTTTCACATTCATGCCGTGACCGCCGGTCACGCGAGTTGATCGAGATCGGCGAGATTCACAATTTCCAGTACCATTTGAAGTCGCGGGGGAGTGTCGAGGTAACCATAGACTATCCGTCGATTGGTTTCTATCGCTTCAAGTCGTTCGGCGGGTGTACGGGAGAGCCAGTAACGCTTTTCTTCGGTGTTGTCGGTCAGATCGCCGACGCTGAATGCCGTCCGGTCGACTTCAAGACTCGCCATATTCGCCGCACCCCGTAAATACAGGCCAAGTATAGAGGTCGGCACCCGATAAGTCAAGCAAATATCGCCCTGAAAACTACTCCGGGCAGCTCTCCGCCGCGCCCGGTGTGCCGCCCTGCTCCGCCGAGGCGCAGACGCGGCCATAGGTGTCGATGACGACCGAATAGCCGCGGTCGGTACCTTTGAAAAGGCCGTCGTAGAACGCTTCGCGCGATATCGCCTCATTCACGATGCAGTTTATCTGCACCGATTCGGTCGAGGTAAGACCGCCGTCGGCGAGCGTCGTATCGTCGACGAAGTAGACATGCGGATCGGTGTCGATGGTGAGGTGGAGCGTACTTTCACTGCCGAGGATGATGGCGTATTCGCCCGGTTTTAGGATGACATCGCCCTCGACGAGCGGGACGAGCGGATCCTCCCCGGCGCCGTCGGCGCGGTCATCCAGCGTGCAGGTGGTGAGGTCGAAATCGAGCGTACCGTAATTGTAGATCTCGACGAATTCCCAGTTCTTCTCCGGTTCGCCCGCCGGGGTGTGCATGACTTCGCTCAGCATGATGTGTGGCGTGGGCGGCAGGGTGGAGACATCCCGCGTGACGGTCGTGACGCCGTCGGTGCGGTAGAGGACGAGGTCGAACGAATACTCTTTCCCCGCTTCAAGTCCGTCGCGGGTGAGAGTGCAGTCGCCGTCGCACACCGCAAGTTCATTGTCGAGCGCTGCCGCGACGAGCCCGTCGCCTTCGATGGTGAACGAGACGGCGGTATCGAACAGCGTTTCGGTCACGGTCGGTTCGGCCGACGCGGGAGCGCTATCATTAAAGGAAAGGGTGATGTCGGGAACGGTCCCGGGGCGAAGCGGCGAGGCGAGTCCGGCGATGGTGAGTTTCGTCGGCGCGGTGGAGAACGAAAGGAGCAGACCGCCATCCTGCGCGACCGTTTCGACCGGTTTCGGGGTGACGATCATTTTTGCGGTGTCGACCGGGCCGGTGAAAGAGATCGCGATATTCTCGGAGCGGAGATCGTCGCCCGGTATCACCGTCGCGACCGACGGGAAGGCGGGGCCGATGGTGAAGGTGAACACCTGCGGCTCGGAGCCGTAGCCTTCGTCGTTCTTAGCGACCAGCGGCTGATGGTCGGCCGATTTGAGGGCGCTCTCGATGGTGATGGTGAGTGTCGCGTCGGGAAGGAGCCCGTTCACCAACAGTCTGTCGCCGTCGGCGGTGACGGCGGTCGTGTTCACCGGGTCGCCCTCGTAGGCTATCGTCACGGCATCCCCAAGACTACCGGTGTCCAGCGCGGCGCTGAAGGTGAACGAGAGCGTCTCTTCGGGGTACCAGACCCGCTCTTCGGGGGAAGCGATCACCTCGAAGTAGGTGTACTCATCCTTCGGCAGAGAGAATTTCTCGCAGGCGACGTAGCAGCAGAGCGTTGCGATAAGAAACGCTACTGGGCGGCGCATTGGTCGAGCCTCAGATCGGTAAGTCCTTTGAACCATTGGGCGAGTTTCTTCGCCGTGATCTCAGCCGGTAGCATCACCTCGGGCGGCACCGCCACGGTGTTGAGCGTCAGCGCCTTCACTACCGCTATATAATAATAGGCGTAGACCATCTTTTCGACCAGTTCGGTGCGGAACTGGTGCAATTTCTGCTCCTGATCGCTGAATTTAATGAGGTCGGGATTGTAGAGGAGCCGCGAGAGGTCGAACTCGAGTTTGCCGCCCACCTCGAAGGCGTTCACATCGCCGATGGTGGTGTTGTTGTCGTCGGGGCCGACGGTGATGTAATCCTTACCGACGCTGATGTTGTTCTGCTGATAGAGGTAAAGGCGGTCATCTTCGCGGTAGCGCGCCCATGCCGAGAATTTGGGGAAGAGTCCGGCGATACGGGTGTTGTCGCGGGCGTCGCGGACCGCCCGTTCGAGATCTTTCACCTGCCGCAGACCGCGCTCCAGCGTATCGTCGAGCGGATGACAGCTGTAGTCCTTTTCGAGCGTCTCGACCGTTATCTTCTTCCCTTTCAGATACCCGGCGAGCTGATCAAGCTCGGCCGCGCCGCTATTCCCCCAGAGGCACAGGAGCAGAAGGGTCAGAAACAGGCTCTTCCGGGGTGTCGGGTCCATCTTCGGCAGGTTCTTCATCGTCCAGTATCTCCTCCAGTCGGTTCCTGATATACATCGCTTCCTGTATCGACAGATAGACGGGATCTTCGCGCAGAAGTTCGGGTACGGCGACTTTCTCATCGCCCGGGTCATCGGAGAAACTAAGAGAGAAAACAACGGCATAGTAGGTTCTTCCATCGGTCTGGAAGATGGTGCGGAACTCGGTCGAGAAGAGGACCGTGATAAAAAACAAATAAGAAAGTAACGGGATCTTTAACGCGCCCAAAACCACCTCCCCGGTGATGCAGGATGTGATAACCGACATGAAACAATGTTGTCAAGAAAACAAGAGCAGGAAATGAAGTTTTTTTGTTTTTCGAGAATTGTACGAGAGAGAGAAACTTTTTCTGAGAGGCATCGGTCTATGACTTGTACGGTAAGGAAGAGGATCGTTGGATGCTTGGATGTTTGAGAGTGCTAAAAGCTGGGGAAAGCCCAGTAAAATTATTTGGTTGTTTGCGTTCAGTAAAAAAAATAGTTGATTTCTATTGCTTTTGTGCTAAAGTCGCGCTACTACATGGTTGATGTTATTTCACAGTATGGAGGTCATACAATGAAGAGAACCGCGTACATCGCTCTGTGCCTTATCGCATTCTTCGCCGTCGCTTGCTCAACGGAAGATCCGGCGGGTATCCCGACAGACAATGGCGTCATTGGCGACACCGACACGCCCCAGACCGATACGCCTGCCCTTCCCGACAATGATACTTCAGTGGTTCCCGACAATCCGGGTACCGACACCGACACGCCGGCCACCGACGATGTGCAACCCGACGCGGATGTCCCGGTTGGCGACTGTGAGACCGGAAATGTGGGCAAGAACTGTAAGACCGATACCGAATGCGGCGCCTGCAACATCTGCGTCAACGCGAAATGCGCGCAGGGTTGTTTGTCCGACACCGATTGTTCGACCTATACGGGTACCAAGTGCAACAAGAAACTTGGCCGTTGCGTTAACTTGACCGCCGCTTCCGGTGCCTGCGACGAGACCAAGTGCGCGTCCGGTTGTTGTTATGCGGAAAAGGGCTTTACCGCCCTTAAGTGCGCCGCCACCGCTTCGCTGGCTCAGTGCGGCATCTGCAAGCAGGGCGAAGTGTACATGGACGGCAAGCAGTGCGTTCCCTCCGCCTGTAAGGTGGGTGATACCAAGTGCGCGACCTACAACGCTTCGGATCCGAACGCTGAGTGTTTCGAGTGCAAAGCGGGCGACCTGATCTGCGCGGAAAAGAGCCCCTGCAGCACCGGTTCGGCGCTTCTTCTGCTTAACGCGAAAGAATGCATCCCGGCGGGCGAGACCTGCTCCGAGAACGATACCTGTTGCTCCGGTCAGCCTTGCATTCAGGGTTACTGCTACTAAGTTTCCGCTCCTCGGTTCTTTATCAGTTTCGTGATAATTTTGACCGGCGGTCGATTTGGAATATAATCGGCCGCCGGTTTGTTTTATATGCTTTGATCTCCGGGAGGTTCCATGCGCGGCCGAATGACCATTCTCCTTGCGCTGATCATTGTCTCCTTGCCTCTCTTCCTGTCGGCGCAGACACCGCGTGACGATCATGAACACGACCATGACTTCTACTTCTTTTACTCTCAATCCTGTCCTCACTGCAAAGAGGCGCACCCCTTCATTCAGGAACTCAAGGGGCGCTACCCGCAGATCGTGTTCCGTGAATACGAGATATCAAAGAGCGACGAGAACCGCGAACTGTTCAAGAAGAAGTGCGAAGAGATCAAAATAGAAAGTCGCGGCGTACCCACCTTCATTCTCGGCACTAAATCGGTAGTGGGTTTCCGGAAAGGCGTGCACGACAAGATGCTCGAACAGATGATAGAAGACTACTTGAACAGTTCCGAGACCTGCGGTGATCGCACCGACAAACTTATCCATATTCCGATATTCGGCACCATAGATCCGCAGCTGGTGAGCCTTCCGTCGTTCACCTTCGTCATCGGCCTGCTTGACGGCATTAATCCCTGCGCGATGTGGGTACTCATGTTCCTGCTGACGCTGCTGGTGAACGCCGGGAGCCGCAAAAAACTCATCATGATCGGGAGCGTGTTCGTCGCCTCGTCGGCGATCGTCTATTTCCTGTTCATGACGGCGTGGCTCAATATCTTCATGTTCCTCGGCATCAAGGACTATGTGACCATCGCGCTGGGGGCCCTTGCCATTCTCATGGGATTCATCAACATGAAGGAGTTCTTCTTCTTCAAGAAAGGGGTGAGCCTCATGATCCCAGAGAGCGCCAAGCCCAAGCTGTTCGAGAAGATGCGCAAGATCATGAATCAGGGCGATACTTGGCTTGCCTTTGGCGGTACCGTGGCGCTTGCCTTCTTTGTGAATCTCATTGAACTCGGTTGCACGATAGGTCTGCCCGCCATCTACACGCGGGTACTTTCGATACAGGATATCGGAACGCTGCCCAAATATCTCTACATGGCGCTCTACAACGTCTATTACGTCATTCCGCTCGGCGCTATCGTCCTGCTGTTCGTGCTGACGATGGGAAAATACCGCTTCCAAGAGAAGCACGCGAAGGTGCTTAAACTCGTCTCCGGAGCGCTCATGCTGGCGCTCGGCCTCATTCTGGTCATCAAGCCCGATCTGCTGGTGTTCTCGTAAGGGTCTACGTTATATCTGAGCCGTAGAGAGCGCGTCGATGTCACAGGTGACCACGATGCCGCGACGCTTTCCGTGCGCGGCGAGTATCCGTTCGAGCACCGGGGTCACGGCGCTTAGCGACGGCGCCGACAGGGCGAGGTGGCGGCGGTGTTTGTTGTGGATGCGCTGGAGCGGCGGCGCGACGGGCGGCAGGAGACGGACCTTCCTGCCCGCGAGCGCTTTCCGCAGTTCATCGTAGATCGCCCGCGCGGCTTCATCGGCCTTTTCTTCGGTCGGCGCGACGATCTTCACCACGGCGAGCCGCGAAAAGGGCGGCAGCAGCAGTTCCTCGCGCCACGAGAGTTCCTCCTCGATGAAGCCTTCGTAATCGTACCGGGGGAGATAGTTCCACACGTAGTGATCTCCTTTGAGCGCCTCGACCCACACCTCGCCGGGAAGATCGAACCGCCCCGCGCGTCCCGCCACCTGCGTCACGACCTGAAAACAGCGTTCGGCGGCGCGGTAGTCCGATAGGGTGAGGAGGAAATCGGCGTATTTGACCACAACCCGGCGGAGCGCCGGGAAATTGTGTCCCTTGCTGATCATGACGGTGCCGGCGATGAGGTCGTGACCGCCCGCCTCTATCGCCGCGAGTTCCTTGGAAAGCGCCGTTTCATTGGGCAGACTGTCGCGGTCTATCGATACGACCGCGGCGCCCGGAAAGAGTTCGCGGAGCGTCGCGACGAACCGTTCGATGCCGGTGCCTTCGAGCGACAATTCTTCACTCCCGCAGGCGGCGCAGGGGGCGACCGGCCGCGAGAAGTTGCAGTAGTGGCAGCGCAGGGCGTCGCGCCGTTTGTGATAGACCAGCGTCACCTGACAGCGCGGGCATTTCTGTATCTCTCCGCAGTCGCGGCACAGCGCGAGCGTCGAAAAACCGCGGCGGTTGACGAAAAAGAGCGTCTGTTCCTTCCGCGCGATGCTGTCGCGGACCGCGTCAACCAGTTCCGAAGGGAGATAGGTCTCGCCGTGGAAGGGGAAGCGGCGGACCGGCGGAAGCGGCCGGTCGCCCGGGCGGCGCGGGAGCCGTTCGAGATGATATTTCCCGCTCCGAGCGTTGTGCCATGATTCGGACGAAGGGGTGGCGCTGCCGAGTAGGACCGGGAGGCCGAGCAGGTGTCCTTTCATCACGGCGGCGTCGCGGGCGTGGTAGTAGGGCGGTTCTATGTTCTTGTAACTCGGATCGTGCTCCTCATCGACGATGATCAGTCCGAGTCCGGGAAGCGGATAGAGGAGCGCCGAGCGGGTCCCGACGATGAGTTCCGCTTCGCCGCTTTGCGCCTGCGAGAAGGCGGTAAAACGCCGCTTGGGGGTCAGGTAACTGTGTAGCAGGACCGGTTTTTTCCCAAGCCGCGTCTCGAGATGGCGCAGTGTTCCGGCGGTCAGGCTTACCTCGGGGACCAGATAGAGCACCTGTTTCCCAGCGGCGAACTGTTCGCGGCAGAGCGCCGCGTAGACCTCGCTCTTGCCGCTGCCGGTCACGCCGTACAGAAGCGTCGGCCGCGTGTCACCCGAACGCCAGCGCGCCGCCAACCGTCCGGTGACCGTCGCCTGATCGTCGGTGAGAACGGCCGGCTCATGCGGCCGGGAACACGCATCGCGGCGGTCGGTGGGTCGCGGAAGGGTGAGCGACGGCGATATGAACGGGGCGAAGATCTGCTTGATGAGTTTCGGGAACGGGTAGAGATAGTAGCGGGCAAGCCATTCGAGGAAAGCGGTCTCGCGTCGGTCGCGGAACAGCGCGGTGTCGCTGATGACCCGCCGGACCGGCTTACAGGGAAGTTCGCGCAGCGCCGCGGGAAGGTCGCCGGTCGTTTCGCGTACGAAAGCCCAGATGAGTTCTTTTTTCAGTTCGATCTCGACGATGTCGCCCGGACCCGCAACCATTCCTTCGTCGAGCCGGTAGTAGAGTTCGTCGATGCCGGGACGCGGTATGACCAACAGGGCGAATCGGTCAGTCACGGGCCTTCCTGATCTTTTTGACGATGTTCTTGATGCAGTTGGCCAGCACATTTTCCTTGAGCAGACGCGGCATAGGGTGGCAGAATTTCCCGTCGAGCCGCAATACCGTGTTTTGGCCGTCGAGAGCGTAGGCGGTGAAGGAAAGAGCGATCTTGCCGTGGATGCCGTTGATACGCAGGGCATCGTCGTTTTTCTCTATCTTCACCGGCACATCGATGTCGTCGTAAGGCCACGGCAGATCGATGTGCATAGCGTCGTTCTCGATGCCGATGTAGGCGAGATTGTCGAGACGCTCGCTCAGATCGGCCAGCACCTGCGCCGGGGTGCTCTTGCGAACGGCCCCTTCTCCGAAGAGCGCTACGCAATCACCCGCTATAGGATTGAAATGGTAGAGTACCTCGCGCCGTTTGAGACGAGTCTCATCCGACGCATTCTTGCATGCGGCCAGTAGGAGTAGGGCGCAGGCGGCCACGGCGACAAGCTTAACGGTATTCATCACGCACGAAGGAATAAATGGTAAGAGAGTCGTTGTCGGTGATCTCTATGCGTCCCGGGAAGATGAGCGGCAGAACGCTTTTATGATAGTCGCCGAAATGCGCATCGATGGTCCCCGCCGAAAGTCGGAACGGAAGCATACTGGTGCGATAGAGGGCCACCTGAGGCGCGTTCGATGAGGCGTTCTCGCGTCCGATGACGACGGTCAGGTCGCCTTCGGGGCCGGTGGTCGAAAGCATCTTTTTCTCGATATCGATGCCGAGCCCTTTCAGGTAGCTGATGAGTACGTCGGCCTGTTCGGGCGGTTTCAGGGATGTGTTCTTCGGAAAAAAGAGTCGCAACCACGGAGGCATCTTTTCGCCGGTGAACAGGGTTGTTGTGGCGCCCACGGTAAGTGAGAGTTCGTCCTTCGTGCGGTCGTAGACGATGAGGACGGGGGTGGCGGGGGTTCCTTCAAGAGTTCCTTTCACTTCGATACGCGGCAGATCGATGGCGGTCTTTTTGACCATCTCCTGAGCCATCTGCGCGGGGGTCAGGAAAAAACCGAGAAGCAAGAGCAACGGGAAAATGAGGTTGTGCATGCTGTTCCTATGAGGTCATCCGGCGCAATGTTTCAATGAAACCGGGGATCCGCTTGGCGGCGAGAAAGGCGTTGGCGTAGGCGTATCCATCCTTGTCGCCCGCGTCGAAGACCAGATCGTCGTCGCGCAGGACCAGTCCGAGCATCGGCTGTTTCCGGCACAGTGTGTTGAGCGCGTCGGTGAGCTGTATCTCCCCCTTCGCGCCGGGAGTCGTTTTTTCCAGTATCGGTCCGATGGCACCGGGGAGTAGGTATCGTCCGACGATGGCGAGGTTTGAATCGGTCCCTTTGACCCCCGGTTTCTCGACCAGCTGCCGTATTTCGAAAAAACCGTCACGTTCCTCGCCTTCGGCCATGCCGTAGCGTTTCCGGTCCTCGTCGGGGACCCGCATCAGCGCTATCACGGGGCGGTCGTGTTGCTCATAAAGCCGTTTCATCCGCACCATCACGTTATCGGGATCGCGCGATACGAGGAACATGTCGGGGAGCATTACGGCGAAGGGATCGGTCGGTACCGCGGTCATGCCGCGCAGTACCGCGTGGCCGAGTCCTTTCTGGCTTTTCTGCCGGACCGCGATGACCTCGGCGAGGTCCTCGAGCCGCTCGAGCTCCCGTCGGATATCTTCGGGCAGGTTGCCTTGAAGGAACTTTGGGTTTATGCGATCGAAATGATCGACGATAGCCTCTTTACCTTCGGAGGTGACCAGCACGATATTGTTGATGCCGGCCTGCGCCGCCTCTTCAGCGATATGCTGTATAACGGGGCGATCATAAAGCGGGAAGGCTTCCTTGGGTATCGCTTTGGATGCGGGCAGAAATCGGGTCGCGAGCCCCGCAGCCGGGATAATGGCGTGGGAGAGCATTCGAGCTTATCTCCGCCGGAGCGCCTTATCGCGCTCTTCACGTTCTTCCTGTTCTTTTTTGCATTCGATGCAGAGGCTCGCCACCGGGCGCATCTCGAGGCGGTCGGCGCCGATATCCATGCCGCATGCCTCGCAAACGCCGTAAGTGCCGTTGTCGATCTTGGCGAGCATCTCGTGCAGTTTGTTGATGAGTTTGCGGTCGCGATCGCGCAGGCGCAGCAGGCGTGAGCGCTCTTCAAGGAAATTGGCCTGATCGGCCTCGTCGCCGTGGAATTTTTCGGAAGGATCGTTGGTCTCACTTTCGAGCTCTTCGACCTTTTCCTTGTTCCGCTCTTCGATCTCCCGCAATTCGGCCGTCAGTTTCTTGCGAAAGTGTTCGGTCTGCTTCTTGGTCAACATACGCGTTCTCCCCAGTATTTATTCCTGTTTGATCAGGATATCGATCTTGTAACTGTTCTTGGCGATCTTGCCCTTTTCCACGATTTGCGTTGCCTGTCCGGTGAAAGTGGCCGATCCGCCGGCATCAAGCCCGTCAACGGTCACGGTGTATTCGCCGGCCGGGACATCGTATATGGTCATGGTTCTTTTCGCATAATCGCAAGGCATCTCTTGTGTGATGGTGTCGTCCTCTCGCGTTAAGGTGGCACGGATGATGGTGATGCCGGCATCAGAGCAGGAGGTGATGCTCTTGCTGTCGAAATCCCATGTCACGGAAAGATCGGAAACGACGAGGTCGAGGTGATCTTTGAGTGAGATGGGGGTGTTTTGCGCGTCGACCAGCGTAAACTCAAGTATCTCGCCCGCCGCCCGCACCCGTTCGCTGTCGTCGGTGCGGTATCCGGCGACCGTTAAGGCATATTTTCCCGCCGCGATGTTATTGACGGCGAACGATTCGGCCTGACAAAGGATAGGAAGTTCGGAAACGACTTTTTCCTGACCCCATACGATGGCCGAAACGGGATCTCCTTCCTGCAAGGCCGATATCTTGAGCAACGATACCCCCAGAGAGCTACAGAGAGTCTTGCTCCATGAAAGGGAAAAGCCTCCCCGATACTGACGCATGGGTATGTTCAGGGTTTTGTCCCCCAGCAGATCGACCGAGGTCGAACTCCAGCTCTTGATGTTCCCGGTGGCATCAAGCAATTCGATGGTGACATAATAGGTGCCGGAGGTCAGGTCGATCGAAGTGGAGGCCGCCTCTTTGGTGCAGGACAATTCGTGTGTTTTGCGGGTCTCGAAGGTCTCGTTATAGACGGTCACCGAAAACTTGCCGTTATCGGGAAGATAGGAGGTACAGTCGGCCGCCTCCTGCGGATCGAATTGGAAGTTCAAGGTCAGGACATAGGTCTTCTCGGCGTCGGAACCACATCCGAGAAGAACGAGACTCCCCACAAAAAGAGAAATCAGCAAGAGTTTCCGCATAGCTTCCCCCGTGCAATAAGCCCTCGAAAATACTAACCGGGCGATTATAGCGTGCCGGAATGCTTTTTTCAAGAAATACCTTGCGCTCATGCGTTGTTTCGGTACAATGAAACGATTTCGGAGGGAAATGGAGAGGTTATGAAACACCGCATACTGCTGGTCGACGACGAGGCGGCGCTCCTCGGCACGATGCGTCAGATACTCGAGAAACAGGGCTACGATATCCTCACCGCGCAGTCGGGCATCGAGGCGATGGGGATTATCAAGCGCGAGATCGAGTCGCTGTCGCTGGTCCTCACCGATCTGTTGATGCCGGGCGGTTTCGACGGGATCGACCTCATGGAGGCGGTCCACGAACTCGACGCCGACATTCCGGTCATCGTGATCACCGCCTACGGCAACGTCGAGACGGCGGTCAAGGCGATGCAGAAAGGGGCCTTCAATTTTCTGACCAAGCCGGTCAACTACAAGGTCCTGCTTCAACAGATAGAGAAGGCGGCCGAGACGCTCTCCCTGCGCGAGGAGAATAAACGGCTCCGGCGCGAGATCGAGTCGTTGCAGGAGGACCGGTTCCGCATCGTTCATGTTTCGGAGAAGATGAAACGTCTCATGGAATCGGCGGCCGAGGTGGCGCGGACCGACGACACGGTCCTTATCACCGGCGAATCGGGGACCGGCAAGGAACTCGTGGCCCGCTACATACTCAACGAAAGCCCGCGCGCGCGCCGTCCCTTCGTCGCCTTCAACGCGGCGGCGGTCCACCCGAACCTCATTGAATCGGAGCTCTTCGGCTTCAAGAAAGGGGCCTTCACGGGGGCCGATCGCAACTCGCCCGGTTATGTCGGTGCGGCGGAGGGGGGCACGCTCTTTATCGACGAGATCGGTGAGATGCCGCTTGCTCTTCAACCGAAGCTTCTTCGTTTCATGCAGGAACGGGAATATCTGCCGGTCGGCGCCGCCACGCCGGTCCGCAGCGATGTCCGGGTCATCGCCGCCACCAACAAGGACCTTGAGAAAGAGATAGTCAAAGAGCATTTCCGACAGGATCTCTACTACCGTATCTCGCGCTTCACCCTTCGCGTTCCCTCACTGCGCGAACGGCGCGAAGATATCCCGCCGCTGGTGAAGTTCTTCGTTGAACGCTTCTCGGCGCAGTACAAAAAGCCGTTGCGTTATCCCGACGAACCCACCTTGGCGCGACTCATCGAGCGCGACTGGCCCGGCAATATCCGTGAATTGGAGCATGCCGTGGCGCGCTGGGTGTTGACGGCGGGCGAACGGCCCGAGCCTGTTGAGTCGGTTCGGCCCGACGGTGCGATACCGGAAGCGATCTATTCGTTCCGGTTGGGCGAGAAGAATATGAAGGAGATCGAGAAAGAGGTCATCGAGGCGGCGCTCCGTTTCACCGGCGGCAACAAGGCGAAAACGGCGCAGATGCTCGCCATCTCCGAACGCACCATCTACCGCAAGATCACGGGCGACGAAGAGCTCTGAACGACATTTTTATCCGTTAAAAAGTGAAGGCGACGCCGAGGTTCGCGCCAAGCCCGTTGGATGCGTGGGCATAGGTGTCGAGGAAGGTGTAGGAGAGCGATCCGGTCAGAAGCACCCGTTCATGGACCCACCCTTCGACACCGGAAAACACGTTTGCCGTGTTGCCGACGCCCATGAAATTTAATACATTGGGCGTCACCATGCCGCTACCGAGGAATATATGGACCTTTTCGTGCGGATAGCCGCCGACCCACGCCTTGAAGGTATGCATACCCTGATCGTAGAGGTTCATCGCGGCGCCGAAGTAAGCCTTATCCATGCTTCCCGCCTTGAGCGCGACCACCGGATATATCCAGAAGCCGGATCCCCATATGGCGTAGTCTATGGTTGATGCATCGTCGCCGCCGTCGCGTTGGAGGAGCGGCTGTGTGGAACCGAGGCCGAAAGATATCTCGACATTCGGGTGGATATAGGTGGCGAAAATACTCTCCGAAAGCGATATGGTGGTCATGTTGCGGCTTGCAACGGGCTTGGCCTTGTCCTCGATCTGGTCATATTTATCGCTCTTTACGTAGATATGCCATCGTTCGATGTCGTGGTAGAATGTGGTGGTGGCATCTATCTGCCAGTCGTTCCACCGCTTGGCGTACCGCATGTTGAGAAAATAGTAATCGAAAAGGGTGTATTTGTTCCACGCATTGGAACAGCCGGGACTGAACAGGACGCCGTAGGCGCCGTAGCCGCCGTTGATGCCGAGCATGTTGCCCTCCTCGGGCGCTTTCTCGTAGGCGATGGAGATGCTCGAGAGCAGGGCAAGCACGATGAGCAGTACATAGATGCGCATGGTTCGCCTCCTAGTTCTTGGGCCAATATAATCCCTTGTCTTTGACGAATTCGGGGATCGCGGCGGGAACGAGGTGTTCCCACGGAGCGTTCTGCGCGACCGCCGTTCGTATCGCAGTACTCGAAATGTCGGGGAGGGCGAGCTGGAGATTCGAACCGCCGCCGCGACCGATGACCAGCGGCTTGGCCAGTTGGGAGAGTTCGTCGAATTCCTTCCAGTCGGCGCGCGCCTTCCAGTTGTCCTCGCCGATGATGAGGTGGTAATCGCGCGGGCCGTATTCTTCACGCAGATGACGGACCAGATCGATGGTGTAGACGGGGCGCTGCGGCAGCGCCTGTTCGTCGGCGAGCACCTTCACGCGGCGGCGACCTTTCCACGGTGCGGCGAGCAGGCGGCACATCGTGAGGCGCAGTTCGAAAGGGCTCATCGTATAGCCGAAGGCATGGGCGGCACTGGGGATGACCCAGACCTCATCCATGCCGAACTTTTCAAGACAGAGGAACAGCGTGAGTTGATGCCCCAGATGGGGCGGGTCGAATTTGCCGCCGAAGAGGGCGACGCGGTCAGCTGAGGATGTCTTTCGCATACAGGAAGTCCACCCCGAAGGTCCGTGTATCGAGTTTCGCGATGATCGGTATCTTGCGCTTATAGTGCATCGCGAGCATTTTCTTCGAAACGAAGCCGACGAGCGCCGGGTCGGCCCCCTGCGCGATGAGGGCGGCGGGACTTTCGCGGCGGTCGAGGAGCCGGTGGAGCACCGGGTCCATGTCGGCGTAGCGGAAACCGATCTCACCCTCGTCGGTCTGCCCTTCCCACAGGTCGGCCGACGGCGCCTTCTCGATGAGCGCCTTCGGTATCCCGAGGTGGCGCGAGAGGGCGTAGACATCGGTCTTGTAGAGGTCGCCGATCGGGTTGACCGCCGATGCGCTGTCGCCGAAGAGCGTCGCGTAACCGAGCGCTATCTCGCTTTTGTTGCTGGTGCCGAGCACCATCGCGCGGTGGGCGAGCGAATAGTCGAACAGCGCCGTCATCCGCATCCGCGCCATCGCGTTGCCGAGCCGTCCGGCCCGCAGGGTGTCGCGGTCGGTCATGAGGTCGCGTTCGAAGCCGTCGACCGCGGCCGTTATGTCGAGCAGGTGGTGCCGTATACCGAGCGCTTTGACGATCTTCTTCGCGTCGGTGACCGAACCCTTCGACGAGGATCGGTAGGGCATGAGCAGTCCCGTCACCCGCTTCGGGCCGAGCGCCCGGGCCGCGAGGTAGGCGACCAGCGCCGAATCGATGCCGCCCGAAAGGCCCAGCACTACGCCGTCGAACCCGGCCCGCTCGGTCTCGCGCCGGATGAAGAAGGTAAGGGCGTCGGCGGCCAGTTGACCGTTGAGCGGCGGCAGGGTGAGGGGCGGGCGCTCCTTTTTACGCAAACAGACTCCTGAGGATCTCCCGGTCGTGCGCCGAGACGACGGGCGCCTTGGCACGGGTCCGCGAGAGTGCCTCGATATCGATGTCGACAAAAAGAATTTCTTCTTTGAAGAGGTCGGCCCGTTTCAGGACGCCGTCGTGGTCGGTGGCCACCGATCCGCCGGCGAAGATCAGGCTGTCCTCGACGCCGACCCGCTGGGCATTCAGCGTTGCCGCGCCGTAGACGCGGGCGAGATATTCGGCGTTGTGCTCCCACCCTTCGAGGTTGGACGGCCGTTTGCCGCGGTAGCCGCGCGAAGGGCTGGCGGCCGGGACGATGACGAGGTGCGGCATTCCGTCGGGGAGCTGTGCGAGCGCCACCGGCAGGGCGGGGTGCCACATATCCTCGCAGATGAGTACTGCGGCGGTGGCGCCGCCCGGCAGTTCGTGGGCGCAGAGCGACGATCCGGCGCGGAAATGGCGCGATTCGTCGAACATCCCGTAGGTCGGCAGGTTCACCTTGCGCTGAACGCCGATGAGTTCCGCCTTCTTCGCGCCGCAGCGGATGAGGGCGTAGGAATTATAGATCGCGCCGCGGGTCTTTTCGGGGAAGCCGACGCCGATAACAGTGCCGGACAGTCCCGCATCATCGAACAGGGCGGCCGCCTCACGGGCCGAGAGGGCGATATCCTTCACGCGGTCCTCAAGGAGATACCCGGACAGCGATAGTTCGGGAAAGACGACCAGCGTTGCTCCGCCCTTCACCGCCTCCTTCGCGAGCCGCAGATGAGTCGCCAGATTGCGGGTGATATCGCCGAGGAAGCAGTCGGATTGAGCTATAGCGGCGCGCATTACTTGGCCTCGACGAGATATTTCTTTTGTATCAACCGCTCAAGGATATTGAGGAGCTTGACCTCGGGGACCTTATCGGCGAAGTAGCCGACGATCTCGCGGACGGAGAAGGCGTTGGTTCCCATCAGATCAAGTATCTTCTGCTCCATCGGATCGGACAGAATACCGATACCGATACCCTTTTTCATGCGTGCGGCCGGCGGCAAGATGTCGCGGTAGAAATAAAGAGTGTAGTGATATTCTGCGTTGTGGAGCGAATCTTTGAAGACGACGTTGTGCGGGTTTATGTTGCACAGGATGTGGAACTGTTCCGCCGCTTTCCAGTAGTCCTTTTTTCCCATAGCGTCATGGGCGCTCCGGTATATCTTGGCCGTTTCGTCGGCCGATATCTGCTCTATATCTTGCGGCTTCGAAACGCCGCTGGCGGCGGTGAGCCGTTGGAAGATGTCCATTTCGTTGAGCGGAGTTCCGGCGCCGGGGAGCAGAAATCCCGCACGGTGCAATTCGATCATGTGCCGCGCGACGACATAGAAATGGACCGGAAGCGCCGTGAAGGTCTCGCGAAGCGTTTTGCCGATGGCGATGAGGTTGAGGATCATGAGATCGAGTTTCTTGATGTTGGACAGATCACGATTGGCGATCGCCGCGTTGGGGGTATCGCCGAGTTCGCGGAACATCTGGATGATGCGGGCGAATTGTTCCTGCCGTTTCAGCAGGTGGGTCGAAAGATCGTCCACGGTCAGTCCTATCTCGACGCCGCTTACCGCCTTGGGGTAGGCGTCGTTCACCTCCCACGAGCCTTCCTGCCAGCAGGAGACGAGGAAGGCGGTATCGACCGTTTTGGCGATAATCGCCTCGCGTAGTTTGTCGACGGGGGCCAAGCCGATGAGCTGAAGTACCTGCGCCATCCGCACATCGGTCTCGAGTTGGGCTTGGTAGGCTCGATTGAATTGTTCGAGGGTGATGACCCCTTCGTTGATGAGGTACTGACCGAGATAATCGCTCGGGTCATTGGAACTCGACCCGGTGATATGGCGATCCTCGAAAAAGAGCGTTTTGACGTTGCCGGGCATGGTGAAGATGATGCGGCCGCGCCCGGTCTGGCGCATGATCTGGCCGATAAGGGTGATGAACGGTGTCCCTTTGACCGGTCCGCTAAGCATGGCGTTCCTCCTGTAGGGAAAGGTCGGTCACGAGGTGTTCCCGAATGCGGTATCCCGAACCGATGTGTTCGCGAATGATGCCGCCGACGGGGATACGGTCGTCGGTTCGCAGGCCCATAGCGTGGGCCCACAGTTGTTCTGCGGTAGTGAGAGTATCGGTGGTAAGAGGCGTCTCGAGTAACTGCCGCGCCGTTTCAACGAATTCGCTTTCGGAGGCGCCGCCTTCGGTGAAACAGTTGATAAGGTGTCCAAAATAACCGGCCGCGGCAAGTAGCCCCGGACGATCGGCAAGGGGAGAACGCTCGACCAGCGTCCAATCGGAAAGGAAGCAGGAATCGCACCGGCGCGAGAAGGTCGCCTCGACGCGGTCGAACAGCAGGAACGCGTCGCGTCGCGAGAAGAGATCGACCTTGCCTTCACCGGGGACGAACAGCGAGTACCATAATCCTTTGGGGCTGCGGCGGTGAAAGGTGACGATGCCGGTGCGCGTCTGCATCAGTAGCCGCCTTCGATCTGCTGTTTGCCGTCACCGGCGGCTTTGAGCGAAACACCGTATTGCCGCGCAAGATTCGTGCATTCACGAAGGAACGGTATCTCTATCTGCGTGACATTGTCGCGTTCTATCTCGAGGCAGGTTCGAAGCCACGCCGTCCCGGTCGCCTGATCCTTGAGGACCAGCAGTTTCACCGCGCCGCGATAGAGCGCCTCGACATGACGCGGGCAGTATTCCACCGTCTTCTTGAAATTCTCGATCGATTTGTCATGCAGGCCCTGTTCGTCGAACATAAGGGCCAATTCCTTGTAGGCATCGCAGTGGGTGCCCTTTATCTGCAGGGCGCGGAGAAGATGTTTTTCCGCTTCAAGATAATTCTTTTCGAGCCGTGAGGCGCGGCCCAGATTGGTCTCGGCATAATGAGGATACGGGTATATCTGATCGGCGAGCACCAGCATGAAATATTCCTTCGCCTTGGTGGTGTCGCCCTTCATCAGGTAGAGGATGCCGAGATTGTTGAGCGCATCGGAATAGGTGTTGTCGAGTTGGTGAGCGGCTTCGAAAAACGCTTTCGCGCGATCGAAATCCTTTTCCTGTAGGTAGACCAACCCCAGATGATTGTGGTAGTAGGGGACCAGCGGAGCCAGTTCGATCGCCTTTATGATCTGGAGTTTTGCCTTGACCAGATCGCCCTTGTTGAGCGCCGCGATGCCGAGTTGATAGTAGCTATCGCCTTTCGTCTCATCGCTGACGGTCTTTTTGTCGCCGGTTGCGCAGGAGATGAAGAAGAAGAGGACGGTGAGTACAACTATAGAGCGAGGCGATGGACAATTCATATCGGTTCTCCTACTGTGCGGTGAGGTCGAATGCTTCGGATAGTCCGTTGTCGGCGAGTTGTACCTGTTTATCGACCGACGGGGTCAGCTCCAGACTGCCGTCGCTGTTCTTGCCGGTGCCGATCAGTATCTGGATCGGGACCGCGTTTTTTTCAGGTCCCGCCATAAAGAGCACCTTATTGGGTCCCTTGCGGAGGAATTTGGTTATCTCGGTTATCTTGGTTTTTTCGCCCGGCTTGACGATATCGGCATCGGTCCCGTTGACCAAGATCTTTATCGGGCCGACGGCCGGTTTGGGGAGGTTCAGGGCGACGAAATAGGCGGCGGTGAGTTTCGGCGCCGGTTCGGTCGAGGCGGCCCCTTCGGATAGGATCTTCACGCCGGGAGCGGTTATGTGGACGACGCCTTTATCATCGAATTTAACCGTACAGTCCTTGAATTCCTGCGCGGTCATCCCGTCGGCTTTGACGCCGTTGACATAGATGTCCGCGGCATCGGCGGCGTTAGCCGCAACGCACAGCAGGGCGAAAAACAGCATCGTGCGCATGATCGTTCCTCCCGACACCTTTGTTATTCCTCTTTCTTCTCTTCGTCCTTGTTCTCTTCGTCCTTCTTTTCTTCGTCCTCGTCGCCGCCCCATTCCCAGCCGATCTCGATGTCGCCGCCGAGATCCCAGCTCGACAGGTAGTGACCCTGCAGTCCGTCCGTGCGGGGTTTCCGTTCGGGCCAGAACATCCACTGTTTGCCGACATAGGCGTTCAGGAACAGGATCGGCAGCAGTTCGATGCGCACCACACCCCGGAACATGGCGCTGTAGTCGAAATTGTCGACGATGGTCTCGGGCTTGGTGATGCCGCGTTGATAGTACGAGAGCATCCCTTTGAATATCCAGAGATCGGGCAGTTCGAGGTGGGCGTAGACGGAGGTCGATTTGCGGAGTTGCTCAACGCCCATCGATATGGTTATCCAGTCGATGAAGGTGTAGGTGAGTTCGGCATACATCGAGAAGAAGAACTTGTCCGGCTGGTCCTGAAGGTGCATATACTTACTGCGTCCGTCGGGGGTGAAGTTGTTCACGCCGGCGATGTTGGTCATCATCTCGAAGCGTTCGATGTCATAGAAGGTATCGAAGAACGAGGGGAGGTAATGGCCGTTGTAGGTGCGCACCTCGATCCGTGAACGCATGACATGTTCCCGCTCCTTGTCGAGATTGAACCGGCCGAGCAGTCCGAAGGTGAAGCCGCCGGTGCCGGGGTCGGTCTTCATCCAGCTGTAATCGACATAGGTCTTGAGGTCGACATACTCGTTCTTGAAGAACTTGAACTCGGCGTCGAGTCCCATGAGATAGATGAAGGAGTCGTCAAGCACTATCGGGCGCCCCTTCTTGTCGACCGCGATGCGTGGAGTGAGGGCGGTGGGCCAGTTCGGGTGGTTGCCGTCCATGATGACGGTCCCGCCGCCGGGAGTGTCGAAGATATAATCGATGTAGTCCACCATCATCGGCGCTTTGCGATCACCCGCGAAGGTGAAGCCGATGGAAAAGGAGCGCGCCATGTAATCGCTTTCGTCCTTGGCAAGCCACGAAAGAGGCTTGACGAAGAACAGCGCGCCGAACATATTGCCGTCGGTCACATCGCCGAGGACCGTTTCGAAGCCGACATAATCGCCGTAGTAGTTGAGTTTTGCCGATATCTTGGTGAAGTTTGGGTCGAAGTTGGGGACATAGCGTTTCATGATGGTGCCGTGGCCGAGCGACTGGGCGTTGTTCGAGCCGATGACGGCGTAGAAATTGTCTTCCGATCTGCCGTACTGGACATACTTGATGATGCGAAAATAATCCTGCCACTCGTCCCAGTCTTCACTGCGCAGGGTGAAATTCTCGTCGTCGGCGCGGTTCAGATCAAAGCTGAACATGCGTATGTTGATGGGCAGGTGGAAGGCCATGAGCATATTGAAGTCGTTCTTGTTGTAGACGAAGCGGGGATCGAGCGTAAGGAAGATGTCCTGATCGATGAACGTGACGCCGGTGCCGATGCCCAGACTGTTATAGGGATAGACGATATCGCGGGCGCCGATGTTGGATATCTCGCCCTTGACGAATTTCTTTTCCTCTTTTTTCTTTTCTTCCTTCTTCTCTTCCTTTTTTTCTTCTCCGGCTTTTTGTTCCTCCTGCGGTTGAGCGGTCGCGTCGGCGGCGGGCGCGGTTGCCTCAGCGGCGGGAGGATTCTCTACGGTCGGTTCGGCAACGGGCGGCTGCTGTTCTGCGGGCGGTTGTTCCAGCGGCGCGGGTTGCGCTTCGGGCGCCGGGACCATCGGAGCGGGGGCGACGGGAGCAAGCGGCTGTTCTGCGGGCGGCGTGGCCGGTTGCGGTTGAGGCTCACCTTCCTGCGGCGCTTCTTCGCCCTCCAGCGGTTCGGGAGCGGGCTGTGCCGCCGGGTCGGTTGCGGCGGGCTGGGCGTCGGCCGGCGCATCAGCCGCAGGCGGTGCGACCGGGGCCACCAGCGCCGGTTCCTGCGCGGCGACAACGGCATAGCAGATGATGAATGCAAGCGCGACGGCGATCTTTCTCATGATGCTCTCCCCCGCATGGCGGTATCCTTCGTTCCTCATTCGTTCACCAGTATCGGCCGGGCGCCGAATTTCATCAGTTCCTCTATGCCCGTTTCGGCCGCCGCCTTGTCGGCGTAGCAACCGTAGCGGATGCGATACCAAGTCATTCCGTTGACGACCCCTTCAACAAGGCGCGTCGGTTTTATCTTCAGTTTTTCCTGCACGGCGATCGCCTTTTCGCGGTCGCGGTCGGCAAAGAGCTGTAGCGCGAGTTTGCAGGGCGCCGTCTTGGCGGGTTTCGGTGTTTCGACGATTTTCGGTGTCTCGGCTTTCGGCGGCTCGACTTTTTTCGCGATGTTCCCGGCATCGGGGGGCGTGATATCCTTTTGAGCCGGTTCCTGCGGCGCGGTCTTCGCCGGTACGGCACAGACGATGTCCCGCGCGGCGACGCCGTTGTGGTCGACGAGTCCTTTTTCCTTGGCGAGCGCCGACAGCACCGTGAGTTTTCCCGTCAACTCCTGCAATTTGTAACTGCAGGCGGTCAGTTGCTCATCGTGCGAAGAGTCGCTGTCGGGAGCGGGCATGCCTTTGTTCGATTCGCGGCCCAGATAGAGACCGAGCACGAACGAAAGGATGAGCAGAAGAATGAAGATGACGAACGATTTTCCGAGCGTCGATACCTCGATGTCTATCCGTTTGCCGGTCATGCGGTCCCCCTGAGCCGTTCGACCCGCTTGCGCCCGAGTCGTCTGGTAAGCGATGTTTCGTCGGTGCGCACCGGCCGCCGCATATGGGCGAGATAGAGCGACAGCAGTTCCTGCACATTCTCGATGATCGAGAGAAAGTGTTCGCTCTCCGCGATACGCATGAAGTAGTATAGTTTCTTCCGGTCGATCTCGAGATCGACCACGACCTGTTCAATGTCGGTGGAGGTCAGTTCCTTAAGCACTACGCCGCGCCGCCGTTTCTTGATAAGTTCGGCGGCGGCGGTATCGGCCGTCGCGATGACCGCCTTGCGCCGCGCCATCGCCTGAGCCGCGAGCCACGAATCGGGCCGCGGCCAGCGCGCCGGTATGACGAGCGCATCGATGGTGTCGAGCACCGCGCCGATACGGCTGTTGTCTATCGCGCCGTGAAAGGTGACGTCCGGGTTCTGGCAAAGTTTCTTGAGGCGGCGTACATAATCGTCGTTATGGTAAAGTTCGCCGTAGAGATGCAGTGAATTGGGCAGGCCGCGTTCACGGACCGCGTTGAACGCCTCGATGAGTTCGGCCACACCCTCTTCGGGGATGAGGTCGCCGATGAAGCCGAAGCGGATGCCGCCGTGGATCTCGAAAGGGCGGTTGTCGACCACCCGCGCGGCGGGGATCCCCTGCGCCATGAACATCGCTCGCTCGGCGGGTATAAGATCGGCATAAAAGGAATGATAAAAGCCTTCGGAGAGAAAATGGAAGCGGTCGACATACGGCAGTGTCTCGCGCAACAACTGGTCGCGTTCATGCAGGACCGCGCGGCTGACCCGTTCCAGCGGATCGCGATTGTAGAAGACCGAATAGCGTCCCGTCTCTTCGAACCACCAGTGATTGCGTCGCGGCTTGACCATCTCCTCGATGCTTTTCGCGATGAAGGACAGCGGGCTTGCGACGAAGTTCGAGAGCCGTAGATCACAGGCGTGGTCGCGGGGGGCGTGTCCAGCGCCGCAGTCGTGGCGATAGCGTAGCGGGCAACGGAGCCAGCCGTCGGCGACCGTCAGTATGGCCGGCAGACCGGCGCCGTGGGCGACGGCGGGATAGCCGAAGGAGTGGTTGCGTAGCGATATGATGTGGCACAGGTCGAAATCGCTCTCGCCGATGACCGTGGCGAAGAGTTCCTCCATCGCCGGATTCTTGAAGGTCTCGGCAAAGGAGGCATATTTATAGGGGACCGTGGTGATGAACCGTTCGATGCCGTCGCGTGAATTCCGGCGCAGGCGGTAGAAGGGGCCGATGGTCGAGATGACGGGATGGAACAGCGACAGACGGCAGTAGCGTCTCAGTTCGCGGATGAGTTCGGCGACCCATGCGTTGAACAGATTCGGCGCGCCCGGTTCCTCGGGGGCCGAATCGAGCACGAGCAGAATGTTGGGGCGGGTGTCAGCCGGCACTCAGTTCTCCGGTAAGCGCCGCGCGGGCGGCCGTTTCGGGCGATGCCAGATATATCTCGCCGTCGCCCTGTTTGCCGGCGAAATTGCGGTTCGATGTCGATACCATCACCTCTCCCTTGCCGGTCATGCCGATCTGACCTGCGGCACAGCCGCCGCAACCGGGATTGGAGACGAGGAACCCGGCGTCGAAAAGCGTCTGCACGATGCCGTCGGCGAGCATTTTGCCATATATCTCGCGGGTGGCCGGGACGATATACCCGACCGTCTGTATCTTCTTGCCTTTCACGAGCGCCGCGACCTTCGCGAAGTCGCTGATGCGGCCGTTGGTGCAGGAGCCGATGAAGACCGTGTCGACCTTCTTGCCCGCGACCTCGGAAATGGTTTTGATATTGTGCGGATAGGGGGGCGCCGCGACGAGCGGTTCGGTGATGTCGTCAAAGGAAAGTTCGTGGACCTCGCGGTAGTGGGCATCGGCGTCGGCCGTTATCTCTGTGACCGGCATCAGGAGCGTGATAACGCCCATCTCGGTCCCCATGCTGGCGACGGTGATCCGTTCGTCGATGGTGAGTTTCTCTATCTCGGGGCCGTAGAGTTCCACCGAGGTGCCGAGCAGGCCGGAGCTGCCGAACTTCTTGAGGAGGAACAGAACGATGTCCTTCGCCGCGATGTTCGGACGGCGTTTGCCTTTGAAGGTCACCTTGATCGACTCGGGGACCTCGAACCACGTGCGGCCGGTCTTCATGATGTAGGCGATGTCGATGTCGCCCATCCCCTGACCGAAGCACGATATGGCGCCCATAATATTGAAGTGGCTGTCGGTGCCCACCGCGATCATCCCCGGCTTCGCGTAGTGGTCGATGAGGATGTGCGAGCCGATACCGGCGTCGACATCGTGCACATCGAGTCCCTCTTTCCGCGCGAAGATGCGGCAGCGGTGCTGGTTGACCGCATAGGGGATGGTATTGGCCGGTGCGTTGCAGTCGAAGGTGAACATGGTCTTCTTCTTGTCGTGGATGAGCGGCGGCTTGAAGCTCTTCTCCAGATTGTTGACGACATTGGCGCCGCCGAAGTCGCGGGCGGTGCGCCAGTCGATCGATATCCAGACGATATTGCCCGGTTTCACTTCCTCTTTCGGGTCGATGAGGTGGTTCTTGAAGATCTTCTCGACAACGGTCAGTCCCATGCGCGCGCTCCCTTATTAAATAAAAAACCGCTGCGGCATGGTATCAGATGAACGGGCGAAAGTCAAAAAGAAGAAGAGGTAGAGGAAAAGAAGGGATGGTGACCGGCGGCGAAGTTGCAAAATTTCGGTATCGCGGTTAGTGTGAGGTAGCGCTCCTTTTTCTTTTCGATATCGTTCGAAAGGAAACGCCAACCCTTACGGGAATGATCGGCTGCATACCGGCCGTAGCGGTCCTGTTCTTCAGTGCGCCAATTCGCCGCGAAGCCGCCGGGTAAAGAGAACTGAAGATCGGAAATGATGAGCTTGATGAAGCCTTTGAAAAGGGCGTCTTCGTTCTTGCGGAAGGCAAGGCCCTGTATCGTACCCTTATTGTCCATCCGGATGACGGCATACTTGTCGGTGAAGACCCGTTCACGGAATGCGGCATCGTCGAGGAGATCCTTGTCGTTGAAAAGGAACCGGCAATCGCCCGCCGGTGCGGGAAAGAGGGCAATGGTATAAACGCCTTCGTCGAAACGGAGCGGTACCATATCCCACTTCATTTCGCAGTCCATCTCGCCGCTGTTGCTTTGCGCTTCCACGCCGGGAAGAGCGATGGTCGATCTTGCGGTGTGGTGGTAGGTCAAGTGGTATGCATAGCGTTTGCCGAGGGAAAGACGGTACTGACCAACGGCGGAGAAATACCATACGGCGATGCCGCCGAGGAGTATCAGCGCAACAAGCGTTGCTATCAGTATTTTCTGTTTGGTAGTCATATTATGCTGGAGTTATTGGCACTTTTCGGGAGTTTGTGCCGCTAAAACAGCACCGCTAATACCAGCATTGGGCAATTGGGCCTGTATATCCTCAAATTGTCTTTCGTCCGTGATACAATTGCCGTTGATTGATAATGCCGTTATCTTTTTACAGCCATATAGCGGAGTTAAGCTATCGATATAATTATTCATAAGATACAACGCATTTAATTCGGTCAGGCCTGAGAGGGGTTCAAGGTCTTTGATCTTGTTGTTATTGAGTTTCAGGAAGGTGAGTTTGGTCAGGGTGCGGAGCGGTTCGAGCGATTCGACTTGGTTGTCGACGATAGACATCCCGTCAATGTTAGGCATGTTTTCTATGCCTCTTAGGCTCGAAACCCCCCCCCGTAACACTCTAAGTTTTTTATTTTATTGTATTTCTCAGGATCATTCTTATCTATTTCGATCAAATTCATATAGTTCTCCACGCATGCTTTGAACGCGGGGTCTTCGAATTCTCCCGGTTTGAGCTTTTCGTCATCACAGCCGGTACAGGCGGTGAGGAGAATAAGGATGGTCAACAAGAATGACCTCATCCCAACCTTCTCCTTGGAAAAGGAGAAGGAGTAAAAGGTATTGCCCTCGCCTTTTACAAGGAGAGGGCGGCTCTGCCGGGTGAGGTTATTGGATGAGGTCTGTCTCGTGCCGTTCATTTCACATCCTCCTATTGCATCGCATTCATGATCTGGCCGAGGGTACAGATGTTTCGCGACAAAAGTCAAAATCATTACTCGCACTTGGCGGGGATCACATAGCTTTCAAGGTCGACTCCGATAACAATGTCGGGATTCTTTTCTTTTAGAGTATAAAACTGTTCCTCAGGTATGCAGTTATCGCCAAGTCCTGCCGTTTTCAACCATGCCATATCGTATAAACATGATATGTCATCTATGTAGTTTTCATACACATAAAGTGTTGCCAACGCTGGTAGCTGTGAAACAGATTCTACATCTTTGATCTTGTTGTTATTGAGTTTCAGGAAGGTGAGTTTGGTCAGGGTGCGGAGCGGTTCGAGCGATTCGATCTCGTTGTCGCTCGCACCAAACCAGTCGATGTTCGGCATGTTTTCTATACCTTTTATACTTTTAACCCCCCCCCCAGCACAGGCCAACTCTTTAATCTTATTGTATATATCAGGGTCTCCCTCTTCGAGAGCGCCATGCTCTATGTCAAATTTAATGGTATTCTCCACGCACGCTTTGAACGCCGGATCCTCGAATTCTCCCGGTTTCAGTTTATTGTCTCCGTTGTCACAGCCGGTACAGGCGGTGAGGAGAAGGAGCATGGTCAACAAATACGCGGTTCTTTTCATGGGTTATCTCCGTTCCTTTTTTCTTGTCACCCGACACCCCCGCAAGCCCCCTGCATCAGGGGGCCTTTCGTATGTTGCCTCCCTGTCGCAGGGAGGTGGCGCAACGCGACGGTGGGTGTCATAATTCCTCATTGCATCGCATTCATTATCTGGCCGAGGGTAAACAGGTTCAGGTTGAGCGGCGGTATCGGCAGGATATTTCCATAATCCCGGTCAATGAGCGGTTTCCAGTCGGCGATGGTCTTCCGGTAGGTGACGCCGATGGTGAGTACTTCCGCCTGCACTTTCACCCGCAGATCGGCGTCAAGCAGGGTAAGCCGCGGGGTAAGGCTTGCGGTCAGATACAACTTCGCCGCCAGATCGCCGTCGGCGAATTCGGGGCCGATCAACGCCTGCATCCTGAACGGCGCCCGGAAGTTCACGAACACGATGTGACCCTCTATCCCAATAAGTACTTTCACGATATCGAGGTCAATGCCCAGTCCGCCCGCTATGTATCCGTCACAGAACACATGCGGCGTCACCCCGAGTCCCGCCGTCATCCCGAGACTGGTTTGGCCTCCCCTTGCGTCGTTGGCGACCATACCATAGTCGGCGTAATACTTCAAGTAGACATCGACGGTAAGATGGACCCCCCCCCCTGCGCAGAAACAGACAGTCACTCTTAAAAAGATTGGTCGTCGGGTGGAGCGCCGGGGGCGACCGGCTCTCTTACATCCCGAGCAGATGCGTTTTCGCTATCGCCGCGCTGCGACTGCGGCTTACCGTCGCCTCTTTCGCGAACTCCGACCAAGAAGCCACCGCGTCAACGACCTCGTCGATGATGTCGCCGGGTTTCTTGATGTTCATGTTGTGCGCTACGGTCAGAAGATCCTGCCGGTTGATGTCGGCTCGCTTGCCGTTGACCGATAACTGATGGGCCGCCAGCCAACGATTCGCCGGGTCGACGGCATAGGTGATGTCATAAGCGGGCGCTAGCCGCCAGCGGCCTGCGGTGTCCATGAGGAAAGAGAAGTTCTTGGTGTGATCGTCCTGATTTCGCGCCACGACATTGAACACCATCCGCCGGTATAACTGCTCCGCGTCGGTATAGGGCAGCGCGAGGCTCCGCATGGTCTGGAACGCCTGTTCATAGGAATAGAGCGTCGGATCGTTGTAGTCGAAATGGGCGACGGCGCACAGCGTCTGCAGATGGAGTTTTTGCGATCCGATACGGTCGAACCGCTTGGTCATGAAATGGGCGCGACCATTTTCATGGTGGAGTCGGCACGGCATCATCTCTATCCCACACTGTTTCGCCATGAGGTGATAGGCATATTCGATCTTGCCGAAACCGCGCGGATCGGCCAGTCCCGGGCCCGAAACGCCGTCGAACTTGATGAGCCAGTATTCGAAACCGCTCAAGCCTTCTATCTGCCCGGAGCGCACCTTTCCCGTCGCCGGGTTGAACGCGATGACCGCCTTTGCCCGGGCGCCGCCGGCGGAGGTTCCTACCCGCAGGATCTCGTGCAACCCTTTTCCTGAAAGATCGGACTCGAACCGTTTCCGTTCATCCAACACCGCGCGCGCCAATTCGGCCAGATGTTCCACCTCGACGGCCGTTGAACCGGTCAACTGGCGTTCCAGCGCCGGTTCGTATTCGAGCGCTCCCATTCCCCGCTTACCGGTGTAACAGAGGCGCTCTATCGGGCTGATGCTCAGCGGATCGCGCCCTTCGCGGGCCAGCCATGCATGCAGGACCGCATTGCCGAAACGGTCGGGTAAGCTGTCGGCAAGTAGCCCCGGCAACCCCCGATAGGTTTCACGGTTGAGTGCCGGAAAAGAAAATATCTTCCCCTGCGCGCCGGTCGTCGGCATCAGGAGCGGCGCGATATTCCACCCTTTATCGAGAAAGCGGGGATCATACTCGAACTCCGCGCATCCTTTGAGATCATTCCACGCGACCGCGCCGACGATAGTGTCCCACAAGGTGACCTTGGCTACCTGTACTACCATTCAGACTTCTCCCCGGCAGCGGTTGTCCTCTTTTTGGTCCGGGAGCCGGATGCCTTTCGCCGTTCTTTCTTCTTCTGCGCGAGTAGCTGAAGCGGGCTTACCGTGTGCGCCTCTTTGAACGGCCCGAGCCGGTCAAGTTCCCCGAGCGCCCGCAGTATTTGAACGACGGTGAGCAGTGTGGCGGGACGACCCGCCTCCAACTTGCCGATGGTGGTGCGGTCCACCCCCGCCATCGCGGCAAGCTCTTCCTGCGGGATGTTTCGCGTTAGACGCATCTGCTGAAATGCCTGACCGAGAACCTGAAGAATGGCGCGATCGGTCATAGACTGGAAATTCATATTGATGTTTTCAGACATCATAAAATGTATCCATTGAAAACAATGATGTGTATAAACATCATACAGGGACAACTATAGCCATCCGATCGGGCAAGTCAAGCTTTTTCAGGAGCGAGGGTGTTGTTGTCAAAAAGATTGGTCGTCGGGTGGAGCGCCGGGGGCGACCGGC
Organism: bacterium; assembly: GCA_022709425.1. Classification (GTDB taxonomy): domain Bacteria; phylum UBP6; class UBA1177; order UBA1177; family JAKLFG01; genus CALMRE01. Next base: position 49,137 of record JAKLIW010000008.1, read on the forward strand.
GGGATAAGGTGAAGCGCCGTCCCTTCAAAGCGGGGCCGTTTGCGCAGTTCGGTCAGGGTCCGCGACGGTATCGGTCCGCGCAGATGGAGCGCTGTCAATCGCGTAATGCCGCAGCGCGACAGGTCGCGTTCGAGCGCGGTGGAAAGGGTATCGAGTTTGCGCTGGACATAGTCGGCGGGGAAGTTGTAGCGCGTCGTTTCTACGATGCGCCCCGTCCCGTAGCCTTCGCGGACGCAGTAGGCCTCGCCCGGCAGTCCGTAGATCCGCTCGATACCGCGGTCGGGGGTCGGCATGACGAAATAGGGGATGACCGAAAGAAAGAGAACGATGAGCGCCGCGCGCCGCACCCGTCCCGACGCCAACAGCACCGTTCCCGCGGCGGTGTAGAACAGGAGCGCCCAGCCCGTTCCCGCCTGCCGCAGGGGGATGAGCGTCGCATCGGAGAGAGCCGCCAGATAGCGCAGGTCCTCGGTGGTCACGCGGGCCACGGCATCGGCGGGCAACAGCAATATCCCGGCGATCGCCGGAAAGAAGGGGAAAAGTATCTGCACCGGTATCAGGAGCGCGACCAGCAGTCCCGCGAGCGGTATGGTGACGAGATTCGCCAGCGGCGCGAGGAGCGGCACGAAGCCCGAAAGTTCGGCCGACACCGGGATGAGGAGCAAATTGATGATGAGCGACAACGCCGTTATCGAGATGAGCGATGAACGGGGAAGGCGGTTCCACAGCGTGATGACGGCGAAGACCGACAGGGCGCTCATAATGAAGCTCCAGCTGGTCATGCTTTTGGGGATGAGCGCGGCGGTGAGGGCGAGCGAGAGGAGGAATATCTGGAACGAATGGGCGGTGATGCCGATGGTGAGAAAGAGGTCGAACAGCATCACGAACAGCGCGGCGCGCAGGGTCGGGGTGGCCCAGCCGGTGAGCGACAGATACCAGAACAGGACGAGCGCCTTGAGCATCACGGTGAGGACCAGTATCGTCCGCGGCGGCACGGTCCGCAGGAGGGCGAGGAGCCGTCCTATGAAATGCAGGAGGATGAAGAGAAGCCCGATATGGAACGCCGATATCGCCACCACATGCATCGTGCCGGTCTTGAGGAACGATGCCCGCTCGGCGGGGGAGAAAAGCCGTTTGCCGGTCGCGAAGGCGAGGAGCATCGTCGAATCGCTCCGTTCCCGCACGAAATCGGAAAGTCGCATCCGCAGACTTCGTTCCGGCACTATCTCGAAGGCGGTGAGGTGAGGCGCACCCTGTCCGCGGACGATGGCCGGATCGAGGAAGCGTATTTCGTCGCCCTCCTTCGGGACCATCGTGCCGTCGTGGCGGAGCGTCATGCCGTTCTCGAGCCGCAGTATCTCGCTGTCGGCGAAAACGACCTCGACCGTTTCGGTCGTCGGAAGGGTGTCGCGCAAGGCGATGAGATGGCCGCCCGTCGCGAAGGCGAAGCAGGCGATAACGATGCCGGTCTCGGTGCGTTTGAGCAGGAAAAGGATAAGCGCTCCGATCCCGAGCGGCACGATCAACAGACCGCCGGCGAAGTAGGCGAAAAAGAAAAATGCGGGTGGGATGAGATAACGCACCATGCGACCATCATAAGAAAGCGGCGTCGTTTGTCAAAGAGGCTTCTGGACTTTTCGGTCGTAGCGATATATCATCGGCGCGAACGGAGGGGCCCGGTGAAGAAGATACTGTTCATCGTCATGCTCGCCCTTGTCGGCGCGGGCTATTATTTCTACGACAAGGTGACGGGATACCGCGAAGTCGAGTTCTGCGTCGCGGTCACTAGCGATCTCGGTCGCGGGAACGATGTGCTGCCGCGTGCCGTCACGGCGCTCCGCGATGTCTCACGCTCCTGTGCCGGCCGCATGATCGTCATCGATAACGGCGGGCTTTTCGCCGTGGGAGCCGCCGAGCGGATCGTTCGCGCCGAAGATGCCGCCGCGGGTCCCGAGGCCCGTTTTCTTGCGGCGGCGGGATATCATTTCGTCAATCTCTCACCCGATGTGTTCCAGCTCGGTGCGCAGGCGGTCCGGCGTTTCCTGCAGGGGTCCGGCACACAGCCGTTGACCGATAATCTGCGGGTGGTCGGCGGCGGGAAACGCAAAGAGGTGGAGGGGATACAGATCGCCGCCTACGGTTTGTCGGCCGCTTCGGAGGCGGCGCTCATGCCCAAGATCCTTTTTGACGGCATGACCTTCGACAATCCATTCACCGGCGGTGCGCGGCCGCACGACGAACTTCCAGCCGATTTCAGCGTGCTCACGCTCCGCGCCGACATCGGCGACCTTGCGGCGCGCTTCGGCATCGAACCGGCCGATATCCTTCTGTCGCTCCACACGCAATTTCCCCATTTGTCGCTGGTGGTGATGAACGACCGTTTTCCCGATTCGCTGGTCACCGAGGCGACCGGCGGCACCCATTTCGTCGCTCTTGAGCGGGGCAATCCCGCCCTCGCGGTGATCCGGGTGCGGATGATAAAGCACGATGCCGAAACGCGCGGCGTCATCGTGTCGATCGATACGATAAAACTTTCGCTGGAAAAAATTGTCCCCGATCCGCAATTGCGCGATATCACCCGACAGTATGCCGAGACGATGAAACGGGCCAAGGAACGGATCATCGGCACGCCGTGGTACGGCATCGATCTGTCGGGCTCGCGGTCGGGCGATACGCCGGCGGCGCGGCTCCTGCACGAGACCCTGCTTGCCGCCGCCGTGGAGGCGGGATATGCTCCGGAACTCAGTGTCGCGCTGACGCCGATGTCGCCCTATCGCCATGAGGCGGGCGCGGCGATGACGCTGGGCGAGCTCGATGCGCTGGTGCCGTACGATCGCCATCCGGTGGTCGCGACGATCTCCGGATCGCGTCTGGCCGATCTTTTGCAGAGTGCGTGGGAGAAGTATCCCGCGGCGGCGGCATCGCTCTTTCCTCTCTATTACAGAGTGCAGAGCGATGGTGTCTTTCGGTTCGCCGACGGCCGTTTTGACCCCGACCGCACCTATCTGACCGTTCTGGACGGCCGCATCGCCGATCTGCTGGTGGGCGGCGTCGAGGGGGAAACGACCGTGAAGGCGATACTACCCGAAACGCTCGCGACCCGCCTCGCCCGTGGTGTTCCCGCGAAACTTTCCTATCAGTACACGCCGCTTTGGAAAAGCGAGTGAATTCCTTTTTTTGCCATTCGTCGTGTTCCGGTTATGATAACGGGACCTGTTCGTTGAACTACCGTGTAAGGAGAAGATCGTGAAAGACTATCAGGTACGGGACATCGGGCTCAAGGATGCGGGACGTAAGGCGATAGAACTGGCCGAGATCGAGATGCCGGGACTCATGGCGGTGCGGGAACGCTACGCGAAAGCAAAGCCGTTCACGGGGGCGCGGATCACCGGATCGCTCCACATGACGGTCGAGACGGCGGTCCTCATCGAAACCTTGAAAGCGCTCGGCGCCGATGTGCGCTGGGCCTCCTGCAATATCTTCTCGACGCAGGACCATGCGGCGGCGGCCATCGCGGCCTCCGGCGTGCCGGTCTTCGCATGGAAAGGGGAGACGCTCGAAGAGTACTGGGAATGCACCCTCAAGGCGCTTTCGTTCCCGAAGGGGCAGGGGCCGAACCTCATCGTCGACGACGGCGGCGACGCGACGCTCATGATCCACAAAGGGGTCGAGATAGAGAACAACCCGAAGCTCATCGGCAAGAAGACGGGCAACCGCGAACTCGATATCGTGATGGGCATCCTCGCCCGTGAACATAAAAAGAACCCGACCAAATGGCGCGACATGGTGAAGGGACTGCGCGGCGTCAGCGAAGAGACCACCACCGGCGTCCACCGCCTCTACGAGATGATGAAGGAAGGGAAACTGCTCTTCCCCGCCATCAACGTCAACGATTCGGTCACCAAGTCGAAGTTCGACAATAAGTACGGCTGCCGTGAATCGCTTGCCGACGGCATCAAGCGCGGCACCGACGTGATGATCGCGGGCAAGATGGTGGTCGTGTGCGGGTTCGGCGATGTCGGCAAGGGGTGCGCCCAGTCGATGCGTTCCTACGGCGCCCGCGTGGTGGTCACCGAGATAGACCCTATCTGCGCCCTGCAGGCGGCGATGGAGGGCTACGATGTCCTCACCGTCGAAGATGTCCTGCCCGACGCCGACATCTTCGTCACCACCACCGGCAACCGCGACGTCATCACCGTCGACCACATGAAGAAGATGAAGAACATGGCCATCGTCTGCAACATCGGCCATTTCGACAACGAGATACAGGTCGACGCGCTCTACGCGGTCAAGGGGATCAAAAAGATCAATATCAAGCCGCAGGTCGACCGGATCCAGTTCCCCGACGGCCATTCGATATTGCTCTTGTCGGAAGGACGGCTCGTGAACCTCGGCAACGCGACGGGGCATCCCTCGTTCGTGATGTCCAACTCCTTCACCAATCAGGTGCTCGCCCAGCTCGATCTCTGGAAGAACAAGTACGCGGTCGGTGTCTACACCCTTTCCAAGAAACTCGACGAAGAGGTGGCGCGGCTCCATCTGGCGAAACTCGGCGCGAAACTCACGAAGCTCACCAAACAGCAGGCGGCCTATATCGGCGTTCCGGTCGAAGGCCCCTACAAGAACGACCAGTATCGGTACTGAACTCCTTTTTTCTCTCAGTTCGTTATCGGGAAAACTTGAGGAAAAACGAAATATAGGGTACTTTACCCCGCACGGTAAGAAGAGTGACCGGCGGGAGGTGGTTAGAATGAAAAAGATATTGCTGTTTCTTGCGGTGCTTTCGCTGTTTTCCGCGTGCGATGTGCTCAAACTCACCGATCGCGGCGGCGAAGGCGATGCCTGTTTCACCGACAATACCTGCAAGGAACCGTTCGAATGCGTCGACGGCGTGTGCGTGATGCCGTCGACCGATACCGATGCCGTCGCTGAGACCGATGACGAATCGGTGACCGGCGATGATGATGAAGAAAAGGACGAAAAGGACATAAGCGACATACAGGACGGGGACGAAGAACAGGACGGCATTGTTGCCGATGCCGATGACGCCGCCGAGGATATGGTCGTCATCCCCGATGAGGATGCCGCCGATGATCAGACCGATCAGTCCGATTCATCCGATCCGTCGGATGTTGACGACACGATCATCGTCACCGATGATACGGTGGTCCCTGACGATGATACGACCGTTGTTGATGACGACACGGTGGTCACCGATGACGCGGCGCCGATAGATGATGACATCGTCGAGATCGATGACGAAACGCCGACCGATGATACGGTGGCCACTGACGACGCTGTGGTGTCCGACGATGATGTCGTCCCCGTTAACGAATGCGTAACGCAGTCGAACCCGTGCGACACCGACGATGTGGGCGCGACCTGCACCGACGAGACGGTGGGCTACACCTGCAACTGTACGCTCAACTACACCTTCGACGGCACCACCTGCGCCCCCGATACGCTCAGCGGTCAGGCGTGCACCGGCAAACCGGCGAATTCCATGTACAACACCGCGACCGCCATCACCCAGACATGGGACGGCGACTCGTGGGAGCCGAGCACCACGGCGGCCTACAACGAGGAATCCAGCGCCACCGAATGTCGCTTCAAATGTGAAGATTATTACTATGTATGGGACGGCGACAGTTGCGAGGATCTCGACGAATGCGCCGGTCCCTTGAACTTCTGCGACGACAACGGCGACACCTCGGCCACCTGCACCAACATCTCCCCGGGGTACGACTGCGGCTGTTCGGCGGGCTTCGAGATATCCCATGCCTATCCGGCAAGTCCCGAATATCCGACCTGCGTCGCTCTTCCTTCTCTCTGTACCGGCCAGACACTCTGTTACAATGCGACCACAACGATGGCCTGCCCGACCGAGGGGAATGATTTTTATGGTCAGGATGCGCAGTACGCGGCGCTTGGCGGCTACTGTGCGGCACGCGATTACACCGTGAGCGGCTCGGCGCCCAACAACACCGTCACCGACAATGTGACGGGGCTCATTTGGCAGGGAACCGCTCCCTCCACTTATGCGGGGTGTACCGGTGGCGAGCCGGTCGGTTCGACCTGTACATGGCAAGAGGCGATTAATTATTGCACTAACTTAAGCTATGCCGGCTACGATGACTGGCATTTGCCGACCCGTAAAGAACTGGCGACTCTTCTCGATTATGGGCATGCAAATCCGGCGATCGATACGACTGCCTTTCCTGACGCTAAGAATGCTTCTTACTGGTCATCCTCACCATACGCGCCTAATGCCGACGGTGCTTGGAATGTGAGCTTCTCTCTTGGTAGTGAGGGGAACACTTTTAAAACAGATGCCATGTATGTCCGGTGCGTGAGGGACGGATCCCTACTCGATAGTGTCTTCACCGAAGAGACCGTATCGAGTAAGGTCATCGTGACCGATACGGTGACAGGGCTTCAGTGGACAAAGGAATATTCCTCCTCAATGAATTGGCAGAATGCCCTTGCTTATTGCGAGAACCTGAACTACGGCGATGCCACCGATTGGCGACTGCCGAACATCGAGGAACTGAAGACGCTGATAGATGATACGCGTTACAGCCCCGCCAGCGATTTCCCCGGAATGCCGTCGTTATATTTCTGGTCTTCTTCTTCTCATATTGGTTTTACTAACGGTGCGTGGGATATCAGCTTCGGCTACGGGAATGTCAACTACAACGATAAAAGCAACGACAGCATCAACTACGCCATCTGTGTAAGGTAGCGATCGATACTATAAGGAGATCCCCATGGCCGTATGTGCGAAATGTAAAAGAGTGATCAAGTCGGGGGCCAAGGCGTGCGATCTCTGCGGCGCACCGCTTCCCATCGGCACCGCGAAGAAAAAAGACCTCCTGCAACCGAAAATGTCGCTGGAGGAGGTGCTTCAGAAAACGAACACCGATGTGGTACGGACCCCGTTCCCCGTCAAGAAGCTGTTTCTTTATTCGCTTCTGGGGCTTTTTATTGTCGCGGCCATTTATGTAGGCAAAAGCGCCATGGTGCTTCTCGACGGCAGCGGCAAAGAATACCAGCAGAAGATATTCTACGACCATCTCCTCGGTCTCATGTGGTCGAAAGCGAAGACCGAACCGTTGCTCTACGATGCCGCCGAGCAGTATTGTAACGATCTGGTGATTGGCAAGATAGACGACTGGCGTATCCCGACCATCACCGAGATGCGTTCGCTCATCAATGGGTGTGTCGACACCGGCACCAAGGGAAAATGCGGGGTACAGGACGCCTGCTTCTACCCCGATTGCCAGACCGAACAATGCAAAGGATGCGAGGCCGAGAAAGGGAACGGCGAAGAGGGCCTCTACTGGCTCCCCCGGATATGGGAACACAGCCCCGGCGGAGCGAACGGGTTCTTCTGGTCATCGACCGAGAAGAAAGAGGCGACCGGCGAAGGCGGTGCGAAAAAGGAGTACTGGACCGTGTCGTTCGTCACCGGCGCGGTGGAGGGGAAGGAGAGCGAGATATGGGGCCATGTCCGGTGTGTTTCCGGCCCGGTGCCGGCGAAAGACCGCCTGAAACAGTATTTCATGTTCATGAAGTGATAAGAAAAGAATAAGACGGGGTGAGTTGATGCGAAACCGTATCCATGACCTGACGCTTTTGGCGTTGCTCTGGTTGATCGTTATCCCCTCCCTGCTTCTTGCGGAGGGAGCCGCCGATTCTATTGTCGTGTGGCGCATTGAACCGAAATCCGGCGTTACCGAAAAAGATGCCGATAGTGTGAGTGCGATGGTGGCGATGGAGGTGGGAAAGATATCGGGGAAACAGGTCATCGGTGAGGCCGAGATGAAGTCGTTGTTGGTGGGAGAGGAAAAAAAGATGTCGTGCGGCGCTGACGACACCGCGTGTTACGCCGAGATAGGGGCATCGCTCGGCGCTCCCGAATCGGTGATCGGGACGCTCTCGAAACTGGGCGATTACTGGATACTCTACCTGCAACGGCTTAATGTCCGCACTGCCACGATATTGGGCCGCGCCGAATGCAAGGTGAAGGGCGATGTCAATCTGCTGGTCGAGGGACTTCCTTCGACGGTCGGCGATCTGTTCGGGAAAGCGGTCGCACAGCCTGCCCCCGCTCCCGCCGCCGCTTCCGGCGTCGAAAAGTCTTCGCCGGGACAATCGGCCGCGGAAAGCCCGAAACAAGCGGCGGTGGAAGGTCCGTCGGTCGCCGCGCCCATCCCGCAGGCTCCGGCGATGCTACCGGAACCGACCTCCGCGCCGCGCGCTTTAACGGTACTCGGCTGGAGCGGTGTCGGTCTTCTGGCGGGCGGCGGGGCCGTACTGGTGGTCGCCGGTATCGCTCACTGGCAGGCGAACGAGGCGAAAAAGGACTATGATCTCGGTAAAACGAACGGAGACAAGGGCGACCTTGAAACATGGGGCGCCACGACGATCGCCTCCTACGCGGTCGGCGGAGCGGCGCTCGCGACGGGAGCCGCGCTTCTTATCTGGGATATGGTGGCCGAGCGGCCGGTGCAGGCGGTGATAGCGCCGGTGCCGGGCGGCGCGATGGTCAGCGTGGTCTGGAGGTGGTAAAATGAGAAAAATATGCCTGTTCCTCCCCGTCGTTCTTTTCGCGGCTTGCGACTTTCTCGATTTCAGCGATCGCGGCGGCGAAGGCGATGCCTGTTTCGTCAACGATACCTGCACGGCGCCCTACCAGTGCGTCGAGGGCACGTGTGTTCTGCCGGCGGCCGACAATGACGCCGTTGGCGGAGTTGACGGAGTTGACGATGAACTGGTCGTCGGCGAAGATGATCCCTTCGCCGGGACCGACGACGAACTGGTTGTCGACGATGATGGGGAAGAAGCCGATGAGGACACCATCGCAACCTGTGGCAATGGCGCTACCGACTATGGCGAGGCATGCGACGGCGATGCGAAAAATTGTACTCAGATAAACGCCAATTACATCGACGGATGGGCCCCCTGCAAGGGAGATTGCTCGGGCTATGATACGAGCGCCTGCACCGTCGACACCGACGCCGACGCCAATCCTGATGACGATGCTACGGGATGTGCGTATTCTCATGATGGTTTGTGTTGGTCAAACCACTCGGCCAACACCATGACCCAGTACGAGGCGATAACGTATTGCGAAAATTTAGTGGAGGGCGGGAGCTCGAACTGGAGATTGCCCACCATATCGGAACTGCGGACCCTGATAACGAACTGTGCCGTGACCGAGACGGGAGGATCCTGCGGTGTGACCGATGCCTGCCTGACATCCGATTGCTGGGCTTCTTCCTGCGACGGCTGTACCCCTTATGGGAAGATATATTCGGCATTTGGAGAGGCATCTGGTTCTTTGTGGTCTTCTTCCGTGTATGCCGATGACAGCACCAAGGCATGGCATGTCGATTTCGGCAACGCTCGCGTCAATGACGGGGTATTGCGTGACGGAAGTAACGCTAATCCAACGAATGTTCGTTGCGTGCGGGACGATTCTCCTACCACCGATGATGATGTTGTTCCCGACCCCGATGTGCAGCCTGACGGCGATGTACCCGATGATTCTGTGGACGATACCGTTTCCTTAGATAATGATGTCGTGCCCGACGACGATGTGCCCGACAACCCCGATGTGCAGCCCGATGACGATGTTGCTCCCGGTCCTTGCGGTTCGGTCCGATTCGACGGTTCGACCGGCTATATCGAGGTGTTGCACAACGCGTTGCTGAACCTGACCGGCGCATGGACGATCGAGGCGTGGGTCTATCAGGATACGATCCCGTCACAGGCTCCCATAGTGCGAAAGGGCGGTGCGACGACCAGTCCCTCATATCACCTTTACGGATCCTACGCTGATCCATCAAATACCGAGCCTTATGGCGGCTACTACTACGAGGCCGCAAACTCCTACAGTAGAATTGCGCCCAACGTTCCCAATGCAGGCGAATGGTACCATATCGCGATAGTGAAGGTCACCTCACCGATGGCCGCCATGGCTATATTCATCAATGGGGTCGCCGGTGATTCCATGGGCAGTATAAGCGGTGATCCCTATGCGAACACTGAAAGCCTTTTTTTTGGTTCACGGCGATCGGCTGGGCCGAGTTACTTCGAGGGTCTCATTGACGAGATACGGATATCGAATGTGGGGCGCTACATAGGCTCCTTCACCCCGCCCGAACGGTTCGACAGTGATGCCAATACTATCGGGCTATGGCATTTTGAAGAGGGGAGCGGAACTACCGCCAATGACGCCAGCGGCAATGGGCTTAACGGTTCCTTGGTCAATGGCGTTTCTTGGGAGAGTTCCTGCGTGGCCAATGGTCTGGTCACTGTTCCGGACGATGATGTCATGCCCGATGACGATGTCGACAACGAGACACCCGATCAGGATGTTGCGTCCGGACAGATCGATACCATCGGCACGAGTGAGTCGAGCTATACCGCCGGCGATCGGCTGAAGGGGAACTACTTCTCCTGCACCGTTTCGCGGACGGTCACCGAGATACAGACCTATATGGCCTTCACCGGCGGACTCGATATAACCTATGCGCTCTACTCCTCATCGACACAGACCGGCACCTACAGTCTTGTTTCCCAGACGACGGTCTCCTCATCGAGCGCCGGAACCCCCGGCTGGTACAGCTCGGGCAATATCTCGTGGGCGTTGGCCAGCGGTTCTTATTACTTCATCGGCATCTACTTCGGTCAAACCGATAACGGATCCTATCCCGATCCGACCTACTACTACGCGACGACGCTCAACACCACCCAGCCGATCTTCGGGACCCATCTGGGCGGCGGCGAATCGGCGACCTTCACGAGCCCGCCATCCAGTGTTGCGACCATTGACAACACTTACGGCTACTTTATGAAGGTGACGACCCAATGATCGGTCGATGATCCTTCCGCCTTGCCCCTATATTCTTGACATCAAAGCCGGATTGTCTATTCTTGGGTAGTCGTTCCCGCCTGTGAAACTGTATCCGGGGTACCCGAATGCGCATCTGGTCATGGCTCGTAGAGAACTTCATGAACGGTGAACTGTTCTTCTATATCATCCCGCTGTTCCTCCTCATCGTTCTGATCATCGTCATCCGCCTTCCCGACAACGAGGATGACCACGATCTTGAGGAGAAAAAGCCCGACGATAAGAAACTTCCCCAAGTGCCACGCGACGCACCGCGCCACGATACCATCGATCTGACCCTGCCGACCGAAAGCGGGACCGATGTCGAGGTCTACTACAAGAAAGATCCCGATTCGCCGCCCGCCGCAACGGTCGCCGAGGCGAAAGCGCAGGAGGAGACCGTGGTCGAGGCCGAGGAGCCCGCCGCGCCCGCCCCCGAACTGCCGCCCGCCGCGCCGCGCAGTTTCACGGACGGTCTTGAAAAAACACGCGGCGGCTTTTTCGCGCGGCTCAAGGGCATATTCACCGCCAGCGCCGTCACCGACGAGCTCATCGAAGAGATGGAGGAGATACTCTACACCGCCGATCTCGGCGTCGCGACGGTGACCCACCTGATGGACGAGGTGCGCCGGAACCGTGCATCGCTCAACAGCGGCGACGCGGTCCGCGAACTGCTCAAGGCGCGGATACGAGCGATACTCAAAAGCGTCGAGAAGCCCTTTGCGGTCGGCGCGGCCCGTCCCTTCGTCATCCTGATGGTCGGCGTGAACGGCGCCGGTAAGACCACCACCATCGGCAAGCTTGCCAAGAAGTTCACCATGCAGGGGCACGGCGTGGTCATGGCGGCCGGTGACACCTTCCGCGCCGCGGCGGTCGAACAGCTCGCCGAATGGGGCGTGCGGGCCGGGGCCGAGGTGATCCGCGACCGCGAAGGGGCCGATCCGGCGTCGGTCGCGTTCAATGCGGTCAATACGGCGGTAAGCGGCGGCAGGGAGATCGTCATCGTCGATACGGCGGGACGGCTTCAGAACCGCGTGAATCTTATGGAAGAGTTGCGCAAGGTCCACCGCGTCATCGGCAAAGCGTCGGACGGTGCGCCGCATGAGACACTGCTGGTCATCGACGCGAACAACGGGCAGAACGCGGTGACGCAGGCCCGCGAATTCGGAGAAGCTATCCCGATCACCGGTATCATAGTCACCAAACTCGACGGTACGGCCAAGGGGGGATCGCTCATCGGGATCGCCCGCGAGCTCGCTCTGCCGGTCTACTTCGCCGGTATCGGCGAATCGGTGGAGGATCTGCGGCCGTTCGACGCCGACCAGTTCACGGAGGCATTGTTCACGTGATCAACATCACCATCGAGACCACCAAGCGGGCCATCCGCGAGAAGTATTTCCCGATCGGCCCGGCGTCCGACATCTTTTTCGATCTTACGCTTCTGCCGGAGTACGAGTCGATCAAGGTCGGCGGCGCCATTGAGATCAAGTTCGTCGTGACCGACGAGGGGAAAGAGCTGATCATCCACGGTAATGTTTCGTGGAAGCGGCCGCGCGAGATCAAGCTTCCGGGGCGCGTTATGCCGGCCGGTATCGGCGTGAAGCTCGACGAGAAGAGCTACGATCTCATCGAGGACCGCATTCTCAAAGAGGAGAGCGAGTTGTCGGATCTCAGCATGATGATGGTGGGCGGCAATTATATCCGCGTTCGTCACGATATCGCACAGGTCCTCCGGAACCGGACCGATACGAAGGACGGCGCCAAAAAGACGAAAGAGAAAAAGGGCGAAGAGAAGCGCGTCCAGCCGCGTCTGGGTATCTCGGTGCCGGTCGAGGTCTTCATCAACGATCAGGTGGCGAACTTCAAGACGCGCGACATCAGCCTTTCCGGGATGTCGTTCGAGACCACCGAGCCGCTCAAGGAAGGGGAGGAGATCGTCATCATCCTCGAGGACCGCACGATCCGCAAGCAGTTCATCCTCAAGGCCAAGGTGATACGCCACATACCCCATCCCGACGATTCGCGCCGCATGATCGGCGTCGGCGTGGTGTTCCTGTTCGACAGCGATACCCAGCAGAAGGATCTGATGAACTTCATTGTGCGGCATTCCTAAGGTGATCTATCTCGCCAAGAAAGAACTGAATCTCATCGATGATCGGATCATAGAGGTTTCCGACGAGGATGCCCACTATCTGTTCAAGGTGCGCCGCGTCGGGAAGGATGAGCCGGTCTTTTTCTACCACGACGGGGTCGTCTACGAGACGATGCTGATAGGCGCCACCCGCAAGGAAGGAAGTTTCGAGGTGCGGGTCCGCCACGAGGTCGCCTACCGCGGCCCGAAGGTGTTCGTGGTCATTGCCGCCATCGAATGGCAGCGGCTGGAAGAGGCGGTCCGTAACGGTGTGGAGGCGGGGGCTCACGGGTTCTTCCTGTTCCGTGCCTCGCGCAGCAATTTGCCCGAGACGGCGTTGCTCAAAAAGTTCCAGCGCATCGAACAGATCATCGAGTCGGCGGCATCGCAAAGTCGCCGCCGCTATATGCCCGATATCCGGGCCATGGGGCGCGATGTCATCATCCGCCGGCCCGGCCGTCATGTCGTTTTTCATCCCGAGTCGGACGCCCCGGCGACCATCGAACAGTTCCGCGGCGCCGACGATCTCTATCTCTGGATCGGTCCCGAAGGAGGTTTCGGGGAGGAGGACCTCTTCTTCTTTGAAAAGACGCCGGTCTCTTTCGCCGCGTTCCGCACACCGGTCCTGCGGGTCGAGAATGCCGTCACTTTCGCCGTGGGGTTGGCGCGGCACGCCGTGGGCTACCGTACCGAGATCACCCTTCCTGAATAGCATCGACCGTCCTTAACTATACGTATAGCCTCGGAAAAAATCTTCGGCCGCGCGCTTGCTTCTTTTTTTATTGAAGAGAGGATAAACCTATAGCGAGGGGATACCCATGAGACCGATCCTTTTGGTGTTACTGACGGCGCTGACCGTACTTGCGGAGGCCGCGACACTCGATATCGAGACCGGCCCGCTCTCCTTCAGAGCCGATACCGGCGGCGTCATCCCCATACTCGCGGGCTTCTCTACCGAATCGGTCGGCGGCAAGCCGATGCTTCCCTACCGCGTTCATCGTTTCTCGACGCCGGTGGAGCGGGTGGATATCCTTTCTTCCGAGACACTGTCGCTACCGGCGTCTTTGCAGGAAGGTCGCTATCTCTACCGTCTGGCGCCCGATGGGCTTCTGCGGGTCGATCCGCCGGCCGCTCTGCGGGTCCTCCCCACACGGGAGAATTTTCACCGGACCCTCTTCGCCGGCGATCGCCGCGGCGAGCCGGTACATGAATTCCGCTGGTATCCGGTAGTGCGCGGGCCGAACGGCGGCTATATCCATATCAAGAAGATACGCCTCCATTTCGCCGATGCGCTGCGTCCCCGCCTGCTCCCCGCCGATCAGGAGTTGCCCAGAAAACTGCTGCTACTGACCTCGAACGAGACGCTGGCGCGCTCCACCCAGCTTTCTCCCTATGTCGAAGCGAAGCGACGTTCAGGTTGGACGGTGGATATCGCGACCGAGGATCAGTTCGGGGCCGATGGTCTTACCGGCACCAAACGGGCGGTGGCGATCAGGGAATGGCTGAAGACCGTCTACAAGAAGTACGGCTATCTGCTCCTTCTGGGCGATCCGCGGCCCGAAATGGGCGATATCCCGATGTTGCGCACCTATGCCAACAACGATGAGCCCGAGGTGTCGTATCATGACGTTCCCACCGATTTCTTCTATGGCGAACTCACCAATGACTGGGACAGCAACGATAACGGTCAGTACGCCGAATCGGAGGACGGATTCCTCGGCTTTAACTGGGAACTGCTGGTCGGCCGCATACCGGTGTACGCCGGGGGCATGGCGAAGGTGGACCGCATTCTCGAACGCACCATCGCCTATATGGCGGAGGATCCAGGCGCGGCGGATTACCGTCGTAAAGCGCTCTTCCCGGCCGGAATACCTTACTATGAGAATCAGGACGGCATGGGCAACGACAAGATGGACGGCGGCTATGTCGTCCGACAGATGCTCGACACCTTCTTCAGCGGACGCAGCGATCTGACGACGCGGGCGCTGGTCGAGAAAGAGGGGCTGGCCCCCTCCGAGTTCACCGACTGGGGGATCCTCGAAAGCGATCAGGTCGTCAACGAATGGAACGACGGCTACGGGCTGGTCTATTGGCTGGGTCATGGTCTGTCCAAAGGGGCCTATCGGACGATCTGGACCGGGGACAACGGCGACGGCGTCCCTTCCTCCTATGAACTCTCATCCCCCTCTTTCATCGATTCGGGGCTTGCCGACGCGCTCCCGGCCGACCGGGCGGCGTTCGTGTATATGGGTAGCTGTCTCAACGGCGATGTGGATGAACCGGATAATATCGCGACCGCTATGCTCTACCAAACGGCGGTGGGTGTGGTCGCCGCTTCGCAGGTGAGTTACGGCGGCATCTGGCCGGAGTACGAACCCGAATATGCGCAGGATGTCTTTGCGTACGGGACGGTCTTTACCCGCGCCGTGCTCGAGGGCAAGTCTCCGGCGCGCGTATTGGCCGATCAGAAGATCCTCTGGACCAGCGATTCGGTCATGAAGACCATCAAACTCGAACTTAATTATTTCGGCGATCCGACCCTGACCAACGGCCTGCGGACCTGTACCCAGAACGATGAATGCGACGACGGCCTGTTCTGTAACGGCGTGGAGGAATGCCGCGCGGGCTGGTGCGCGCTGGCTTCGCCGCCGCCCGCTTGTTCCGCCGCGGAGAACGAATGCGCCGAAATGGTTTGTGACGAGGAGAGCCGCGCCTGTGTGACGGTTGCCAAGAAGGACGGGGTAAGCTGTACGGAAGGAAGCGATAAATGCTTTACCAACTATCTGTGCAAGGCCGGCGTCTGCGTCGCGCAGGATCCGGTCGACTGTTCCGATATCGAGGGGCTTTGCATCCGCGGCGCGTGCGATCCCGCCACCGGCCAGTGCGAGGTCGAAGCCATCAATGAAGGAGAGAGTTGTGACGACGGTTTATATTGCACCGTCGATACGGTCTGTTCCGCCGGCGAGTGCGTCGGCGCGGATCGTTCCTGCGAAGAGACAGCGCCCGCCTGCCGGAAGGTCCAATGCGACGAAGGAACGCAAAGTTGTATCTCCCTGCAGGACCTTTCCCAGAATTCCTTGTCGTGCCAGAGCGATACCGGCATCGGCTCGTGCAGTTACGGGGAATGCGTGATATCCGAGGAGAACAAGGTGTCTGAAGCGGAGGATCGTTCCGACAACGGCTGCGCTATGATCTTAGCATACTGAGCAGTTCGGGCATATTCTTTGATGAATTGAAATTCGGGAATATCCCGGCGGCCTTCATTTGCGTCGCCTGATCCCGATTCTGCGGTGATATCGTACCGGTGGAGAACAGGAAGAACTGGAGTTTCGGGAAGATGCCCTTGGTCCGTATCGCGTTGATGAGTTTGAAGGGGGTGAACTGGGAGTTCTTCACATCGATATCGGAGAGGATGAAGTTGATGGTATCGCCCTGTTTTTTGAGTATCAGCGCCGCGATTTCTATCTGCGGCGCGGTGAATATCTGTATGTTCTGAGCGGAGAAGCGCTGCGCTATCTCGTCGAGCAGGTCGCGATTCTCGGTGACGACGATGCCGGCGATCTTGACGGCGTTGCCGGTCGCCGCCGCGGCGAGGGTATTGATCTGGAGTTCTTCCTTGAGGGTGTCGAGTAATTTGTCGGTGAAAAAGCCCAGCGCTTTCATGCGGAAATAGGCGGTGGGGGCCGGTATTGACGAGACCTGCGTCAGATAGTCATAGCTGTCGGCGAGCAATAATATCTGAGCTCCGATAGGGATATCGTTGCCTTTAAGCCCCTGCGGGAAGCCTGCGCCGTTGACCGTTTCGTACATATTCGAAAGTATCGATTTGGTCTGTTTGGAGAGATTGCATCCGGCAAAAAGGCGCGCCCCGGCGGAAGAGTATTTGATGACGGTATCGGCGCATTCCTTGTCTTTGATGTCGAAGGCGCTGAGGTGTTTCTTTTTGCCCGCGTCATGCAGATAGGCGGCGATGATGAGGTCGTTCATGTCGACCTCGTTCATCTTGTAGGCCTTGCCGAGTTTCATGCAAAGACCCACCACGCGCTGGGTGTGGTGTTTGAACCCTCCCTCGCGGATGGAATCGATGATGCTCGTGAAGACCTTTATCGCCTCAAGGAATTCTTCGTGGCCGACGATGGTGACGCCGTTCTTGAGCTTGTTGACGCGGTTGGTGATCGTCGTGTCGCCGCCGTCGGACTGGAGGATCTCTCCCTGATTGATGATCTGGGTAAAGGAGGTGTTCCGGGTGAATTCCTTCGGATCCTTGAGTACCTTGCGCGGCGCATCCTGTTTGAGGATGTCCTTATCGAGCACCGCTTCGCCGACCGGTATAAAGCCTTTCATGTCGACATTTTTCGGGAAAAAGCGGTCGAAAGCGATAAGGTCGCCTTTGTACTGTTTGAAGATGATCGCCTTGATGGCCTTCGAATAGGCGATGACCGGCGTGATGACCTTGATGTTGTCCAAGATGATCTTCAGTTCGTCGAGCATCTTGGCATCCTGCGGCGCATGGGTCAGCAGGGTCAGTTTTCCCTCATTGAAACTGTATTTGAGGGGGAATATTCCTTTCGTTTCGGCTATCCGTTCCGGCACCACCTGAGCGACGTTGCTCTGGATGGTCATTTTCTCGAGTTTCTCGCTGGTGATATACTGCAGGTTGAAGATGCCGGCGAGATAGGTGAGCAGGTCGTTCTCGGAAAGCATTTTTTCGGAAACCAGTATTTCGCCGAGGTAGGTCTTCTGGGTTTTTTGCATATCGAGCGCTTTGGCAAGTTGTTCGCGGGTTATCTTGCCGAGCTGTACAAAATACTCGCCGATCTTCATGGCCATGAGCGACCCCTATCAATACTCACTAAAACGGACAAATTGTAATTTGGGACGAGGATGAAAGCAACTTATTTTATTTATGATGCAGAACATGCGGAACGGTTCAGCGGGCGCAGGCGATACGGTCGCGACCGGCTCGTTTTGCCTCATAGAGCGCCTCGTCTGCCTTGCGGATGAGCGGTTCGCGGTCGACGGCGTGGGCGGGGGCGGTGGCGATGCCGCCGCTGATGGTCACCTTGATGTCGTTGGGGCCGATGACGAGCGCCGCTACCATCATCCGCAGACGGTCGGCGTATATGAGGGCGCCGTTCAGGTCGGTCTCGGGGAGGATGATGAGGAACTCCTCGCCGCCGATGCGGCCGATCATGTCGATTGCGCGCAGGGAGTTGCGAGCCGTCTCGGCGATGGTCTCGAGCACCGTGTCGCCTTCGGGATGGCCGTGGGTGTCGTTGACCTGTTTGAAATGGTCGATATCGACGATGATGATGGAAAGTGAGTTGCTGTAGCGCTTCACCCGCTGGAGTTCCCGTTCCAGTTCGCCGATGATCTTGCGCTTGTTGTAGACGTGGGTCAGCGCGTCGTGATTGACGAGCCGTTCGAGTTGCAGGCGTTTTTTGATCATCGAGTTGACGATGGCGCGGAATTCGACCACGTCGAACGGTTTGGTGATGTAGGCGTCGACGCCGTGTTCGATGCCGCGGACGCGGTCCTCGGTGGTGGTCTTGGCCGACATGAAGATGAACGAGGTGAGATAGTATTCGTCGCGGTCGCGGATCGCGTCGCGGAACTGGTAGCCGTCGAGGTTCGGCATCAGGATGTCGCAGATGATGATGTCGGGGCGGAAGGTGCCGAGCTTGTCGAGCGCCTCCTTGCCGTCGCGCGCCGTCACGAGGTGATACTTGCGATCGGCAAGAATGATCTTG
Source organism: bacterium (assembly GCA_022709425.1). GTDB lineage: Bacteria > UBP6 > UBA1177 > UBA1177 > JAKLFG01 > CALMRE01. The sequence goes on from JAKLIW010000008.1 coordinate 67,915, forward strand.
ACGAGCTGGAGCACATTCTCGTCGTCGTCGACCACGAGGATGTTGAAGGTGCTTTTTTCGAATTCTCCCATCTTTTTCTCCCCCGCTGTATAAACGCCCTCTTCATACCATCGTACGGGCCGCTTGACAAATTTTCTCCGGACCCCTTCGGGCATCGTCATGGACAGCTCCCCGCGCCGCGCAGTATTTCATGAACGACCTTCGATATCTTTGCCCGCGAGAAAGGCTTTTGGACGACCGCCTCGATCCCGAGCCGCGACGGCTCCTGCAGGCTGTCCCAGCCGCCGTAGCCGGTGACCACCACCACGGGAATGCAGGGGCGTATCATCTTGATGCGGCGCGCCAGTTCCAGCCCGTTCATATCGGGGATGTTGTAGTCGGTGATGACGATATCGTAGAGGGTGGGGTTCTCGCGGAAACTGGCGAGTCCGCCGGGGCTGTCGGTGAAGGTGATGACGTCATAGCCGAGTTGTTCGAGCATGAGCCGGACCGAGGTGCAGAAGTGCGGTTCGTCGTCGACGAACATGACCGTGCCGCTCCCGCGGTGGACCGCTTCTTCCTCCTTGTCGCGTCGATTCGGTTCATTTTCCTCCATGAGCGGCAGGATAATGGAGATACGGGTTCCCTGTCCCTCGGCGCTCTCGATCTCCATGATGCCGTTCAGGTTCTTGACCGCCGCGGTGACGATGGCCAGCCCCATGCCGGTTCCCTGTCCGGGCGGTTTGGTGGTGAAGAAGGGGTCAAGCGCGTGTCGGCGAGTGTAGTCATCCATACCACAGCCGGTGTCGGCGATCGTGAGGCGGAAGCACTGTTCGCCGCAGGGGCCGCCGGCCGGTTCGGCGTCGAGCGTGATGGTGAGGGTGCCGCCGGTATCCTGCATCGCATGGAAGGCGTTGGTGCAGAGGTTCATGAGTATCTGGTGGAGCTGGACCGGATCGGCCATGAGCTTGATATCGTCGCGCCGGATATCCTTTTTGACCGTGATGAATTTGGGGAGCGTCGCGGTGAGGAATTTGACCAGTTCGGTGATGAGCGATGCGACCCGCACCGGCTGTTTCTCGCGCTTCATGCGGCGGCTGAAGGTGGTTATCTGCGACACCAGTTCGGTCGCCCGGTCGATCGCCTTGAGTATCTCGGTCATGTGCGCTTCGGCGGGTGAGCCTTTCGGCAGTTCGGCGTGGACCAGATCGGCGTAGGCGAGCATGTAGCCGAGTGTATTGTTAAAGTCGTGCGTGATGCCGCCGGCGAGCATCCCGATGGCCTCCATCCGCTGGTTGAACTCGACCGCCGATTCAAGTTTGCGCCGCTCTTCGGTCTGCGAGACGAAGGCGTCGGCGAGCGCGTTGACCTGCGTCATGACGCCCCGAAAGTCCCGGCCGACGCGGGAAGGGTCGCCCCGCACCTCGAGCCGTCCACCGAGTATCTTCTGAAGAATGCCTTCCAGTTCCTTGACAACGTGGTTGATGCCGCCGGTGATGATGGCCGAAACAATAAGCGCGAGCAGTACGAACAGCGCCGCCGAAATGAGCGCAACGGCGGTGAACGAGCGGTAAAGCGCCGAACTGATGCGCCGGTCTATCTCCTGTTCGTCTATCTCGGCGACGAGCGCCCATCTTTCGCCGCCGACCGTTATCGGAGCATAGGCCGACAGGACCTTCTTGCCGCGGTAATCGACCGTGAGCGTGGTGCCGGTCCGCCCGTCGAGCGCTTGATCGACCGAAAAGGTGGCTATCGGCTGGTCGTTGCTACGGGCCGGAGCGAGATGAAGATCACTGCGCAGATGCAGGTCGGGGCCGACCAGATAGGTCTCGCCGGTGTCGCCCATCCCGGAGCGCTCAAGCATGACGCGGTTCATTTCGGCCATCGAAAGGGCGGGGAACAGCCGAAGCGTTTCTTCGATGCGGCTTTTCTTGAGGTCGCGCACCGATTCGAGCTGGGCGAATGCCTGTTCCTTCAACTCGGTGCCGAATATCTTCGATCCGGTGATGGTCAGTATCGCGAGCGGTATGATACCGGAAACGAGAGACCCTATGATGAGTATCGTCTTGAAACGGATCCCTTTGAGCATGCTCACTCGTTCAGGAGGCGCGGAATTTGTAGCCGATACCGCGTATCGTTTCTATGCGTTCGGCGTGCGGGCCGAGTTTTTTGCGCAGGCCGAATATCTGGAAATCGATGGAGCGTTCGGTGACGAAATAGTCCTCGCCGCGTATCTCGCCGATGACTTGAGCGCGCGAGAAGACGGTGTTCGGATCGCGGACGAGCAGGGAGAGGATATCGAATTCGGTGCGGGTAAGCGGTATCGGGGTCCCTTCGATGGTCGCTTCACGGCCGGCGATATCCACCGTGAGTGAATCGAACCGCAGGATATCGGCTTCGGGTGCGCGGGTGGTCTTACGGCGCAGAACGGCGTTGAGTCGGGCGATGAGCATTCGCGGCCGAACCGGTTTGACGATATAGTCGTCGGCCCAGGTTTCCAGCGCTCGCACCACATCATCTTCAACCGCTCGGCCGGTGAGCATCACGATGGCGACCTTTTCGGTGCTTTTGTTCTTGCGGACCCGCTCGGCCACTTCGAATCCATCGATGCCGGGGAGCGTGATATCGAGCAGGATCAGATCGGGGGTGATGACCTCAAGGGCGTGCAGCGCCTCCTCTCCGGACCGGGTCCGGTGCACGACGAACCCTTCGGCCTCGAGTATGAAAGAGATGCTGTTGAGGAGATTCTCCTCGTCTTCAACAAAAAGTATCTTGCCGTTCGGACGCGTTTCCATGTGACCTCCGTTCCCACCGAAGCGCTTTATAACAAAGTTTTTCTTGTTTTTAAAGAAATTCTTTAGGCCCCCTTTCCTTGAATTGTTCGGCAACACGGGTATCATACCGCGACACCGGTCCGCTGACAGTTACGGAGTGAGGCATGAAACAGGAAAAGAACGGGACGAACGGCAACATCTTCTTCACCGACGGCAAACTGCTCGGCAAGGACCTTAAGCCCGACTTCGAGAAGGCGCTGGAATACCTGCTGGTCAAGGATCGCACCACCGTCAACTCCCGCGATATCTACTTCGCGCTCGCCTTCGCCATCCGCCACCGCCTCATCCGCAAGTGGCTCCGCACCCAGTACGAGTACCGCAAACAGGACGCCAAACGGGTCTACTACCTCTCGATGGAATTCCTGATGGGACGCCTGATGGGCAACATGCTGACCAACACCGAATACTATAAGGAATGCTCCGAGATACTGATGCAGCTCGGCTACAATCTCGAAGATATCCGCGATGTGGAGCCCGACATGGGGCTCGGCAACGGCGGCCTCGGGCGGCTGGCGGCCTGTTTCCTTGACTCGATGGCCACGATGAGTCTGCCCGCGTACGGCTACGGTATCCGCTACGAGTACGGCATCTTCAAGCAGGAGATAAAGAACGGCTGGCAGATAGAACTGCCCGACAACTGGCTCAAGTACGGCTGTCCGTGGGAGATCGCGCGGCCTCATCTCGAATACCGCGTTCAGTTCGGCGGCCGCGTGGCGACCGAACAGGACGGCGCGGGCCGTTTTCATTTCAAGTGGGTCGACACCGAGGATGTCATCGCGCTCGCCTTCGATGTGCCCGTGCCGGGCTACCGCAACAACACCGTCAACAACCTGCGGCTTTGGCAGGCCAAGGCGACCACCGAGTTCGACTTCTCCTCCTTCAACAGCGGCGACTACATGGCGGCGGTCGACGGAAAGAACAAATCGGAGAACATCTCGAAGGTGCTCTACCCGAACGACAATGTCCACGCGGGGAAGATACTGCGGCTCAAACAGCAGTATTTCTTCGTCTCGGCGACGCTACAGGACATCATCTACCACTTCAAGAAGGCATACGACGACTTCCGCGAATTCCCCGACAAGGTGGCCATCCAGCTCAACGATACCCACCCGGTCATCGCGATACCGGAACTGATGCGCCTCCTCATGGATCAGGAGGGGTTCGAATGGACCGAGGCGTGGGACATTACCAAGCGGACCTTCGGCTACACCAACCACACGATACTGCCCGAGGCGCTCGAAAAGTGGGATGTCGAACTGCTCGGCCCGCTCCTGCCGCGCCAATTGCAGATCATCTACGAGATAAACCGCCGCTTCCATAACGAACTGCGCGACATGGGGCGGTTTGACGACAACGCCATCGCGAAGATGTCGATCGTCGAGGAGGCGACCCCCAAAATGGTGCGGATGGCCCATCTGGCCATCGTCGGCAGTCATTCGGTCAACGGCGTCAGCCAACTCCACACCGACATCCTGATGAACGATATCTTCCGCGATTTCTGCCGCTACAACCCGACGCTGTTCAACAACAAGACCAACGGCATCACGCCGCGCCGCTGGCTTAAAAAAGCCAACCCGTTCCTCGCCAACATCATCTCCGACCGCATCGGCGAAGAGTGGGTGACCGACCTCGATAAACTGCGCAAACTCGAACCGTTCGTCGACGACGCCGAATTCCGTGAACTGTGGCGTGAGGCGAAACTGCTCGCCAAGCGGCATCTGGCGCGCTACATCAAGGAGACCTACGGCGTCGCGGTCAACCACAACTCGATCTTCGATGTCCAGATAAAACGGCTCCACGAATACAAACGGCAACTCCTCAATGTGCTTCATGTCATCACCCTCTACAACCGCATCAAGGCGAACCCGTCGGGCGATTTCGTGCCGCGCACCGTCATCTTCGGCGGCAAGGCGGCCCCCGGCTATCAGGTGTCGAAACTCATCATCAAACTCATCAACTCGGTCGCGCAGGTGGTCAACAACGACCCGGCGGTGGGCGACCGCTTGAAGGTCCTCTTCCTCAAGAACTATTCGGTGTCGCTTGCCGAGAAGATCATCCCGGCCACCGACCTTTCCGAACAGATATCGACCGCCGGCTACGAGGCGTCGGGCACCGGCAACATGAAGTTCATGCTCAACGGCGCGCTCACCATCGGCACGCTCGACGGCGCGAATGTCGAGATGGCCGAGGAGGTGGGGATGGAGAACATCTTCATCTTCGGGCTCAAGGCGCACGAGGTCCGCGAACTCAAGAAACGCGGCTACAGCCCGCAGGAATACTATCAGCGCGACAACGAGATGCGCAAGGTGCTCGATATGATCAACACCGACTACTTCAACAAGAACGAGCCGGGCATCTTCCAGTTCCTCTACCAGAACATCGTGCTGTTCAGCGACCACTACTGCCTGCTGGCCGATTACCGGGCGTATGTCGATACCCAAGAGAAGGTGAGCGCGTTGTTCAGGGATCAGGAGGCGTGGACCAAGAAGTCGATACTCAACACCGCCCGCTCCGGCAAATTCTCCTCCGACCGCACCATCATGCAGTACGCCGACGAGATCTGGAAGGTCAAACCGGTCATCATCCCCGACGAATAAGTAGAAATCTGCTTCGAAATAAAGATTTTCTTTTACATCGAATCGCGCATTGCTATACTTTCGCCGGACAACGGAGTTCGGAGCCCATGCGCCTCTTCCTATTCATAAGTGTTCTTATCGCGGCATTTCCACTCTTCGCCTTCTCCGACTGCCTCAACAAAGAGCCGGTGACCGAGGAGTGCCTCAAGACGGTCTACGAGTCGGGCGACGAGGAATCCTACCTCGAATTCTACGACAAGGTGCAGTTCCGCGAGAAGGAAGGGGCGGTCGCGCGGCGGATATTGGCGCTCTACCGCACCGGTCGCGAACTCGAGATACCGACCGCGCTCAAGGACCTGCCCGAGAAACGCCGCAAGACGCTCCTGTTCCGCTATCTCGCCTTCCGCGCCGCTTTCTCGGCGAAGAAATGGAAAGAGGCGCGTAAAGAACTCGATGCGATAGCGGCCGGCTACCCCGCCTTTTACCGGGAACGGGCGCTCGGCTGTCTCGAAGGCGACATGTTCCTCGCCGAACGGAAATGGAAGGAGGCGATCCCGAAGTACGCCAAGTGCCTGAAGGAGGATAAGAACGAGGCGGCCGCGTTCAACCGCATCGTCGCCAAGGAGCAGGGGAAGGGGGCCGACGCGAAACTCATCCCCGACTATCTGGCGTTCCTCGAAGAGAGCGAATATGTATCCCAGCGCGGCGAGATCAACCAGCGGCTCCTCACGATCCGCCGCACGTTGGGTCTGCCGGTCGAAGGCTCTCCGCTCTTCGTCAAGTGGTTCGCCGCTATGCGCAAGGAGGGTCTTGCCGACGAGTTCTACTGCGAGGTGCTCACCGAGATGGGTTATCCGATGTCGCTGGAGGCGGGGCGCTATCTGGTCGGCAAGAAACGCTACGCCGACGCGATAACGCTCATCGATCGCGAGATAGCGAAGTGTCCGCATGAGGAGTGCCGCTACTCCTACGGCTGGGAGAAGTTCCGTATCCTGTCGAGCAAGGGGGTCCCCGCCGAAGGGGCCGCCTACATGCGGTGGCTCGCCGAGAGTCTTTCGGGACAGCGCAAGGAGCGGGTGCTGTTCCACGCCGCCGTCTCCTTCATCGAATCGAACAATACCCCGGCGGCGCGCGAGATACTGGAAGAGACGGTCTATCGGAACCCGAAGTCGGCGTGGTTCCTCCAGTCGCTCTATCGGCTTGGGCTCATTTATCTCATGGAGGGGAACGAGTTCTACGCCTATCTCCTCTGGGGCAACTTCGTCTTCGCCGCGAACCTCAAGCCGCGCGGCGCGGGGGTGGGCGACTCCCTGCAGACGATGCAGTCGCTGACGCTCTTCTACGACCGGTTGTTCAACTACTACCTGTTCAGCGGTTCGAACGATTACGAATGCGGGGCGCAGGACGATGCCGACTGTACCGCGAAAGATTTCATATCCTACTACGACTTTCTCTATTATCACCTTGCCGACGCGCCGAAACTGGCGGCGGTCAAACAGCCGGCCGCAAGCGACGAGTCCCGCCGGGCGAAGTGGCGCGCCGCTCTGCGCACCTTCGACAGCGATCCGTACGAGGAGCTGCTCGAAGCGGCCGATAAGGCCCCCGCTTCATTCCGGAAGGATGAAACGGTCGAGAGTATGGTTTTCTTCGCGCAACACCGGCTGCTGGACGGTCTCCTTTTCTACGAACGCTATATCCGCGCCAAGGATCGGATGCCGGGGAACGCGGGCGATCCGGTGGTGCCGTTCGTCATGCGCAACCTCGCCCTCCCGATCTACAAGGCGGCCGAAAAGTACGCCCGCATCATCGACAGCATCTACGAGGCGATAAAGGCGTCGCTCAAGTTTGCGCCGCAGTACGGTGACACCGACAAGTGGAAGATACTCTACCCGGTGCCGCACTTCGACGCGGTGATGCGACTCTCCGAGGAGTTTGCCATATCGCCCGCCTTTCTCTATGCCATCATGCGGGCCGAGAGCTTCTACCGCGACTGGGTCGTGTCGGGGGCGGGGGCCATCGGGCTCATGCAGATCATGCCGTCGACCTTCCAGAAGATATCGGGACAGTCGGGCATCAAGGTCAAGGACCCCTTCAACCCGTACGAATCGCTCAAGGCGTCGGCGTGGTATCTCTCGAAACTGCTCAAGCGGTTCGACGGCAACATCATCCTCGCGGCGGCCGCTTACAATGCCGGGCCGAAGAAGGTCGGGCAGTGGTATCAACAGTTCGGCGATCTGCCGGGTATGTCGTTCATAGAACTGATCCCGTATCAGGAGACGCGCAACTATGCCAAGCGGGTGGCCCGTTTTTACGAGATATATTCGTATCTGTACGAAGGATCGTTCTATCACTTGGAGCTGGGAGAGCCGTTTGAGATCAAGGAAGATCCTACCGTGGTTGATTTTTAGCATCGCCCTGCTCCTCACGGCGGGCGAAAAGGGGAACGACGAATTCCTCTATTTCCATACCGCGTCGTTCAATTTCCACGACGGCGTCCCGTTCATCCGTGTCCATGTCAAAGACCTTCCGGCGCCGCTGGCGGTGTCGGGGGCGGTCCGCTTCTCGTGCGGCGGCAAGGATCTATCGGCCGATGCGGCCACCGTGACGCTCACCGGCTATACCGCGCCGGTGGTCCGCTACCGGGTGGCGATCGAAGAACTGACCGGGGCGGCGCTTTCCGGGTACCGCGACCGGGTCGCTCAGGTGGCGGCCGAAACGAACCGGCCGGTGGAGCTCTTCATGACCGGCGGCATCTTCTCCATCAGCGAGCGGCGCATCGACAACCGCGAATACTACATCGTCCTCAAGGAGCTCTTCGATAAGGAGGCGGCGGTGAAACTGCAGGATGCACTGCGGGCCGAACTTCCCGGCCGCCAGATACTCGCGCTCCCGTTCTTCGTCAGCCCCTCGCAGGCGACCATCACCGTCGAGGGAACGGGAAAGAAGCTGACCTGCGACCGGTTCGTGAAACTCGAGCCGACCGGACCGGCCACGGCGGGCGACCTTACGCTCGGCGGCCATGCGGCGCAGTTCCTCTACGGTTCGGCCGACGGGACGCTGGGGCTGGTGGTGGAGGAGGATGTCGAGAAACTGCTCTACCGCATCCTGCCGGGGGAGATGTTCGCGTCGGCTCCGGCCGAAACGCTCAAGGCGCAGGCCATCGCGGCGCGTACCGACATCTTCATGCAGCTCGGCAAACGGCATATCGGCGACCCGGTCCACATCTGTTCCGAGGTCCACTGCCAGAAACTCGACTGGAAAAACGATACGGTCGCCCCGAAGTTCCGCGACGCGGTCGATGCCACGCGCGGCGAGATACTGCTCCACAAGGATCTCTATGTCGCTCGCGCCCCATACTCATCCTCCTGCGGCGGCCATTCCGAGAACATCAAGAATGTCTGGTTCTCGGCCGAAAAGGATTATCTGCAGGGGGTTTGGGACAGCGACAAGCCCCAGAAATTCAACCTGACGCGCGGGGTGGAGGTGCGCAAGTTCCTCGAGGATGGCACGGGGGAATGCGGCATCGCGCTCAACAAGAAATTCCGCTGGCGGAAGGATATCCCGGCAAAGAAGATGGACGAACTGCTGACATCGCTCGGCGTCGGCCATGTCACCGACATCAAGCCGCTGGAGCGCGGCGTGTCGGGGCGCGTCTGGAAACTGCTGATCACCGGCGACACGGGGGAAAAGCCGGTATGGGGTGAACTGGTGATGCGGCGGCTCATCGACGACCTGCCCAGTTCGCTCTTCGCGGTCGATTACGACGAGAAGAAGAAGGTCTGGAAGTTCACCGGGGCGGGATGGGGACACGGCGTCGGGATGTGCCAGATGGGGGCCATCGGGCTCGGCCAGAAGGGGAAGAAGTACCGCGAGATACTCGGCCGCTACTATCCCGGCACCTCCGTCACGAAAATCTACTGATCGTTCTTCCGATACGCTCTATCTATCCAGAACAGTCCGATCATCGAGATGAGGCCGACCGAGGCGAGAAGCGCCCATATCTGCCACGGATGGTAGGTATCCCAGAGGAGTTTCGCCGCATCGCCGGGGGTGACACCGAGCTTCGTCGCGAGCGTCGGGAAGAGGTCGCCGTCCTTGAGGTTCGCAAGTTCGGCCGCCGGGACGCCGAGTTTGTCGATAAGGTATTGCCGTGCGAAGTTCGTCCGCGAGGCGAGCGTATCATAGAGCGGACCCGACAGGAAGTTGCCCGCCATCCAGCCGAAGGCGAAAGGCATGTTGGAGTAGCCCATGTAGAGCGCCTTCTTGTCGGGCGGCGCGTTCACCCCGACATATTCGGAGAATTTGGGCGAACAGATGATCTCGCCCAGCGAGAAGACCAGTATCATCGCGGCGACCGGGAGGCCGGTCATGAAAAAGCCGGAACCGAAAAAACCGACGGTGGCGAAGGCCATTCCGAGTATGAGTGACACCATCATCTTGAAGCGCGACATGAACCACGAAATGAGCATGACGAAGAGCACTATCGCGGTCGCGTCGAGGTTGACGATGAGTTCGGGTTTGACATGTCCCGCGGCGGTCAGCGCGCTGTCGCCGAGTATCGCCTGAAAAGCCGGCGCGATGTCGCGCGAATCGACCCATTCGTCGATGAAGTTGGGGAGCAGGTCCCACACCTGCATGAACATGAGCCAGAAGCCCGACGATATGAGGAGGAAGAACAGCATCTTGCGGTCATGGAGAAGATTCAGGCCGGTCTCTTTGAACACGGTCAGCGACGATTTCCCGGCGCCGGTCGTCTCCGGTTCGCGGTAGAGGAAGAAGGCGGGGAGGAAGTTGAGCGCGGTCACCGCGGCGCAGGCGAAGAAGACCAGATGCCATGTCGGATTGTTCTCGTTGCCGCGTAGGCTCGCCGCCATGATCGGGGCGAGCATCGCGCCGATGTTCACCACCCAGTAGAACATCCCGAAGCCGATGCTGGCGTTCTCCGGTTTCACCGAACGGGCGACGGTCCCCTGCACCGGCGGCTTGAAGATGGCGGTGCCGGTGCCGACCATGACCGACGCGCCCAGCATCGTCCAGAAACCGGTCGCGAAAGCCATCGAGGCATAGCCCATGGTGTTGAGCGTGAAGGCGATATAGAGACTCTTCTTGTAGCCGAAGTTATCGGTGAAGCCGCCGCTCACGATGGGGAGCAGACACTGGAACGCCGCCCAGATGCCGAAGATGATCCCTTTCTCGGCGTAGGAGATGCCCAGCCCGTGCTGGTCGGCCCCGGCGATCATGTAGAGCGGCAGGACGGCGCGCGACCCGAAGAAGGCGAGCCGTTCGGCCAGTTCCATGATGTTGACGACCCAGAAGTTGAAGGGGAGGGTCTTCAGCGTGGTGCGCAGGAAGAACAGCGCTCCGGTGATGATCAGCAGTCCGACGGCGGCAAAGATCGGTCCGAGCATGGGAACTCCCTCGTTGAGATCGGTCCCCGGTTTCTACCTTTTCGGGAGCGTGTTTGTCAATATCTTGTTCGGGCAGGCGCTTGAACTACTATATATTAAGGTAGCAGGTGAGGGGGAATATAGTAAAACTTAGAGGTGAGTCCGATTGGCCGCTTTAGTTTTTGCAAAAAATTTCGCAAGAAGGCTTGACAGAAGGTTTGTAATACACTACAGTCAAAGTAGCTCATCTGCCATGTTGCAGAAGGAGTACTCGGTGTCGCCCGAAAGGGCGACATCAGCTTTTTTAGGGGTTTCGGGTCCGGCAATATTCTTGAAATTCTCTTTCCAGTTTCCTTCTTTGGTGACCTTCCTCGATGGGGTAGGCTGTCATCAGAAGAAGGAAAGTTCTCTTCTTTACTAGAATCACAAGATATTCATCGTTGAACCAAAGAAGAAGATTGCGTCTGCCTTTTGAACGTTCATTCTCCCATACCTTGACGAGAGGGTCTTTTCTATTATCGATTATCGGGCGTGGCCAACGAATACGCTCACATCTTTCGAATGCGGGCGTTCGATCATCCTCCGACCCCGTATTTTTTAGGTTTTGGGAGGTCATGTGCCAGAATGTCGGCTCCTTGTTTTGCTCCTTGGGTTCTTTGATAAGAAGATAAACTGGCATCTTTTCAAGGAAAGGCTGGGAGTCGACGAAATCTTTTTTGAAGAACTCGTACACCGCTTCAATGTAGCGAGTCCAATCGCTTCCGTAGTCCTTAAAAAGAACCAGCGGCGGAAGCCAACTAGGCATTGTCATGTTCGATCCGTTCCGGTGTCCAGTGGAAAAGGTTAAACTTGCGAGCTTCACGAGGAGTATTATATCGTAGATAGTATCCGCACTGTTGCCTGATCTTCTTAATAAGTGCAACCTTGGCCGGGCTGTCGTTGTGACCCGACAGGTAATATGCGAGAGCACCGATAAACAGGTCGGTCAACTGTACCAGCGCAACCTCTTTTGAGTCAACCGCTTGAATCCGCTCAACAATAACTTGCTGGCGGTCGCCGATGCTAGTGCAAAGAACTTCTTGCAGGGTCTTTATTTTCCGGAAACTTCTCGTGTCTTTGATGTCGAGGTATATTGCAAAATGAGCACCTTCATTCATTTCGAGAATCGGTTTCAGCATCGTGTAGTACATCCGATAATACCAGCCGTCGTGTGTCATCGCAAAGGCGTTGTAGTCCAACCCTTCCTTGTCGGCAGAAAGAGCACGAAAGGAAAGGTGAGGCGATCTGAAGAAATAATCCACGAGATTTTGGTAATAGGACAACTGCGCATCGGAGACTTTGCTCCACTTGATTTCACGGTGGATAGGAATTCCGTGGCCCCGCTTGATGGCGCGAATATCTTCAAAACAGGCGTGAGCGTGTTCTTTCTTGCACCACATCGCGCCCAGCACCATATACTTTCGGCCATCATGCTCCAGATGGCAACTTTCGTCGCAGTAGATGTTGATGCTATCGCTCATTCTTCCCCCCACACCCGGGCGATGGTTGCCTGTATCTTTTTGTCTTCTTCCACAATTTTCTTTTTGAGATGTTCAATTTCTTTCTGGTATCTTTCAATCTCAGCCACTATATCCTTTTGCACTTCCAACGGCGGCAGAGGAATTTGGAAATTCTCTACATAGTCCCGAGGTACTCGTTGCAATCCTCCCGTCCCGGTCATTTGCGCGATTGCGGCTTCTCGAAAGATCGGATGCATAACACAGAAATAAATCCATTCAGGCATAACCTGTTTGGTTGGGCGTAACACATAGAATTCGCTTGAGCCAAACCCAATCCCATTTGCCAAGTTTCGCGCAACGCCTGCCTTGCCGTTTTCAAAGCAAGGCGTTACCTTCGCGAGAAGGACATCGTTGTCTTCAAAATAGGTATAACTCGCTGAAACCTCTGAGAGTCGTTTTTCTTCGCTGGGCAAGAAAGTCATTTGATGCTCGTTTATATCCGCCATAGGTACAAAAGAAACGCGTATATTTGGATCGAGTTTAGCCAACTGACTCTTGCGTGGATTAACTACGCAGACATCGCTGATTCTCGCTAATGTGAATTTGTTCGTCTTTGTGCCACCTTCCCGATATCTTTCGCCGCTCAATTTGTAGTCGCCATTCACAGCGATTTTTTCTTTATGCACGATGAGACAGAAATTAGATCTGAACTTATCGATCGACTTGCCTTCGCGAAGCAATTGAAGATATTGGGTGACCTTATCTCTTACCCGCGGCAAGTCGTTCTTATCAATTGGTCGGCGTTGTGCCCCTAAATCATAACCATCATTTTTCACTTTGAAGAAAGCAATCACCTTTGTTTTTTGTGCTAGTGTTTTATCCATGATGAGGATTGATGTCTTCACATTGGAGTAAGGATTAAACACTCCTGCCGGGAGCGACACCACCGCGACCAGATAATCTTCAACTAACATTTTTCGCAGTTGTTTGTATGCCAATTGAACGCGCGAAACGACACCTTCCGGTACGATGACCCCAGCGCGTCCTTTTGCGTTCAGATGCTCGGCGATATAGTCGACGAACAGAACTTCGCTCCGCTTCGACTGCACCGAGAACCGCTTGTGCGGCTTGATGCCACCTTTCGGCGACATAAACGGCGGGTTGGCAAGGATAACATCGAACGATTCGCTCCACCGGTCTTCGGAGGTCAGTGTGTCGTACTCGTAGATGTGCGGATCGGTGAAGCCGTGGAGATAGAGATTCACCAACGCCAGACGCATCATGAGCGGGTCGATGTCATAGCCTTGAATGTTGTCGGCCAGCGTCTTCTTCTCATTCGGCCGCAGGGCACTGTTCCCCTTGGCGTCCTTGTTGGCATTGGAAATATGTTTGAACGACGAGATAAGAAACCCGGCGCTTCCACAGGCGGGGTCAAGGATGGTTTCGTCTTTCTGCGGATCAACGACATCGACGATGAAGTCGATGATATGGCGCGGTGTGCGGAACTGTCCCGCATCGCCCTGAGAACTGAGGACCGACAACAGGTATTCGTAGGCGTTGCCGAGCGTTTCGCTGTTCTCGTAACTGAAGCCGTCTATCTCTTTCAGGAACATGGTCAGGGTGTCGGGGGCGCGGTACGGAAGATAGGCGTTCTTGAAGATGTTGCGGAAAAGGTACGGTATCTTATCGTTCTCCTGCATCTTGGAGATCGCTTCGCCGTAGAGATTAAGCCGCTCGTTCGCGCCGAGGCGCGTATCCATGAGCGTTCGCCACGAGTAACGCGCCCATTCCCCGGTGAAGAACGACGCCTTGCCGCCCATATCGAGAGAGGCCCGGTCCATGTCATCCATGAACTTGTAGATGAGCGCGACGGTGATCTGCTCTATCTGTCCTTTCGGGTCGGGTATCTTCCCGACGAGGATGTCGCGGCAACTGTCGATCTTCCGTTTGGCTTCATTGTCGAGCATGGAATTCTCCTAGGCTACGAGCGATTGGGGAAGGTAGGTCTTGATATAGTCTATCGTCGACCGGCGAATGTCTTTTTCTATCTTCTGCAATTCGGTCATGGTGAGTTTCGGATTGTTGACCAGCCGCGTAAAGTCGCCTTCGTCGATGATCCGGCGTATCTCGGCGTCGGTGATGTAGGCGGCGAACAGGTTGCGAAGTGCGGACAGATCGGTATCACCGACCTTGGAAACGGTGATATACTTGAAAAACTCTTCGTCGAGCAGTTCATTGCGGCTCTTGAATCGGTCGAGACTGCCGAGTATCTTTTCGACTATCTCGCGGATGGTCGGGGTGCGGTCAAGGCCAAGAGAGTCGCGCAGACCGGCAAGGGTTATTTTCGATTCGGGGTTGTCGAAGAAATTGACCCGCAAATATTCCTCTATCGCCTCGATGTTGTCGGCCGGAAGTTCCTTGCGACCGAAGATAAGTTCTTTCATCTGTTCCTCGAACCGGCCGAACATCATCCGGTCGACCTTCATGCCGAATTCGCCGATGGGGGTCGATACCATTTGAGCGAGCGGATCGAAGTTGAAGTTTTCGAAAAGACCGCTCGGTGTCGGCTTCTCCCCGCTTCCCGGCTCACCTGTTCCGGTGGGCTCCGGCGGCAGTTTCCGCAATTGTTTGTAGTCATACTTCTCTTCAAAGTACTCAAAACTGGCAAAGAAATCGAAGAGATAGAACGATTCCTTTTTCTTTTCGGTGGTCTTTTTGCTGAACGGATCTTTATAGGAAAAAGTATAGGTGCGGGTGCCGCGCCCTTTGATCTGGATGAAGTCGCTCGGGCTGAATATCGGCCGCATCAGCACGACATTAAGGATATCTTCGCAGTCGTAGCCGGTGGTCATCATGCCGACGGTGATGCAGACGCGGGCGCGGCTCGACTTGTAGCCATCGATGAACCGGGTGTGTCCCAGCAGATTGTTGTTGGCAAAGTTTATTGTGAACTGTTTGGCGTCGGTCACATTCGAGGTGACCTGTACGGCGAAATCGGAGTTATACTTACCGGGATAGAGCCGATCTATCATTTCGTTGAGAAGTTGCGTTATCTTGGAGGCGTGCGCTTGACTGACGCAGAACACCAGAGTCTTGCCGATCTCGCCACTTAGCGGGTCGCGTTGGGCATGTTTCAGGAAGGTGGCGCACAACATTCCGTTGGTGGGATCCGAGAAGAATTTCTTTTCAAAATCGCGGTGTTTAAAGAGCTTTTCAACCTTGCCGCCGTTCCCGTCATCGACCATTGTAGCGTATCCTTTCTCGGAAAGCAGTTCGGTCGTTATCTCGGTGCGGGTATCATGGACGATGGGATTGACCAGATATTTGTCTTTCACGCCGTCGAGCAGACTGTAGGAATAGGTCGGATTGCCGTCGGGGCAACCGAAGGTGCGGTAGGTGTCGAGGAGTATCCGGCGCTCCAATTCTTTCGGTTCGATCCGCTGGTAGCGGTCCCTCTCGACGAACTTGAGATAGTCTTTTGGCGTCGCCGTCAGACCGAGTTTCCAGCCGTGGAAATACTCGAACAGAGCACGCGCATTGCCGTTTATCGACCGGTGCGCCTCGTCCGATATGATGAAATCGAAATCGAGCGGCGAAAATAAGTGTTGATATTTGTTGTCGGAAAGGAGGCTCTGAACGGTCGAGACCACTATCTCGGCCTGTTGCCAGTCGTTTCTCTTTTCCTTATATATTATAAGGTACGGAAAATCGTTTTTGAGATAGTGGGTGAAGTTTTTCCATGCCTGCTCTTCCAGTTCAAGCCGGTCGACGAGGAAAAGGACCTTAGAGGCATTGCCGGTTTTAAGAAACAGTTTTATCAACGCCGCCGCGACCAATGTTTTGCCGGTACCGGTCGCCATCTCGAACAGGAAGCGTTCGTTCCCTTTTTTCGCTTGTTCTTGGAGTTTTTCTATAGCTCTTATTTGGTATGGACGGAGGAATCTTAAATTGTTCTCAGCAATAAACACCGGGCGAGTTTTTTCATCTCGATATCCGGCATTGGTCGCATAGTCGGGCATCTGCGTCAACACGACATAATCGTCCCCGACCTTTTCGCCGACCAGCGCCGCCACATCCTTTTTCGCCGTTTCGGTGACCCCTATCGTTTCGGGCGAGGGAAAGCGGGAAATAACATAAGGGTTACCCTGTTCAATGTCCCATAAGTAATGAAGCCGTCCGTTGGAAAGGATGACGAAACGGCACCGCTTGCTTTCGGCATAGGCGCGCGCCTGCTCTTTGGCGTCGAGCGGGTTTTTCCCTTCTCGTTTCGCTTCGAGAACGACGAGCGGTTTCTGGCGATTGTCAACGAGGAGAAAGTCAAGGTAGCCGTTGGCAGTTTTCTCGAAGTCGTTGCCGAACTCGTCGAGTCTTTTCTTGGTCAGTTTGGTGCCGATCTCAAGAACGATGTTGGCGTGGCCGTTCTCGTCATCGAAAAAGCGCCAGCCCGATTCTTCGAGTAGCTTGTTGATACGGATTCGGGCGGTCGCTTCCTTTTGACTTTGTTTGCCCATAGTTCCCGCTCCGCGTAGTTGCGGGGCTATTGTAGCCATTCGAGGTCCGCTTTTCAATTTTTCTGTCCTATATATTATATGGTAAGAAAGGGCTTCTTTTTAGAATAGTCCGCTTATCGCCCCGTCGCTCCGGATGTCCATCCGGTCGGAGGCGGGCGACTCGGGGAGTCCCGGCATGGTCATGATGTCGCTGGTGTAGACCACCATGAAACCGGCGCCGGCGCTTACCTTCACATCGCGGATCTCCACGGTGAATCCGGTAGGGCGCCCCTTGAGGTCGGGGTTGTCGGAAAGCGACGACTGGGTCTTGGCCATGCAGATGGGCAGGCCGCGGTAGCCCCAGTTCTCGCGCTCCTCAATTTTCGTCAGGACCGAGCGCGGGATATGGACGCCGTCGGCGCCGTACATGGTCTTTGCGACTTTCTCTATCTTCACCGGCACCGGGTCGTCGAGTTCGTAGGTGTACTTCACCGGCCCGTGCGTCCCGTGGGCCGCCTCCCAGACCGCCGTCGCAAGGTCGGTCGCCCCGGCGCCCCCCTTACCCCACACCTCGATGGGGAAGGCGGTCGCGCCGCTTTTTTCGCAGAGCCGCCGGACCGCCGCGATCTCTTCGTCGGTGTCGCCGGGGAATTGGTTGAGCGCGACGATGACCGGCCGACCGAAGGAGCGCATATTGCCGATGTGTTTCTCGAGGTTCGGGAAACCCCGTTCCACCGCCGCCGGGTCGGCCTGCGTCAGGTTCTTGCGGGCCATCCCGCCGTGGTATTTGAGGGCGCGGATGGTCGCCACGATCACCACCGCGTCGGGCGGCGTCATACCCTTCTTACGCGAGACGAGGTTGAAGAACTTCTCGCCGCCGAGGTCTGATGCGAAACCCGCCTCGGTCACGACGATGTCGGCCAGCCGTCGCGCGAGGTCGGTCGCGATTATCGAATTGGTGCCGTGGGCGATATTGGCGAAGGGGCCGGCGTGGATGAAGGCGGGATTCCCCTCGATGGTCTGGACGAGGTTCGGCTTCAGCGCGTTGTGCAGCAGTATCGCCATCGCCCCGTGCGCGTTGAGGTCGTGGGCGTGGAGCGGCTCACCTTTGGGTTTGACCGCGACGATGATGTTCCCCAGCCGTTTCTTGAGGTCGTCGAGGTCGTAGGCGAGCGCGAGTATCGCCATCACCTCGGAGGAGGCCGTTATCTCGAACTTGCTTTCGCGCACCTGCCCCGCCTCCTTGCCGAGCCCGATGACGATGTTGCGGAGCGACCGGTCGTTCATGTCCATGACGCGGTGCCAGACGATCTCGCGCGGCAGGAGACACTGCTGGGTGACCCGCGAATACTGGTTGTCGATGAGCGCCGCGAGGAGGTTGTGAGCGGTGGTGACGGCATGGATGTCGCCGGTGAAGTGGAGGTTGATGTCGGTCATCGGCAGGACCTGCGAAAAGCCGCCGCCCGCCGCGCCCCCCTTGACGCCGAAGACCGGGCCGAGCGACGGTTCGCGCAGGGTCACGACCGACTTCTTCCCGATACGGTTGAGCGCTTCGGACAGGCCGATGGAGACGGTGGTCTTCCCTTCGCCCAGCGGGGTGGGGGTCATCGCGGTGACGAGCACCTGCTTGGCGTGCGGCTCGCCCAGTTCGCGGGCGGTGAGTTTCACCTTGGCGATATGGTCGCCGTGCAGTTCCAGATGTTCGCGGCGCAGCCCCAGTTTGGCGGCGATGTCGGTGATGGGCCGGAGCGGTACCTGCGAGGCGATCTCGATGTCGGTGGGCATGGGGGAACCTCCTTCTCAAAAATAGATCGGCCGATTCTACCGATTGCGGACAAGAAAGGCAAAAAAAGAAAGAGGGCCCCGGGGAAGGGCCCTGCTTTCGGAGTTAACCAGCGTGCGAAGAGGAAATCACGCTCCGGGACTCACGAATTGAGTAACTCAATAGACCGCGCTTTATTCAGAAAGTTTCCCGCGGTCTTGTCAATATGCCGGAATTACTTGCGATAGGCATCATTATGCCCCGTGTGCCGGAAAGGTAATGCCGACGGCGTCTTTTCCCGAAAATCTTGTAAAACGGTGCGGCGGTGACTATGATGGGCGCGATCTTAAGGGAGTCGGCCATGCCGCGTAACGAGACCTTCGGAACGGTACTTCTGCTCGATATCATGAATTCCTCCGAGTACGCCAATGTGCTCTCGGTCAAGGACTACTACGAGACCTTCCTGCGCGAATTCAACGAAACGGTCCTGCGCGCCACCGAACTTTATTTCAACAACTATCCCGGCAATGTCTATGACGCCTCGAATCACTATGTCGAGGTGGTGGGGGACGAAGGGCGCGTGTTCCTGTTCTCCGACAATCCGGGGCGCGATGTCCAGACGGCGCTCGATCTGGCGATGCTCATCAAGATCGCGTGGATCAACGGCAGTTTCAACCGGTCGCGCATCTTCCAGAATAAGGCGCCCGAAGATCTCGGCGCCGGCATCAACTCCGGCTACCTCTATATCAAGGAGAACGGCCAGCTCGAAGGGTTCAGCATCAATCTGACCAAGCGCATTGAGAGCCACACGCGGTTCGGTTCGGTCAGCAAGATCATGATGCACAAGACCTCGCGCGCCATCCTTGACCGCTATGTCACCGAGAACCGCATCGCGATGCGCCTGCCGGTGAACGGCCGCGAGATACTCCTGCCCCAGCACTACTTCTTCAAGTTCTCGGGCAACATCGAACTCAAAGGGATCGCCCAGCCGGTGCCGGTCTATGAACTCCAGTACATCAACTGGGGGACGCGCCCCTTCTTTATGGAAGCGTCCTTCGTCGAGGCGCTGACCAAACGGTCGCTTGCCGATTTCACCAACATCCTCGAAACGGCGCTGTCGCTGTCGGTGCTCGACACGACGATAAACAATCTGCTCCTGTTCCTCGCCATCATGAACGGCAACTGGGAAGGGGCGGCGCGCGTCTCCAAGACACTCTACGAAGAACTCGGGGGCATCATGGAGATCCCGCTCGTGGCGGCGATAGCCAACATCAACCTCGCCAAGAGTCAGCCGAAGGAACAGTCGCGCCGGTGCCTTCTCTACGGGCGCCGCTGGCTCGAGATAGCGCGCACCATTCGGCCGCACGCCGAACAGATAGACGAACTCGAAGCGATCCTCGCGGCAGAGAAATAAAGGGAATTATTTATTGAACGATGCGGCGTAGGCCTGCGCGATGCCGCAGGCGAGCGTCCTGATGCGGGCGATGTATCTCTGCCGTTCGGTGACCGATATGGCGCCGCGCGCGTCGAGCAGGTTGAACGAATGGCTCGCCTTGATGCAGAATTCGTAGGCGGGACGCGGCAAGCCCTTGGCGAGCAGTTCGGCGCTGATGCGCTCATAGGTGTCGAAGAAACGGAACATATCCTCGACCGGCGCCTCCTTGAAGTTGAAGGTCGAGAATTCCACTTCGTCCTGCTTGTGGATGTCGCCGTACTTCACCTTGTCGTTCCATTTGAGATCGTAGATATTGTCGACATCCTGCAGATACATGCAGATGCGTTCGAGGCCGTAGGTCAGTTCCAGCGGCACCGGTTTGAGGTCCACGCCGCCGATCTGCTGGAAATAGGTGAACTGGCTGATCTCCATCCCGTCGAGCCATACCTCCCAGCCGAGTCCCCACGCGCCGAGCGTCGGGCTTTCCCAGTCGTCTTCGACAAAGCGGATATCGTGGTCCTTCGGGTCGATGCCGATGGCTTTGAGGCTTTCGAGATAGAGCCCCTGCGCGTCGGTCGGGCTGGGCTTGATGAGCACCTGCAACTGGTAGAACCTCTGCATCCGGTTGGGGCTTTCGCCGTAGCGGCCGTCGGTGGGGCGGCGCGACGGCTGAACATAGACGGTGTTGATGCACCGCGGGTCGAGCGCATAGAGGAAGGTGGCGGGGTGGAAGGTGCCGGCGCCCATTTCCAGATCGTAGGGCTGCATCAGGACACAGCCGCGTTCGGTGTAGAATTTCTGGAGCCGGAAGATGAGATCCTGAAAGTTCAGTTTTTCCATGCGATACCTCGTCGCGCAGTGACCCGCCGATAGTAGCACAAAGCGACGCCAAGTCAAAAAGAAAGAAATGGGCAAAAAAATTGAAAAAAAACGGTCGCGCGGTACTCTTGCAGGATGGGTGCGGAGAGTCGACGCCAACGAGTAAGATACAAGGAGATATCACCGGAATGAAAAGACATTTCTTTTTCATGCAGGTCATCCTGCCGCTGTTGCTGTGCGTTCTGTGTTCGCCCTGTGCGGCGGCCGACAACTCTGAATCCATCGTGGTGTGGCGCGTCGAGCCTAAGACCGGCGTCACCGAAAAGGATGCCGATGTGGTGAGCGCGATGGTCGCCATGGAGGTCGGACGGATATCGGGCAAGCAGGTCATCGGCGAGACCGAGATGAAGTCGCTCATGGTGGGGGAGGAGAAACGACTTTCCTGCGGCGCCGACGATACTGCCTGTTACGCCGAGATCGGCGCGGCGCTGGGCGCTCCCGAATCGATCATCGGAACGCTCGCCAAAATGGGCGACTACTGGATACTCTACCTTCAGCGGCTCAACGTCCGCAATGCCACGATATTGGGCCGGGCCGAATTCAAGGCGAAGGGCGATATCAACCTGCTGGTCGAGGGGATCCAGCCGGCGGTGGGCGACCTGTTCGACAAGGTCGTCGCCAAACCAGCGCCCGCCGCGCCGGCGGCTCAGCCGATCGCGCCGCAGGTGGTGGTACCCGCGCCGACAGCCGCAGACCCGGCTACAGCGACCATTCCGCAGGCCCCGGCGATGCTGCCGGAACCGGCCCCCGCGCCGCGCACCCTGACGGCGCTCGGCTGGAGCGGCGTCGGCCTTCTGGCGGGCGGCGGCGCCTTCATGGCGCTGGCGGGCATTGCCCACTGGCAGACGGGCGAGGCGAAAAAAGACTATGACGCCGGGAAGACGAACGGCGACCGGAGCGACTACAATATGTGGAGCGGCACGATGATCGCCTCGTATGTGATCGGCGGCGCGGCGCTGGGAACTGGCATGGCGCTCCTGATATGGGATCTGGTGGCTGAAAAACCGGTGCAGGCGGCGGTGGTGCCGGTGCCGGGCGGTGCGATGATTACTCTTGCGGGGAGTTGGTGATATGAAAAAAGCACTTTTATTTCTTTTGGCGCTTTTCCTCATCGTTTCCTGCGATGCGCTTAAGCTCAAGGATCGAGGTAAGGAAGGCGAGGCTTGCTTCACAGACAACACCTGCAAGGAACCCTACGAATGCATAGAAGGCAAGTGCGTCAAGAAGACGGCGCATGACGATGATGATATCGATGAGAGCGACGACTTCATTGTGGAAACAGACGAAGATGTTACTGATGATCGGCCGGACCAGACCGACGCTTCGGACAAGATAACAACCGATGACTCAAGTGTGATCTCTGATGAGGATGTCCCCGATGATCAGCCCGATACGGTTGATTCTTCAGATGAGGCGACGGTCGATGATGTTGTCGAGATTGCTGATGAGGATAATGCCGATGATCAGTCCGAAGGGACTGATTCAGGCGATGAACCGGCGGGTGATGATGCCACTATTACGCCCGACGATATGGCTACTGATGATGCGGTCATAGTGGCTGACGAAGATGTGACCGACGATCAGCCCGATGCGGCCGATGAGCTGACGGGAGATGACGCCACCATTATGCCCGACGATATGGTGACCGATGACGCCATTTTGATCACCGACGATGCGCTGGTGAGCGATGATGATGTGGTCGTTGCGACCATGGAGGTTATCTGTACCGGCCAGACGAAGTGCTATAACGCCACGCAGGAGATGACCTGCCCGACGGATGGCAACGATTTCTACGGGCAGGATGCACAGTATGCGGCGTGGGGTTACTGCACGCCGCGTGACTATACGGTGAGTGGCACATATCCGCAGGAGATAGTAACCGACAATGTAACAGGGCTGATATGGCAGAGAACGCGCCCGGGAATGGTTTATACATGGGACGATGCTGTATATTCATGTGGGCAAGCTTATGGTGGTTATAACGATTGGCGCTTGCCTTCCCGCAAAGAATTGGCCTCTCTTGTTGACCATGGTAGTTCAAATCCATCCGTAGATTTGGGGGTATTTCCTGATACGGGGTCTAGTTTCTTTTGGACCTCATCATCAGTAGCCTCCAATAGTGCCAATGCATGGCGTGGATACTTCTATCAAGGTGCCATAGATAACAATGTTAAAACCAGCACGGCTAATATATGGTGCGTAAGAGGGCCTGCGCTTCCGAATAGCTCTTTCTCCGAAGCTACAGTGTCAGGCAAAGTGATAGTAACTGATGTCGTCACAGGTCTGATTTGGACAAAGGAATATAGCGGTGATGTGTCATGGCAGGGTGCCCTCAATTACTGCGAGACCTTGAATTATGGCGGTGTCACCGATTGGCGGTTACCCAATATCGGGGAATTGCAAACATTGGTTGACGACACCAGCGATAATCCAGCAAGCAGTTTTCCTGAAATGCCTGCTGCCGGTTTCTGGTCATCATCTACAGACAATGCTACTGGTAATAGGGCATGGCTTGTAGCATTCGATTCAGGCATAGTTTCCAACGGATCAAATAAGACGGCTTCAACTCATGCCCGTTGTGTTCGTAGCGAGCCGGTCGCGCCCCTCAACGAGTGCGTGACGCAGTCGAATCCCTGCGACGATGGTGGCGACACCGGCGGGACCTGCACCGATACCGAGACCAGCTACACTTGCACCTGCACCGACTACTACTTCCAGTTCTTCAACGGCAGTTGCCGCGACATAGACGAATGCCTTTGGATCCAGCTCTGCAACGACAACGGCGACATCTCGGCGACCTGCACCAACATCTCTCCCGGATACGACTGCGGCTGTTCGGATGGCTTCGAGATATCCTATACCTATCCGGCGAGCCCCGAGTATCCGACCTGCATAGACATTGACGAGTGCGCGACCGGCACCGACAACTGCAGCGATCACGCGACCTGCACCGACACCGACGGTTCATTCGGCTGTGCGTGCGATCCTTCGTATGCCGGTGACGGCGTGCATTGTTCGAATGTCCTCTGCACCGGCCAGACGAAGTGTTATGACGACTCTTCAGAATTGACCTGTCCGACGGGCGGTAACGACTTTTACGGTCAGGATGCCCAGTATGCCGGGCTGGGCTTCTGTATGCCGCGTGATTATACCGTAAGCGGCGGCGCGAATAATGATGTGGTCACCGACAATGTGACGGGGCTCATCTGGCAGCGGACGCTCCCGGCGACCTACAATGGATGCACCGGCGGCGCTCCAGCCGGTACGACCTGCACTTGGCAGGAGGCGGTCAATTACTGCGGCAACCTTTCGTACGGCGGCCAAGATGATTGGCGTTTGCCGACCCGCAGAGAACTGGCGACGTTGCCCGATTATGGCCGTTACAACCCGGCGATAGACACCGCGATATTTCCCGGTACACAGCCGAATCCTTACTGGTCATCTTCGTCCTACGCGAGCTATACCGACAACGCATGGTGCGTGTATTTCTACTATGGCAGTGAGAGCTATAGCGGTAAGACCAATACCTACCATGTGCGTTGTGCGAGGGGAGCGGCTTTGCCGGGTACTGCTTTCACCCAATCAACTGTAAGCGGCAAGGTCATCGTGACCGACACGGTGACAGGTCTTCAATGGACAAAGGAGTATGCATCCTTGGTGAATTGGCAGGCCGCTTTGGCCCATTGCGAGAGTCAGAGCTACGGTGGTCATACCGACTGGCGATTGCCGAACATCGAAGAACTGAAAACACTGGTGGACGATACGATCTACAGTCCTGCGAGTACCTTTCCGGGGATGCCGTCGCAATACCTCTGGTCCTCCTCGTCCAATGCGGAGGGTGCCGGTAGCGCATTGGTCTTGAATTTTAGCGACAGTTATATGTACTACGACAATAAGACCAATGCGAACTATGCCCTCTGCGTCCGTTGAACTCAACGAACACCCCTCCTGCCTCCCCTGCATCAGGGGAGCAGGTCGGTAAGGCTCCCTGTCGCAGGGAGCTGGCCAACGGCCTGAAGGTGTATGTGGGAGTGCGTCACAGGGAGCTGTCCGCAGGACTGAGGGTGTTGAAAATTTGCCTTTCATTAGTCCGTTGCTATGATGCCCCCGACACGGAGGCACCGATGAAGAACGCATGGCTGAAACTCAAAGGATGGGCGCTGAAACTGGCGACACAGAACTCGACCCCGCATGAGATCGCCTTCGGGCTCGCAGCGGGCATCTTCGTCGGCTGGCTCCCCATCATGGGCATTCAGATGGGGGTGGTCATCATCCTCACTCTGCCGTTCCGGAACATCAACCGCTTCGCCGCCGCATCGGGCGTTTGGATAACCAACCCGCTCACTTTCATCCCGCTCTATGCCTTCACTTACTGGGTGGGTGCCTTTTTCTGGCAGGTCGATAACGTTCTTTCCTATGCCGACTTCACCGCCGCCTTCACCGGCCGCGATACGCTGACCGGCTTTTTCGCGCTCCTCAGCGAGGGGAAAGACTTTCTTATTGATATCTTCATCTGTACGTGGATAGGGGGGGCGATCGTCGGCATTGTTGCGGCGATACCGACCTACTACATCACCAAGCGGGCGGTCGAGAAGTATCGGGAACGCCGCGCGACGGCGGCGTAAGGACCGTTCCTACAGTTTCCCCAGCAGAGAGAACGATATCACCAGCGCATAGATGACCAGCGATTCGATGATCGCGAGCGAGAGGATGAGAAGCACGAAGATGCGTTTGCCCGCTTCGGGATTGCGTGCGGTCCCCTCCATGGCCGAGGCGGCCGCCTTGCCCTGACCGATGCCGCCGCCGAGCGCCGCGAAGCCGATGGCGAGTCCGGCGCCGAGGGCGATGAATCCTTTTTCGATGCCGCCCGAAAGAAGGGCAGGCGCCTCTTCGGCCAGTAACGGCATGGCCGTCAGCAGGGTGCCAAACAGTGCGAACAGTTTTTTCATGGTCTTTTCTCCATGGTTAGTGATCTATTTCAAGCGACAGGAGAATGTAAATAGCCGAAAGGGTCATGAATACGAATGCCTGCAACACGGCAGTCAGCAGGCCGAGGAAGAGGAACAGCGCCGGAACGCCGAGTTCCACCATCGAGGAAAATATCCCCATCATGGTGTGTTCGCCGCTGATGTTGCCGGTAAGACGCAGTGAAAGGGAAAGAATGCGGGCGAAATGCGATATGATCTCGATGGGCAGCATCAGAAAGGCGAGCCACCAGACCGGGCCGAGGAATACCTTGAAGTAACTGAGGCCGTGATGTTTGATGCCGACGTAGTTGTAGTAGAGAAAGACCGTGACGGCCATTGCGAGGTTGATCGAGAAGTTCGCGGTGGGGGCGATGAATCCGGGGATGAGTCCGAGGAGATTCGAGAAGAGGATGAAAAAGAAGATGCCGATGAGGAACCGGCTGAAGTCGGGGGCGTGTTTGTCCAGTATCGATTCGAGGAAGGTGTCGATGGTCTCCACGAGGTACTCGAATAGTGCGACATCGGTGAAGCCGCCCGTGGGGATGACGCCGTCACGTCGCCGGTAGGAGATGCGTATCAACAGGGCGGCGACGGCGGCAAGAGCGAATACGACAAGTGCCGCGACGATCGGCTCCCAGCGCATCGGTATCTCGATGATGTCGAACAGGTTTGAGCCGTGCATGAGATCACTCTTCAGTGTTCTGGTCGTGGTCGACGAACTCACGGAGCTTCCCGAGCGTCACCCAACAGAGATAGAGTCCCGCGATGATGCCGATACCGGCCGTGACATTGGCGTCGGCGATGCCGAGCGCCGCGTCGATCTGTTTGCCGACGAAATAGCCCAATAGGGTAAGGAAGGGTATCTCGAATGCGAGAACGAGATACACAAGCGCTTTCCAGTTCCCTTTCATCGGCGCCTCCCGCCGTGCTGACCGTACGCGGGCCATCATACTCTCGCCCCCTTGAAAGTAAAGAAATGCACCGGAGGTTGCAGGGCGCAAAAAAAACTTTTTCGTTACCTAAAGTTATGCTACACTAGGCCCGATCTTTGCGATAGGTGATGAACATGCTCGATTCACTTTCCAGCACCCTTGCCCGCTTCATCGAAGAGAAGTCGGGCGAGATCGTCAAACGGTGGGCGAAAAAGGTCGCCAGCCATGCATCGACCGGCTCGTTCGCGAAAGCGAATCTCGGTGTCATCGAACGGGACGCCTACGAGGTGCTCCGCGAGTTTGAACGATGGATGAGCAGTCAGGCCACCCGGACCGATATCGGTCGGTGGTATGCGGCGCAGGGGCAGTCTTTCTTCAAGATGGGGATTCCGCTGTGCGAGGTCTATCGCGCCCATATCCTGCTGAAGAACATCCTGCAGAAGTTCGTCGAGCAGGAGACGGTGCAGTTCGATTCGGCGATACAGGTCAGCATGCTCCGCGAGTTCCAGCAGAATGTCGATTTCTTTTTCGAACAGGCGTTCTACTACCTCATCCGCGGCTATGCCGAGGCGATGAACGACCGGATGATGGAACTGTGGGGCCTTTCGGATAACGACACCGTCAAGGTGTTTTTCGGCAGATCGTTCTACGGCGAGTCCAAGGGATCCGATTTCTGATCATTTCTTTTCCGGTAGTAGCAACGAGATGGTTACGGTAATGGCGAGCACCGCCGCGACTGTTCCCAACGCGACGGCGATGGGCATCGTCCACCAGTCTTCGATCAATATTTTGACGCCGATGAAGACGAGTATGACGGCGAGCCCGTAGTGCAGGAACCGGAACAGCCCCATCACCCCCGACAGCGCGAAGTAGAGCGACCGGAGGCCGAGTATCGCGAAGAGATTTGAGGTGAAAATGATGAACGGATCGCGCGAGATGGTCAGTATCGCCGGGACCGAATCGAAAGCGAAGAGGATGTCGATGATCTCGATGGCGATTAGGCACATAAGGAGCGGTGTGGCGTAAAGTTTTCCGTCGTCGCGCACCGTGAAACATTCGTCGCAGATGTCTTTTTTCAAGGGGATGACGCGGTTGAGCCAGCGGAAGAAGCGGTTGTCCATGATGTTGGACTCCTCCTCTTTCCTGAAAAAGAGCTTGAGTCCCGTGTAAACGAGGAACGCGCCGAGCAGGTAGACGGTCCAGTGGAAACGGGTGACCAGCGTCACGCCGCCGAAAATGAACAGGCCGCGTGCGAAGATGGCGAACAGGATGCCCCAGAAAAGAACCCGGTGACGGTACTGCGGCGGCACGTTGAACAGGGAGAAAAGCACCATGAACACGAAGAGATTGTCGACCGACAGCGAATATTCGATGAGATAGCCGGTGAAGAATTGGAGCATCGGTTCGTGCCCCTTGAGGAACAGGACATAGATACCGAAAAGCCCGGCGACAAGGTTAATGCCGAGGGTGGCGAGGATCGACTCCTTGACGCGAATTTCATGGGCATTGCGGTTTATGAAGAAGAAATCGGCCACAAAGATGGCGCCGATGACAACGCCGAATACAAGCCACGGGACATAGGATTGCATGGATATCCTCCGAAGGTCAGGGGCATTCTAGCGAGGCGGCTTGGAAAAGCAAGGGGCGATGGACGCCCCTTTCATGTCGCGTTTTTTTTATCGTCGTTCTGGTGGGGTTTTTCCGGTTCCGCCTTCAGGTTCTGGTACATAAAGTAGAGGCCCGGAAGGAAAAAGGCGAAAAAACCGATGAGCGCCCCCGGCAGATGGCCGAGCGTGAACCAGCCGACCGCCGCCGATGCCAGCGAGGTGAGAAATACGATCATTCCCATAAATATCATGATACACTCCTTGGTTTAATTTCGGTGTGATCCGGTGAATGTCAGGAGCGGACGGGTGGAGAATGTTTGGGAGAGATATGGAGGATATCGTTCCCGCGATGGGGGAAGACCGGTTCGTCGTCGTCGGTTGTCGCGGGAAGTATCGTGACGGCGACCGTTACGATACCGGGGCGGTACGGCGGTGGCGCGGCATCGCCGCCGCTATTTTCGAGGCGCAGTGCGGAGCCTTCGGGTGTTCCTTCGCGGCTGTAGGCGGCCGCGGTGCCTTCTGCGGCGGCGGCCGGCAACAGCCGATCGGCGCCGGCGGCAAAGGCGATATTGTCGCTGAACAGGTCGAATGCCGGCGCAAGTTGCAACGACAGAAGGAGCAGGAGTTCGGCCATCGCCGTGCGCCGCAGTGCGGCAATGGTCAGAAATGTCCCGCGTATCGTTATCATGTGCTCCGTCGCGCCTTTTGCCGTTGGACGAATTTGATGCGGTTGTCGGCGCGGCGCAGATGGTCCTGCGCCATGCGGTAGAGGAGCGGTTCCTTGCCGCGGTAGAGTTCCATTTCCTCCTGCGCTTTTTTCTTCGCCGCCATGGCGCGCGCCATGTCTATCTGTTCGGCCGTCTCCGATGCGTCGGAGAATACGGTGAGATCGTCGTTGACCAGAAAGGCGATGCCCGACGAGAGGGTGAATTCACGCGTGATGCGGTCCCGTTTGACGGTGATGACGCCGGTGTTGAGGACCGATATGAAGGGGACATGGCGGTGCAGTACCTCCATCGTTCCCTGCGCGCCGGGGAGCACCACCGATGTCGCGTTGCCGCTGTAGACCTCGCCGGTCCGTGTCAGGATGCGGACGTTGAGCATCGTGCTACTCTTTCATCATCTGTTCGCCCTTCTCGATGGCCTCTTCCACGGTGCCGACCATCAGGAAGGCCGCTTCGGAATACTTGTCGAGTTCGCCGTTCACGAGCATCTTGAAACCGCGTATGGTGTCCTGCAGTTTGACATATTTTCCCTGCATGCCGGTGAATGCCTCGGCCACGGTGAAGGGCTGGCTGAGGAACCGCTGTATCTTGCGGGCGCGGTAGACGACGATCTTGTCCTCTTCGGACAGTTCGTCCATGCCGAGTATCGCGATGATGTCCTGTAGGTCCTTGTAGCGCTGGAGTATCGACTGCACCTGCCGCGCGACCGCGTAGTGTTCCTCGCCGACGATGCCGGGGGTGAGCACGCGCGATGTCGAATCGAGCGGATCGACCGCCGGATAGATGCCCATCGCGGCGATGTCGCGGTTGAGGACGGTGGTCGCGTCGAGGTGGGCGAAGGCGGTCGCGGGCGCCGGATCGGTCAGATCGTCGGCCGGGACATAGATCGCCTGCACCGAGGTGATCGAACCCTTGCGCGTCGAGGTGATCCGTTCCTGCAGTTCGCCCATTTCGGTGGCGAGTGTCGGCTGGTAGCCGACCGCCGAGGGCATGCGGCCCAGCAGCGCCGACACCTCGGCCCCCGCCTGTGTGAAGCGGAATATGTTGTCGATGAACAGCAGGACATCCTGATTCATCTCGTCGCGGAAGTGTTCAGCGACGGTGAGCGCCGACAGCGCGACGCGGGCGCGGGCTCCCGGCGGTTCGTTCATCTGGCCGTAGACCAGCGCGGTCTTCGCGATGACGCCCGATTCCTTCATCTCGAGCCAGAGGTCGTTCCCTTCACGGGTCCGCTCGCCGACCCCGCCGAAGACCGAGTAGCCACCGTGGTGCATCGCGACATTGTTGATGAGTTCTTGTATGAGCACCGTCTTGCCGACCCCGGCGCCGCCGAACAGCCCGATCTTGCCCCCTTTGAGGTAGGGGGCCAGCAGGTCGATGACCTTGATGCCGGTCTCGAAGGTCTCCATTTTGACATTCTGGTCACGGAACGCGGGCGGTTTGCGGTGTATCGGGAGTCGCAGTTCGGAGGGGATGGGGCCGCCCTCGTCGACCGGGTCGCCCACGACATTCATGATGCGGCCGAGCGCCGCACTGCCCACCGGCACGGTGATGGGCGTTCCGGTATTGCGTACCTCGGCGCCGCGCATCAGGCCGTCGGTGGCGTCCATCGCGATGGCGCGGACGCTGTTCTCCCCCAGATGCTGGGCCACCTCAAGCACGAGGTTGAAGGGCCGCGCGTCGATGGCGGGATTGGTGACGGAGAGCGCAGTGTATATCTCCGGCAGTTCGCCGGCCCGCGCACCTTCGAACATCACATCGACCACCGGTCCCATGACCTGCAATACCGTTCCCTTCTCGATCATATCGTTCTCCCTCGAAAATTCATCCCTTGAGCGCCTCGGCGCCGCCGACGATCTCCATGAGTTCGGTCGTTATCGCGTTCTGCCGTTCCTTGTTATACGATATCACCAGCCGCCCGATCATCTCGGCGGCGTTCTTGGTGGCCGCCTCCATCGAATTCATGCGGGCCGACAGTTCGCTGGCGGCCGATTCCACCAGATCGTGGTAGAGTTCGGTCGCCGCGAAGCGCGGCACGACATAGTCGGCCAGCGCCGATGCCGACGGTTCGAAGACGATATCGCGCCCCGCCTCGTCGCCCGACAATTCATGTTTCTCGAATATGTTCTCGGTGATGGGGAATAGCTGTTCCTCGGCCACCTCCTGCGCGACGGCCGACTTGAAGCGGTTGAATACCACCGTGACGCGGTCGTAATCGCCGAAGAGGAATCCCTGCGCGAGGAAATCGACCACGTCGTACATCGCGTCGAACGAAAGGTCGCCGAGCAGTCCGACAAAGCGGATATCCTTTCCGGCGGGGTGGTTGCGGAGCGACTCTGCGGCTTTGCGGCCGATGAAGAACAGCACCGGCCGTATGCCCTCTTTCTGCAGTGCGTCGGCCTTGCGGCGGGCGTGACGGGCGACATTGGCGTTGAACGATCCGCACAGTCCGCGGTCCCCCGATACGACGATGAGCGCCTCGGTGCGGACCGTTTTGCGCGGCACCATGAGCGGATGGGTGCAGTCGACCTTGTCGGCGAGCACTCCCGCCAGATGGCGTAGCTCGTCGGAATAGCGGCGGATGTTCTGCATGGCGGTCTGGGCTTTACGCAGTTTGCTCGCCGCGACCATCTTCATGGCGCGGGTGATCTTTTGCGTGTTCTTCACGCTCTGGATCCGCTTGCGTATCTCCTTGAGTCCCGCCATCGGCCGAATTAGTCCTCCGCCTCGGTGTTGTCGATCTCGCGCAGAACCTCCTTGCGGAAGTATTCTTCGAATTCGGCGAGCGCCTCGCGAATGCTCCGGTCGGTATCGTCGTTTATCGCCTTCTGTTCGCGCAGGGTCGTGAGGAGCGCTTGCTGACGGTTCTCGAGGAACAGGTAGAGCTCTTCCTCATAGCGCCGCAGGTCTTCTATCTTCCAGCGCTTCAGATGCCCGTTGACCGCCGCGTAGATAAGAATGATCTGCTGTTCGACCGGGGTCGGTTGATACTGTGCCTGTTTGAGCACCTCGGTGAGCCGTACGCCGTTGTCGAGCTGGTCGCGCGTCGATCTGTCCAGATCGCTGCCGAACTGGGCGAAGGCCTTCAGTTCGCGGTACTGGGCAAGTATGAGTTTGAGCCGTCCCGCCACCTGCCGCATCGCCTTTATCTGGGCGTTGCCGCCGACCCGGGATACCGACAGGCCGACATTGACCGCGGGGCGGATGCCCGAATAGAAAAGGTCGCCTTCGAGGAATATCTGGCCGTCGGTTATCGATATGACATTGGTCGGTATGTAGGCCGATATGTCGCCCGCCTGCGTCTCGATGATGGGGAACGCGGTGAGCGATCCCCCCCCTTCGGCCGCCGACAGTTTCGCCGCCCGTTCGAGGAGTCGCGAGTGGAGGTAGAAGACGTCGCCCGGATAGGCTTCGCGGCCCGGGGGACGCCGCAGGAGAAGCGACAGTTGGCGGTAGGCGACCGCGTGTTTCGAGAGGTCGTCGTAGATGATGAGGGCATGTTTGCCGTTGTCGCGGAAGTGTTCGCCGATGGTGGCGCCGGAGTAGGGGACGATGAACTGGAGCGGCGCCGGATCGCTGGCGGTCGCGGCGATGACGATGGTATAGTCCATCGCGCCGTGCTGGCGGAGCTTGTCGACGACCTGCGCGACGGTCGACTGTTTCTGGCCGATGGCGACATAGATGCAGATGACGTTGCCGCCCTTCTGGTTGATGATGGTGTCGATGGCGATGGCGGTCTTGCCGGTCTGGCGGTCGCCGATGATGAGTTCGCGCTGGCCGCGGCCGATGGGGATCATCGCGTCTATCGCCTTGAGCCCGGTCTGAAGCGGTTCCTTGACCGGCTGACGCTTGACGATGCCGGGCGCCTTGACCTCGACCGGGCGGAATTTGCCGACCGGCAGGGGACCGCGGCCGTCGATCGGTTCGCCGAGCGCGTCGAGCACGCGGCCGATCATCGCATCATCGACCGGCACCGACATGATGCGTCCGGTCCGCTTCACCTCGTCCCCTTCGCGGATGTGCTCGTAATCGCCCATAACGGCGACACCGACCGCCCCTTCCTCGAGGTTGAGTATCATACCGTTCACTCCACCGGCGAACTCGACGATCTCACCGGCGAGTGCATTATCCAGACCGTAGATCCGGGCGATGCCGTCGCCGGCCGATATGACCGATCCGACCTCGCGCGTCTCGAGCCGTTTCTCGAAGTGAGCGATCTTTTCGCGCAGTAGTTTTCCGATTTCCCCGTTCTTGAGCGGCAGGTCATGCATCGTGCCGTTCTCCTTTATTAAGATAGGTATTCAGCCGTCGTATCTGTCCCGCGAGTGACGCATCGTGGAGCAATGTCCCGGTGCGGACGACGATCCCGCCCAGAAGCGCCGGATCGACCGCCCGGCGTATATACAGTCGTTCTCCGAACAGACGGGTGAGGGTCGGGCGCAGGCCGGCGATATCTTCGTCGGTCAGCGGGTCGGCGGTGCGCAGTTCGATCTCGACGATCCCCTGCCGCTGGTGATACCGGCGTTCGGCCATCGCGATGATGGCGCCCAATTCGGCGGTGCGACGTTGTTGGACCAGCGTAAAGAAGAGATTCTGCAGGAGTGGATCAATCTCTGATCGCCGCGCGATCTCGCGCGCCATAATATCTTTTTCCTCAACGGAGAAGGCGGGCGAGGCGAAAAAACGGGAAAGTTCACGGTCCTCTTCCATCAGTCGGCTCAACGCATGTCCGCTCGAAAGGATAGCCGCGGCTTCGGTCGGAGGTATCGTCGCGATCGTGTCGCACAGCGCGGCGGCATAGCGGAAAATAGAATGGCTCATCCCGGCCTCGCGGTCAGACGGTCGAATTCACGAACCAGTGCGCGACGCGCCGATTCATCCAGTGATCCCGCGCGCGTCTTCAGCTCGGCAAGAAGGGAGGCGATGAAGTCGCTTACGATATTGGCGCGGCAGCGATCCGTTTCGTCGCGCAGGGTCCGCTCGGCCTCCTTCTGGATGAACTCGGCCTGTATCCGCGCATTGTTCATGATGTCGTCGTACAGGTGGATCGCCTGCCGTTCATAGGTTTCCATGAGTTGTTTCTTTTCGGCGGGAAGTCCATCCACCTTGCGCCGCAGGAAGGCGATCTCACGCTCGGCATCCTCGTAGGTGTGCTGATATTTCTCGAATTCCTCGACGATTGCCCGTTCCCGCGCATAAAAGAACGAACTGAGTTTCCGGCCGGTCAGTTTGACGAGTATCCCGGCGAAGAGGGCGAAGTTGATGAGGGCGAACAGGAGCATGATCTCGGGCTTGAATCGTCCCGCGTGTTCAGCCGCCGTCGCGATGAAAGGTATCACTGTCAGGATGAGAGGGAACGCCCGTTTCATGAGTTGCCTCGTCCCCAGAGGGCGCGCGACAGAGTGTCGAGCATCTCGCTTCGTTTTTCCTCCAGTTCATCCGAGGTGCAGAGACGAAGCTCTTCGATGTCGCTTTTTTTCGACTCCACCAGATCCTGCATCTTGCGGTGCAGTTCTTCGAGATATACCTGCGACTCGGCGGTGGCCCGCGCCTTGGTGTTGACCAGCAGAACGCCGCCTTGCCGGTGGACCTCCTCGATCTCGCGGCGGTAGCGTTCCTTGAGTTCGGCGCTGGT
Organism: bacterium; assembly: GCA_022709425.1. Taxonomy (GTDB): domain Bacteria; phylum UBP6; class UBA1177; order UBA1177; family JAKLFG01; genus CALMRE01. Next base: position 102,622 of record JAKLIW010000008.1, read on the forward strand.
GCGTCGCGATTCGAAGGCGTGTTCGTTCTCGGTATTGAGCATTTTCCGCCGCCGTTCAAGCACCGCGAATATCGGGGAGAGAACGAAACGGTTGAAGAAAAAGAGGAAAAAAAGGAAGAGGGCACACTGGACGAGAAAAACCGTCAGGTCGAACTGAAGCATCCCGTTGCCTCCAAGGGCGCGCTATAAGGCTCTGGGCTATAGTACTCCGGCGCGCAAAAAAGCAATTTTTTATACAACAAGCGATCAGGGGAGCCGGACATCGTAGCCGGTCTGATTCTTTGAAAGGATGATCTTCCCCTGTTGGGTCTCCGGTTTTATGAATTGCCGGTCGGCGAGCGCCTTGAGCGATGTGTAGGCGGCCCCTTCGCATTTTGTCTCGGTGGTGTAGGTCACATGCCATTCCTTTCCTACCTTGACCGGCGGATCGACCTTCGCCACGCTAAGCGCACAGACCGGCGCGGCGCAGCGGTTCTTTTCACAGACGAAGAGTTTCTTTCCTTCGTCGGTCAGGGTGATGCGCGGCATGGAGCGGTTCGCCTCCTTGATGAAGACCGACTCCTCGAAGACGAGGTACTTCTTGTCGGCCGCGATGGCGCGGTAGGTCGGCACATAACCTTCGTCGGTCATCGCGCCGAGGTAGACCGAAACGCCGGGGGCGGGCATCTTGGCGACGGTGTCGCGCACATACTTCTCGGCCTCCGCCTGCGGCAGGGCCTCTTCGGCGCAGGAGACGATCACCAGCGCGATAAGGGTTGAAAGCAGGATGATGCGGCACATCACGGCCTCCTGTTATTGTTTATGTTCCGGTGTTTCCGAGGTGAACATGATCGGGTAGGAGAAGGTGGTGGTCTTGTTCTGATTAGTGGGCGGGAAGGAGACGCTTTTTATGACCGCGGCGACGCAGGCGCCGACCCGATCGTCGGGAAAGGTGTTCTTCACAAGATCGGCGGCGATGACCTTCCCGGCGCCGTCCACCGCGATGGATATCTCGATCTCGCCCTTCGCCGCCGGATCGGTCCGCAGAACCTGTATATAACACAGGCTGATATCGTCCGAGCGCGGCCGGAGCTGCTGATCGAGCAGTTTGTTGTTGGACGAGGCGCAGGCGACGAGGAGCGCGCCGACGAGGGCTGGAACGATCAGTTTCTTCATGAGGATCCTCCCGATCCATCGGTAACGGGAGCACTATAGCCCGAACCTTCGCTTTTGTGAAGAAAATGTTGATTTCGTGGAGCAATGCCTGTTATAGTCGACCGTTTTTGCATGAGGATGCTCCGATCATGACCCGCGACTACCGCCAGATGTCCACACAATTCAAGTACCAGCTCGATACGCTCGTCAAGATCGGCGTGTCGCTGTCGGCCGAGAACAATCTGAACCGTCTGCTCGATATGATCGTGTTCCAAGCGCGCCAACTGACCCGCGCCGACGGCGGGACGCTTTATCTGCTGGCCGACGGGCGGCTTCGGTTCACCATCATCCAGAACTCGACGCTTGGCATCCATCGGGGGGGCGAGAGCGGCCATCGCATCGATCTCGAATCGGTCGAACTCAAAAAGGATAATGTGTGCGCCTATGCCGCCATACTCGGCAAGACCGTCACGATAGCCGATGTCTACGAGTCGAAGGAGTTCGATTTCTCGGGGCCGCGCAAATACGACGCCATCACCGGTTACCGTTCGCAGTCGATGTTGGTTGTTCCGATGAAGAACCATCTCGGCGCAGTGACCGGCGTACTCCAACTCGTCAACGCGATGGAGCAGGGGACCCGCGAAGTGACTCCGTTCGACGAGGGATCGGTGGCGCTGGTGGAGGCGATGGCCTCGATGGCGGCGGTGGCGATAGAGAAGACAAAACTTCTCGAGGACACCCGCGCGCTGTTCAATTCGGTCATTGAGGTGCTGGGGGTCGCGATGGACGCCAAATCGCACTACACCGGCAACCACATTCAGAAGGTGGCGAAGCTCAACATCGAGATAGCCAAAGCGATACACGACGACACCGAAGTATTTCCCGATATCCGTTTCACCGAGAACGAACTCGAGGAGATACGGCTCGCCGGGTGGTTGCACGATATCGGCAAAGTGACCACTCCCGAGTGGGTGATGGACAAGGATACGAAACTCAAGGTGGTGCTCGACCGTATACATCTCATCGAGGAGCGCTTCACCCGTGCGGCCGAGGAACTGGTCAAAGCCGGAAAGAGTGCCGATGCGGAGCGGCTGATGGCCGATCTGCAGTTCATCCGCGATAAGAACCGCCCGGTGGAGGATATGCGTGATGACGACATCCGCCGCCTGCGCGAGATAGCCGGCCGCCGCCTGCCGGTCGCCGGTCACGAGACGCGGATGCTTTCGGACGACGAACTGCGCAACCTCGTCATCCGGCGCGGATCTCTGACCGAGGAAGAGATCGAGAAGGTCAAGGAGCACGCCGTCTGGACCACCCGAATGCTCGAAAAACTCTCATTCCCCGACCACCTGAAAAATGTCGCGCTCTATGCGGTGCAGCATCACGAGAAGCTGAACGGTCAGGGCTACCCCACCGGCGTAGGGGCCGACAAGATACCGTTCCAGTCGCGTATCCTCGCCATCGCCGATCTGTATGAGGCGCTTTCGGCGCGCGACCGGCCCTACAAAGAGCGGATGCCCTACGAACAGACCATCGGCATCCTGCGTCGGCAGGCCGAGAACGGTGACATCGACGGGAAGATACTCGAATTCCTTGTCGACAAGGATGTCTTCCGCAGATTCGAGGAAAAGTATCGTAACGGGCATAACGGCCACGCGGCCTACGAATAGGATATCATTTTCAGATAGCGGACAGTGATGCTGGACATCACCGACATCGGCCGGGCGGCGGGTACGCTGTATTGGGTTTTTTTAGCGGGCGCCGCTATCGGGGGAGCCTTCGGCGTTCTGGCGCTACGGGTCAAAAGTCCCGCCATACGGTGGGCGTTGATCGCCGATATGGCGATCGTCGCGTTTCTCCTGATCGCGTTCTCGGCGCTCTTCATCCATCACGCCGTTCTCAAGGGGTATGCATACTCGGGCGATGAGGCGAGCACGCTCTATCAGGGACAGATCTTCGCCCAAGGCGACCTGTGGAAAGAACCGCTTCCTGCGGAGTTGCAGCGATCATTCCCGCGGCATCATGTCGTCGTGCAGGAAGACCGCGAATATTCGAAGTATCCGCCGTTGACCGCGCTGGCCATCGCCGCCGCTCTTGCCTTCAACCACGCCGAATGGGCCAATATCGCCGTGACGATGGCCGCTTTTTTGTTGTTGCTGTGGTGCGCCCGCCTCCTGTCGGGCGGCTGGCGAGTGCCGCTGCTGACGGCGATCCCGTTCCTTTTCGCGACCACGGTGATATTCCATGCGGCGAGCTATTTCTCGCACCCGTTGTCGATGTGTCTCATACTTGCTACGGTCATTGCGCTGATCCTGAACGAACGGTCGCGCGATAACGGAGGGCGGCGGCGTTACGCGTTCATCATTGGTTTGCTGGTCGGCCTCCTGCTTCTGGCGCGGCCTTATGACGCTCTGCTGACGGCGGCGGCGATCGTCTGTTATCACCTGTGGGATCTCGCGGCGGGACCCGACCGCCGGGCGCTCCTGCGCCGCTGGGCGGCGCGCTGGGGTGAATGGCTCGCCCTCATCGGCGGCGGAGCGATCGGCGCGTTTCTTTTTCTCGGATATCAGAAACTCTATACCGGCTCGTTCTTCCTTTCGCCCTACCGGATATACGACGCCGGCGGCGAGGTGATGGCCGAACTGACGCTCACCGCCGACCAGCTGTTCGGGCGCGGACTCAGCGAGATAACGGTGCACTGGTTGGGTCAGCAGGCGGCATGGTCGTCGGCCGCCGTCATGGTGCTGGCCGTGATCTATTTCTCTGTACGGTCCCGGAAGATGCGCCGTTCAGAGAGGATCGTCCTTTTGTTGCCGCTCCTGTTCATCGTCGGCTATGCGTTCCATCCCTTTTTCGGCGGCGACAGTTTCGGGGCGCGCTACTATTATCCGGTCATCTGGTGCTGGTTCTACGCTGCGGCCGCACTGATACAGTATCTTGCGCGCCGGTTCACGCAGGGACACGGCGCGTTCCTGTACCTGCTTTTCGCGGTCGCGGTGACCGTCCCGTTCCACCAACAGCTCATCGACCGCTGTAACGGGGTATCCGCCGTGGTGGCCGAGCGGTTCTCGCTGAACCGGGCGATCGAGGAGAGGATACCGACCCATGAACGGGCGGTGGTCCTGCTGGGCCGCACCCCCCAGTACGACGGGCCGTTCTATGTGCGGCACGACCCGCTTCTGCGCGACCGGATCGTCTACGGATGTTACCGCACGGGATTCCCGTTGACCGATGATTTTCAGCGGGCCTTTCCCGGCCGCTCATATTATAAGGCCGACTTCGACCGTTCGGCGGGGGTGTTCCGCATCCTCCCCCTGCGGTCGCCGATCCACCAGAAGAGAACAACGCCGCCGATCGGAGGGATACTGCCATGAGTCGCAATAACGGTACGCTCCTGACCGTCATCGTCCCGGCCTACAACGAGCAGGCGACCATCGGCACGGTCATCGGACAGTTGCGTTCTTTCCTCGCGCCGTCGGGCCCCATCGGCGAGATCGTGGTGGTCAACGACGCCTCGACCGACGCTACCGGCGCGGTGCTGGCGCCGCTTGCTGAAAAGGGAGATATCCGGCTGGTCACCCATCCATTGAACCGCGGAAAGGGGGCGGCGGTCCGCAGCGGTATCGCCGCGGCGACGGGCGACTGGATACTTTTTCAGGATGCCGACCTTGAATACGACCCCGCCGACATTCCGGCGCTCATGGCGGCGGCGCGGGGCGGCGCCGACATCGTGTACGGGTCCCGCTTCATCGCCGGCAACGACGGGGCGACATTCCTGCATATCGCCGCCAATAAGAGCCTTTCGTTCTTTTCGCGCCTGCTGACCGGTCTTCCGATAACCGACATGGAGACCTGCTACAAACTGATCCGCGCCGATCTCCTCAAAAGCCTCGACCTGCACGAAGAGCGGTTCGGCATCGAGCCGGAGATAACGCTGAAACTGGCGCGGCTCGCCAAACGCGACGGCCTGCGCTATGCCGAGGTGCCGATATCGTACAAGCCCCGCAGTTACGCCGAGGGGAAAAAGGTCGGTCTCAAGGACGGCCTGCGCGCGCTTTACTGCCTCGCCCGCTACCGCTGGGGCGGTTGAGCGCAAAACATTACTTTCCGAAAACTTGCTTACCCTTCCCGGAAGGGATAGACTCGGCCTGTTTCTTGGGCTTTATTATTTACGGAGAGGGAAAGACATGAAGCAGTATGGCGCTGAATTCTTCGGAACCTTTTGGTTGGTGCTCGGCGGTTGCGGCAGTGCCGTGCTGGCGGCCGCGTTCCCCGGTTTCGGTATCGGTTTCGCCGGAGTCGCCCTTGCGTTCGGCCTGACGGTCCTGACCATGGCCTACGCGATCGGTCACATCTCCGGTTGTCATCTCAATCCGGCGGTCTCCATCGGACTGTGGGCGGGCGGTCGTTTCCCCGCGAATAAATTGCTTCCCTACATCGTCGCGCAGGTCCTCGGCGGTATAGTCGCCGGCGGTGTTCTCTACCTTATCGCCACCGGTAAGGTCGGTTTCGATCTGGCGGGCGGGTTCGCGTCGAACGGCTACGGCGAGCATTCGCCCGGCGGTTATTCGCTGATGGCCGCGCTCATCACCGAGATAGTCATGACCATGATGTTCCTGCTCATCATCATGGGGGCGACCGACAAGCGTGCGCCGCAGGGTTTTGCTCCGATCGCCATCGGCCTCGGTCTTACCCTTATCCACCTCATCAGCATCCCGGTCACAAACACCTCGGTCAACCCGGCCCGTAGTCTCGGCGTGGCGCTGTATGCCGGCGGCTGGGCGCTGGAACAGTTGTGGCTCTTCTGGGTCGCCCCGATAATCGGCGCCGTGTTGGGCGCGCTGGTCTATCGTTTCATCGGCGACGATAAGGCATAATATTCAAGTTTGATCACACCGCACTTCTTTCTTTTTTGCATTTCTCGGACAGCGCGGCTATAGTCTTCCGTTGTTCTTGCGGAGGTGCTCATGGATAGGTTGAAGGGTGAACTCAAAAAGATCATGGCGCGGTTCCCGGGGTACGGGTTCCGGTTCCGCTACCTTGACTGGGAGACCGATTTCCTGCGGTTCTATCGCAGTCAGGCGAACTACAACATCTCGAAGCGGACGGTGGTGCTGAATGGCACGGTGGAGCGCGAGAAGCGGAAGTTCTCGTTCCAGATAGCCGACCCCGACGGCGCGAAGGCCACCGCGATGGTCGAACGGGCGGTGAGCCTGCTGAACGATCTGCCGCCCGATCCCGATTTCACCAGTTTCGAGGACGACCCGACGCAGTACGACTACCACGGCTTCGTGAAAGCGGCCGATTCGGCGCCGCTGTCGCGCAAACTCGACATACTCGAACAGGCGGCCGCGGCGGCCGGCCCGCTCGGCTTCGATATCTACGGCACCTTCATCACCGTCAATTCCGACGGCTTCCTGCTCCAGTCCAACGGGCTCGACAAGCGGATATTCGTCTCGCCGCTCATGCTCGACATGAAGGCGGTGAAGCGCGACACCGGCGTGACGGTCATCAACTCCTTCGGTGGCACCTCGCTTGACGGCCTCGACCCCGCCGCGTTCATGGCCGAACTGGCCCGCAAGATGAAATGGGCGACGCTCCCCATCACCGATGTCGCCCCGGGCGACTACACCGTCATCCTCGGCCCGCAGGCGGTCCATACCTTCCTGTCGTATCTCCTGTCGGCGGCCTACGGACAGGCGCTCGATGGCGGCGTTAGTTTCTTTGAGGGCAAGGAGGGGAAGCCGCTCTTCCCGCCCGCTCTCACCGTCGCGTCGCGTCCCGACCATCCGCAACTCATTCCGTTCCCCTACAATGGCGACGGCCACATCGCGCGGCCGCTCTCCTTCATCGACAAGGGGGTGTTCCGCGATTTCGTGATGAACCACTACTACGCCCATAAACTGAACCGCCCCAAGAACGGGTCGGTCGGCGTAGCGGCGCTGGTGATGGAGCCGGGCAGCGAGCCGCTCGAACAGATGATCGCGGGGGTCGACCGCGGGCTCTACATCGCCAACCTTCACTACATGAACTTCATCAACCGCAAGGAGACCTCGGTGACGGGGCTCACGCGCGACGGCACCTTCCTGATAGAGAAGGGGAAGGTGGTCAAGGTGGTCAACAACCTCCGCTACACGGTCAAAATATCGTCGGTCTTCGAGAACCTCGCGGCGGTCGGCAGCGACCAGCAGGTGGTCCCCAATTCCGACAACTACTTCGAGTTCGACATCTCGGCGGGGCTCGTGCCGCACATCCTCACGAAAGGCTTCAAGATCAGTTCCTCCACCCGGACGATATAGGAGGCGGCGATGAAAAAACGAGTGCAGAACATACTGGACCGCGTGATGAAGCGCGGGGTGCAGTTCGCCGATGTGCGGCTGACGGTGACCGACAGCGAGAGTTTCTCGTTCGAGCGCGGCAGTCTCAAGGACTACGGCCTCTCGCAGGACAATGTATCCATCGGCATCCGGGTGCTGGTGGGCGGGGTGTTCGGATTCGCCGGGACCAACGACCTGTCGGCCAAGAGCATCGATGCTGCGATATCGGCCGCCTTCCGCAATGCTGAAGAGTCGCGCCGGTTCCGCCGCAGCGCGATAGAATTCCCGGCGCAGAAGGCGGTGGTCGGCAGCCGCGTCATCGCGCCCAAGGAAGATCCCTTCACGATGTCCTACGCCGACAAGATCGGCTGGTTCATGCCGATCGTGCAGGGACTCACCGGCGGGAAACGGACCATCTACAGCCGGTTCGAGGCCGAATTCCGCCGCCAGTATAAGATATACGCCAACAGCGAAGGGACCTTCGTCGAAACGACGCGCTGGCATGTCAACCCCGAGATGTCGGTGCTTGCCTCCGACGGGAACGCCGTCATGTCGCGGACCTGGCCCGGGATGATGGCGGCGCGCGCCGGCGGGTTCGAGGTGATGCGCGATTTCGCCTTCCCCGAGCATGTCGAGACGATCATCGCCGAGGCCGATCAGCTGCTCGACGCGCCGCGCATCGCGGAAGAACGGGCCGACCTCATCATCGGCGGTTCGCAACTCGCGCTTCAACTGCACGAATCGGTGGGCCACGCGACCGAGGCCGATCGCATCTTCGGCATGGAGATCAGTTACGCCGGGAAGACCTTCGTGAAGCCGGAACACATCGGGAAACTGCGCTACGGATCGCCGCAGATGACGGTGGTGGCCGATTCGACCGACGAGACCGGCATCGGCTTCAACCTCACCGACGACGACGGCGTCCCGGCCAAACGTGCCACTATAATAAAGGAAGGGCTGCTCGTCGATCTCCAGACATCGCGTGAAACGGCCGCCCTGCTTGGGCTTGAACCGAGCTCCAACATGCTCGCGGTCCACGGCTCCGATATCCCGCTCATCCGGATGAACAACCTCAACCTCATGCCGGGGACGGCGGGGTCGCTGAAAGACCTCATCGCCGACACCGAGAAGGGCTACCTCGTTGACCTCACCAAGACCTGGTCGATAGACGACAGCCGCAACAACTTCCAGTTCACCACCGAGATCGGGTGGAAGATAGAGCAGGGGAAGATAACCGGCATCGTCAAGGAACCGACCTACTACGGCATCACGACCGAATTCTGGAATTCGTGCGACGCGGTCTGTTCCGAAAGCGAATGGAAGTACTGGGGCACCTTCTTCTGCGGCAAGGGTGAACCGGGACAGGCGATGCAACTGTCTCACAAGACCGCCCCCGCCCGCTTCCGGAATGTCGTGGTGAATGTAAAAGCCTAGAAGTACTTCAGCATAAATTGCTCGACCGATGAACTGACATCGGGCATCGCCACGCCATAGACCCCCTTCATCCCCAGTTCCAGTTCGGCGGCGTCATGGAGCGCCGACACGATGGTGCGGTTCTTGTAGCGGGCGAAGACCTCGGCGAAGTTATATTTCAGATAAAAGGCGTTGTTCGACTGGATGAGCGCCGGGATGTCGGCGTCCCGTTTCTTGCTCTGAAGCACGCGGCCGTCCAGAACGATGCGGAAATGTTTGAGCAGCAGGGTGATGATGACCGGGTGTATCTTCATCTCCCCCTCGGCCACCTTGAGATCGCGGTAGAGTTCGATCGCACGCATCTTGTCGCCCTTCACGAGGATATCCATGATGCGGAATATCTTCTCCTCGCCGAACGACGAGAGGATGCCGTCGGCCTCGGCGAGCGTGATGCTTTTCTTCCCCCTGCTGTCGGCCCAGAGACGCAGTTTGGTCACTTCCGATTCGATGTAGAAAAGGTCGCTGTTCTCCTTGGCGATGAAGTGGGCGACGAGTTTCTGGTCGGGTTTCACCGGGCCGAACTGCGCCACGATGAAGGCCGAAAGTTCCGGCTTCTCGGGCGGAAAGAGTTCGTGGAAGAGCGTTTTATTCTTTGACAGTTCCTTGTAGAACTTGGTCCGTTTGTCCATGTCGTTGAAGAGGATGATGAAGAGATTCGCCGGTTCGGGTTGGGCGATGGCCGTCTCGACGAGCTTCAGCGCCTTCTCTTGCTTCTTTTCCAACAGTTCCTCGGCGTAGTCGAGGATGACCACCTTGCGGCCGCCGAAAAAGCCGATCTCGCGCGACGATCCGACCGCCTCGCGGGTGTGCCCCGATTCGGCCGCGTCGAAGAGCGCCGCTTCGGCGCCGGTCGCCTGCGTCGCCGCCACGGCGCTCTTTTTTATCTCGCGGATAAGGAACCGTTCGGTCGAGTAGAATATCTGTACCCCGCCGTCGTTCTTGAAGTCGATGAAGTCGGTCGCCTGCGGCGGGAAACTAGCGGCTCTCATACCCGATCCCTCGTTCTCTGATGAAGAGTGCCTTCTGTTGCTCGATCTCTTCCCGCAATTCTTTTTCGGTCGGCAGATAGAGTTTGTATTTGGCGGCGAAAAGCCGCTTGTTTTCTCCCAACACCGAGTACTTGACCACGGTCGCATCTTTTTCGGTGCACAGGATAATGCCGATTGTGGGGTTGTCGTCGGCGCCTTTGTATTTCTCCTCATACAGCCGAACATACATATCCATCTGACCGACATCCTGATGGGTCAGTTCGCCGGTCTTGAGGTCGATGAGCACAAAGCATTTGAGGATATAGTTATAGAAAACCAGATCGACAAAGAAATGTTTGCTTTCGGTGCTTATACGCTGTTGCCGGGCGACGAAGGCGAACCCTTTTCCCAGTTCAAGCATAAATGCCTGCAACTTGTCGATGATGGACTGTTCAAGTTCCGTTTCCCTGAAAGAGACGGCATCCTTCATGCCGAGGAACTCAAGCACATAAGGGTCTTTAATGAAATCGTGCGGTTCGGTGATAAGCGGCGCGAGTTTCTTCTTCGCCTCCGCCTTGACCGTTTTCTTGTCGCGACTCATGAGCAGCCGTTCGTAGTACAACGAATTGATCTGCCGTTCCAATGCGCGGGTGCTCCAGTTCTGTTCGGCTGCTTCCTGCATATACCAGTCGCGTGACTGTGTTTTTTCAATTCGCAGGAGCGTTCGATAATGGGTCCATGTCAATTCGTCACGCAGTGAGTGACGAATCTCTTCCCATGTCGTTGCCGCGAACAGCAAATAGAATTGTCGGAAATATTTGAGATTCGTAACATTGAAACCCTTGCCGAACTCTGCCGAAAGACGGGTGGCCAGATTTTCTAATAAAAGAGCGCCATATTTGGCTCGTCCTTTTCCCCTCTGTTCTTCTTCGACGATCATGCGGCCGATGTTCCAATAGGCTTCGACCATGACGAAATTGACGGCGCGGTATGCCTTACGGCGTGCTTCGTGAAGAACTGCGGCTATCGCCGGGTAGAGATCGTGTTGATTCGTTTTAGCGGTGGTTGGAGCGGTGTTCTTTTTTGGGGACTTTTTCGTTCTCGCCGCCATCAGCCGACCACGTTGAGGAGTTTGTCGGGGACGTAGATGATCTTCTTTATCGAGCCGGAGTTGAGGAACTTCGAGAAGTCCTTCGCCCGGACCGCCGCCTCGACCTCCTCTTTGGTGGCCGCGGTGGGGACCGTTATCTTGTCGCGCACCTTGCCGTTGACCTGCACGACGATCTCCTTGGTGTCGCCGACGAGCGCATCGGCGCGGAAATCGGGGTAGGGGCGCTGGGAGAGGAGCGTATCGGGCGCGCCGCAGAGTTGATACAGTTCTTCGGTGATGTGCGGCGCGAAGGGGTTGAGCAGATCGACGACCGTCCGCAGGGTGAAGGCGAAGACCCGCTTCTCCTCGTCGGTCTCCGGTTTTACTTTATAGGCGGCGTTCACCAGTTCCATGATGGCGGCGATGCCGGTGTTGAAGTGGAAGCGCTCTATCTCGTCGCGCACCTTCTGAATGGTCTGGTGGGTCTTGCGGAACAGGTCGGCGAAGGGGCCGGGTACGGGGTCAGGCGCACTAGTTGCCTGACCCCTTTCGTCGGGGTAGGCGCGGATGAGGTCGAGGTTCCCCGTCACGATGTTCCAGACGCGGATGATGAAACGGGACGATCCTTCGACGCCGTCGGCCGACCATTCGAGATCCTTTTCGGGCGGCGCGGCGAAGAGGATGAAGATGCGCGCCGTGTCGGCGCCGTATTTCGCCACCATCTTATCGGGATCGATGACATTCTTCTTCGATTTGGACATCTTCTCGATGCGGCCGACGTTCACCGGCGCGCCGTCCTTCACGCTGAAGGGCTTCCCGTCGCGCCATTCGACCTCTTCGGGGTAGAGATAGTCGTCGCCCGCCTTGTAGGACTCCATGCAGACCATCCCCTGCGTGAGGAGGTTCTTCACCGGTTCGCGGAACGGCACATAGCCGAGGTCCGCCAGCACCTTGGTGAAGAAACGGGTGTAGAGGAGGTGCATCACCGCGTGTTCGACCCCGCCGATGTACTGGTCCACCGGCATCGTGTGGGCCGCCTCGCCTTTGTCGAAGGGGGCTTTATCGTTGTGCGGGTCGCAGTAGCGCAGGTGATACCACGACGATTCGACGAAGGTGTCCATCGTATCGGTCTCGCGGATCGCTTTGCCGCCGCAGGTCGGACAGGTGGTCTCATAGAACGACGGCATCGACTTTATCGGCGAATTGACGCCGGAGAAGCGGACATCTTCGGGGAGCCGCACCGGCAGATCGCTTTTCTTGACCGGCACCATGCCGCATTTCTCGCATTTCACCATCGGGACCGGACAGCCCCAGTAGCGCTGGCGCGAGATACCCCAGTCGCGCAGGCGGAAGTTGATGCCGACCGCCCCTTTCTTATGGGCGACCAGCCACTGCGACACCTTCTTCTTGCCCTCTTCCGACGGCGTGCCGGTGAACTCGCCCGAATCGACCATGATGCCCGGTTCGGTGTAGGCCTCGGCAAGCGGCAGCGCGAGTTTCTTATCCGTGGGTTCTATGACCACTTTGATCGGCAGACCGTACTTCTGCGCGAACTCGAAATCGCGCTGATCGTGCGCCGGGACCGCCATGACCACGCCGGTGCCGTAGCCCGCCAGCACGAAGTTGGCGAAGTAGAGCGGCACCTTCGCGCCGGTGACCGGGTGCGTGAGATATCTGCCGGTGAAGTAGCCTTTCTTCTCGTAGTTGTCGTCGCGGACGTTGGCGGCGTGGAACGATTTGACCTCTTCGATGAAGGCGGCCATCTCGTGTTTATCCTTCGCGCCCGCCAGTATCTCTTCCGCCAGCGGATGTTCGACCGCCATCGAAACGAAGGTGACCCCCATGAGCGTATCGGGACGGGTGGTGAAGACGGTCAGCTTGCCGCCCTCATCGGTCGCGAAGTCGATGTAGGCCCCCTCGCTCTTCCCGATCCAGTTGCGCTGCATCTCCTTAACATGTTCGGGCCAGCCGGGGAGGTTGTCCAGATCGCGGAGCAGTTCATCGGCATAGGCCGTTATCTTGAAGAACCACTGGTCTATCTTCTTCTTGGTCACGGTCGAATCGCACCGCCAGCAGACGCCCTCCTCGACCTGTTCGTTGGCCAGCACCGTTGCGCACTTCTCGCACCAGTTGACCTCTGACTCTTTCTTGTAGACCAGCCCCTTCTCCCACATCTCGATGAAAAAGAGTTGTTCCCAGCGGTAGTATTCGGGGCGGCAGGTCGCGATCTCGCGCTCCCAGTCGTAGGAGAAACCGAGCTTCTTGAGCTGGCTTTTCATATTGTCGATGTTCTTGTAGGTCCAGACGGCCGGGGCGGTCTTATGCTCTATCGCCGCGTTCTCGGCCGGCAGTCCGAAGGCGTCCCAGCCGATGGGATGGAGCACATTGAACCCGCGCCGCGTCCAGTAACGCGCCACCACATCGCCGATGGAGTAGTTACGGACATGGCCCATGTGGATGCGGCCCGAGGGGTAGGGGAACATCTCGAGCATGTAGTATTTCGGCTTATCGCTTGATTTGCCGCGGTAGGAAAAGACGCGGTCGTCTATCCACCGTTTCTGCCATTTCGGTTCGATCTCTGCGGGACGATACTCCATGGGGATTGCCTCCTGTGATGTCTAGCGGAAGCGCTCGTCGATGAGCTTCTCGATGCGCTTCTTGAGTACGATCTTCGACTTGTCGTAGATGTCCTGAAGTTTCTCGCGTTCCCGCTTGCCGAACGGCAGGGAGCGGTCGAGGTTGGCCGTCAGGAAATTGAGCCCCTTTATCTCGTTGCCCGAACCGATGTAGAGTTCGGCCAGCAGCAGCGTTAGGTAGTTATGGTACATGAACGTGCCGGGGGAAAGATACCGTTCCCGCTCCAGCAGATACTTGACCCCGGCGATGGCCCGTTTCGTGTCGCCCTGATAGTAGGATATCTCGGCGGCGAAGATGAGCCCCGGCAGATAGTTCCGGTCGCATTCGAGCATCCCGTCGATCATCGCGAAGGTCTTGTTGGTGTTCCCGGCGCGGCGGAACGCCTCGGCCTTGAGGTATAAGAGCGGCGAGAAACATTTCAACTGACGGTCCGATTCCAACTTCTCCAGTTTTTCGCCCACCTCGGCGGCGGTGTCGGCCGTCAGCCGGTCGTATTCGGTGCGGACAAGCCGCCAGAACGCGGTCGTGGCGAACTCCTCCTTCCCGGCGACCGCATCGGCCGCGTCGAAAAGGAAGTAGTGATTATAGAGGTCGTAGAGCCGTTCGCGCATCTCGCGCCGGTCGCGGTTGTCGATCAGCAGTTCGATGGCGCGCGTCACCAGCCCCGCCTGCAGATAGCGTTCGATGATCGCCAGCCGCTTGGCGGGTTCGGTGAACTTGTAGACCCGGTCGAGCACCGGGGAGGTTTCCGACTGGTTCCCCGCCTTGAGCAGGACCGTCAGATAAGAATTGAGCACCGGCGCCGATTCGGGATTCTTGTCGGCGAGCGCTTTGAGTTCCTGCGCGCTTTGGGGATCATGCCGCAGCAGGTAGCGCATCTCCGCTATCTTCGCCGCGCGGGCCGGATCGGTGTCGCCGTCCAACGTTTTTTCATAGAGTTCGAGCGCCTCTTCCAGATAGTTCTCCTTCTCGCAACATTCGGCCGCATCGATCATCATTGCGCGGTCGACGCTGTCGGGGAAGAACTGTTGGAGCTCCTTGAAGGCGAAATAACAGTTGCCGTAATCCCGGTCGCGATGGGCGGCCCGCATGACCATGCGCAGGTCCGATGCGTCACGGGCGTTCCCCTTCATCTCCTTGACGTAGAGCGCCATCCGTTTCGCCTCTTCGGTGCGACCGTTGTCCATGAACGAGAGGAGCGTATCGTTGCAGAAATATCTTCCGGGACAGCCGAGATAGAAACCTTCGCGCTCTAGTTCGGGACGCTGCGCTGCCTGACCGAGGGCGATATAGGCTTCCGACAGCAACGCCCGCTCCTCGCTGTCAACCCGCCAGCGGGAGAGCGTCTCGGTAAAGGTCCTGATCTGTTCTTCCGAAAGGAGGCGCGTCGAATCGGCGCCGGCGTCCTGCTTTTGGGCCTTCCGGGCGATCGCGGCGACGCGCAGTTTCTGCGCCAGTTCCACCATCGGGAATTCGGCGAGTATCGCGCCGGTCAATTTCAGCGACTCGTCATACTTCTCGCCGCGGTAAAGCAACAGTGCGTCATACCACGCGGCGCGAAGCCCGGCGCCGGTCACCGTGTCGCGCGGTTGCGGCGTGTAGGTCGCGAGTTCCTTTTTGTTCCCCGGCCACCCCGCAGCGAGCCGATGCCCCTTCGCGAGCGGCGATGAGGGATCGCGGCCGTCGATATAATTCATCAGGCCCACCATCGTTTCGTCCTTCTCCACCGTGAGGGTGAAGTAGAACCGCGCCTGCGTCACGATCTCTTTACGATCCAGCATGGTGTAATCAAGCGCGGTGAACGCGGAGAGATAGAACAACGCCTTGCGCGGCGCGTCCTCGGTGGAGAACTGTTCCTCCACGCGCCGCAGTTCTTCGCTACGCCGCTCGAAATCGGTATAGGTCAGCGGCCAGAGCGTCGCCTCCGGATCGGCGGTGAGCTTCTCGACGCCGCTGGTGGACTCTCCGGCCAGAATCACCGCCAGCAGGATCAGCGCGATGACGGCGCCGACGGCGATCATGATGTTGCGCCGTCCGATGCGTTGATAGTGATCGCTCTCCTGCGACGGCATATCGGGAAGGCGTATCTGACGCAGTTCCTTGGGCGCCGCCGCGCCGTCGGGCGCGACCTCGGCCGAATCGGCCTCTTCCAGTTTCTTCTTCGCGCGGAAATGGTTCGGGTTGACTGCCAGCACCGCTTGGAAACGCTGTATCGCCTCGGCCTTGCGCCCGAGCGTGAGGAGCGCCGCGCCGACATAAAAATCGAGTTCGGGGGTCGACCCGCCCTGCCACGAACCGGCCGTATCGATGATGGTGCGGCACTCGTTCTCCTTGTAGGCCTGTTCGAGATATTCGATCAGCGACGCCAGATCGGGCTGTTTCTCGTATTGTTGCCGTAGCGCGTCGAGCCGCTTGGTCATCCATTCTCCTGCGCGTAGTGACCTCTCCGCTCCGGCGGCATAGTGGCGGCCACCGCGCGGCCGAAGTGATCCATGATATCGGGCTTCGCCTGATCGGTGGTGCCGTAGCGGGCGTGCATATCGCTCATCAGTATCGGTTCGCCCACCGTCACATCGACGCGGGCGTAGTGGAGCGTGCTGTGGTTGATGGGGAGGAGCACATTGCCGCCGATGATCGACGCCGGGACCACCACCGCGTTCCCCGCCGCCTCGATGAGCTTGATGACCCCCGGCAGGAACCGGTTCAGGTTCCCGGTGCGGCTACGGCCCCCTTCGGGGAAGATCAGGAGCACCTTCACCTGCTCATGGATATCGCCCATCACCTTCTTGGCGGCGCGCGCTATCTCGCGGATGGAGAGCGTCGCCTCCTGCGTGGCGACCGTCAGCGACTGCGCGATGAGCAGACTGTTGAATTGGAGCGACGAGAACGCCTTGAACCGCTGGTTGTAGACCTTCGGCCCCACCACCACCGAGAAATCGTCGCCGAACCCCTTGGCGATGAGCGTGGGCTGCAGCAGGGTCGCCAGCAGATTGGCGTCGGCGTAACTCAGATGGTTGGTAAGCAGTACCAGCCGATCGGCTTTTCCCGCCTTGATCATGTCGAGTCCTTTTTCAAGGTTCCCGAGCCCCCCGAGCACCGGATCGGTGATGACATAGAGGACATTCTTGAGGATGCGCCGCGCGAAGGGGGCGTAGGGGTGGAAGCCCCATTCCTTGCCGACGGTGCGGTACTTGTCGAGGAAATCCTCCAGTTCGTCCACGGCGGTTTCGTATGCGGTCTGTTCGATGACCGGCCATATCTTGCTCGGGACGGTACTTTCCCAATCGGGGAACAGCGATCTCAGTTCGGAAATAACGATGTCGATAGTGGCCATGTGCGCTCCTCGGATACGCGAATAAGTGCAGGGCAGTTATAGTAAAATAGGTCTGCGAAATCAAGTTAAGAGGAAGAATTCGCGCGCGAGTGATAAAATTTAGGTTGACAAACGGCAAGCGCAACATATACTGGCCCTGCTTTCGCGCTTCCGAGGTTGCGGGGTAGAGCAGATGGTAGCTCGTCGGGCTCATAACCCGAAGGTCTCTGGTTCAAGTCCAGACCCCGCGACCATTTTTTTCATCTACAGGTTTTTAGGGATATAAAAAATGGCGAAAAAACTTTCGACGTTCGGCAGCGGGCCGCTGATATTTCTCTGGGTGCTGCCGTATCTGCTGGCGGCGGGCTGGATCGACCGACTTTATCCCGCGCTCTTCTCGGTGAACGCGATCCCGTTCGATGCGGCGCGCTACGGGGCGCTCATTCTCGCGGCGGCGGGGGCGTTCTTCTACAGCATGACGATACGGCGGCTTCTGCGCGGTCTGCGCGAGACGCGGCTCATCACCGACGGGCCGTACGGGTGGTCGCGCAATCCGCTCTATGCGGCGTTCTTTGTTTTCTTCATCCCGGCGATAGCGTTGGCGATGCGGTCGTGGCTGGTGCTGACGACCTGCGTGGTGTTCTACGGCGCGTTCCGGGTCACCATCGGGCGCGAGGAGAAGGAGATGACCGAACATTTCGGCGATGAGTACCGCCGCTACTGCGCGCGGACCAGCCTGCTCTTTCCGTTGCCGCCGAAAAAATAAATCTTTCAGACCACTCGCTACGTCACGCCGCCTCCGCCAGAATGTGCATTTCCGCTTTCATCGAAAGAATCGCCCATGTGTGCGAAATCGCACGCTTTTTATTTCATGAATAATTGTAAAAAGAAGTTTATTGAGATATCTTCCTTTGTTTTTTCGATCCATACATATTAGGAAACCTAGGGAGGAGAACATGATCCTTGCGACCAGAACGCTGTTCATCACGATTGTCGCCGCTGTGCTTTTGTTGAGCGCCTGCGAGAGCGGCACCACGAAACCGAAGAAGGATGATGTTGCGCCGAACGATACCGATGCGGTGATCTCCGATGGCGACGATCTGCTCACCGACGGCATCGTGACTGACGACGCGACCGACGACGTGACCGACGACGTGACCGACGACGCGACCGATGACGCGACTGACGACACGACCGACGATGCGACCGACGACGCGACCGACGACGCGACCGACGATGCGACCGACGACGCGACTGACGACGCGACTGACGACGCGACTGACGACGCGACCGACGACACGGTGACCGACGACACGGTGACCGACGACGCGGTGACCGATGGCATAGTGACCGATGATGCCGCTGCCGACAACGATGTGGTCAGTGCTGAGAAGTTCTGCGATGTGGTTTACCGTTTCTACGACGGCTCGACGCCGCTGGGCCGCTTCCACAACGTGAAGACCGGCACCGGTTCGCGCAATACGATGGAGAACGCGGGCATCAACGGCTCATCGAGCACTCAGTCGGGCCCCTTCAATTCGACCTCCGAATGGCCCGGTGGTTTTGTTCGTCTCCGTTTCACCGCCAATGAGGCGGGCGACGCCCCCGCCGTCGACCCGGTCGTGCAGTTGGTCGAATATTATATGCCGATAGAGTTTGTCGTTTCGACATCGGGGACCAATGTGACCACCAATGTCGACCACTCGCTGGGGCTTCTCGCGCTGACCGATTCGGGCTGTCTGCTCAACGCCGATCTCTGTCTGCCGGAGAACGACTCCCTCTCGCTCGACCGTCAGTGCGTTGGGGTCGCGATCGGTCAGGTCACCGGCACCACCGCCGCGTGGGACGACTGCGATGTTCCCGACTATCCCGGCGCCCACACCAGCACCTCCAGCACCCCCAATAACGACCGGATGAATTGGACCTCGACCGCGGCACAGGTGAGCGGCGACGCACTCGACAGCCCCGGCTGTGGCCACAACATGTCGAGCATCGGCAATGTCACCTGCACCGGCACCTTCTGCTGGGCGGTTCCCTCCGGGACACTGGGTGTGCAGAATAATACATGGGATCAGGTCCTGCCCTCCTTCACCTTCAGCGGCACGACCTACCAGAGCGCCCGCGTGACGATCCCCGAATTCATCATCCCCGATGAGATGGACGATGTCTACAGCGGCGTCCATGTGAATGTGGGCGACGGATCGGCGGTGGCCGCGCATATGGAGTGCGGGACGCTCGCCGATATCACCTGCGACGAAAACTGAACTAACCTCGCTACTGTCGATCGCGTAAAAATAATTTGAAAACAAAATCGATTCTGGGTATGGTCGCTCGTATTCGCTCGCTACCGTATGACCATTAACCATTGTGGAGGAGGGATCCATGAGATCGTTGTTCCTGCTGATCGTCGTCGCCTTGTTCTTCACTGCGTGCAGTGTCACCGGCACCAATCTCAAGTATCATGCCTACAACACGGCCGACTCGTCGTTCTGGGTGACCGAGATCATCGATTCGCAGAGGGATTTCGTGAACGACAAGGTCATTTTCTGGCGGTGTCAGAATTATGCCGAGGGTCCTACCTGTGTGCAGGCGAAGTTGGTCACTTGCAAGAATCCGGCGGAATGTGAACTTGAAGTTTCAAGGATCGATTCGCGCAGTAAGTCGGACTAGCCTTCCCGCGGTGTAGTTTCCGTCAAGACTTTCTCCGAAATCAGAGAGCGTTCTTCCCACCCCTACCGGCCGAATTTGCGACCGTTTCGCTATACATAACGCCGCCGCAAAACTTTACTCCGCCTAAGCTGGTCTGTTAGAGGGTCTTGAGATCATGACCGAGGTGTCCGATGAACCGCTCAGTTTTTCAGGGAGGATCGTATGCGGATGGGTAGGGCGTTCCTGTTCACGGTATCGTTGCTTTCACTCTTGAGTTTTTCTGGATGCCAGAACAGCACCGCAAGAACAACACCCTCTGCCGGCGATACGGATGCCACGGGACCGGTTGATGCAGATAGGGTCGTTGCGGAAGATGATCTGAAGACAGATGATCCGAATAGCGCTGATGACCCTAGCGCGGAACAGGACATTTTCGATGACGACCTTGCCGGAGACCCCGATCAGGACCTTTCTTCCGATGAGGTGCTGTCTGATATCGATACGCCGGTCACCCCCACCGGTTGCTCTTCCGATCCGCAGTGTTATCCCGGGATCTGCGACGGAGCAACCGGGACCTGCGCGGGCCGGTGTACCCAGGATGCTGATTGTACCGCAGATCAACAGACCTGCAATACTGCGTTGGGCCGTTGTGTGTCTACTGCCTGCGGCCAGTGCATGTCGGGAGAATGTTGTCTTCTTAATGACGCCAATCGCTATGTCTGTCTCGACCGGAACGTCTGTTCAAATATATGCGGCCCGGGGTCATGTCCGCAGGGATATGTCTGCAGTGAAAAGACCGATGCCTGCATACTTGCCAGCGCCACCTGCGGGAACAGCGTTGTCGATCCGGGGGAGGCCTGTGAACTTGGTCAGCAGTATGACTGCAAGGAATTTTACGGCGCGGGACTGGAGGGTGTCGCTTATTGCGCAACGGACTGCCTTTCTTTTGATCAAGCGACCTGTACGCGCTCGGACTGTCCGCTGTCGGGCGAAACCTGCATCCCGTTCATTAAGGAGTGCTGTCCCGGACCGTATCTCTGTATGCGTGCAGGCGACGGCTCTTTTGAATGTACCCCTACGAAGTGATCGTATCTAGGGAAGGAAGATCGTGGCCACACTATTATATATGTATCGTTTTCGCTAAAAAATTTATTTTAATACAGGCGCTTAAATTTCTGGACATCCTTCCCGACACCCACTATAGATAATTGCCCGCTGGTACGGAGCCAACCCCTCCCACCCCCAGACAAAGTATCAGCGGGTCCTTCTTTCTGATACAAGAAAAATCGGGTTGACGGCCTTGGTGATGCTGATGTTTCCCGTTGTATTGCAATTGGAAGGGATATGGTGTATCTTGTTCTGCGGTTATTTTCAAAGGGAGCATACCCGATGTTCAAGAACATGACGCTGATTACGGTCGCTTTGCTCTTCACCGCCTCCTGCGGCGGGGTGAAGACTTCGGGGCACAAGGATGACGACGCGCTGGCTGGGAATGATCTGGACCTTATCGTGTCGGGCGACGAGGATGATCCGTTCGCGATCGATACCGTCGGCGACGACACCGACCAGACGGGCAACGATAACGCGCAGAACGACGAGCAGAACGATGAACAGTCGGATCAGGATATCGTTTCGCCGACCTGCGGCAACGGGACGGTGGAAGGGGTCGAGCTGTGCGACGGCACGGTTGATAACTGCGTAGATATCGATCCCTACAAGTATTCCAGCGGTAAGGCCAAATGTCTCGACAACTGCACCGGCTGGGACACCGCCACCTGCATCGGGCAGGACCAGTGCACCGCCTACCAGAGAAGCTGTATCGACAGCACCCATTACGCGGTCTGCGACGACTATGACGCGGACGGTTACACCGAATGGGGCGATCCGCTGCTGTGCGACGGCGGCGGGACCTGCTCCGGGAACGGCGACTGTTCGGGCGACTGTACCTCCCACTATTCCTACGAATGCGCTTCCGGCGATGTCTATTATTTCGATTCGTGCGGGACGATGGAGGACAAGAAGAGTGAGTGCGGCGCGAGCGGATACGACGGCGATCCTTACTGCGGTTCGGGCCATATCTACCGGAACTATGTGACGCGCGGTTGTTCGGGTTACAGTTGCACGGAGGATACGTCGGCCGAACTCATAGAGACCTGTACCAACGGCTGCACCGGCACCACCTGCAATCCCGAGAAGGCGGCGACCTGGTATGATTCGACCTCCGGCCTGACATGGCAGAACAGCACGATGACGACCACCAATAAGAGCGGCGCGACGACCTTCTGCGCCGATCTTTCGCTCGGCGGCTACAGCGACTGGCGCTTGCCGACGATATCGGAGTTGCGGTCGCTGGTGCGGAGCTGTACGGAGATAACCCGGGGCGGCGCCTGCGAGGTGTACGACTCGTGTAGCGCCTATACGGGTTGCTGGGTCGAATCCGACTGCGGTTCCTGCGCTACCGGCTCCGGACCCTCCGACACCGGGATGTACTGGGACGCCGATCTGCTCGACACGGGATCCGGCTTCTGGTCCGCGACGGTCCTGAGCGACTCGACCGCCTACAGTTGGCAGGTGAATTTCACCACCGGGACGCTGACCTACGGGGATAACGCCACCTCTCTTTCGGTCCGCTGTGTCCGCGGCACGATGACCACCTATTGCGGCGACGGCGAGGTCAATGGGTCCGAGGTCTGTGAAGGCGACGATACGACCACCTGCGAGGCGGAGCTCGGCAGTTCCTATACCGGCACCGCCTACTGCGCCACCGGCTGCGAATACTGGGATACCGCCTACTGTACCGAGGCGACACTCGCCGCTCCCGCCACCATCTCGGCGTCGGACGGTTCCTATACCAGCTATGTCTACGTTTCGTGGAGTTCGGTCACCGGCGCCGATTCCTACTATCTGTACCGTGCGACCTCGGCATCGGGCAGTTACGCCCTGCTTACCGCTTCCGGCACGACCAATACGTATTATACCGACTATCCGCCGGCGGTGAGCACCTCCTACTATTACAAAGTGCTGGCGTACGATTCGTATCTTGGTTACAGCGATTACAGTCCCTACGATACGGGCTGGTGCTACTGAGCCGTAAACTATTCCCGGTTTTCCCACATACCGTCCGAACGGCGAAGAAATGGTCGCGGAGAGGATCGTCTAGTCGGTGAGGCAGGCGTTCACCTCGGCGGCGCAGTCGGTGGTGATGCAGGTCTGACATTCCTGCGTCATGCCGGAGCCGCATTCGGTGGCGCACTGAGCGGCCGCACAGGTCAGTACGGCGTTGTATTCGGCCTGTCCTTCGGTCGACCCTGCGGTGACGCAGGCGTTGCGGCAGGACTGATCGGCGGCGCAGTTGTTCTGACAGGTGATTATCTCGCTACAGGAGAGGGCATCCGGGATACCGTAGCAGGCATTTACCTCGGCGGGGCAGTTGGCGGCGGCGCAGGTCTCGCACTGTTCCACCGTGCCGGCGTCGGGGTCGCATTCGGTGGTGCAGTTGATGGTGGCGCAGGTCTCCAGCGCGCTGTACTGCTCCTGCGCCGCGGTCGAACCCATCGCGACGCAGGCGTCGATGCAGTCGCGGTCGCCGCTGCAGCTGTTGCCGCAGTTGACCATCTCTTCGCAGGTCAGTTCGGTGAGCACATCGTCATCGGTCAGGAGCCCGTCCTCGTCGGCGACAATGTCGTCGGACGCGATGTCGTCGGTCAGCGTTTGGTCGCCCAACAGTGCATCGTCCTCGCCGGCCAGCTCATCGACCACGGCGGTGTCCTCGTCGGGGACCGCGTTGTCGGGGGTGGGTGTGTGGTCGGTCGTCAACAACCGTTTTTCGCTGGAACAGGCGGCCAGCACGATCAGCGCCGCGCAGAGCCACAGCAGACGATACTTCTTCATGGGTCCCTCCCGGTGGTGAACGATGTGCACGCCCCATTATAAAAAAGTGCCGCGCGAAGTCAACCCGTTTCGATCCTCTTGACTCTCCCGGGCGGCATGGTAAAGTGCCGGAGCATTCAATATCCCGAAGGGAGAGGCCATGCAACACGAATGGGAACAGATACTCGATCTTATCGCCGAGGGGTGCTTCTCGGCGGCGGCCAAACGGCATATCCGTGAGGCGAAGACGCTGACCCGCGAAGGGGCCGACCGCGAATTCCGGCTCATCGCCGAGGCGGGGACGCTCCACGACGCCGGTCTGCCCATCTTCAACTACGATCTTGACCGTATCACCGACATACTTCACCGGTTCGACCGCGACGAGCCGCTGGAATCGCTCGACTACCGCGCCGTGGGCGACTTCCTCGAACAGGTGCGCCTCGCCAAAGGCGAAGTAGCGCGTCAGACATGGGTAAAGGAGTTCGCGGTACTTTTCGGCGCGCTGGAACCCGATGTGTCGCTCGAGATGACCATCAAGCAGACGATAGATAAGAAAGGCGAGATAAACTCCGAGGCGAGCCCCGAACTGGCACGTATCCGGCGGCATCTGGCCGACACCCACCAGCTCATCTCGCGTGAGATCAAGACGATGCTCGCCGATCCGGCGGTCGGCGCGATGCTGCAGGAGGACTACTTCACGATACGGGACGACCGCTATGTGCTGCCGTTCAAGACGCAGTTCAAAAAGGTCATGAAAGGGGTCATCCACAACCTTTCGCGGACCGGCCAGACGGCCTTCTTGGAGCCGCTCCCGTTGGTCGAACTCAATAACCGGCTGAGTCTGCTGGCATCCCACGAACATGCCGAGATACAGAAGATACTGCGCGAACTGCGCGGACTTTTGCGCCGGAAACTGGCCGTTGTCGAGGAGTGCGTGGCGCTGGCGCTCCGGGTCGAATCGCTCTATGCCCGCGACCGCTGGATGCGCGCCTACGACTGCGCCGTCCCCGAGTTCTCCGACGAGGGTGCGGCGGTCGAAGAGGCGTGGTATCCGCCGGTCCTCACGGCGATGGGCGGCAAGACGGTGCGCAACGCTTTTATATTCAAGGAAGGTGAGCGGATCATGGTCGTCAGCGGTCCCAACGCCGGCGGCAAAACGGTGGCGCTCAAGAGTTTCTTCACGGTGGCGGAACTGGCGCGGTGCGGTTTCCCGGTGCCGGCGAAGCGGGCGAAACTGCCGTTCTTCGACGATATTTTCCTTGTTCTGGGCGATCAGCAGGATGCCAACGAGGGGGAGTCCTCCTTCTCGGCCCACCTCCGCAATCTGGCGGGGATATCGCACAAGGCCGATCTCCGGTCGCTGGTCCTCATCGACGAGATCGGGACCGGGACCGATCCCCAGCAGGGGGGCGCCATCGCTCGCGCCTTCCTTGAATTCCTGCGCGACAAGGGATGCTTCACCCTCGTTACTTCACATCTGGCCGAGGTCAAGGCGATAGCGCTCGAGGATCCCGCCTTCGTGCCGGTCGCGATGGGCTTCGATGAGAAACGCGACCGCCCGAACTACCGCTTCATCTACAACCTTGTCGGCGGCAGTAACGCGCTGGCGCTGGTCAAGCAGATAGATTTCCCCGCCGAATTCGTCCGGGCGCTCGAAAAGCTCTTATCGACCCGCGAAGAGTCGGTCGAACCGCTCCTCAACCGCCTGCGCCAGAAAGAGCAGGAGCTTGACGAGGAGAAGGAGCATTTGGAGGCGTTGAAGGCCGAGACGATCAAGCAGAAAGAGGAGATCGAGGCGCTGCACCACAAACTGGCCCAGAAGGAGCGGAGCTTCGAGCAGGAGCGGCTGAAGATGCTCAAGCGGCTGACCGAACTCGAGGAGACGCAACTGCGCCGCCGGGTCGAGGAGATAGACGCCAAAAAGATCGCGGAACGGATATCGGTGGTCCGCAAGGAGAAAGAGAATCTGTCGCAGGCGCTGGACCGCGAAAAGGCGAAACAGGATGAAACGAAAGGAACGCCGCTGGCCGATGCGGCGGGGGCGGTGCCGGGCGAGACGCAGGTGTACGACAAGCTCATGAAATTAAAGGGAACACTCACCGCGATAAAGGGAAAGAACGCGGAGATCATGGCGAGCGGCAAAAGCATATCGGTGCCGGTCGAACGGCTCATCGTTGTGGAGGAGAAGCGGATGAAGAAGGTCGCGTCGGGGAAGATCGCGACCGAGGCGGCCTACCATGAACGGTGCGATGTGCGCGGCGTCAACGCGGAAGAGGCGTGTGGACTGGTCGAAAAGGCCATAGACTCGGCCTATACCGCCAAGAGCCTCTCGCTCATCATCGTTCACGGCCACGGGACGGGGGTGCTTAAAAAGGCGGTGCGCGAACATCTGATGATGCTGGCGAAACGGTACCATTTCACCTCCCGTCGGGCCCCCGACGAACAGGGGGGTGACGGTGCGACGCTGGTCGAATTCAAGTAGATATAACTATCCGATATTCAATATAAATAAAACGCGGCGAGCCTTTTGCTAGTAGCATTGGTAAGAGGTTTGGACCAACGGAGGATCCCATGCAAAAAGTGCTTATGATGTTCCTGATGATCGGCTGTCTGCTGGTCGCCTGTGATGATGCGGCGGGGAAGAAGACCGTCGACAACGAAGCGGTGGGCGACACCGATGTCATCGCCTCCGCGTGCGGCGACGGGGCGGTAGGCGGCGATGAGGCCTGCGAGCCGGGCGATACGGCCGACTGTGCCGAGGTGACCACCGGTTCGACCGGGACCGCGACCTGCTGGGAAGACTGTTCCGGATGGGATACCGCGACCTGCAAAGATACCGACGAGTGCGCCGCGACCAAGGACCTGTGCGGCGATCCGGACTATGCCGAATGCGAGAACACCGATGCGGGATACCGTTGTATCTGCACCAACGGCTATATCCCGACCAGCGACGAACTGCTCTGCGTGCCGCGCTACGACTTCGACGGGCCGATCTACCACGGCGATATGTTGCTGGTCGTCAACGAGGAGCCGAACGGCGAAATGAGTTCGATCGTCGGGACCCTGCCGCAGCCGGGCAAGATGACGAAGGCGGCCCTTCCCCGTACGCCGCAGGCCGCCGTATCCGGTCTACCGCGCCGTCCCTTTACGGCGGTCGAACGGCCGCTGAACCGTTACCGCGCCATCGAACCGGCGCTCGATCCGGTGGTGGGCGACCGCACCATGCTCTGGACCTCCGATCTGAACACCGGGAAACGGGAACAGGTGGAGGCCGAGGCGGTCTATGTCGGCGAACACTGCATCATGTGGTCCGAGGTGTCGGGCGGCGTGATAGCGGAAAGTACGGCGCGTGGGATAGCGGATGAGTTCGACAACACCATCTTCGATCTGGTCACGGAGAATTTCTACGAACCGTCGGATGTCGATCAGAACGGCAAGATCAGCATGTTCTTCGTCAGTATGGGCGGCAATGCGGGCGGTTATTTCAGCCCCTACGAGCTGTACGATTATGAGGATTCGAACAAGGCCGACATGATATTCATCGAGAAGATGATCGGGCAGTTCGGCGCGCAGTATGCGTCGGATGTCATCGCCCACGAGTTCGAGCATCTGGTGCACAACAACCGCGATGCGTTGGTCGAAGGCAAGCAGAACTTCCTGACCTGGATGGCCGAAGGGATGTCGACGAGCGCCGAGCACGTCTACCGCGGCTTCCAGCGCGACTACCGCAATGCCTACAACGATTCCGATTCGGTCTCCGAGGGGCTGTCGGTCACCTACTGGGATTACAACGGCAGCGACATCACCGCGAACTACGCGTTGACCTATTTGTTCCACCAGTATATCAGGATCCACTCAGGGCAGGGGAACGCGTTCTACCGCGAACTGATAGAAAGTCCGAACAACGATCATCTCGATTTCGATGCCTATATACAGAAATACATCGATCCGGAACTTGACTGCGGCAAGATGCTGACCAATTTCCGCATTGCGCTCATCATGAACGAAGCGACCGGTCTGTACGGATTCAAGAAGGAGCCGAGCTTCACCAACTTCAGCAAGAAGTACTGGCAGGGCAACGGCGGCAACGAGTTCTATCTGCGCGGCGGCGGCGCGCTCCAGATAGCGATCGATCGGCCCTTCAAGGAGAAGAACGACAAGGAACCGGGCATCCGCTACATCGGTATCCATCTGGGCGATACCGCGATCGATGCGGCCGCCGATTATGCCGGCGAATAACTCTTTGCAAAAATCATCGATATCGTTACAATAGCGCCGATATGACGGTCGGAGGTCCGCGATGAAGATCTTGTGCGTGTCGTTGATACTGCTTTTTACCGCCCTGCTCGGCGCCGAACGGGTCTACTACAGCGACGGGCGTTCGGTTGAGCTGACGCCGGCCGACGGCATCACGGCGGCGGTCGCCGCCGCGCCGGCGCCGGGGCCGTTCATCCAGCGCTGGAACGCCGGCGGAACGCACTATCTCATACGGCAACAGGCGGGGGGACTGCCGGTCTACCGTCACGGCGCGGGCTATCTGGTGGCGCGGCCGGAGCTGTTCTGGCGCGGGACCGGCGATGTCGCGATCCTCGCGGCGCGGTATGGTCTGACGCTCACCGAGATACTGCCGGGCTACGGGCTGTATAAGTTCACCGTCGCGGGCGATGCGGTGGCGGTCGCGCAGCGTATCACCGAAGCGGGTCATGGCTGGGCCTTCCCCAACCTCGTCCGCGAGGTGCGGCCGCGGGTCGCTATCCCGCAGGACCCGTTCTATGCGGAATATCAATGGTTCCTCAATAACGACGGCGGGTACCGCGATGTCTACGGTAACCCGGTCGAGACGCTCAAGCGGGCCGATATCCGGTTCGAGGACGCCCTCCGGTTCCTCATGAAGATCCGCTTTGAGCCGGGCAAGTACACCACCAAGATAGCGATCATGGATTCGGGCGTGGTGACGACCCATCCCGATCTGATCGGCGACGGCGGCAAGATGGATCCGGGCTACGACGCGATACGCGACGAGCCGGGCGGCGATCCGCATGTGGCCGAATCGCACGGCACCAACTGCGCCGGCATCACCGCCGCCGAATCGAACGATATCGGCGTGTCGGGCGTCTGCCCGTGGTGCGGCCTCTATCCCATACTCGTGCTCGAGGGGGCGGAAGGGAGCGCCATCAGCGACGAGATGTACCTCAAGACCTACGAACGGCTCGTGGCCGATCCCGCGATCGTCGCGGTCAACTGCAGTTTCGGCGTCACTTCGGAATACGGCGATATTCCCATGATGCCGGGGGCCGAGGAGTCGCATACCAACTTCATGAAGAATGGGCGCGGCGGCAAAGGGGGCATCATCGTCTATGCGTCGGGCAACGATGGGGTCGACGCGTCGTATGACGGACTGTTCCGCAATGAGTTCGAGTTCGAGCGCGCCGGGAAGACGGTGGCCCACCGGGTCGTCGTCGTCGGCGCCACCTCGGCGTGGGACACCCATATCGATTACGCCAACTGGGGCATGTATCTCGGGATAACGGCGCCGTCGCTTTCCTCCTCCCCGGTCATCGGCATCGCGACCACCACCATCCCCGGTTCGGGCGACATCGGCGGCGACTATCTTTCCTATTTCAGCGGCACCTCGGCGGCCGCGCCGGTGGTTACCGGGGCCATGGGCTTCATCTTCTCGCTCAATCCCGCGCTCACCCTTGAAGAGGCGGAGGAGATACTCTACACGAGCGCCGACAAGATAAACCCCGAGACCGGCATGTGGGACGCGGAAGGGTTCTCTCCCAAATTCGGTTACGGGCGACTCAATCTGCATAAGGCGGCGCGCCTTGCGCTGGGCTACCCGATGTGCGATCCGCTGACGGTGCGGGCGGAGGTGCTCAATGCGCTCGACGATGACTGCGACGGCTGGGTCGACGAAGAGGTCGTCATTCCTTCCAAGGTCGGCGAGCCGTGTGTCGAGGATGCCGACTGCCTTTCCTCCGGCTATCTTCCCGAACAGATGCTTTGTCTTGATTCCTTTATGGGATACAACGCCCGCGGCGGCTACTGCGTCCTCAAGCCCTCCGGGACCCCCTGTCCCGACGGGACGGTCATGGAGCGGATCGATAACATCCGGGTCTGTCTCCGCGAATGCGGCTACGAACGTTCCTGCGGCCGCGAGGATTATTACTGCAACGGCGAGATACTGGGCTACTGCCTGCCCCGCTGTATGGCGAAGGATGACTGTCCCGAGGGACATTCCTGCACCGCGGAGGGGACCTGCGATATCGATGCGTCGCCGGTGGGCGGTCCCTGTGTGAGCGAGGCCGATTGTCTCTACAACGGATCTTACTGCGATACCTCGAAACCGGGCGGTTACTGTTATCTGACCTGCGATCAGCTCAAGGATTCGATGTGCCCGGAAAACTCGAAATGCATCTTCAGCACCCGCTCCGGCACCTATCTGTGCGCCGGGACCTGCACCTCGGACGAGGACTGTCGTCCCGAGGCCGACTATTACAAATGTCACCTTAACTGGACCGACAAGAGCGGCGTCTGTTTCCGGCCGTGCCGCAACAATGCCGACTGCGGCGACGCCGAGTGTCAGGAGGGGGGACGCTGTGTCCCCTACGGCTGGGAAGCGCCCGACGATGAGACGGCCGACGGCGATCTTACCGACGCGCTTCTGATCCCCGATGCCGACGAGGTGATCGTACTGCCCGAACCGAAAGAGGACGATTCGGCCTGTGCGCTGGTGATCATCTAGAAGATCTGATCTCCCGTCAAAACTTTTTTCCCTTACTTCAGGTCAAACCAAAGACGCCTGTGTGCGTCCCGGGAAACGCTCACTCTTGGAGGTCTTATGCGGGTCGTATCCTTTTTGCTGATGCTTTTCGTCGCGGCGGCGCTTCAGGCCGCCGATGCCTGCTATTACTTTCAGGGCACGAAACACTGCCTTGAACTGCGCGTCGATTCTGCGCGGCCGGCGGTCGCGGTGCCGGGCGGCGAGGCGATGCCGCTCACCGGCGAGTTGGCGGTCCGTTTCCACGACGGCGTGGGGGCGACGGCGCAGAATGAACTGTTGGCGCTCCACGGCCTGAGGGGCGAGACCCCGTACGCCGACTGGCCGGTCTATGTCGTGACCCGTCCGGCGGCGGGGAGCGATCTTTTCGCCCTTTCCCGGGCACTGGTCGAAAGCGGTCTGGTGGCGTGGTCCCAGCCGGTCTGGATGGAACGGTCGCGGCTTACCGCCACCACGCCGAACGACACCTTCTTCGCCGATCAGTGGCACCATCCGATGATCCGTTCGACTGACGCGTGGGATATCGAAACGGGCAGTCCCGATGCGGTCATTGCGGTGGTCGACAGCGGCGTCGATACCCAGCACCCCGATCTGTGGACCCATCTGCTCATGGGACAGAGTTTCGTCCCGAGCGAACCGTACGTCGATCCCAATATGAACGGCACCATTCTGGACCCGAACCCCTACATCATGGCGCACGGCACCTGTGTCGCGGGGCTTGCCGCCGCGACCGGGAACAACGGTATCGGCGTGGCCGGGGTCTGCTGGAACTGTTCGATACTGCCGGTGAAATATATCGGCAATGAGATGGGGCAGGTGCCCGCCAGCAGAAAACTCGACGTCCTTAAGTGGGCAGTCGATAACGGCGCGTGGGTCGTCAATAACTCATGGAGCGCCGCCAGCGATACCGATAGTTCCGGCAACTGCATCGCGGTGAACGTCCCCGACAATTTCATGAACGAGGCGATAATCTATGGTTTGACCAACGGCCGCGGCGGTCTGGGGACCGTCATGGTCTGGGCCTCCGGCAATTCGAAGTGCGACACCGCGATGAACGCGACGCTGGCGACCGAGGATATCGTGGTGGTCGCGGCACTGCGCAAGGACGGCACCATCACCGACTATTCCAACTGGGGGAGCGCCATCGACATCGCGGCGCCGGCGGGCGGCGATGAGAGCGATATCGTCGCGCTCGCCACCACCGACGCGACCGCGGCGAACAAGGGGTTCAATCCGGTCTTTACCGAGAACGGCTACCCCGATCTGCCCGATCTGGCCTATACGAAATACTTCAACGGCACCTCGGCCGCATCGCCGGTGGTCGCCGGGGCGGTGGGGCTCATGCTTTCGGCGGCTCCCTACCTGACGGCGGCGCAGGCGATCCAGTGCGTCAAGCTTTCGGCCGCCACCTCGGCGCTCATGCCCTGTCCCTACGGCGATGCCGCCGCCTGTTACGGCGCCGGCATACTCGATGTCCGGATGATGGTCGAGAACGCCAAGAACGGCACCTGCGGCGGCACCCCCGAATGCACCGTGGCCGAAGATTGCGATCCGGGCGAAGAGTGCCGCAACGGGGTGTGCGTGACCCCCGGCGGCGCCGACGATGAGCCACAGCCCGACGAGGCGGTCACGCCGGATAGCGAACTGCCCGATGAGACCGCGATCGATACCGAACCTCAGCCCGATACCGGGGAGACTCCCGATACCGTCCCCGGCGCCGACAACGGTGTACCGACCGATGACCCCGCTCCGGTCGACTCCGACGAGGTCTTTTACGAAGAGGATACCGCCGGCTGCGGCTGTTCGCTCGTCGATTGATCTTTTCCGATCCCTTCTTTCCCTGACGATTTGACAACCGGAATGGTACGGTTACACTGAAGTGCATTTGTGCGGAGGCGCTGTATGCAGAACGATTATGCGATCCGTGATTACCGGCCCGCCGATTGGACGGCGGTCGAAGCGTTGTGGGTGGCGACCGGGATGGGCGGCAGTTATCGCGGCGATACCCCGGAGGTGGTCCAACGGACGATCGCCGGCGGCGGACGGCTGTTGGTGATGGAGCGGCGCGATACCGGCGCGGTGGTCGGCACCGCGTGGCTGACCCACGACTACCGGCGTAGTTATCTGCACCATTTCGGCATCCTGCCGGCCTATCAGGGGAAAAAACTGGCCAACGATCTCATGGCGGCGACGCTCGCCGCGGCCAAAGAAATGGGGTATCAGTGCAAGCTCGAGGTGCACCGGCAGAATACGCCGGCGGTGACGCTCTACCGCAAGAATGGGTTCCAGTATCTCGGCGACTACGATGTCTATATCATCCGCGATCTGTGACCGCGGCTAGGCGCTATTTCACGATAGACATTTTATTGATGACGACATTCTCGACCGGTACGTCGTCGTAGTGGCGGACGCTGTGGGTCTCGACCTTGGCGATGGCGTCGACCACCTCTTTGCCCTCCAGAACGATCCCGAAGGCGGCATACTGGCCGTCAAGCGATTCGTGTTTGCCGGTGCAGATGAAGAACTGGCTGGTGGCGCTGTTGGGGTCGCTGGTGCGGGCCGTGGACAGCACATACTGTTCGTGTTTGATGTTGGGCGATATCTCGAGTTTTATCGGCGGGAAGGGTTCTTTTTTCGTGAACAGACCGGCGATCATGCCGCCTCCCTGTATCATGAAATCCTCAATGACGCGGTGAAAGAGCAGTTTGGTGTAAAAGCCCGCCTCGACATACTTGACGAAGTTGGCGGTGGTGATCGGCATCTCTTTCCCGTAGAGGCCGAGCGTGATGTTCCCTTTGTTCGTTTCCATCAGGACCTTGGTGGTGATCTCCATGTCATCCTCCATAGTGTTGACCGGAGGACCATAGCAAAAAAAGTACGCTAAATCAACCTTGAAAATAATAGAGGTGTGTGCTACAGTCTTGCGTCATCTTTTCGGGGGAAAGACCGATGCTAAAGAATTCAGTGCGTGCGGTGGCCGTGTTCGTGTGCCTCATCATGACGGCCGCCTGCGACTCTCTTTCGACCGAGCCGGGCTCGTTCGTGGTCCTGTTCCAGTGGGAGACGGGCCATGAGCCGGATACCGCGTCGAAGGACTATTATATGTGGGCCTACTATCAGGAATGGAAGGGGGGCGAAGGAAAGACCTTCCCGGCCGACATCGAAAACAACGCCAAGTCGCTCGACGAGGCGGGTCCGGTGAAGTTGGGGAGCGGCGATGATCTCACCTTCACGAAGCTGACCTACGGGAACAGCCGTTTTGTCCGTGCGGCCATCTGGGACAACGCCGCCCGGACCGGCGACCCGCTCTATGTGGGCGTTTCCGAGCTGTTCAACTTTTCGGCGAGCGATCGGAACAAGGCGGTGGCGGTGAACATGAAGTTGCAGGCGAACGCCGGTGTCGACGAGACGGGACAGGCAGGCAGTTTCGCCATCGAAGTACGCCATGACGGCGCCGCGGCGGAGCGCGTGGGGCAACCGGCCGTGACCTTGCGGCTGACGGTGAAGAACGCCGATACCGTCATCATCGCCAACGATCTCAACTTTGAGAAAGGGGTGGTCGAAAAGAAACTTTCGGAGCTCACCAAGATAGACGAAACGACCTATGAGCTGGCCGATTGGGATATCACCGAAGGGTGGACCGATCTGGGCGACGCGCTCTATTCGGTCTTCGGTAAGTCGCGCAACACGCTGGGGTACGAAAGCGCCCCGAAGCGCGCCGATGTCTATCTCGACACCACCGCGCCGGTGCCGAATGTGACCCCGTTCCCCGAACTGGCGAAGATCGGCGACACGATCACGGTCCGCTTCTCGTTCGATGAGGATGTCGCTCCGGCGTCGCTCGACATCGACTGGGGCGGGTTGGCCTTTGAACTCGCCGACAACAAGGCGAACAAGAGTTACACTTACACCTATCAGGTCAGTGACACCGACGCCGAACAGCTCTATACCTTCACCCTGACGGCGGTCGACGGGGTGGGCAATGAAACGGCGGCGGTGACGCTCGGCGTCGTGACGATAGACCGCACCCTGCCGTCGATCGGCGATATCACCGTTGCCGGTACCGACGGCAAGGAGACGCTGCGGAGCGGCGATACGCTCACCGTATCGTTCACCGCCAGCGAGGACCTTGCGGCCGACCCGGTGGTGAAGATCGACGATAAAACGCTCACCCTCGACACGAAGGAAGACCTCGACTATGCCTACACCTACACCGTGACCGGAGCCGACATCTCCGGTATCAAGACGATAACGGCATCCCTGCGCGATCTGGCGGGCAACGACGCGACCGTCGGGGTCGGGCAGACCGTTTTCGACAATATCCTGCCGCAGCTTATGGGGGTTGAAACGACCCCGGCCCGCGCCAAGAAAGGTGTCCCCATCGAGGCGGTGCTCAGCTTCTCCGAACCGGTTGATCCGTCTAAGGTGATCCTGACGGCGGTCTTCGACGACGATCCGACCAAGGAGATCGTGTTCGCCCTTACCGGTCCGAGTGTCGACAACCAATCGTTCAGTTTCGGCCACACCGTCGACGATCTCGATCTTGAAGGCCCCTATACCATCCGTGTCGATGCGGCCGACAGCGCGGGCAACGAGATAGCGGAGGATCAGAAGGAGGTGGGGGAGACGGTCATCGACAAGACCGCCCCGACCATCAGCGATCTGACGATAACCGGGATCGATCCGCTCATTCCCGTGAAAGGAGGGACCGCCTTTACCGTCGCTTTCACCCTCAGCGAGGAGATAAAGCCCGAATCGCTCCTCGAGATCGGGAAATTGCAGGTGCGTCTCGATGCCGAAACCTGCCAAAAGAACGGTCTTGACTATACCTGCGATCACATCGTGGACGCGGCCGAAGGGGACGGCACCAAGAATGTTGCGGTGGCGGCGGTCGATCTGGCCGGCAACCTGACGCGCCTTTCCTACGCCGATCCGGTCATCTACGATACGACGGCGCCCGATATCGTCAACCCGGTCATCGCCCCCGAGAAGGCGAATCTCGGCGCGACGGTCGATGTCCGCTTCAGTTTCACCGAGGATGTGGAGGGGGTGGCCATCGATTGGGGCGCCCTCGACGGTCTGTTCGCCCGCGACCCCGACAATGAGGGGAATAAGCGGCTCTTCATCTACAAACGGCAGATAACCGCCACCGATCCCGAGGATTCGTTCCCGATAACGGTGACCGCGGCGACCGACATGGCCGGCAACCCGATAGCGGGGGTCATCCCGCTCGGGTCGCTTGAGATAGACCGCACCGCCCCCGGGGCGTCGCCGTCGTCGGTCGCGGTGAACGGCGACACCGGCAAGAGTCTCGCCAAGGAGGAGGATATCGTCACGATCACCTTCACCGTCGCAGAGGAGATACAGGAACACAGGGTCCGCATCGGTCTTATCGAAGTGCCCGACTGCACCTTCGACACCGATCTCCAGCGCTACACCTGCACCCATAAAGTTCAGCGGAGCGACGGCGAAGGTTCGAAAGATGTCACCGTAGAGCTCAAGGATGTCGCCGGCAACGCCGATTCCTACGCCGTCGGACAGGTCACGTTCGATATGACCGCCGCCGAACTTGCCAATAAGATCATCCTGCCGACCAAGAGCAACAAGTCGACCGCGCAGGTCGAGGTGAAGTTCTCCTTTACCGAGGAGGTGGTGCTGACGGAGATCGCCGCCGTCAACAACAATAACGATGTTCTGGGACTCGTGACGACCGACGACGCGGGTGATTGCCCGCTCAACGGCGCGCCGCGCCGCGACTTTATCTGTGCGCATCCGTTCGATACCGACGATACGCAGGTCAACGAGTATCCGGTGACCGTTTCGGCGACCGACCGCGCAGGCAATCCCGCGGAGGCCCTTTCGGTCGGCACGGTGTCGATAGACCGCGATGTCCCTTTCTTCACGGCGCAGGACGTCACCCCGAACACCTTGAATTTGGGGGGGCAGTTCACTATATCTTTCACCTCGTCGGAAACGCTGGAAGGGGATCCCATCGTGAAAGTGGGGGCCCTGCAACTCGGCGCTCCGACCACCCATGACGGGAACGACTATACCTATGTTCACTACGCTGGAGCGGAAGAGGGGGACGGCGATAAGCTGATATCGGTGACCATCACCGATCCGGCGGGCAACGGCCGGACGATAGACCTGATCAAGACGGTGACTTACGACACCACCGCACCGGTGCTCCTCAACCCGACCGTATCGCCCGAAACGGCAAATATTCAGGCAGATGCCATCGATGTCCGGTTCAGTTTCCCCGAAGATGTCGAGGCGGTGACGCTCACCGGTCTCAAACTTTCGGGAGATGCACCCGACACCCACTTCTTCACCTGCGCAGAGCAGGGGAGCGCCAAGAGCTGGAAATGTACCGTCTCGCTCATCGCGATATCGTGGGAGATAGCCGAATACGAGTTGTGGGTCAACGGCCGCGATCTGGCCGGGAACTATATCAACCCGGACGACAAGGACAACGGGCAGATGCTCGGCCTCAACGCCGTCATCGACCGTAAACGGCCCGTCATATCGGGAACGGTGACCCAGTGTACCGGACTGAACTGTGCCATTCCCAAGAGCCCCTCCAAGGCGGGCGATCGGGTCCGGGTCGAGTTCGAGGTGGACGAGACGCCCGTTGACGAACCGCTGGTCCTGATAGCGGGCCGCAAGGCGACCACGACCGCCTGTCCCGGACCGGCCACCTATAACTACTGCATCGTGGTACAGGAGGGTCCTGACGGCGACGCCGATGGTGAGAAGGAGGTGCGCATCGAAAGCACCGATGAGGCGGGGAATATCTCGGTGAAGACGCTTGCCGTCAAGCCGCGTTTCGATGTGACCGCGCCGGCGGTGCTTAATCCGGTGCTCACTCCCAACCCGTCGGCGGCGACCAGCGTGCCGACCCTCGCTTTCAATCTCAGCGAGCCGATCCTGCCCGCAAATGTGAGTGTCACCTCCACCTCCGGACAGGTGATCCCCTTCACCTGTACGACGACGGCCGACAACCTGAATTATGCCTGTTCGCGCCCGATCACGGTCGCCGACGGCGCCGGTTATACGGTCATCGTGAATGCGACCGACGCGGCGGGCAATTCGCTGGAAGACTATAACGCCGGTGAGCTTGACATCGATCGCGATATGCCGGGCGTCGTGCTGACGCTGGCGACCCCGACCACGCTCAATCTGTCGGTGAACACCCTTACGATACAGTTCGAGGTCAATGAGACGCCGGCCGCCGATCCGATACTGCGCATCGGCGCCGATACGATAACGACTCTCCCGATCATCGATGACATCTCGGGCGGCAAGAGCTACACCTACACCATTCCGATAACCCACGCCGAGAGCGAGGGGATCAAGAAGGCGACCGCCGAGGTCTATGACGCGGCGGGCAACCATTACTACGCCGAATTGACCTATGCGCTGGGCGGATCTCCCGATCTCATCTACGATTTCACCGTGCCGCGGGTCATCACCCGCAGCGCCAGCCCCGAGCGTGCCAATCTGACCACGCAGGGGATACAGATACTCACCTCCTTCAGCGAGCCGGTCCAGAAACCGTCGATCGGCACCGTGCAGGTGCAGAAACGGGTCGGCGCGAACTGGGTGACCCAGTCGGGCATGGCGTCGCGGGTCAGCGTCGAGGATCGCGCCGTCGGTTACACCCATGCCCTTTACTTCAGCATGCTCGATATGCTCAACACCAACGACGGCGAATACCGCATCCATATGCAGGTGACCGATGAGAACGGGAATACCGCGGTCACGCAGAGCGCCGATCTGCTGAATCTCGGCGAGTTCCGGATAGACATGACCCTGCCGGTCATCGATACGGCCGCTTCGATCGCCGCGATCTGCACCGAACCGACCGATCTGAACCCGGGCGAGACCGACTACTGCACCCGCCCCGGCCATATCGATAAGGCCAAGGCGAAGGCAGGCGACACGATCTACTACCGCTTGGTGTTCAACCGGAGCGACCCGTACTATGAGTTCGACGATATCGTCGATGTCTGGCCCACCATCGAGGTGTCGGGTCTCGGCGCCCCCCTGAGCCTCCTTTCCCAGATCACCTATCCGGGCGACGTCGCCCCCTATACCTTCATTTACCGCCGCAAGATCGCCCTTGGTGTCGATACCGAGGATGTGAGCAGTTACGCGCTGATCTCGATGCAGGATACGGCGGGGAACACCTACCGGAAGCTCAGCGACGACCCCGTCCGGACCGATGTGACCCAGCCGACACTGGTCGCCTCGGCCGTGGCTCCCGCCTACGCGAAGCTCGACACCCAGATCGTGGTGAACTTCACCCTCTCTGAACCGGTGACGAACGTTTCGTTCAACGGCGCGGGACTCGCCTTCGCGGGCGGCTGCACCACGACCGACAACATCAGTTACCGGTGCGCCCATACCGTGGCCTCGGGCGACACCGCGGGGACCAAGAACTTCACGGCGACCGCGACCGACGCGACCGGCAATACGAGCGCGACGCTGACGCTCGGCAGTACCGTCATCGACAAGACCGCCCCGTCGGTGACGATAAGCGCCTTCTCGCTGACGACGACCACGACCATCGACGGCCTTCCCGCGGCCTCGCACGCCCAACCGAACATCGCCATCAGTTTCCGGATATCGCCGACATCCCAATTCGCCGGTTCCCCGGTCGTGCAGTTCGGCGGCGCTGTCATGAGCACTCTTTCCTGTTCCGGAACGACCTATTACGACTGTTCCGGGACCTACGCCGTACCCGCCGGCGAAACTGCCGAAGGGACCAAGTCGGTCACCGTGACCGTGACCGACGCCGCCGGCAATGTGGCCACACAGACGCCGGGATCGGTGATCTACGATTTTAGTCCGCCGCGCGCGGTCAGCACCATCGTCGAGCGGATACCTGATCTCGCCTCGGCGCGGAACAACGGCACCAAGACGTTGACCTACACGATGAAAGACCCTTACACCCGCGCCTATGTGCAGGCGACGATGCATGTCTTGGCCGACGAGGAGGTGACCACCTCTTTCCAGCCGGTGCTTTACGACATCACCGTGCCCGCTTCGCCGACGGTGTTCTCGCGGCTCAGCTATGTCAGCACCACCACCGATGACGTCTATTTCAGCAAGACCTTCGACAGTTCGTTCACCGCCGGCGGCCCCTATACACTCGGTATCGTCTGGGAGGATAAACTGGGGAACCGGAATTCGACACCGATCGCGCTCGACTGGAAACTTGCCTTCAGCACGACGGCGCCGACATCCCCCGATGTCACTACGGCCAACAATGTCATCTACACCCGCATCCCGTGGGGGAACGACGAGACCAACGGGATAAAGGATTTTCAGGTGGCGATAAAGAAGACGGCGCTTGCCTCCGATGCGGCGGTGGTCATCTTCGACGGATCGAATGTCGAAACGGCGGGCCAGATCGGCAAATTGACCTTCGATGCGAAGGCGTTCCAGGAGGGGAACACCGATACCTACTACCGCATGACCCTTTCGCGGGTCGACCGGCAGGAGGTCTATATCGCGGCGGTCAACAGCGTCGGCAACCTCAGCGACGCCCTTTCCGGCACTACGGGGATACAGGCGGCGCAGGTCAAGGATATCGTCTGGGTCGTCACGATGCACGACAAGGTCCGCGACAGCACCTTCGAGAACCCGCACCTCTATACCTATACCGGTATCTTCTCTCCGTCGCTCGAACAGCATCCGCTCTACACTCTGGAGATGAGTGAGGATGGATTGTATGACCTCGGGTCGATAGATGGCGGCGGCGATGCCTATGCGCGCGCCACGGGCAAGTGGTTGCGGCGCGACATTTCGGTGTACCCCGATTCTCAGAATATCGTCTACAAGACCGCCTATGACACCGTCCGCGGCGTAGTGGTGGCGTATGGGCATGCCGGCAGTCTGTGGGAATACGGGTTCCTTGGCTGGCAGAAAAAAATGGATTATGCGTACGACTGCACCGAACTGACCTGCCCGGCCAGCGGCGGCAATTCGAACGGACTTGCATTCGACTCTTCGCGCGGCAAGACGATCTTCTATACCGGCAATAGCAAAAGGGAACTCTGGGAATGGGACGGTACTGCATGGGAGAAAATGAATAATGGCGCGGCATCGGATCCCGGCATGCTGAACGATGGGGCGACAGCCTACGATCCGATACGCAAGAAAACGGTCTTTTTCGGTGGGGATACTTTTCAACGCGACACGTGGGAATGGGACGGTATTTCGTGGACGAAAACCATAGCCCAGACGACCTGCACCGCGACCAACTGTCCTTCGGCCCGGAAGGGAAGCGCCATGGTCTACGATGAATCGTTGAAAAAGATACTGTTGTTCGGCGGGGAGGATGCCGGCGGTGTCTATAAGAACGACACATGGGGGTATGGCCGATGGGGGACGCCGACCTGTTCATCGGTGACCGCCCTCTGCTGGAAGGACCTTAATCCGCCTACGAGTCCGACGCCGGCTCGAAGTTTCGCCGGCCTTACCTACGATCCGGTCCGCGGTCGCACCGTCCTGTTCGGCGGATACAACGCCGGCGGATACAGTAATTACCGCGACACATGGGAATTCGACGGTACCACATGGACGAATAAGACGCCGACCTGTAGCGATACGACCTGTCCCGCGGCGCGTTACAATGCCGCGATGACTTTCGATCCGGTATCAAAAAGGGTTCTTCTCCTTGGCGGAAAATACTATTATTACGACGGTACCGATGAGTTCGAAGAGGATTACAACGATATGTGGTACTGGGATGGCTCCACGTGGGCCAAACAGTACTATAACTGTTCGATTTACGATGATGCAACCTGTCCGAGAGCCCGCCTTAATGACGCGGCAGCCTATGACCAAAACCGGAAGAAAATGGTCATCTATGGCGGCGGCTATACGAATACTTGGGAATGGGACGGCAATCTCTGGACGCGGACCACGACGACCGGTCCCGTCGGCAAAGACGATGGCGCGATGGTTTACGACAGCAGTCGGACAAGGATCGTCTATTATGGCGGCATCAGTGGCGGTTATGAGCATGACACTTGGGAATATCGTTTGTGGGGGACACCGACCTGCGCCACGGCCTCAGTTCCCTGTTGGAGCAAGGTCATAGACGATCCCGCTCTGAACCCGCCGGCCAGATGGCGGCATGCCATGGTCTATGACAGTAGCCGGAATGTGACGGTGTTGTTCGGTGGTGCGTCGGGTTCGGGTTATCTGCGGGACACGTGGGAATACAACGGCACCTGGACCAAGAAGGCCGACACCTCGTGTACCGCTCCCTGTTATTCCTGTACTTCGACGAATTGTCCTACGGCAGCATCCTACATCGCTATGGCGTATGATGCCAATCTCGCAAAGACGATACTCTTCGGTGGGCAGACCGGTACTACGACATCGCTCAGAGATACTTGGACATGGGACGGCACCGTATGGACGAAGGTCAAAGCGGGAACCTCCTGCACCGACACAACCTGTCCTCCGTCGAGTTACGGAGGTACGATGGCATACGACAGCGTCAGGAAGAAAACGGTCCTCTATTCAGGCTATGGTACCGGGGTAGGCCAAATCCAAGATGTCTGGGAATGGGATGGGGTGAACGTGCAATGGGTGAAGCGGCTCAGCGCGGCAGACTGTTTTGGCATGACTTGCCCGCGAGCGACATCGGGATTGAAAATGGTTTATGATACCTCTCGCAAAGCGATGGTGCTGTTCGGCGGAGATTACCAGAATTATGTCTGGGAATGGAACGGCGACACCGACAAGACGCCGGCGAACATCATGACGGTCGATTTCGGCGAGGCCACCAATCTGCCCCATCAGTTGACCGGGATAGACGCCTCTTGGGTGATGGGCGGCACCGGATACAGCGGCGCGAACTGCACGGCGGTGAATGGCGCGATGCTCTATGTGTGGCACGATGCGCGACGGAACGGCGACTGGGTCAATGTGGCGGGCAACACTGCGCCGGCGGGCGGTCCGACGACGGCTTCCTTCTCTACCGTCGATCCATGGCTTATGAACCATATGGTTTACCAGAGCGGTCGGAAGCTCGCCTTCGCCGCGACGCCGGTATCGGCCAACGGTTGCGGCGTGCCGAAGAGCACTA
The DNA here is from genome assembly GCA_022709425.1 of bacterium. GTDB lineage: Bacteria > UBP6 > UBA1177 > UBA1177 > JAKLFG01 > CALMRE01. The sequence goes on from JAKLIW010000008.1 coordinate 144,963, forward strand.
TCGTCGTTGACTACGCCGAGTTGACGGTCAAGTACACGCTCGACACCTCCCGAACGCTCTCCGATCCGGGCGTCAACTTGAAATACACGGTGGGCGCCTCGCCGGTGGATCTGACGAACGCCCGGAGCAACTGCGATTCGGCGGGAGGCAAAAAACTGGTGGTCATCGACAATGAACTCGAGCAGTACTATCTCGAACAGTTGCTGGAACTGAACAAGAGTTACTGGACGGGGTATAGCGACGCGACGACCGAGGGCACGTGGCTTTGGACCGATGGAACGACCGGTTGGATAGGTACGGCCGACGGCGCCCCCTACCGGTTCAATAACTGGCTACCGGGATATCCCAACAACACGATTAGCACATATGATTATGGATTGATACTGGCGAACAACAATTTCCGTTGGCGGAATTACCCCTCGACATTTTCCGCCTACTACATCTGCGAGTGATCCTCTTGATATGACCGTGGACGAACGACAACTCATCGCGGCGGCGCGAAAAGGGGATATCCCCGCATTTGAAGCGCTCGTGCGCCGTCATCACCGGACGCTCTACAAATTCGCGCTCGGCATCACGCGCGGCAACGAACATGACGCGGCCGACATCCTGCAGGATGCGCTCATCAAGGCGTTCCTCGGCATCGACCGGTTCGAGGAGCGTTCGAGTTTCCCGTCGTGGCTGTGGCGTATCATCCGCAACGAGTTCCTCGACCGGATCCGCGCCCAACGGTTAGAGACGGTGTCGCTCGACGAAGAGGAAGCGGAAGGATGTGAGCCGGGGCACCATGATACGCCGGAGAAACAACTCTCCGACGAGGAGCGGAAGCGGCATCTGCTGGGCTTGGTGGCGGCGCTTCCCGAAAAGCATTCCGAGATCGTTATCCTCGTGGAACTCATGGAGCTCTCCTACGAAGATGCGGCTGAATATCTCGCTATTCCGGTCGGTTCGGTCCGGAGCCGCCTCTCGCGTGCGCGGGAACAACTGACCGAATCGGTCAAAAAGAATATGGAACTTTTTTCGGCCGTCGGCCGTCACACGGGATGAAGGAGGCCGGTATGCACGATGGAGTTAAACAGGCGGAACGACTCGTCACCGACCTCCTCAGTCTATCAAAATTCCCCGAAAAACCGCTCCCCGAGAACTTCGAGTCGACCCTGCACCGCCGCATTGTCGAGGCGGCCGCGACGCGCCCCGCCCCGGCGCCCCGCTGGGGTTTTCTGCGTCCCGCCCTCATTGCCCTTTCCTTCGTCGCGGTCTTCGCCATCGGCATCCTGATCGGCCGGTCGGCGGCCTCCCCCGCGCCGGAAGATACCGGTGCTCCGGTGGCGCAGAAACAGGACATCAAGCCGCAATCGCTTCCGCAACTGGTGACCACCAAAACGGTCGTGAAACGCGGTGAGCCGGTGACCATCCGGTTGGTGTACGATTCGGCAAAAGATATCGATAAGGTACGATTCTCGATAGTGCTCGATAGCGGTGTCCGGTTCCGTTCGGGCGATCCCGATATCGCGGCGGCCCCCAAACTCGAATGGGAAGGAAGTCTCACCGCCGGCCGCAACGAGATCCCGATAGTGGTCGCTTCGGACGATATCGGCGAACGGGTCGTCCGCGCCGATGCCCGCTTCAACGGGACCACGGTCGAGAATGTCGTGACGCTCATCGTGAAGGAGGATGCCGATGCGTAAGATGTTGTTCGCCATACTTTTCCTGTCGATCCTGCCGTTCCTGCCGCTCGCGGCGCAGGATACCCAAACGGTCAAGCCCTCCTCGGAGGTTGAACCGGGAAAGGAATCGCCCGACTGGGAGGCCCGTTTCAAGAAGGAAAAAGGCAAAGAGCACGCGGAGCAGACCAAGGAACATCGCCGCGAAATGAAGAAAGAGAAGAAAAAGGAACGCAAGGACGAGGACCGGGAACAGAGAAGAGAACACAACCGGGAACGGAGACGCGACCACTCGGAACGCCGCTAGGACATAGTCGACCGCCTGATGAACTACCGCCTGTTCTTCATCGCCGCGATTATCGTGGCTTTATCCGCTCATGCCGTTGCCGAAGTGACCTTTGAAGGCGATGTCTCATTCGGCTCTTCTTACAACAGCAACATCGGCCGCCTTTCCTTCCGGGACCTCGGGACCATGGGGTTAACCGAGAGCGATAACGATGCCTTTTCGGCCGATCTCGACGCGTTTCTTACCCTGCGGACCGGCGACCTGTTCTCGCTCGAATACACCCTTTTCACGGCGGTGACCCCCGAAGATATCTCCTATTCTTTTTTCCATCATTCCCTTGCGGCGCTCTTTTCGCATGAACTGGAGGAGATCGATATCAATTATGGTCTGGAAACGGGCCATCTCTTGGTAGGATTCGCCAACCGGCTCGTCGAACCGCAGGTATTCTTCGAACTGTTCTGGTATGCCCATGAACAGCTTTCCTATTACCTGAATGCCGCCGGTTCTTATGCCGTCAGCCTCGATACCGATTACGGTTATCTGACCGCCCCCGGCTTCCGGTTCGAGACCGGCATCTATGTCTATCCGGTCGCCGGGAACCGCAGTTTCATCTCGATGGGAGTGGGGGAGCGGATGTTCTTCTTCGGCGAGGATGACTATCTTGTCGAGCAGGAATCGTCCGACCCGATGATGCCGCCGATGTCGCTGACGGTCTGGGCACAGCGCGCATTTTCGGAGACCTATGTGCGGCTCAAGGGAAAATATTACTACAAAGGATTCAGCGCCGAGGCGTCGGTGCGCTACGGTTTTATGCGCTATCTCGACGCCGACCGGTGGGAAGTATTGCCTGATCCTTTCCAGCCGCCGCCCTTCCCGCAGTACGAGAAAACCAAAAGCGATCACGCGCTCCGGCTCAAGGCATTGTTCGAATATCGCTTCACCGATCTATTCTCGTTGCAGGCCTATTATGCCTACCTGCGCAACTTCTCGAATATGGGCGGCGACACGACCGATTACGAGAACGACCGCTACGACCAGCATACCACCGGCTTCATGTGCCGGTTCGTGTTCTAGGAACACCCTCAGTCGCTTCCGCATATATATAATAAGGTAGTCGGTTGCGGGAATTATCTTGATTCAAAATTCCGCCGGGCGTATTATTGCGGCGGGATCAAGCGGTGAGGTGTGCGCATGAATCGGAAGATCGTACGGATATCCCGCGGGTCGGTCGTCTTTCTTTTTCTGTCGCTCTTCTTTCTGTCGGCCTGTGAACCGGAACTGACCGGCGACGATATCGTCTGGGTCGCGATACCGGCGGGCGGCTTCTTCATGGGGTGTTCCCCGAACGACACCGACTGCGACAAGGAGGGGTGGGGCTACGAAGAGACGCCGCGCCACTGGGTCGATGTTCCCGCCTTTGAGATGGCGCGCACCGAGACCACGCAGTATCAATACTGGAAAGTGACCGGCGATATGCCGTCGTACCATCCCCGATGCGGTAACTGTCCGGTCGAGCACATGCAAAAACATTACCTTGACGCCGCCGCTTTCTGCAAAGCGGTGGGGGGGCGACTGCCCAGCGAGGCGGAGTGGGAATACGCCGCGCGCGCCGGGACCGAGACGCGCTACTACTGCGGCGACGATGCGGCGTGTCTTACCGAGATCGCGTGGTACCGCGACAACAGCGCGGTGGCCGACAATACACTGCATCCCCATCCGGCGGCGCTCAAAAAGCCCAACGCATTCGGGCTGTACGATATGTCGGGCAATCTGCAGGAATGGACGGCCGATTGTTCGCATATCGATTTTACGGGGGCGCCGGTCGACGGGAGCGCGTGGATGACGGGGGGCGACTGCGCTCAGCATGTGTTCAAGGGGGGGAGTTACAACGACTATGCGTGGGCTCAGCGGTCGTCGTGGCGGTATTGGGATTTTCCCGATATCCGGGGGATAGCGGACGGGTTCCGGTGTGCGCGGGGTGCGGGACGGTGATGACACCCTCCGTCGCTTCGCGCCACCTCCCTGCGACAAGGAGGCACACCCTCAGTCCGTTGGACAGCTCCCTGCGACAGGGAGGCACACCCTCAGTCCGTTGGACAGCTCCCTGCGACAGGGAGCCTTCCTTGATGCTCCCCTGATGCAGGGGAGGTAGGGGGGGTGTTCTTTTGTTGCGGATCGGTGGGGCTAATGAAAAAAAAAGAATCTTTTTTGGTCGAAGTGGTATCTTATGAGGGTGATCCTCCCCAACAAAACTTAAGGAACTTGCCTTGGGAAAACATGTATGCAAAACTAGGGAGGATTGTATGCTAAA
>JAKLIW010000009.1 GCA_022709425.1 bacterium
CGGGGGTGTCGGGTGACAAGAAAAAAGGAACGGAGATAACCCATGAAAAGAACCGCGTATTTGTTGACCATCCTTATCCTCCTCACCGCCTGTACCGGCTGTGATGACGGCAAACTCAAACCGGGAGAATTCGAAGATCCCGCATTCAAAGCATGCGTGGAGGAAAGAATAAATTATGCCATCGGTATCGGTCTATGGCAAAAAGACGATCCAGAATTATACAACAAAGTTGAAGAGTTGGCCTGCGAGGGGGGGGGGTTTCGAGCATGAAAGGCATAGAAAACATGCCGAACATAAATCATCTTGCTGTTACTGACAACGAGATCGAATCGCTGGAACCACTCCGCACCCTGACCAAACTCACCTTCCTGAAACTGGATAACAATAAGATAAAAGACTTGGAGCCTCTCGTTGGATTGACCGAGTTAAATGCATTGTTTATTAACAGGAATTATATCGAAGATATAACGGTTATGTGCCCTCTGAAAAAATTAAATATGGCGGATTTTTCTGAAAACTGTATCGCCGATGCCAATCAATTCAGAGAATTAGAAAAGTGTGTGCCTAGCTATGAAAGCGGCGGTGCCGAAAACTACCAAGACCCGGCCAAGTGTCAATAAAGCCTAGCAGCATGACCACCAAACAGAAAATACTGATAGCAACCATTCTGGCGCTGATCGTTATTGGCGTAGTTGCCCTTTGGTATTTCTCCGCCGTTGGTCAGTACCGTCTTTCCCTCGGTAAGCGCTACGCATACCACTTGACCTACCACCACACTGCAAGATCGACCATCGCTCTTCCCGGTGTCGAAGCACAAAGCAACAGCGGCGAAATGGACTGCGAAATGAAGTGGGATATGGTGCCGCTCCGTTTCGATGAAGGCATTTATACCATCGCCGTTTTCCCCGCGCTGGCGGGCGACTGCCGTTTCATTTTCAATGACAAGGACCTTCTCGATGATGCCGCATTCCGTGAACGGGTATTCACCGACAAGTATGCCGTCATCCGGATGGACAATAAGGGTACGATACGGGGACTTGCCTTCCGCAAGAACGAAGACGCCCTTTTTAAGGGCTTCATCAAGCTCATCATTTCCGATCTTCAGTTCTCTTTGCCCGGCGGTTTTGCGGCGAATTGGCGCACTGAAGAACAGGACCGCTACGGCCGGTATGCGGCCGATTATTCCCGTAACGGCTGGCGCTTCCTTTCGAACGATATCGAAAAGAAAAAGGAGCGCTACCTCACACTGACCGCGATACCGGGGAAGATCGACGCGATGAAACAGACGGTGACCGGCGCGTTGGCGGCCCATCTATCGGGCCGGGGACATCTGGAAACACTCAACGGGACGGTCACGGCGGCGGTCGACGGAGCGGACGGCCGGCGCGCGCTCGATGTGTCGAGCGTCATTACCCTGCGACTCACCGGTATCACCAAATTCAAGGAGATACCGCCCATGACCGATGCCGGTAGTCTGGACGATTCGCCGCTCACCCGGATTGATGTCGATGATCGGGCCATCCGTAAAATATGGGAACAGCGGGCGTCGTCGCTGACCATTCCCGAGATGGCGGGACTCCTCCGGCGGTATGCGCTGTCGGGTGAAACGGGAGACGGCGGCGCACTGGCATGGCGTATCGTCGCCTACCTGAAACTGCATCCCGAACGGTGCAAAGAGTTGGTGCCGCTGTTCACCGACGAGCAGATGACCACAAAAGGGCGAGTCTTTATCTACGGACTTCTGGTCGGCACGGGACATGCCGAGGCGCAACAGGCGATGCGTGATCTCCTTGGCACCGAGGCGGCGCAGAAGGAGGCGATGTACAGCATCTATATGCAGCAGTTCTCACAGCTCGAAAAACCCGACGCCGCGACGGCCGGTTTCATGGAAGGGCTTTACGCGAAGGCGAAAAAGGAGGGGCGGTACCGTTCTTCTACGATACTGACGCTCGGGGCGCTGGCGGGGAAGCTCTCGAAAACGGGGGAAGATGCGTTGGCGGGAAAGTTCAATAAGATGCTTACCGAAGAATTGCAGGCGGCGAAGAACCCGAGAGAGAAGGAACAACTCCTTGACGGTCTCGGCAATGCCGGGTTCTCCTCCAATGTGGCGTTGATACAGAAATTCGTCGGTGACGACAACCAGCGGGTGCGGGCGACGGTGCCGATGGCGCTCCGGAAAACGCAGACCCCCGAAACGGAAAAGCTGGTCATGTCGCTGGTCCGTGACGATGATTCGCTCGTCCAGAAACAGGCGCTCACCACGCTTTCCCACTATGCGCTCACCCATGAACATCTCACCGATCTGCGCGATCAACTCAAAGCGGGGAAGGTCACCGAGAGTTCTTACTTTGAACTGCTGAACCTCGTATCGCGGTATCCGCAGGAGCGGGCGGTGACGCAGGAAATGCTTCTGGAGATGAAAAAGCGGGTATCGAACAACCCGCACCTTGAAGCGCGCATCAACCAAATGCTGGGACAGTGATCCGTTATTTCTTCCTTTGACTTCTCCGTTCCCGCCGGTAGAATGGCGGCATGAGTGCGCAGTTACTCCACATCCCCGATCTGACGCCGCGGAAGCCGTTCCTCGAGGCGGCGGGCGATCCCTACATCCGCATGATGCAGGCTCTGCGGGCGGTCGAAGGCGATCCGGCGCGTCTGCCCGAACCGTTGTCGTTGCGTTACCAGCACAATCTCGCGGCCAATCTGATGAAGGAGAAGGTCTTCTTCTCGGTGGTGAAGAGGCTGAATGACCATGGCATCACCGACATAGCGCCCCTTAAAGGCATCCTGTGGTTGCAGACGCTTTACCGCGACATATCCGGTGTGCGGACGATGTGTGATGTGGACATCCTGCTGAGAAAAAAGGATTATTCTCCTTCGCGCCGCATCTTGGCGCCCATTGCGCGGGTCCATGGCAGTCAATCGCGCCGGCCGATACTCAATGCGCTGTTCCACGAATACTCGGCCGTCATCGGCGATACGCTGGTGGAGATACACCGGGGTCAGCATCCGATGGATCTTTTTTCGGTCGATTATGACGATCTTTTCCTTCATGCCGTTCCCTGCGAAGAACGGGGGCTGCGCTACCGCAAGATATCGCCGGAACATGCCCTGATCTTTTCGCTGATACACGATCTGTCGGCCGGTTTCGCCTATCCTTTCGTTTCGTGGCGTCATCTTGCCGAGATGCGCCTGCTGTTGGCGCACGTCTCGCTGACGGCGGTGCGGGATCTGGCGGTACGCTACGACATGGAAGAACTGCTGGATCTTTATCTATTCCTGCTGTACACTCTTTTCGAAGAACCGGGTCTCACCACCGATCAGTTCCGTATCAGACCGTGGTTCGCCGGGATCATCAAAGGGCGCGACCCCCAGCCGTTCCGGTTCGACAAGGGTGATCGCCTTTTCAAACTCATCCTCTTCCGCAGAACGTTGTCCCGCTTCCTGCTCCCGCGCATCATTGCCTTGCCGGACCATCTGGTAAAGCCGTTCCTGAAGTAACGGGCCGCAACGGTTTTCTTGCATTGAAATGCAGGGAACATTCAGCGCGATGGACGACTTCGGCGGCGACTTTCTGATAGGCCCTATCCACGATAAACGGCTCACCAATGTCGCCGGCGGCAAGGTCGTTCTGCGGCGCTATGCGCAAGTCGGGGCGGGTGCGCTCGTCTTCCCGAATGTCGAGATCAAAGAAGGGGCCGTGATCGGCGCCTTCTCCCTTGCGAACAAAACCACCGAACCATGGTCGGTCTATGCCGGTATTCCGGCGAAGAAGATAAAAGAACGGAAGAACGGTCTGCTGGCGCTGGTTTCCAATCTGTAAAATGAAGGACTGACCCCTAAACCCGCCGAGCACCTGTCTGACCCGCCGACGCCAAAGGCTATGGCGGGGAGTTGCGGAGGCGGTCCGCTTCTTAATTGAAAAAAGCGTTTCTTCCCCCTTTCTTGACGCTTATCAAGAAGTGGGTCGGCGCAGCACGCGCAGCGGCGCCGAAAAGATCGCATCGCACTCGCCGAAAGGTATTTCGGTCTTCTCCAACCCCTCGTCGCCTTTCCTCTTGACATCATGCCGACTGCTCGCTACAATGCCCTTGCGTATTAACCGGGAGGAGATCCGATGCCCGAGATCAGCAGATTCTACGGTATATTGATCAAGATGTATTTCAGCGATCATTTTCCACCTCATTTCCACGCGATCTACGGAGAGCATGTCGCGCTTTTTTCTCTCGACACCTTGGAAATGATCGAAGGTGATCTGCCGCCCAGAGCATTACGATTGGTCCGTGAGTGGGCGGAGCACTACAAAGCCGATATGAAAAAGATGTGGGATGCGCAGAAAATGACCAAACTTCCGGGACTCGAATGAACGGAACACCGAAAATAGTTGCCGCAAAAGTGATATCCGACCTCGTTGTCGAGGTAACTTTCGATACCGGCGCAAAGCGTCTTTTTGACTGTCGCTCCATTCTCGACCGACCGGGGTTTGAGGTGCTTAAAAACATGGCTGCATTTCGTTCCATGACTATCGATCCGGGTGGCTATGGCATAAGTTGGAACGATATGGTCGATCTTTCCGAATACGAGATATGGACCAAAGGGCAATCGCTCTTGGCCTAAAAACATCCCCGCCGAGCATCCCGCCGAGCATCCGATTTGGTTAAACCCATCCCTTTCTTCCCTATTTCCAAACCCCGTCAAGGCCCCCTTGACAAGGGGCCGGAAGGTATCCCCCGCCGAGCATTCTGTTCCGTGATATAGGGGCGCACGGCGTGCGCCCGGTATTCGTGCATTGATCCCGTAGGGGCGAATCTTGTATTCGCCCTCTATTGATGCGGCCATTATTTCAGGGCGATCACGAGGATCGCCCCTACGAATCGCATGCAACAGGGCGTCCCGATCCGTCTTCGCCAAGGCTTCGCCGGATAAATTGGGAGCGCCCCTACAATTCGGTTTTTCTTCTCAACCTCTCAACTCCTGCTCAACTCCTGCTCAACCAACCATTTTCTTGCTTTGCATTCCCTCCCCTTTATAATCGCCGCATGAAGAACCCATCCGTTGCACGGAGGCATCCCATGACCCATGAACCCATCGCCATCATCGGGCTCGGCTATGTCGGCCTGCCGCTCGCGGTCGAATTCGGCAAACACCGTCCCGTCGTCGGCTTCGACATCAAAAAAGAGCGCATCGCGGAACTCAAAGGCGGCCACGACCGCACCCGCGAGGTGTCTCCCGACGGTCTCAAGGCGGCGAAACAGCTCACCTACACCGCCGATCTCGACGACATCCGCCCCTGCACCATCTACATCGTCACCGTCCCGACGCCGATAGACATCTACAAACGGCCCGACCTCACCCCGGTGGTGAAAGCGACCGAAACGGTGTCGAAGGTCCTCAAAAAAGGGGACATTGTCGTCTACGAATCGACCGTCTATCCCGGCTGTACCGAAGAGGACTGCGTCCCGATACTCGAACGGGGCAGCGGCCTCAAATTCAACAAAGATTTCTTCTGCGGCTACTCACCCGAACGGATAAATCCCGGCGACAAGGTCCACACCGTCACCACGATAAAGAAAGTGACCAGCGGCTCGACGCCGGAGGCGGCCGAAAAAGTCGACGCGCTCTACCGTTCCATCATCACGGCGGGCACCCACAAAGCCAGTTCGATCAAGGTGGCGGAAGCGGCCAAGGTCATCGAGAACTCCCAGCGCGACATCAACATCGCCTTCGTCAACGAACTGTCGCTCATCTTCGAACGGATGGGCATCGACACCGTCGAGGTGCTCGAAGCGGCGGGTACTAAATGGAACTTTCTCCCGTTCCGGCCGGGGCTTGTCGGCGGTCACTGCATCGGCGTCGATCCTTATTACCTGACCCACAAAGCCGAATCGCTCGGCTACCATCCCGAAGTCATTCTCGCCGGCCGTCGCATCAACGACAACATGGGTCACTTCGTCGCGCAGAAGGTGGTGAAACTCATGAGTCGCGGCGGCGCCAAGATACTCGGCGCGAAGGTACTCGTCCTCGGCATGACCTTCAAAGAGAATTGCCCCGACATACGCAATTCGCGCGTCATCGACATCGTGCAGGAACTGAAAGATTTCGGCTGCGCCGTCGAGGTGTATGACCCGGTGGCGGAGCCGGAGGACATCGTGGAAGAATACGGCATCCACCCCGTCAAAAAACCGGCCGGCCCCTACGACGCCGTCGTGCTCGCCGTTTCCCACAACGAATTCAAAGCACTCGACATCCCCGCGCTTCTCAAGAAAGATGCGGTTCTCTTCGATGTGAAGGCCTTCTTTGACAAGAAGCAGGTCACCGCGCGGCTGTAGTCTTTTCATAAAAACTTGCCTTATTAAACGAAAGCGCTATTTTGTTTAATAACGGCGCTCGTTATTCAAAGATGAGAGATTTTCTACAATGAAACGGGGACTTATCGGACGATACGAAATATCGATAACAGGCGGAGAAAAGGTGAGCGCCTTTGTGCCGGTCGCTTTGCCCCCCGCTCCGCCGATAGACCTCAGCCCCGACCGGCAGCGAAAACTGGAAGAGGCGCTGATGGCACTGGGGAGACTTGACAGCGTTTCGACACTGCTACCCGATCCGTTGCTGTTCCTTTATGCCTATGTGCGGCGGGAGGCGGTGCTCTCCTCCCAGATAGAGGGAACGCAATCCTCTCTTTCCGACTTTCTCCTGTTCGAATCGGCGGGAACGCCCGGCGTGCCGCTTGACGATGTGGTCGAGGTGTCGAACTATGTAGCGGCGCTCGATCACGGCATGACCCGCCTGCAGAAAGGTTTTCCGCTTTCCAACCGGCTGATCCGTGAGATGCATGCCCTGCTCCTGCGAAAAGGACGCGGCAGTGAAAAGATGCCGGGCCAGTTCCGGCGCACCCAGAACTGGATCGGCGGAACCCGTCCGGGCAACGCCCGTTTCGTACCGCCGCCGCCGGCAGTGGTGGAGGATTGCATGGCGGCGTGGGAACGTTATCTACATGATGACGGGCAGTCGGCGCTTATCAAGGCGGCGCTCGCCCATCTTCAGTTCGAGACCATCCATCCCTTCCTCGACGGCAACGGCCGTATAGGGCGTCTGTTCATCGCTCTTCTTCTCCACCACGAACGCCTGCTTGCACAGCCGCTTCTCTATTTGAGTCTCTTCTTCAAGCGGCACCGGCAGGAATACTACCGGCTTCTCGATGCGGTGCGCACCGAAGGCGATTGGGAGGCATGGATAGATTTCTTTCTCGACGGAGTGACGCAGACCGCCGGTGACGCAGTAGCGACGGCGCAGCGGCTGACGACGCTCTTCCGCGAAGATACGGAGCGGCTTCAGGGGAGCGGTCGCTCCGCCGCGACCGTGCTGAAGGTGCATACCGCGATGAAGGAGCGACCGGTCCTGAATCTCGCGGAGGCCGCCCGGCGCAGCGGCCTAACCTTCCCCTCCGTGACCAAGGGGATGACCGCGTTGATGCAAGCGGGGATCGTGCGTGAAATGACCGGCAAAAAACGGGGCCGGATATTCGTCTACGACCGCTATCTCTCCATTCTCAACGAAGAAACCGAGCCGCTGGAACGGTGACCCCTCCACCTTTTCTCAACCTCACGACTCACGCCCCAAAATGTCCTAAATGAAGGACTGACCCCTCCTCCTGACCCCTCCTCAATGTCCTCCCCCGCCGCGCGGCACACCTCTCTTTCAAGAGAGGGGCCGGGGGTGAGTTACCTGAACAAATTCCTGATCTTCGACATGAGCGAGGTCGCCGCCGGGACATTCACTGCCGCCCCGTCGCCGCGGTTCCAGTCGCTGTAGTATCCCTTCGCATCGTAGCCGCGCACCTCGGCGTAGTAGGTCTGCCCGCTGACGATATCGGCATCGGTGATGATCGCTTGGAACCCATTGGTCACCGTGACCACATCGGTTATGACCGCGCCCGACGCATTGACGATGCGGACATCGTACCCCTTCGCCTTGAACACCGGACTCCACGCCACGCCGATATAACCGGCGTATGCCTGCGAATCGATATCGGTGCCGACATTCTGTATCTTACCGTTCTTTATCACTACCTCGCGGGTCGGGAAGGTTTCGGTGTACCGTTTCTGATCGATCGCGTAGAGATAGCCGTCGGCAACCCCCACCACGATCTCGATGAGCCCGTCATCGTCGATGTCGGCCAGTATCGGATTCCCCACCGCATAGTCGAACAGCCACGACCACGCGAGCGAGCCGTCCTCGGTGTTGACCACATAGAGATAACCGTCGGGACTCCCCACCACGAATTCCTCGAGTCCGTCGCCGTCAATGTCGCCTGACGCGATGTTGGAGAGTTTCGCGCCGGGACAATCGGTGCGGGTCAGGTACGAGGCATCGGGCAGTTCAATGGACATCCCAAGATAGAGACACTGTTTCCACAGCACCGACCCGTCCAGTCCCGAGTAGGCCGACAGATCGCCGTACTGACCGCCCAGCGCCACATCGAGCCCCGGGTTGGTGTCGATATCGGCGAGCCCGGCATGGTTGAGTACCACATTATAATAGGAAGAGGTCGAAGTATACTTGATCTCCCAATTATTCGTGTTGTCCAGTTCCATCATCCGCTTGAGCGCCATTGCGTTGCCGAACAGTTCCACCGCGCCGTCGCCGTCGGTGTCGGCCGCGAAACCGTATTGAGAGTTCGCGCCGGTCTCCACGGTGCCGATCCGCACGCCGGTCGCGCCGTCGAGCAGTTCGCTGCGAACATTGTGGATCACGAACAGGTCGCTGATGCCGTCGCCGGTCATGTCGGGGATGACCATCGGCGTCGCTTTACGGTAGGAATTCATGTCAATGGTGCTGTGAGAATAGAGCAGTGCTCCGGTCCGGCCGTTCACCGCCTCGATGCCGGTTGCGTTGTCGGGATATTCGACGAAATAGGCGATATCGGCCATGCCGTCGCCATTGAAGTCGCCCGATACGAAATAGGCGGGACCGGTCTTTATCCCGGCGTACCAGTTGGTCCACAAGAGTGCGCCGGTCCCGGTACGCAACTCGAGCCCCATGTCGCCCGCCGCGTTGCGTATCCGGCGCAGGAACCCGTAATTGCCGGTACCGTCACGGTCGAACGAGAAAGGCTCCACCGCCTCGGCGCTGAACATGTTCCATACGCTCTTCGGCGCGGCATTGGGACTGCCGGTCAGCGTGTCGAGCAGGAACATCTTTTTGGTCGACTCTCGTGAAACAAGACGCGGATTCCCTTTTTCGGCGAACAGCACCGAATCGGTCGAGAAGCCGCCCGCCCTGATCGTTGCGTGACTCGTCAGGCTACCCGGCCCCACCTTGTACCAGAACACATGGCCGGTGTTGCGCGAAAGGACGAGGTCGGTACCATTGCCGTAGATGAACGCCATCTCTTCGCCGAGCGCCAGCGGTATCTGATGGGTCAAACTGCCGCCGTTCTGGACGATGGAGACGCTGTTGGCGAGGCCGTCACCGTCGCTGTCGTGCATCGCGATGAGTTCGTTCGCGCCGTCACCGTCGAAATCCTTGATGCAGGCGCTCCGGCGGACATTGGTGTCGTCCATATCTTCCCGCATCGGCCGCGCACAGGAGAGCAGGTTCAGGTTTGACCCGTTCCAGCGGGTGATGAAGGCGCCGCCGGAGAAGTTATAGGCAGTGACCGAGCCGTAGGTCGGGACGGTAAGCGCCGACGCATTCTTCAGGACGATCTCGGGCCTGCCGTCGCCGTTCAGATCGGCCACCCCTTCGAGATGCTGATCGGGCAGATATCCTTTTACCGCGCCGGTGGCGGCGTCGAGCACGATGGTCACCCAGCGGTTCGGCAGGTTGATGCCGTCCTCGTCGCGGTCAACACGGACGCCATTCACGAGCACCAGTTCCAGCGTGTCGTTGTAAACAGAGATAACAACTTCTTTCGCACCATCGCCGTCCAGATCGGCCACCGATTCGGGAACGATATCGAGTTTCACATCAGAGGTTCCCATGCCATATTCGTAATGCCATTGAATGGCATCATTCAGGTAATCATAAATGGAGATATGAATCGATCCAGTATTTGTGTAAAGCGCGGCGTTCCCAGTAAAAACAAATTCGTTTTGCGGGTCATCATCAAGATTGGCGAGCATGCGAATTCCATCACTGAACTTGCCCACCGTCACCTGCACATTGCGATAACGGAGCAGTTGTCCAGTCGTAGCGTTCATGATCCAGAGCCGCCCATAGTTCATCGCACTATCAAAAATCATCTCTTTGGTCGTCGAGTTCCCGTCGAGGTCGCCGAACACCGGTCGTGTCGCCCATTTCGGCAGGCCGGTGGTCACTTCCCATTTCACCGTTGGATTGGTAATGTCATCCGCGATCTCCAGCATCTTCAATGCGCTGACCGCTCGTTCTGGCCGCAGAAGCAATTCAACATCACCATCGTTGTCCACATCGGCAAGTGCCCAGACGGCGGGGTTTTGAAGATAGTGTGAAAATAGTTCATCGCCGGTTGCGGCATCGAGTATCCGCAACGTATCAGTACCATAGGTGAATATCTCGCGCGAACCGTCGCCGTTCACATCGAGCATACCAAGAACATTTTGCAGTCCTACCGTGCCGGTGTCCCAAACTGCTTTATCATTGGCCCCCTTCCGCACCGCATGACCGCCCATAGTGAAAACGAAGGGCTGTAATGAATTCTCATCGAATCGGAGCGTCAGGTCGGACGACGATCCTCCGGTGAAATAGGACCACTTGAGTTCCGGCGTCACGATATCGCCGATCCCCGGCGTACGTCCGGTACGCGCCGAGTCGAAGTTCCTCTGTGGCCAGATGTTGCTGTCATCCACGGCGTACAAAGCCGTCAGCCCGAAGAGCACACTCAGCATAACAATTAAGCTTTTCATCGTATCCTCCCTCTCAAACCGTCAATGAACATAGCCTCATATTATCAAGATTTAAGAGTCTGTCAACTTAATTTATGCAAAATATATTCGGATACTTGTTGTCCGGTATCGACGCATCCGCAACATTTGAAACTACTCGATTGTCAAACCGACATGATGTGCCCGGTTCCCTTTTCAATTTTAAACAGGCGACTTATCGCCACTCAACAGGGCGAACACAAGATTCGCCCCTACAATTCGGTTTTTCCGTTCACCGTTCACCGTTCACCGCTCACTCTTCACCGATCCCCATTTTCTTGCTTTGCCCGGTCCGTTCTCTATAATCGCGGAGTTGTTGACGGGGGTCGAATGTTTTCAACCATACTGACAGACGAGGTATAGGTCATGCTTAAGGGCAGAACACTGTTGATCACAGGCGGGACGGGCTCTTTCGGGAATACGGTATTGAATCGATTCCTGAAGACCGATATCGGAGAGATCCGCATCTTCTCCCGGGACGAGAAGAAGCAGGAAGATATGCGGATAAAGTACAAGAACGACAAACTGAAATTCTATATAGGTGATGTCCGTGATTTCGACAGCATCAATTCCGCCATGTCGGGAGTGGACTTCGTTTTCAATGCCGCGGCACTCAAACAGGTTCCGAGTTGTGAATTCTTTCCCATCGAGGCGGTAAAGACCAACATCATCGGCACCGACAACACCCTGCGGGCGGCTATCAACCACGGCGTGAAAAAGGTGGTGGTGCTCAGCACCGATAAGGCGGTCTATCCGATCAACGCCATGGGGATGAGCAAGGGACTCATGGAAAAATGTGCCATCGCCCAAAGCCGAACCGTCCACGAAGGAGGGACGCGGATATGCTGTACCCGTTACGGCAATGTCATGGCCTCGCGCGGTTCGGTCATCCCTCTCTTCTGTCAACAGATCAAGAACGGTTTGCCGGTGACCATCACTGACCCCGAGATGACCCGCTTCATGATGTCTCTGGACGATGCGGTCGATCTGGTGATGTATGCCTTCGAACACGGAGAACAGGGAGACTTGTTCGTTCAGAAATCACCAGCAACGACTATCGAAATGTTGGCCAAAGTTCTGCGCAAGATATTCGAGGCGAACAACCAGATCAAGTCGATCGGCACGCGGCACGGCGAAAAGAAGTATGAAACGCTCGTCACTAGAGAAGAGATGCAAAAGGCGGTCGATTTGGGGAATTATTATCGTGTCCCGGCCGACAATCGGGACCTTAACTATCAAAAATACTTGACTGAAGGAACCACAGGAATAGCAGAAAAGATAGAATATACATCAGACAACACCTATCGTCTGAACGAAAAAGAACTCGAAGCATTAATTTTGAAACTTCCCTACATTCAGGATGCTTTGAATGATCGGGAGGAAAAGTAATTGAAGATACTGATTCTTGGCGCAAACGGCATGGCGGGCCATGTTGTGGCACACTACTTCATCGAACAAGGACACGAAGTCACCACTTTTTCACAGGCTCCGGTATCGTTTGGCAAAAATATCGTCGGCGATGCATTCGACTCCTCTTTTTTCCGGTCGCTTTTGACTGGAGACGATTTCGACGCGGTAATCAACAGCATCGGCCTGTTGATCAGAGAAAGCGATGCTCATCCCGCGAATGCGATATATCTGAACAGTTATCTTCCCCACTTTGCCGTCGAGGTGCTCCGGGGAAAGAAGACAAAATTCATTCAGATGAGCACCGATTGCGTTTTTGCCGGGAACACCGGCCCATATCGGGAAAATAGTTTTCCCGACGGTAGGTTGTTCTATGACCGCACCAAGGCGCTCGGCGAGATCAATGACACCAAGAATCTGACCTTTCGAAATTCCATCATTGGTCCCGACATGAACGCCCAAGGTGTTGGCCTGTTCAACTGGTTCATGCGGCAAAAGGGGGAGATACGGGGATTTGTCGGTGCACTGTGGACGGGAGTTACCACGATCACTCTGGCGAAAGCCATGGAAAAGGCGATACAGGAGGACATTGCCGGGATATACAATCTGGTCAATAATTCAAACATAAGCAAATTCGAATTGCTAAGTCTCTTTAACAAACATCTGCGAAACAACGAAGCAATGATCATCCCAGACAATACCATCGCATTAAACAAGTCGCTGGTCAACACGCGAATCGACTTCTCTTTCAATGTGCCAACATACGAAGAGATGGTGCTTGAGCTGGTCGCATGGATCGATACCCATAAAGAACTTTATCCGCATTATTGGGAGATACGGAGAACTCATGAGAAATAGAGCGGAACTAATTTTCTGGTTCGAAACCCCTCCCAAAGTAAGCAAAGGAGCATTCAACTATGTTTCCCGGAACTGGGGCAACAAGGTCTTTTACATATGCAGGAGAGACCTCAGCCAAGAAAGAAAAGCAACGAAGTGGGACGACGGAGATTTTGGTGATGCTGAAGTAATTATGCTTTCCCAACATCCCGATCCTGATGTCATAGTTGAAAAGATATTTAATGCCCATCCAAACGCAATTCACATAGTGGCAGGATTCGATATACCCATGACGCGGCAGATAAAAAAATATATTTTGAAAAAAGATATGAATGTGGCCGTGTTTTGTGAACGACCGGATATGATGGGAGGCGCTATCGAACGCCTTGCGCGGTCTATGTATTTCAAATATAAGTATTCGAAGCTCCGAAGATTGTTTGATCCTTATGTCGAGGTTTTTTTGCCGTTGGGAATGAAAGGCGTGAACACTTTTGCCTCATACGGATGGGATCGAAAGAAAATGTATCCCTTCATGTACAATCCTATAATCAAGAAAAAAAACGCGTCATCAATCGATGAAAAGATGCATGAAGGACCGATCCGGTTTTTATATGTTGGTAGATTCTACTACAAGACGAAAGGTATCGATACCTTGATGAAAGCATGTCAAATGCTTGCGGGCGATTGGAAACTAGACCTCGTAGGGGGATATGGCAAGGACAGAGAGGGCGTTTTGAACTGGGCAAAAGGACAGGAAAAAGTTGAATTTCTAGGGGTTTGGCCTTCGGAAGAGGTCTGCAACAACATCATGAATTATGATGTCGTTGTGGTGCCGGCAAAATACGAAGGGTGGAACATGCTTCCCAATGAGGCGATCCATGCCGGCGTGGGAGTTATTATCACGGAGGAGGCGACTAGCGATGAATTGATCGCCAGTAGTGGTGCGGGAGTGGTGTTGCCTTACAATGATCCCCGTGCATTGGCGAAGGCTATGCAGTCGGTTATAGACAAACCAGAACTCGCGCAAACATGGAAGAAGAAGGCATCTTCTTTTATCGATAGAATTTCTTCTCCGGTGGTGGGCGAGTACTTTATGGATGTTCTGGATTGCACTTTTTATTACAATGGGCGGGAAAAACCAAAGTGTCCGTGGCTGTAATGTGAATGAATAGCAAAAACAAGAGATTCCTTTATCCTACCATAATTTTCTGTTTACTGATAATTTATGCTATCAGTGATTTAATGAATAGTGGCCAAGCTGGTTTTAGAAAAGAAGTAAATCGTCAAAATGTCTACATTTTCTTAAGTGCCATAGTTTTTCTAATGTCTTTATATTCTTTTTTAAAAATGCAAAAAGAAATATTGAAAACTTCCTTGTCGGTCTTATTGTGGTTGATTTCTTTTTGGGTTATGATTGTAAATCTCGTAGTAGCCTATGACTCTTGGGTCTCCAT
Source organism: bacterium (assembly GCA_022709425.1). Taxonomy (GTDB): domain Bacteria; phylum UBP6; class UBA1177; order UBA1177; family JAKLFG01; genus CALMRE01. Next base: position 14,603 of record JAKLIW010000009.1, read on the forward strand.
TGTTCATTTCTCTTTGGCGGTTTGGTGGATTGTCAGTTACTATTTTTTTTATATTTATATCTCTCGTAATCCGAGTTCGGAAAACTATATCAAATTCTTGTTTGTCGTTATGTTTTTATTTTATGTCTGGGCAAATCTTTTTACCCGACAAAACATCTTAGCTTCGGTTAATGTGGAATTTGCGATTACCGGTTATTCTTATTATCTTATAGTGTTTGTCCCTATACTGTTATTATTGAGAACATCTTGGCTAAGGACCGCTCTTGTTTTTGTTGCTTCAATTATGATAATAACTAGCTATAAAAGAGGGCCCATTGTTATTCTTCCTTTAATGCTTCTTGTTCATCAATTCTCGTTGACATTCTTAAATAGAAAATGGTTATCATTTATTGTAAAAAGTGTTTTTATCTGTGCTTTCATTGCTGGTATCTTTGCGTATGTAGACGAAGAAAGCGATAGCTTTTTGAGTGATCGCTTTAGTGAGGAAGAGCTAGAGTACGGATCGGGAAGAAATGAATTACGAGAACAATCTATGGAAAGTATAACAGAAAGGTCTTTTCCCGAACTTTTTGTTGGCACCGGTAGTGGTTCCTCGATACATTTTCTGGGGACCGGTGCTCATAACGAATGGATTGAGTTTTTGTTCAGTTTCGGTATCATCGGAGTCATTTTGTTCGGATTATTTTGTATGCTCATTATTAAAAGATATTTTGCACTGCTTCGCGCTCGGTCGCGCTATGCTTCGGTATACGGGATGGCGGCTATATTTGTTTTAATGGTTAGTGTCTTCAGTGGTTTCTACTTTACTCATTCTTCTTTTTATTGTTTTGCTTTTTTAGGTTTTGCCGAGGCGTTGATAGCGCAGGAGCGGAGCAAACAAAAACCGGCGGAGGACATATAAATGTCTCTTATAAGAAACATTCTAAAAAAGATACTGCCCTCTGCCGTAAAACAGGCGCTGGTCGACCTCCTCTCTTTGATGAAATCGCCGCTGTATCATTGGCGCGATGGCAGACGCTATGCAAAGTATTCGGGCATGATCCATCACGAGAACGATCAAGTGAAGTTGATCGCCCGCATCACCATGACCTATCATGGCATAGAAAAGGGATTGACCATGCCGGAGATGCGGCCGGGATTCGGGATGGAGGCCATGAATACCTTGATAACACTTTGTGATGAATACCTGCGGCGTGAGTACGATGCAACACATTGTCAATTCCTGCATGCCGTGGGGGTAGTTGAAGAGTATCGGAAAGTGCACGAAGAAAAAGGATTCACGATAGCCCAGCCTTTGTTGAACAAGATAGTCGAACTGACCGGGAAGGTCCGCGATGTCCAGAGGGCCGAACAGATAGAGAGCGGCGCTGCAGAATATTTCAAAGAGACCAGCACTCCTTTCGATAATTTCTCCGGCAGTCGCCACAGCATCCGCAATTTCAGCGATGCAGAAGTGGAAGTTGAATCCATAAAAAAGGCCATATCTCTTGCCCGGAACGCCCCCTCATCCTGTAACCGGCAATCACCGCGCGCATATATCATCCAAGACAAAGAACTGATCGGAAAAGTTCTTTCTTTGCAGAATGGAAATCGCGGTTTCGGGCATTTAGCGAACAAGCTGGTGGTCGTCACCGCCGAACAGGGCGTTTACAACTCTATCAAGGAACGCCATTCTGCATGGATAGACGGCGGGATGTTCGCCATGAATCTATTGTATGCACTCCATTTCCATCGGATCGGCGCCTGTACCTTGAACTGTTATTTCTCTCCCAGTGCGGAAGATCGGGTCCGAGCCTTATGTGGCATCCCCCGGTCAGAGGTGCTAGTGGTCATCATCGCGCTCGGCGCGGTGCCGGAGAAATTCAGAATCCCATTATCGAAACGGTTAAGTGTTGACGAAATAATGAGGATCCGGTGACCGCCATCGGACAAACAAAAAAAGGGGCGATCCTTTCGTATGCCGCCATAGCCTTCAATGTCATCGCCGGTCTCTTGTATACCCCCTTTCTGGTCCGGACCTTGGGGCTGTCCGATTACGGGTTGTTCGCGCTATCGGCCTCGCTTGTCGGCTACTTCTCCATCGACCTCGGATTGAGCGCCGCCATCACCAGATTCATCGCGCGTTACCGGGCGGAGGGCAACGAACATCGGGTCAAGGAACTGCTGGGGGTCGCCTACAAACTATACCTGATCATCGATATCGCCGTATTCCTGCTTTTAGGAACGGTCTATCTATTCGCCGACCAGATATTCGGCAATCTCACCCCGGTGGAACTCGAGCGTTTTAAGAACATTTTCATCGTCACCTCCTTTTTCATCCTTTTCCATATTCCGCTGTTGCCGGTGAATGGATGCTTTATCGCTTATGAGCGGGTGGTCGCGCTCAAGGCCTTCGATCTAGCCAACAAGATCATAACGGTCACCCTCCTTATTCTTATGCTGGTGCTTGGGTTCGGCCTGTATGGCGTCGTGGCGGTCAATATCCTCTCAACGCTGACCATACAATCCATCAAACTGCTCTATCTGCATCGAAAGGAGGGCTTGGCGGTAGATCTACGATACTATGACAAAGAGTTGCTTCGCTCCATCGGTTCGTTCTCTCTGTGGGCGACCGTTTCGATGATCGCCGACAAGTTCTTCTTTTCCATCATCCCGGCACTGTTGGCCATTTTCTCGAATACGCGGGAGGTCGCCTTTTTCGCCATAGTCATTTCCATTGAGGGGTATGTGTTCTCCATGGCACGGGCGCTCAACGGACTGTTCCTGCCGCGGGTCATGAGACTCGTTGTCCGCGAGGGAACACCCGAACAGCAGACCGACCTGCTGATAAGGGTAGGAAGGATACAACTCTACATCGTCGGCATACTCATCGCGGGGCTTATCGGTCTGGGTAAGGAATTCTTCGCCCACTGGCTCGGTGCGGGGTTCGACCGGTCTTATTACGCAATGGTTCTCGTGCTGGTCCCTTGTCTGTTCCATCTGACGCAGACCATTGCGGAAGAACTGATCTACGCACAGGATAAGATCAGATACCGGGCATTGTCGTATGTGATCGGGAGTGTTTTGAGCGTTACGGCTATCGTGTTGCTTGCCCCTCAGTATGGAGCGATCGGGGCGGCGATAGGCGTTTTTCTCAGTTTCGTCGTGGCGCACAACATCATCATAGACATCGTTTATCACCGGGTGCTCAAGATAGACATGCTTCGTTTTCTCTCTGCATGCCACTTGAAGATACTCCCCGTCTTCATCGCCGCCGCCGGTCTGGGCTTTCTTATGCAGATCTATATCGATACGCCCACCCTGTTCCTTTTCGCGGTAAAGGGTGTCGCGTGGGGATTTCTCTGCGTGGCGCTCTTGTGGCTGTTCGCCATGAATGATGTCGAGAAAGGAATGATAAGACAAATGGTCAGAATGGGGCGGCCATGAAGAATGTCGGCATGGTCGGATTCTTTTCCAGCGAGAACTACGGCGCCATATTGCAAGCGGTGGCATTGCAGAAGAAAATCGAAGAGATGGGATGCCGAGCGACTTATCTTAACTACTTCCCCCCGTTACCCGTTGACCGATTAAAAAAATGGATAAATATTCTGTATGGCTATTTGCGATTGCTGTTGGGATATCGCCGGAGAAAACAGAGAACCGATGCTTTTCGGGAAAGGTACCTGAAGCGGACCGCTCGGTTGGCCACCTATGAAGATGCGCGCCGTGCTGCGGCAGATTTCGACCTGTTCATCGCAGGGAGCGATCAGATATGGAACCCGCGTTGGCTGGAGGTATCACGAGGATACTATCTACTGAATTTCATAGGCGACCGACCGAGATTCTCCTACGCATCCAGTTTCGGCGTGAAAAGTGTGCCTGAGCAACATCACGCGATATACCGAGAGGCGCTCAAAAAGTTCTTTTCCATTTCGGTCAGGGAAAAGAGCGGTCTGCGGATATTGGAGATCATGGGAATGTCGGGGGCTAGAACGGTTCTTGACCCGACCTTCCTTTTGTCACAAGAGGAGTGGTGTGGCTTTTTCGATGCGACACCTTGCCCCGGTGAGCCGTATATCCTCTGCCATGTAATGCCCGGCGACCACAAGACGGCTGGATACATCGCGGCCTTTGCTAAAAAGTTCAATGAGGTCCAAGGAAACAAATATCGTATACTGGTCGTCGGAGACAAAGAATACAAGCGCTTTATGCCGGGCTATAATTTGATCTGTGATGCTGGTCCGGCCGAATATCTCCGTTTGATGTACCACGCGTCGTTCATCATTACCAATTCTTTTCATGGCACCTGTTTCGCTCTCAATTTCAACAAACAATTTCTTTCGGTCCTTGACAGGAATAACCCCTTCAACGCACGGATCACCGACCTGCTTTCAACTTTCGGCATAGAGAACAGGCTTCGCTTTACCGATCAGGCCATCGATCTCGTTCTTCCCGTGGATATCGACTACGAGACAACGAATAACAACCTAGATCGCCTTCGACAAGAGAGTCTCTCTTTTTTGGAAAATAATCTTTCACAAGGGTTCGGGGAGAAGGTGTGGCATGTCGGAGAGCAGTAGATTCAGCCGTTGTGTCTTCAACTTCAAGAACTACCTGTTCCGCTCTCATGCAGTCTCGTTCTACAGCAAACTCCTTTCGGCGGAACGACTGGCACCTGAGGCGTTGAACCTCCTCAATTGGCAGAAACGGAAAGAGATGGCGACCTTCGCGTTCGAACACACGACTTTTTATCGGGATTTCTACGGGGCGCAGGGTATCACCCTCGATGACCTGAAAAAACCGGACACTTTTTCCCGGCTTCCCATCCTGACAAAAAAAGAGATCCGCGCCCGGTTCGACGATCTCATCGCCGATACCGCCCACCCTGCGTACTACTACCGCGCGACCACCGGCGGCAGTACCGGCGAACCGCTCACGGTCCTGCATGACCGGCGGCCGCCCCTTGAAGCCGCCGCGTGGCGCATGATGCGGTGGTGGGGTATCGAACCGTCGGACGATATGGCCTTCATTTACCGTCTGCGCCGGAAATTCCCCTACAGCGTTCTTAACGATATCATGTGGTGGCCGACGAAACGGATATCGCTCGATGCATCGCTCATGACCGATGCCTCGATGCGCGATTTCCTGGGGCGATACGAGTCATTGAAGCCGGTGGTGTTACAAGGCTACACCGGGTCGGTCTATGAATTCGCCCTGTTCCTGCGCGACAACAACCTGACCATAACGCCGCCCAAAGCGGTATGGGTCACCTCCGCGCCGCTCTCGGAGGGACAGCGGACCATCATGCAGACGGTCTTCGGCGCGCCGGTGTACGACCAATACGGTACCTGCGAAGTGATGTGGCTGGCAGCGGAATGCAAAGAGCGGAACGGTCTTCATATCAACCATGACCTGCGCTATATCGAATTCGTGGACGATGACGGCAAGCCGGTGCCCGACGGCGAGTGGGGCCGGATACTCATTACCGATCTTGAAAATAAAGTTTTCCCGCTTATCCGGTATGAGATAGGCGATAGGGGGCGGCGGCTCACGCGGACCTGTCCGTGCGGCATCAATCTGCCGCTGATGGACAAAGTACGCGGCCGGATAACCGATGTGGTGCGACTACCCAACGGGACCATCATCAGCGGTGAATTCCTGACGACCATCTTTGATGACCATCCCGAAGCGGTCGCCGCATTCCAGATACACCAGAAAGCCGACCTTTCGATAACACTTAAATGTGTGCCGGGGATCGACCCGAACGCAAAAGAAATAATAGAAAAAGCGCACCGGAACTTACAGACAAACGTCGGCGATGCCGTGCCAGTCACGCTCGAACTGGTCGATCAGATACCGCACGACCGGGGCAAGACACGGTTCATCATCAGCGAAAGAGAGGCCATATGAGCACGAAAACAAATTTTGCGAAAGAAGTCGAAGAGAATTTATGGAAGACGAGGCAAAAGCTATTTTTCTTATTGATGTTTTTCTGGGTTGCAATATGGCTGATATTAAGTCGTTGGTATGTATTGGACGATGCATTAATACACCTTCGTTATGCCGAGAATCTCTTTTTTACAGGCAAGATCTCTTATAATGGAGATGCAACCACTTTTGGGTCATCGAGTTTGCTATATGTGGCTATTCTTTCTGGTTTCTCCTCTTTTTTTGCACACACACTATTTAGCCCCAAACTTCTGTCAATAGTTTTTTATTTAGCACTTCTTATAATGATATCAAAAACCTTTATTTGGAATCAACGCTATCCCTTTCTGGGATGGGTGCTTCTGGTGTGTTTTATTACTCCAGCATCCATTAGGTGGCTTACCGATGGCATGGAAACCTCTTTGGTTATTCTTTGGACATTATCTTTTTCTCTGGTATCGCTTCGCCTCATACCTGCCTCTTTTTCTTTTCAAACAGCAACAATAGCTTTTCTTTCAGGTTTTCTGACGGTTTTTCTTCGCAATGATCTCTCTTTTCTCGTTGCCGTAAGTTCCCTCGCGATTTTTGCATCATTTTTGCTTTCAAACGATGACATTTTCTCCTTTAGAGAATTAAAGAAATCATTGGGTCATCCTATAGTGATGGTGGTCGGAGTTGTTTTTGCTTTTATTATTATTTTTTTGATTTTTGGACAACTTTTACCTGATACCGCGATGGCCAAGTCAAGACTTCCTTCTATAATTCCCCTGTTCTCAATTGCAATATCTCTTGTTGCTGCCGGGTCTTTTGGTGTGGGGCTATTATTGCTTTGGATTGCAACATTTTTGCTCGCTGTTAGGTTTGAGAAAAAGAGAGGCGCGGATGATTATAAAGGTCGCTTGGCATATATTGTGTTAATAAACTTATCGTTTCCAATGTTGGTTTTACTTTCAATGGCAAAAGGGATGATTGTCCATGGAATTCGACATTATGTATGGGCACTGGTCTTTAGTCTTTTTGTCAATCTACTCCTTTTGCAAAGGATCGAAGCAACCATCGCTATAAAAAGATCGGGAATGCTCATAGTAGCGATAGCTTTTTTAGCAACCATACTCTTGTATGACACACCAAGACAGATGGTTATTTTCAGAACAATGAGCAATCTTTTATATGAATATAGAAATGCTCCTTTTGAAAGATTTAATGGCCGCCCTGCGATTGCAAGCGATATTGGATATTTCGGATATTTTAGTAAGGCGAAAGTCTGCGACCTTGCTGGATTGGTTAACGGATACGAAATGGCTCGATTGCATAACAAAAGAGAACGAACGCTTCGCTGTGTCCAAGAGCCTATAGAGATAGTCCATCTTGAAAAAGGTCGAATGGCAGATTTACAAGAAATCAGCCCCGCTTTTGGCCAATATAAATTGTGCAAAACCATACTACCTGGGCTAGATAAACTTCGTACTACATTTTCTTCTGGTTTCTGGGAAAAAATGTATCCTGCTAGCATTACAATCCATGACATATATATTAGGCCGGATCTGTATGAAGATTTGTGCCCCAAAGGGGAAAGAAATAAATTATGAACATCCTTTTTCCCATCGGCAGTTATTATCCCAGTCAACAGGGCGGCCCGTGCAATTCGGTCCATGCGTTGGCGAAGGGACTGGTCAAGACGGGGCATAAGGTTCAGGTCATCACCACCAATTTCGATATCCCCGAAAGCGCCGGGATACCGTTCGACCAGTGGACAGAGGTTGAGGGAATACAGGTCTATTACATGCGTTTTCCGGCGGGGGCGAGTCCGGCAAAGATAGATGCGCGGATTCTGCTGAGTCCCGGTCGTTTTTTTTCGCTTCTTGAACAAACGCCCTGCGATGTGATGCATACGACGATGCTTTTTACGATCATGTCGCATCAGGCCGCAGATTACGCGAAGAGACAGAACATTCCACTTCTCTGGTCTCCTCGAGGATCGATGATGTCCGATGCCTTCGGCCGTTCATCGCTGAAAAAGAAACTATTCCTTTCTTTGCCGTTCGTAAAAAACGGTCTGCAACAGGCACACTTTCATGCCACCTCGCCCGAAGAGGCGACCGATATCGCCCACTGGATGAAATGGTACACCGGCGAAGAGGTGACGGAAAGAACGGCGATCATCCCAAACATCATGTCCGATGAGTTGTTCGCGCCGGGCGGCGCAATGTCGCCGTATCCTTATAAGTATGTGCTCTACCTCGGCCGTATCCACCCGATAAAAAAACTGGAGAATCTGATAGAGGCGTTTGCGAGAATAAAACCTCACCCCAACCCTCTCCAGAGTGGAGAGGGAGAAAGCGGAAGTGAGGTTCGTCTCGTCATCGCAGGCTGGACGGGTGAGGATCCCGAATACACAAGAAGTTTAAAGTTGAGGGTTGAACAGTTGAGGTTGGGTGACCGTGTTGTCTTCACCGAAAAGCGGGTGGAGGGACACGATAAAGCAACGCTCTACCGGCACGCCGAGGTGTTCGTCCTGCCGTCGGAGTCGGAGAACTTTGGGATGGTGGTGCTCGAATCGCTCGCGCAGGGGGTGCCGGTCATCGCGTCGAATAAGACGCCGTGGCAGATACTGGAAAAGAAAGGCGCGGGTTTCTGGCCGGCGAACGATCCGGCGTCGCTTGCGGAAAGTTTGAGCCTCTTCTTCTCCTTGAACAACGACGAGAGGAAGCGATTGGCGACGAACGCAGCGACGCTGGCGCGAGAATACAACAACGAAGCGTTGATAGGTAAGTATCTGAAAATGTATGAAGAGGTGGTGAAAAAATGAACACGAACAACATCACCGCTATCATCTTGACCTACAATGAAGAGCGGCATATCGAGCGGTGCGTCAAGAACGCGCAGACGGTGGCGTCAAAGGTGTTCCTCGTCGACTGCTCATCGACCGACCGGACCCGGGCGATCGCCGAAGGGCTCGGTGCAACGGTCGTCGATCATGCATGGCCGGGGAATCACGCGGCGCAACTCAACTGGGCGCTGGAAAATCTGCCGATAACGACACCGTGGGTGATGCGGCTCGATGCCGACGAATATCTGACCGATGAACTAACGGCCGAGATAAACAAAGTTCTGCCAACGATGCCGTCACAAACGAACGGCGTCTATTTCAAGCGACGCGTCTATTTCATGGGGCGGTGGATAAAGCACGGTGGCTACTACCCGACCTTCCTTCTGCGGTTGTGGCGGCACAAGAAAGTGGTCTGCGAACAGCGTTGGATGGACGAGCACATGAAGGTGTTGGAAGGAACCTCGGTCACGCTCGATCACGATTTCGTCGACGACAATCTGAACTATCTGCCGTGGTGGACGGTGAAGCACAACGGTTATTCGTCGCGCGAGGCGGTTGAACTGCTCAATCATACGCATCATTTCATGCAGAGCGATGTTCTGGGCGGCGACGGCGACGGGTCGCAGGAGAAGACCAAGCGGAAGTTGAAGGAGAACTATTACGCGCGGCTGCCGCTCTTTCTGCGCGCTCTTATTTATTGGAAATACCGGTATTTCATCAAACTCGGGTTCCTTGACGGAGTGCCGGGGCTGATATGGCATTTCCTGCAGGGGTTCTGGTACCGGTTCCTCGTCGATGCGAAGATATATCAGGTGGAGAGGTACGCGAAGGATCGCGGGGTATCCGTGAAGGATGCTATCAGGGAGGTGCTGGGGATTGAAATCGTGAGACGTGAGACGTGAGACGTGAACGGAAATACCGAATTGTAGGGGCGCTCCCAGCGGGACGCCCGGTTGAGCGGGGAGTTGAGGGTTGATGGGTGAACGGAAATACCGAATTGTAGGGGCGCTCCCAGCGGGACGCCCGATGCACGGGGAAAACCAACGCCTTCTACCTGTGGAGGGAGAAGGTTGGGATGAGGGTTTGGGGAAGGGGAAGGGTTTGGCTCCCTGTCGCAGGGAGCTGGCCGCAGGACTGAGGGTGTGGGGAGGGAAGAGTTTCGGCGAGCGCTTCGCTCTTCGCCGACCCCGTTTCTTCTTTGCGGCAAAGAAGAAATGGGGGAAAGAAGAAACCTGTGGGGGACGCTGTGCAACTCGCTTCGACAGGCTCTGCTCAGACAGGTGCTCGCGTTGGAATACCGACCCCTTCCCTGTCACTGTAGGCCGTCTTGGATGAGACTGTGGTACAGTATCATCAGGCCGGAAGCCGGAGCATTCATGCGAGGAAGGGAAGAAAGGGATGGGTTTATTAAGATCCGGACCGCCTGCGGAACTCGACACCATAGCCTACGGCTCGGCGTCTCGGACAGGTCCTCGGCGGAAATACACCTTCTACCTGTGGAGGGAGAAGGTTGGGATGAGGGTTTGGGAAGGTGCTCGCGTTGGAAGGGGAACGGGTTGTTAACGGGAGGCAATAGATGAGCAACACGGTGGATCTGGCGAAGTTCAATAACGGATGGTACAGGCCGGGGAACATCCTGTGGCGGGTGCTGTGGTTCATCAAGGGGCGGGTGATCATCAACACCTATTTCCCGTGGCCGATGTGGGTCAAAAGGTGGACGCTCCGCTTTTTCGGCGCGAAACTGGGGCGCGGGGTGGTCATCAAGCCGAAGGTCAACATCAAGTATCCGTGGTTCCTGTCGGTGGGCGACAATTCGTGGATAGGGGAACAGGTCTGGATAGACAACCTCGGAAAGGTCAGTATCGGGAGCAATGTGGCGTTGTCGCAGGGGGCGATGCTGCTGTGCGGGAATCATGATTATAAGAAGGAGACATTCGATCTGATCGTGGGTGATATTGTCATCGAGGATGGCGCGTGGATCGGCGCGAAGGCGGTGGTCTGTCCGGGGGTGACGGTGCGTAGTCACGCGATACTGTCGGTGGGGTCGGTCGCGACCAAGGATCTCGATGCGTGGGGGATATATCAGGGGAATCCGGCGGTCAAGATACGGGAACGAACCGTTTTGTAGGGGCGCGCCAACGGCACGCCCGGTGTTAGGCGTCCCCCTGTCAAGGGGGATTGAGGGGGTTTTGCCCCGACCGACGCGATTAAACCCACCCTGCCCTCCCTTGACAGGGCGGGATTTTTGTTATTGACAGCCGCGTTGGTTTCGGATAGAGTCGCTCGGTGTTGCGAAGAGATATCCGCCGGTAGAAAAAGGACATACAGCGTATGACGCGTTCGGTGCTTTTGATCAATCAGCATTATTACCCCGATTTCGCCGCGACGGGACAGCTTTTGAAGGATATGGCTGAGGATCTGGTCGCGAAGGGTTTTGTGGTGACGGTGCTGACCGGGCCGCCGCTTTATTCGCGCGAAAAGGCGCCGCACCGCGAGATGCAGGCGGGGGTGAAGGTGGTGCGGATGCATTCGCTGGTCATCCGCAGTCTTCGTCTGCCGGCAAAACTACTCAATTGGCTGTCGTTCTATGTGTTGGTCTTTTTTTATGGGCTGTTCCTGCGACGGCACGATATCGTGATGACGCTCACTACGCCGCCCTATATCGGGCTGGTCGGTTGGTTCATCGCGTTGGTTAAGCGGTCGAAGTTCGTCCTTAATGTGCAGGATCTCTATCCCGAGGTGCTGGCGGCGTCGCGGGTGAAGGCGTCGTTCCTCGCGCCGTTCTTTGTTCCTTTTTCGCGCCTGTTGTACCGGTTGGCCGACAAGATAGTGGTGATCGGCGATGTGATGGCCGATAAGATCCTTTCAAAGAATCCGGGTCTGCATGAGAGTCGGTTCGCGATGATAGAGAACTGGGCCGACGGTAGCGAGATCACGATGGTCGATCCGGCGCAGAATCACTACAAAACAAAGTGGGGGATATCCGATCAGTTCGTGATACTCTATTCGGGGAATATGGGGCGGGCGCATAATTTTGAGATCATGTATGAACTCATGCGGCGTTACCGCACCGATCCGCAGGTGCTGTTCTTGTTCGTCGGCGGCGGGCCGAAGGAGCGTAATATCCGGTTTTTCTGCCGGACCAACGATATAAAGAATGTCCAGTTCCACGCCTATGTGCCGCGCAGTGATCTGGCGCAGACCTATTCGTTGGGCGATCTTGCCATCATCACGATGGAGGAGGGGACCGAGGGCCTGGTGGTGCCGTCGAAATTCTATGCCTATGCGGCGGCCGGTCTGCCGATGCTGTGTATATCGTCGCAGACGACCGATCTGCGCAAACATATCCGCGAACCGTGGGGACTCATCACGAAGAATGCGGAGGATGCGTTCAAGTTCATCGAATCGATACGGCAGAGCGATCGGGCTTGTCACGAAGAGGTCCGGCGGTATTTCCTTGAGAATTTGGATCGTCCTATCCGTACGGCGCAGTACGCGAAACTGTTTGAGGGGATATAGGGAAAAGCGGGCGATGTCGGGCGAGTTGCGGATACATTCTTTTTTTACGTCGCTACAGGGGGAAGGGCGGTTCGCGGGGTATCCGAGCGCTTTTCTGCGGCTGTCGGGGTGCAATCTGGCCTGCGTTTGGTGCGATGCCCACGAGGCGGCGTCGGGCGTTCAACCTGAAATGTTGCGGGTGGCCGACGCGGCCGAACAGCTCATCCGGTCGGGTCTGCGCGACATCTGCATTACCGGCGGCGAGCCGCTGTTGCAGGAACCGGCGGTGGGGGAGCTCCTTGCGCTGTTGCCGGCCGACCGGCGGGTGGTGATCGAGACAAACGGGTCGATCCCGTTCACGGCGCTCCGCAAACGCTTTCCGGCGCTCTATTTTTCGGCCGACTGGAAGACGCCGTCGTCGCACGACGCCCGGTTCGCCCGTTCCAATCTGGCGGCCATCGGCGAGCGCGGCTGGATAAAGTTCGTCGTGGCCGAGCGGCGCGATCTCGATTTCGTCGCCGACCACGCCCCGGAAGCGGCGGCGCACGGTATCGAACTCTACGTCAGTCCGGTCTTCGAGCGCGGCGCGGTGTGGTACGCCGAGGTGGCGGCGTTCGTTACCTCCCTGTCGGAGACCCATCCGGCGCGGTTCCAATTGCAGCTCCATAAGGTGCTCGGGATACCGTGAACCGAAAAAAATACTTTCTTTTTCAATTTTTCAGATACTATGAGGCGACGCAATGATCATTATGGAGGATATCATGGGTAAGTTCTCGGTATTGTTTTTCATGGTCGCGTTCATCGCGCTGACGGGATGCGACACTTTTGTCGACAACACCGCCAACATCGCGCCGCAGGATCTGTCGGAATTGTCGTTCCTGACCTTCAATGCCGAACTCGACAGCACCAAAGTGCTCAACTACGCCGAACGGCTTAAAGTGATACCGCAGGCGGTGGCCGATACCGGCGCCGATGTGGTCTGTCTGCAGGGGATATGGAAAGAGGCCGACGAGAAGAATCAGATCGCGGCGCGGTTGAAAGGGGTGTATAAGTACCAGTACTACAAGGTCACCAAAGGGGGCGAGACCGAACCGCAGCCGGCCGCCTGCACCGAAGATGATCTGACGCCGATGGCGATGTGCTATCTCTCCAACTGTTCGGAGACCGACGCGACCGACGTGATGGCGATCGGGCTGTGTCTCGCTACCAACTGTCTGACCGAGATCACCGGCATACCGGCCGCCTGCCGCGACTGCCTCATCGGCGCGATAACGGGCGGTTCGACCGATATCACCGGCATCATGGGTGAATGCACCGCCGAACAGGTTCCGGTCGAGATGGCGCAGGGGGGAAACAACGGCCTGATGCTTCTGTCGACCTATCAGCTCATCGGGGCGAAGCTGGTCGAGTTCGATTCGTTCTACTACAAACGGGCCTACATCAGCGCCAAGATACAGCATCCGCTGTTCGGCGCCATCGATATCGTCTGCACCCAGTTGTCCGACGCGATCGCCGGGATGCCCTACGAAGGGGCGCTCGGTTCGTGGGAAGGTGAGTTGGCGGCGCAGGCGCAGGAGATCATCGATCTGCCGCCGCTGAAGGATACCGGGTTCCGCGTTCTCATGGGCGATCTGGCGGCGGGCCCGGCCATCGGCCGCGATATCCGCGCAAAGAATCCGTCGATCTACGATATGTTTTACTACGCCTACTACTACGATCCCTTCATCGAGAACGAGGATGCGGAACCGGTCTGCACCCGGTGCGCCGACAATCCGCTGACCCCCGCCGAGACGGTCGACCAGATACCGTCGCACATCCTGTTCACCAACTGGGAAGGGCTCGATATTTCGATCGAACGGGCGCTGGACAAGCCCTTCACCTTCACCGACAAGGCGACCAAAAAAGAGAAGAGCAGTCCCTACTCCGATCACTACGGCTTGAAGGCGACGCTGACACGCTAATCTGTATATGAGGTAACGCGATGGAACTCAAAAAATTCAACGGAAAACTCGACGGCATCGATTTTCTCGATCTGCTGATGCTCGATATTTACGGCAGTATCCGTCATGTGACGATCCCGAAAGGATATATCACCAAAAAGGTGCTGGCCGAGGGGATCGGCTTCGACGCCTCCAACTTCGGTTTCGCGAAGGTGACCAACTCCGATATGGTGGCCATACCCGATCTGACCACCGGCTTTGTCGGCGCGGTCGATGATAAAAAGGTGCTTCACTGTCTGTGCGATGTGGTCACCACCGACGGCGTTCCCTTTGCGCAGTATCCCCGCAATGTGGTCCGCGCGACGATTGATCACCTCAAGAAACAGAAGATCGCCGATACCGCACAAATGCTGGTCGAACTGGAGTTTTATGTCTTCGCCGATGTCGCCTACGCGACCGATTTCGGCCACAGTTACTACAAGGTGCAAAGTCCCGAAGGGATCGGCGAGGATTACTACGATCAGCCCCGCTTCGGCATCCACCGCGGTTATCACCGCCTGCCGCCCGACGACCGCTACTTCAAATTCCGCAACACGGTGGTCGCCCTCATGGAATCGATCGGCATCCCGGTGAAGTACCATCACCATGAAGTGGGTGCGGCCCAGCTCGAGATAGAACTCAACTTCATGCCGCTTTTGGCGGCGGCCGACGGGGTGACGCTCGCCAAGTGGATCATCAAGAGCACCGCGGCCGAGCAGGGACTTTTCGTTACCTTCATGCCCAAACCGATCTACAAGGTGGCCGGTTCCGGCATGCATGTCCACCAGTTCCTTGAGAAAGGGGGCGAATCGCTCTTCCCCGGCAAGGGACTCTACAACCTGAGCCCGGTCGCCCATTCCTATCTCTGCGGCATACTCGAACATTCGCTGACCGGGTCATTGCTCGCCCTCACCAATCCGTCGACAAACTCCTACAAACGGCTGGTCCCCGGCTTTGAAGCGCCGGTCAACGCCACCTTCGCCAAGGCTTCGCGGGCCGCCGCTGTCCGTATCCCCGGCTATCTCAAGGGCAAGGATGTCCGCATCGAATTCCGCACCGGCGACGCGACGGCGAACACCTACTATATGCTCTCGGCGATGGTGCTTGCCGGTATCGACGGCATCCGGCGCAAGGCCGATCCGGTGAAACTCGGGTTCGACAAGACCGACAACGAAAAGAGTTTCCCGCTCAATCTGCGGCTGGTGCTCGACGGTCTGGAAAAGGATCGCGCGTACCTTCTGCCCGCCTTCCCCGAATCGTTGCTCGACCTGTGGATCAAGATCAAGCGCGAAGAGGCGGCCCACGTTTACAACGCCCCGACGCCGCAGGAATACGAGCTCTACTTCTGATGAACAGTTTCGGACGGATATTCCGGGTATCGATACTCGGCGAATCGCACGGTGAACAGGTGGGGGTCGTCATCGACGGCTGTCCCGCCGGGCTGGAACTCGCGCCGGAAGACTTTGCCGATGATCTTGCGCGGCGTCGGGCCGACGGCCAGTTCACTACGGCCCGCAAGGAGCCCGATGAGCCGCTGATGGTGAGCGGTCTATTCGACGGCCGCACCACCGGCGCCCCGCTGACGATTCTCTTTCAGAACCGCGACATCCGTTCAAAAGATTACTTCGCCCTCAAGAACACCCCGCGGCCGGGACATGCCGATCACACCGCGT
This sequence comes from bacterium, assembly GCA_022709425.1. Classification (GTDB taxonomy): domain Bacteria; phylum UBP6; class UBA1177; order UBA1177; family JAKLFG01; genus CALMRE01. Next base: position 30,490 of record JAKLIW010000009.1, read on the forward strand.
ACCTTAAGACGGGCGGCTGGAACGATTACCGGGGCGGCGGCCACTTTTCGGGGCGGCTCACCCTCGGACTGGTCGCGGCGGGAGTGGTCGCGAAGAAACTGCTGGACGGCGTCACCATCGCGGCCGAGATACTCGAGATCGGCGGCGCGCAGCAGCCGGCCAAACGGCTTCTGGAGGCGCAGAAAGAGGGCGATTCGCTGGGCGGCATCATCCGGTGCGTCGCGACCGGCCTGCCGGCGGGACTCGGCGAGCCTTTCTTCGACAGCGTCGAATCGCTCGTGAGCCATATCGTTTTTTCGATACCGGGTATCAAGGGGATCGAGTTCGGCGCGGGGTTCGCGGCGGCGCGGATGAACGGATCGGAGGTGAACGACGCGATACTCGACAAGAAGGGGCGGACCCTCACCAACAACGCCGGCGGCGTGAACGGCGGGATAACCAGCGGCAATCCGCTCGTGTTCCGCATCGCGGCGCGGCCAACCCCGAGCATCCGGCTGACCCAGCAGACGGTCAACCTCGAAACGGGGAAAAAGACCGAGATAACCATCGCGGGACGGCACGACACCTGTTTCGCCCTGCGTCTGCCGCCGATCCTCGAAGGGGTGACCGCCATCGTGCTCGCCGACCTGATGCTGCGGGAAGGGAAACTGCCGCGGGTCCTTTCATGACCACGATAGACGATATCCGCGCCATCATCGACCAGATGGACGACGCCTTCGTTCGACTTCTGACCGAACGGTTCCGGCTCGCCGCCGCGACGGCCCGATTCAAGCCCGAGATAGAGGATCCGGCCCGCGAGGCGGAGATCATGCGTCGTCTCGAGACACTGACGGCCGATACCCCCAATCCGCAATTCTACCGCGATCTGTTCGCGCATATCCTCGCCGAAAGCAAGCGACTTCAGGAAGAAGAAGTACAGAAATAAAAAGATTTGGTGCCCGGGGACAGAATTGAACTGCCCACGCAGGGATTTTCAGTCCCTCGCTCTACCGACTGAGCTACCCGGGCACCGATAGCCGCCGATACTACCCAGCCCGCCGCGACTGTCAAGGTTTTTTAGCGCCGAAAAGGGCTCTTTTCAGAAGCCCGCGCCGACGGTGAATAAAAAGGAGGGGACCCAGAAGGAATCACCCGCGAAACTCGCGGTATAGCAGGGAATGGATGCTTCCAACTGACCGAAAAGGGTCACCGTCCGTTCCCGCATGAATTCCCAGCCGGCCGTAGCGGTGAGCGACAGCCCGGTCTGCGAAGAGAGATCGTCGAGCAGTTCCAGATCAAGCGTCTCGATGGCGGCGCCGCCGCCGATGTAGAAGCTGTGCCACGATACCGGTTCGGCGATCCAGTAGAACGAAAGGTTGGCCCACCGCGACAGGGTGATGCGGAGTTTGTTGCGGTCGTAGGGGTCATCGTCGCGGTAGTCTTCATGGTTGACCGTCGGGCCGATACTTTCGTTGAAAAAAGAGAGATCGATGGCGAGCGCCCCCTCTTCGTAGCGGTAACCGAACCCGAAGGTCGGCTCCGGGATGACGCGCCGTTCGTCGAACAGAAGCGCGCCGCCCACCTTGATATAGACCAGCCCGCCGTCGTATTGCGGTTTCTCCTCATCGGTCTGGGCGCCGGGGACCGGCTTTTTCTCCGGGTCCTTCTGCGCCGCCTCTTCGGCCGCGAGTGCGGTGAACAGTGAAAGGACCGCGACAAGGACGAACATACGGGTCATATCCCTCTCCCTCATGAAAGTCTCTCCTCGATGATGCCGCCCGCGAGCACCGTGTCGCCGTCGTAGAGCACCACCGCCTGTCCCGGCGTTATCGACAGTTGCGGTTCGTCGAATTCGATGCGGAGCGTGCCGTTATCCAGCGGCGTAACTTTGGCCGGCGCCTCGGCGTGTTTCTGCCGGATGCGGGCGAGCGCTTTGAATTCTTTTGCGGGGCGGTCGATCCCGAGCCAGTTGACCTGCCCGGCGACGAGTCCGCGGCCGAAAAGATGCCCCTTGTCGGTGACGATGATGCGGTTGCGTTTCGCGTCTATCGCGGTGACATAGAGCGGCTTCCCGCCGTCGACGCCCAGCCCGCGCCGCTGGCCGATGGTATAGTGGACGATGCCGCGGTGACGGCCGAGTACCGTGCCGCGTTCGTCGACGATGTCCCCTTCGCGCGCTTCTCCCGGCTTGAAGAGCGGCCCGTAGTCGCCCCCCGCGATGAAATCCTGACTCTCGGGGCGGTCGGCGACCGTCAGCCCCAGTTCACGCGCCGCGGCGCGGACCTCCTGCTTGGTCTTGTCGCCGAGCGGGAACAGGACGCTGGCCAGTTGTTCGCGGGTGAGGAACTGCAGGAAGTAACTCTGATCCTTCGCGGCGTCGCGCGCTTTTTTGAGGAGCACGCGGCCGTTTTCGGTGACGACGCGGGCGTAGTGACCCGTCGCGAAATGATCGAATTTGAGTCCCTGTTCCCGCGCTTTATCGAGCAGGAAGCCGAACTTCATCCGGTGATTACAGCGGACACAGGGGTTGGGGGTCCGTCCCGCGAGGTATTCATGCCGGAAGTATTCGACCACCTCGGCGCGGTATTCTTTCTTGAGATCGATGACATGGAACGGGATGCCGAGTTTGTCGGCGATACGCGCGGCGGTCTCGATCTCTTCGTCCTCGCCGGGGCCCCAGCAGGCGTGTTTCGCCCCTTCGGCGAGTATCACCGATCCGTCCCAGATGGCCATAGTGATGCCGGTGACGCGGTGGCCTGCCTCGACGAGCAGCGCCGCGGCGACGGACGAGTCCACCCCGCCGCTCATACCGACCGCTACCCTGAGTTTTTCGCCGGACATACGGGGTCTCCTCGCTTCATCCCCGCGACTATAGCCCAAAGCAGGGGGAAAAGCAAACCTGCCGCGTCATTCCTTGACAGGGTGGGACGAGAATGCTCTACTAGGGTGTTGTCTCTTCACGGAGGTGATCATGAGAACCATTGTTGTCTACAAGTCGAAGACCGGTTTTGTGCGGAAATATGCCGAATGGATCGCGTATGAACTCGGCGCCGACCTGTTCGATGCGTCGGAAGTTTCCGCCGCTAAACTCGCCGAATACGATGCCATCGTCTACGGCGGCGGCCTCTACGCCGTCGGCATCAACGGCGTCGGCCTCATCAAAAAGAACCTCGGCCTACTCGCCGGGAAGAAGATCGTCGTCTTCGGCACCGGCGCCTCGACCGCGACCGACAAGGTCTACGCCGAAGTGCGCGACAAGAACTTCACCGCCGATGAACTGAAGGTCATCCGCTACTTCTACCTGCGCGGCGGCTTCGACTTCACCCGCTTGCCGTGGTACCTCAAAGGGGTGATGAACCTGATGAAGTGGGGACTTCAGCGGAAGAAGGAACGCACCGCCGAAGAGCAGGGGATGCTCGATGCCTTCGACGCGCCGGTCGATTTCACCGATAAAGAGAATATCCGGGAACTGGTCGCGTATATCCGGGCGAAGTAAGAATTATTCCTCGAACAACGGCGTTGAGAGATAGCGCTCGCCGGTGTCGCAGATGACGGTGACGATGAGTTTGCCCTTGTTCTCGGGCCGCGAGGCGACGGTGCGCGCCGCCCAGAGGTTGGCCCCCGAACTGATGCCGCAGAGGATGCCTTCCTCCTTTGCCGCCCGGCGCGCCTCGGCGAACGAATCGTCGGCGGTGGCGCGGAGTATCTCGTCGACGATACTGCGATTGAGTACCCCCGGGACGAACCCGGCGCCGATCCCCTGTATCTTGTGCGGCCCCTTCGCGCCGCCCGAGAGGACCGGGCTGTCGGCCGGTTCGACCGCTATCGCTTTGACCGACGGTTTGCGTCCCTTCAGCGCCGAGCCGACGCCGGTGATGGTGCCGCCGGTACCGACCCCCGCGACGAAGATGTCGATCTTCCCGTCGGTGTCGCGCCAGATCTCTTCGGCGGTCGTTCTGCGGTGGAACGCGGGGTTGGCGGGGTTCTCGAACTGCTGGAGTATCACCGCGCCGGGCGTCTCCTTTTTGAGCGCCTCGGCCTTCGCGATGGCGCCGCCCATCCCTTCGGGACCGGGGGTGAGCACCAGTTCGGCGCCGAGCGCCTTCAGGAGTTTCCGCCGCTCCAGAGACATCGTCTCGGGCATCGTGAGGACGAGTTTGTAGCCCTTCACCGCCGCGACCAGCGCGAGCCCGACGCCGGTGTTGCCGCTCGTTGGTTCGATGAGCGTCGCCCCCGGCTTGATGGTTCCCGCCTTTTCGGCCGCCTCGATCATCCCGAGCGCGATGCGGTCTTTGACCGAATGCATCGGATTGAAATATTCGAGTTTCGCGCAGACGGTCGCCCCGGTCTCGGCGCTCATCCGGTTGAGCCGGACCAGCGGCGTTCCGCCGATAAGTTCAAGTACATTTTGATGAATAGGCATTGTTATCCTCCTCCCACGATGGTGAGTATGTCGACGGTGTCGTCCTCGGCAAGGCGTGTGGCGGACCACTCATTTTTCCGGACGACCGCGCCGTTGCGCGACACGGCGAGGAACTGCGCCTCGTCGATCTTCATCCCGGCGAGCAGTTCGGTCACCGTCGTAGCCGTCGTTTTCTGTTCTTTCCCGTTGAGCGTGATGCGCATGGCGCTCCTCAAAAAGGTTGACGCACTCCATTTTCACGGATAAGGTCGAAAAAGCAATGTTTCGGGGAGGACTCCCGTGATCTTCGCGCGCAATGTGCCGGGAATGACCGAGGTTCTGAAACAGGCGACCATAGGCATCGCCGGATGCGGCGGACTCGGCTCGAATGCCGCGATGCTGCTGGTCCGGGCCGGTATCGGCCGCTTGGTGCTCGTCGATTTCGATAAGGTTGAAGAGTCGAACCTCAACCGTCAGTACTTCTTCCGTACCGATATCGGGAACCCGAAAGTGAGCGCGCTCGCCGCCCATCTGCGGGCCATCGATCCCGCCGTCCGGCTCGATCTTCACGAGACGATGCTTTCGCGCGAGACGACCGCCGCGACCTTCGCCGCGTGCGATATCCTCATCGAGGCGTTCGACCGCGCCGAGTCGAAGGAATGGCTCATCGAGGCGTGGACCGCCGCCTATCCAGACCGCCCGATAGTGGCGGCGAGCGGACTGGCGGGCTACGGCGACAGCGGAACAATGACGGTACGGCGCGCCGGGAACATCCATATGGTGGGCGACGGCCGCTCCGACATGGCGCGGGGACTCTGCGCGGCGCGGGTGATGCTTGCCGCGGCGCTCGAGGCCAATACGGTGATAGAACTGCTCATGAAACATACAGAAGGACGGCTGACATGCTGACAGCGATCACCGGAAAGGCGCTGCGGCGCATGGCCATTTCACGCGATGAGGCGCGGGAACTGCTCGCCCTACCCCGGACTGCGCTCACCGATATTCTTCAGGCGGCATCGCGGGTGCGGCGTCATTTCAAGGGCGACACGGCGGTCCTCTGCTCCATCATTAACGCGAAGAGCGGCAAGTGTTCCGAGAACTGCATCTTCTGCGCCCAGTCGGCGCACCATACGACGGCGGTCGAGGAATGGCCGCTCCGGAGCGACGCCGAGATAACGGCGGTCGCGCGCACCGATGCGCCGTATGCAACGCTCTTTGGCATCGTCACCTCGGGTCGCGCTCTTAACAAGAACGAACTCGCGGCGGTCGAAAAGACGATAGCCGGGTTCGCCGCGGAGAAGATACCGCAGAAGCCGTGCGCATCGCTCGGCATCCTGACGGCGGCGGAACTTGCGGCGCTCAAGGCGGTGGGGCTCAGGCGCTATCACCACAATCTTGAGGTATCGCGCAACTTTTTCCCGAAACTCTGCACCACCCACACCTACGACGAACGGGTCGCGACGGTCCGTGCGGCGCAGGCGGCGGGGCTCGAGACCTGCGTCGGCGGCATCTTCGGCGTCGGCGAATCGGTCGAGGACCGCATCGACCTGCTGTTCGAGATAGCGGCGCTCGCCCCCGATTCGGTGCCGCTCAATTTCCTCGTGCCGATAGCGGGAACGCCGGTCGGCCACCTGCCGTCGTTCGATCTGTTCGAGGCGGTGAAACTCATCGCGCTCGCCCGCTTCATCCTGCCCGACAAGGATATCAAGGTGGGCGGCGGCCGCATCGAGGTGTTCGGCGACAGTCAAGCGCTCGTCTTTCTCGCCGGCGCCAATTCCATCATCACCGGCGACCTCCTCACCGTGAAAGGGCGCAAATCGGCCGACGATATCAAACTCCTCGCCGACCTCGGGTTGACACCGATTTAAATCCCGTCAAGGCCCCTTTGACAAGGGGCCGGACGGTGTGCTATACTGCTTTTCCACTGTTGAAGGAGCGTCCGATGGCCGAAGAACGCAGCGTGCAGATGATACTTCCCGGCGGAGTGATCGAAGAGGTCATGCTGTCGCCCAACGCCCACCTCAAAACGCTCGCCGACCGCTACGCCTCCCGGTTCGACTTCCCGATACTCGGCGCGATCTGCGACAACCGCGTGGTGTCGCTCGAAGGGAAGGTCAACTCCTGCTCCCGCATCGAACTCATCACCATGCGCGACAAGAACGGCCGGCTCATCTTCCTGCGGTCGCTCCTGTTCGTCTTCATCAAGGCGGCCAAGGAGATGTTTCCGCACGCCCAACTCCACATCGAATACGGCATCGGCAACGGGCTCTACTGCTATTTCGAGGGACTCGAGTACATCCGGCTCGAAGAGGTCGAGGAGCTCGAGAAGAAGATGCGCGAGATGATCGCGCAGGACCTTCGCTTCATCCGCAAGGAGGTGCCGACGGCCGAGGCGGTGCGGCTCTTCAAGGAGGCGGGGATGCCCGACAAGGTGCGGCTCTTCTCGACGCGCACCGACGCGACATCGAGCGTTTACTATCTCGGCGGTTCGATAGACTATTTCTACGGACATCTCGCCTATGCCACCGGCGCCATCACCGATTTCCGTCTCCAGTACTACAACCGCGGCATCGTACTACTCCTGCCCGACCAGAATGACCCGGCGAAGGTCGAGGCGTTCAAGGACCAGCCGAAGTTCTTCAACATCATCACCGAGAACAAGAAGTGGCTCGACATCCTCGACCTCGAGAACTGCGGGCAACTCAACGAGGCGGTGCGGCGCGGCCGCGCCAAGGAGATCGTGCTGGTGCAGGAATCGCTCCACGAGAAGAAACTGGCCATCATCGCCGACGAGATACACCGCCGCCGCGAGGTGGTGCGGGTCATTTCCATCGCGGGGCCGTCGTCGTCGGGGAAGACCACGACCGCCCAGCGGCTCGCGATACAACTGCGCGTGAACGGCTTTCGGCCGCTCCTCATCAGCCTCGACAACTATTTCGTCGACCGCGAAAAGACGCCGCTGGACGAACACGGCAAACACGATTACGAAGGGCTCGAAGCGATCGATGTGGCGCTCTTCAACGAACAGTTGACGCGCCTCCTGCAGGGGAAGGGGACCAACCTCCAGCGGTACGATTTCATCACCGGCAAGAGCATGCGCGGCGAGACGAAGTACCGGCTCCCCCGCAACGGCGTCATCATCGTCGAGGGGATCCACGGGCTCAACCCGAAACTCTTCACCGAACTCAACTACGACCGCATCTACAAGGTCTACGTATCGGCGCTCGCCAACCTCAATATTGATCACCACAACCGCATCCCGACCACCGACTGCCGTATCATCCGCCGCATGGTCCGCGACGCGCAGTTCCGTGGCCATGACGCCATCGCGACGATAGACCGCTGGCCCTCGGTGCGGCGCGGCGAGGAACGGAACATCTTCCCGTATCAGGAGCGGGCCGACATCATGTTCAATTCAAGTCTCGTCTACGAGCTGTCGGTGCTGCGCAAGTACGCCGAACCGCTCCTCCAGCAGATAACCGCCGACAAGCGCGAATACCTCGAGGCGCGGCGGCTCCTCAAATTCCTCTCTTTCTTCGAGCCGGTCGACGAGACCTTCATCCCGTTCAACTCGATCATCCGCGAGTTCATCGGCGGCTCGGCCTTCGACTACTGACTTTTATCCCTATAATTTTGACATAGCCGCCCCTTTGATTTAGGATTCACCGGCATTCATTGTGGGATAGAGATGCAGGTTTTTCCGCTTCATACCGACAGCGCCGAAGTTCCCGGCATCATGGAACGCTACACGGTCTCGCATACCGGCATTGAGTTGATGCGCGATCGGTTCCTGCAACGGACTTTCGTAGTCAAGGGACTTTCATCTCAGGGGTCCAACGCGCTCAAACAGCACCTGCTGTCGCTCGGCGGCGAGGCGGCGCTTCCCAAGCACGCCATCGCGGGCGGCCCGGATAAGTGCGATCTTATCTTCTCTCTGCGCGACGACCGCTTTCCCGCGCTCCTCGAACGGTTACGAATGCAATGCTTTCACCTGCCCGAACTGGCCGATGCCATCCAAAAGTTCCGTGCGGCGACCGGACCGTGGTATGACTTCCGGCACGACCGCATCCCCGCCGACCGCCCCGCGGTCATGGCGATACTCAATGTGACCCCCGACAGCTTCTCCGACGGCGGCCGTTGGGCCACCCCCGACGCGGCGGTGGCGCGGGCCGATGAACTTATCGCGGCGGGGTCCGATATCCTCGACATCGGCGGCGAATCGACCCGTCCCGGCGCCGCTCCGGTCGACGCTGATGAGGAGACGCGTCGCGTTGTTCCGGTCATTGCCCGCGTACGGAAAGCCCATCCCGCGGCGGTCATCTCGATAGATACGGCCAAGGCGGCGGTCGCGGCGGCGGCACTCGAGGCGGGCGCCGACATCGTCAACGACATAACAGCCGGCGCCGACCCGGCGATGCTTGGGTTGGTCGCGCGGGCCGCCGTGCCCTACGTGATGATGCACATACAGGGGACGCCGCGCACCATGCAGCAGGACCCGCGCTACGACGATATCCTCGCCGACATCAACGCATACTTCGACGCGGCGATAGTCCGGGCGCTGGATGCCGGGGTGAAGCGCGAACGGCTCATTCTCGATCCCGGGTTCGGCTTCGGGAAGAGCGCGGCGCACAATCTGACGTTGCTCAAACATCTTGAGGCATTCACGATACATTGTCTGCCGCTCCTCGCGGGGCTGTCGCGCAAATCGTTCATCGGCGCGGTGACCGGCCGGAAGGATGCCGGCGACCGGCTTGCTGGGACGCTTGTGGCGCAGACCATCGCCCTGTCGAAGGGCGCGGCGATCCTGCGGGTCCACGATGTCGCCGCGGCGCGCGATATCATCCTCATGCACCGCGCGGTGCGGGAGGCTCCATGCTGCTGAATCATCTCATGACGGTGCTCAATTCGATCTGGGGCGGCAATCCCTTCGCCCTTCTGGTCTCCATCGTCGATCTGCTACTGGTATGGTTCTTCGTCTACAAGTTCCTGATGCTCATCAAGGGTACCCGCTCGATGCGCATACTCGCCGGGTTCTTCCTGCTGCTCGCGCTCTATTTCGTCGGCAAACTTGTCGGGATGAAGGCGATGGTGTGGCTGTTGGGCGGCGTGTTCGAATATTTCATCCTCATCGTCGTCCTCATCTTCCGCGAAGAGATACGCAACATCCTTTCGAGTTTCGAATTCATGCGGATGCTCGCCGGCGAAGGGGGTACCTATGAAAGCATCGTCATGTCGGAGGAACTCGCCGAGGCGCTCGCCCACCTCGCCCAGACCCGCGAAGGGGCGCTCTGCATCGTCACGCAGAAGGGGGACCCCGAACCGTTCGTCACCGGCGGGGTGCCGATAGACGCCGAGGTCAAAAAGGAACTGCTCATCTCGATATTCCGCAAGAATTCGCCGCTCCACGATGGCGCGGTCATCATCAAGGACGGTCGTATCGCGCTGGCGAGCGTCGTCCTGCCGCTCTCCACCAACCCCGAGATCGACGCCAACTTCGGCACTCGGCACCGCGCCGCCTACGGGATATCGGAACGCGTCGACGCGCTGGTGTTCGTCGTGTCGGAGGAGCGTGGCCAGATATCGATGCTCAAGGAGGGGCGCATTACCCGCAACATGACCCGCGAGATGATAAAGAAGATGCTCACCAAGCATCTCGCGCAGGATTAGCCATGAAAGCGATACGCGACTTTTTTACCGTCAACGGCCGCGAGAAAGTGCTGGCGCTCCTTGCCACCTTCGCGATTTGGGTCGGTGTCATCGCGAGCCGCGAGGAGCCGATAAACTTCTCCGTGAAGGTCCGGTTCGATACCGGCAATGAACGGGTGGTGACCACCGCTCATTCGGTGGAGACGATACACATTCAGGCGAAAGGGAGCGTTTTCGCCGCGTCGCAGGTGCGCGCCGAAGATCTCGAGGTGGTTATCAACGCGCGTCACCGCGATCCGGGCCGCGCCGTTTATTTCCTCGATGAGCGCGAGATACCGCTGTCTCGCTATCTCAAGATCGAACAGATACTCCCGCGCGAGGTGACTTTCACCGTTTCGAAAAAGATCGCCAAGACGGTTGCCGTCGATCCGACGCTCGACGGCCAGCCGAAGAAGGGGTATCGAATAGCGTCGGTCGAACGACGGCCGACGAACATAACGATAACGGGTCCCGAAGAGATCGTCGCGGCGCTCGAATCGGTGCCGACCGAACGGATAGATATCACTGGTCTGGCCGCGAATTCTTCCCGTACCGTGCGTGTTTCTTCGGGGCAGCCGGGTGTGGAGCCGGCCGGGGAAGACGGGACGGTTGCGGTCACCGTCGCCATCGAGCGCGACATCCGCGAACTGACCCTGCCGCGCGTGCCGCTACTGGTCGACGGCGAATTGCCGGCCGATATCGAACCGGCCTATGTCGCCGTCCGCGTGAAAGGTCCCGCCGAAAGCATCGAACAGGTGGCCGCCAACGGGCTCAAGGCGTTCGTGCAGAGCCTTCCGGCGCGACTGTATGTGGTCGACCGGTACTACTTCAAGGACATGCCGCCCGGCATAGAGATACTCGAAATGGAAAAGGTCAAACAGTTAACGGTACGCAGGAAGAACCCATGACACGAAAACTTTTCGGCACCGACGGCGTGCGCGGCAAGGCCAACGCCTTCCCGGTGACGGTCGACAACGCCCTCATCCTCGGCCGCACGGTGGTCCGCTGTTTCCAGCAGTCAAGCCCCATCCGCGAAGGAAAACACCGCATCGTCGTGGGCAAAGATACCCGCCTTTCCTCCTACATGCTCGAAGCGGCGATGGCGGCCGGCATCTGTTCGGCGGGCGCCGACGCGATACTCTTGGGACCGCTGCCGACTCCCGGCATCAGTTTCATCACCCGTTCGATGCGCGCCGACGCCGGCGTGGTGATCTCGGCCAGCCACAATCCCTATTTCGATAACGGCATCAAGTTCTTCACCAAGGACGGCATGAAACTGACCGACGGAGCGGAACTCGAGATAGAGGCGGCTTTCCACAAAGATACGGTCGACGATCTCCCCACCGGCAAAGGGACGGGGAAGATATACCGCGTCAACGATGCGCAGGGTCGTTATGTTGAGTTCCTGAAGTCGAGCTTCCCGCGCGACCTCGCGCTCGACGGGATGCAGATATCGCTCGACTGCGCCAACGGCGCCGCCTACCTCGTCGCGCCGACCATTTTCTCGGAACTCGGCGCGGCGCTGAAGGTCTATGCCAAGACGCCCAACGGCGAGAACATCAATGACGCCTGCGGCGCGCTCCATCCCGAAAATGTCGCCGGGAAGGTGGTCAACGACGGCGCCGACATCGGCATATCGCTCGACGGTGACGGCGACCGCGTCATCCTCGTGGACGAAAAAGGGGAGATAGTGGACGGCGACCGGATCATCGGCGCGGCGGCGCTCTACCTGAAGGAACAGGGGAAACTGGTGAACGACCGCGTGGTCACCACCATCATGACCAATGTCGGACTCGAACTGTACCTCAAGGACAAAGGGATCGCTATGTCGCGTACCGGCGTGGGCGACCGTTATGTGTCCGAGGAGATGCAGCGGACCGGCGCCATCGTCGGCGGCGAGAACTCGGGGCACATCATCTTCAGCGAATTCAATCCGACCGGCGACGGCATCCTCACCGCGCTCCAGATACTCGCCATCATGCAGAGAAGCGGCCGGAAACTCTCCGAACTGGTCGCCGGCATCCCGCTCTTCCCGCAGGTGATGAAGAAGCTCACCGTCGCGCAGAAGATACCGCTCAAGGATCTTCCAAAGACGACAAAGGCGATAGCCGACGGCGAAAAGGCGATCGGCCGCGGCCGCGTGGTGGTACGCTACTCCGGCACCGAACCGGTCCTGCGCGTCATGGCTGAAGGCGAGGACGAGGCGAAGTGCGCGGCGGTCGTCGCCGCCATCATGGACACCGCGAAGAAGGAGCTGGGAGCGTAGTACCGTTCTTCCGATCTAGGGACTTTGTGTTAATATAGATGTGACCCCCATGCGATTTCTGAAAGTGATCGTAGTCGTTTTGGCCCTCGGCGTTTTAGCGTGTGGCGAAAAAGACACCTACACCGAAAAAGAATATCTGGAAGATGCTTTTCTTGCGGATTGTACGAAATACCGGGAATGCGATAGGACCTCTTTCGATAACGGCTTCTCTTCGATAGAGGACTGTGTAGAGAAAACAAAAAAAGACCAAGACATCGATAAGGAAGACGAGAGCGTGGAGTACAAACCGGTCTGCGACGATGCACATGTGTACGATCCGGATGCCGCCCGGCGATCAGTACAGTGCATGTATAAGGAATTCTGCGAGAACTGGGAGCTTGGCAACATTTACGATAACGACTGCGCGTTGGAGGAAATGGTCTGTCTGGAGAAATGCACCACGACGGGAGAGCAGACCTGTTACAATAACGCCGTCAAGCAATGCAACGGCCAAGCGTGGGTCATCAAAGAGAATTGTGACCTCACCGATAGAGATTGTGTCGAATCATCCGGCGGGAAGGCCGCATGTGTCCCTCTTGTTTGCGAGGGGAGCGAGATGCTCTGCGTGGGCGATCTGTTGTTGTCCTGCAAGGAGGGCGCTTTCGAACAGACAAATTGCAGAACACAACAATGCAACACCTGTGCGAAAGGAAAAGGGTGTGTTCCGCGCGACGATGCCTGTTTGACCTATGGCCAGACAAAATGTGAGGGGACCAAGGTCATCCAATGTGATGACTGCGACTGGATTGTTCTCGGAGACTGCGCGGATTTCGGATATGTTTGCATTTATGATAGTCCTTCAGTTGCCGGATGTAGGCGTCCTCAATAACTGCTTGCTTTTTAGCGGCACTGCGGTAGCATCCCACTGCATTGTGACGAAGGAGAGAACCATGCATCAGCATAAACTGGGCGTCAACATCGACCATGTCGCGACGCTGCGGCAGGCGCGCGGCACCAAATACCCCGACCCGGTCTTCGCCGCCCTCATCGCCGAACAGGCGGGGGCGTCGAACATCACTCTCCACATCCGCGAGGACCGCCGCCACGCGCAGGAACGCGATCTCGAACTGCTGAAAAAGACCATTTCCATCAAGGTCAACCTTGAGATGGCGCCGACCGCCGACCTCAAGCGGATCGCGTTGCAGTACCGTCCGACCTCCTGTACGCTCGTTCCCGAGAAGCGGCACGAGGTGACCACCGAAGGGGGGATGGATCTGTTGGGCGGCGGCTATCCGGGACTCAAGAAGTACGTCGCCGACCTGAAGAAGGCGGGTATCGAGGTGTCGCTCTTCATCGATCCCGACGACCGGCAGGTGACGGCGGCGGCGAAGCTCGGCGCGCAGGCGGTCGAGTTCAACAGCGGCCGCTACGCCGAGGCCGAAAGCGAGGAAAAGGCGGCCTTCGAGGCCGAGAAGATACGGCAGGCGGCGGTGTTCGCCCTTTCCAACGGGCTTAAGGCGCACGTCGGCCACGGCATCAACTATCACAATGTCCGGCCGCTCGTTGAGTTGGGACTCCTCGAAGAATTCAACATCGGTCATGCCATCGTGGCGCGCGCCGTGATGGTGGGCTTCGAGCGGTCCGTCAAAGAGATGCGGGCGCTGCTGGCATGATCCGCGGCGTCGGCATAGACCTCGCGGTGATAGACCGGTTCCGAAATGCCGAACCGGGACTCCTCGACCGCATCCTCGCCCCGGCCGACCGCGACTACATCGCGAAGTTCGCCGACCCGTCGCCGCACATCGCCGGGTTCTGGGCCGCCAAGGAGGCGTTGGTCAAGGCGCTTTCCCGCACCGACATCGCCTTCAACCGCGTCGCGATACTGCACGAACCGAACGGCCGTCCCTATTTCGACTACCATCCCGACGAAGGGCGTCTGCATCTTTCCATCTCCCATGAAAAAGAACACGCCGTCGCCGTCGTGATCTGGGAAGCGTGACGGTCGATGAATATCCCCTTCCTCGGCGAGATCGCGGCGCTGCTGACCGCCTGTTGCTGGGTCATATCGTCGCTTTCGTTCCAGACGGCGGGGCGCAAGGTCGGATCGCTCCCGGTCAACATCATCCGTATCGTGCTCGGCTTCATCTTTCTTGCGGGCTACCTGACGCTGGTGCGCGGAGCGCCGATACCGCTGGACGCGACACCGCATGCATGGTTCTGGCTGTCGCTTTCGGGGGTGGCGGGGTTCCTCTTCGGCGATCTGCTGCTGTTCAAGGCGTTCGTCGTGGTCGGCGCGCGCACCTCGATGCTCGTGATGTCGTCGGTCCCGGTGCAGGCGGCGGTCATCGGCTATCTTTTGATGGACGAGACGCTCTCGCCGCTCGGCCTGACCGGCATGGCGGTCACCATCGCCGGCATCGCGCTGGTGGTCCTCAAAAAGGACAGCGACGAGGGCGACGGATCGCCGCGCGACCGCAAACGGGGCATCCTCTATGCCTTCGGCGGCGCCTTCGGGCAGGCGGTCGGCCTGATACTGTCGAAATACGGCATGGGCGACTTCGATCCCTTCGCGGCGACGCAGATACGGGTCATCACCGGCGTCATCGGGTTCGTCGCGCTGGTCAGTTACCTCGGCGCGTGGGGCCGCGTCATGACGGCGCTGCGCGATATCCGGTCGATGGGTTTCATCGCCAACGGCGCCTTCTTCGGGCCCTTCATCGGGGTGTCGCTGTCGTTGCTCGCGGTCCAGCACGCCCCGACCGGCATCGCCGCGACCATCATGTCGACCACCCCGGTGCTTATCATCGCCCCGGCGGTCCTCATATTCAAGGAACGGGTAGGCCTGCGCGAGATACTGGGCGCCCTCATCGCGGTGGGCGGCGTCGCGCTCCTGTTCCTCCGGTGAAAAAAAACAGTTGACATTGGCAAGCGTTCCCACTAGGCTCCGCTCAACGAGGTGGATAGAACATATTTTTTGGAGGTGCTTATGAGGAGTCTCGCTGTGTTCCTGCTTGCGACGATCGTTTGTTCGTCGCTTTTCGCGGCAAAGGTTTACCGCCGCGACGGATCGTTCATCGAATTGAAGAAGGATCCCGCCCTGACGGCCCGCTTCGTGAAGGCGGCCGATATCGCGGGGATCAAGTCGCCCGAACTGCTCTGGAAGAGCGATTCGCGCTATCTGGCGGTCGAGAAGAGCACCGCCAATCCGTTGCCGGTCTATCGTCTCAACGGGCAACCCTACATCATGAACAGCCAGATCTTCTGGCGCGGCACCCTGCCGGCGGCCAAACTGGCGGCCAAGTACGGCCTGACGCTCAAGGAGATCTATGCGTCGACCGATCTGTACCGCTTCTCCGTGACGGGCGATGCCGCCGAGCTCGCGCAAAAGATCGTCGAGGCGGGCGACGGACTCGCATTCCCCGATATGATCCGGCGTCAGGTCCTGCGCGCCGAACCGGTCATGCCGATACCCGACAAATACTATAAGGAAGGGTACCAATGGGCGCTCAAGAACACCGGCACCGCCATCGGCCTGTCGAATCCCGAACTGCCGACCAAGGCGAACGCCGATATCCGTTTCGAGCAGGCGATGCAGTTCATCATCGATCAGCTGGATGCGTCGGCGCTCCCCGGTTTCGATGACACCACCAAGGTCGCCATCATGGATTCGGGCGTCGATCTGACCCATCCCGATCTCAAGAACAAGCTCGATGAGGGCTGGGATGCCGTCAACCATGAGGCGGGCGGCGATTACGGTACGATAGAAGCGGGCGATCCCTACGGCACCGCCGGTTATTCGCACGGCACCAACTGCGCCGGCGTCGCGGCGGCCGAAGGGAACGATATCGGCACGACCGGTGTCTGTCCGTGGTGCGGCATCTACCCGGTCCAGTTCATGGAAGGGGGCGCCGGTTCCGCCAGTTCCGAACAGGGTTATATAGAATCCTATGAGAAATATGTCGCCGACGAGAAGATCGTGGCGGTCAACTGTTCTTTCGGTCCGATGGCCGGCATGGGCACCGTCCCGATATCGACCGCCGAACAGGAGTCGCATCTGAACTTCCTCCAGAACGGCCGCGGCGGCAAGGGCGGCGCTATCTTCTATGCCTCGGGCAACGACGGCGTCGACACCAATTATCAGCAACTGCACGGCTATGAATTCAAGTTCAAACGCAACAACGTCGATGTGGTCGCCACCATCCTCTCGGTCGGCGGCACCAGTGCGTGGGACAACCGCGTCTCCTACTCGAACTACGGTCAGGAGATAGACATCGTCACCCCGACGCTGACCCAGACCCCGCTTCTGGGCATCGCCACCACCTACATACAGACCTACGGCGATCTTGACGACGACTATTCGAACCAGTTCTCCGGCACCTCGGCGGCCGCTCCCTTCGCCACCGGCGTGATGGGGGTCATTTTCTCGGTCAATCCGGAACTCACCTTGGAAGAGGCGGTCGAGATAATCCACCTTTCGTCCGACAAGATAAACCCGGAGAGCGGTTTCTGGGATAAACCGGCCGATCAGCCGGCCGCCGACGCCCACAGCCCGAAGTTCGGCTACGGCCGCGCCAACCTGCTCAAGGCGGTCCGCCTCGCGGCGGGACTTGAAATGTGCGCCGCCACCGCCGAAGAGACCAAGAACAATATCGATGACGACTGCGACGGCTGGGTCGACGAGGGCTTCAACCCCGATCTGTCGACCATAGGCGGTCCCTGCACCGAGGATGCCGACTGCGCCACCGCCGATCTGGCCGCGGCCGACGTGCAGTGCCTGACCGAAGTGAACGGCACGGTGGTCGCCGACGGTTACTGCGCCGCGAAACAGACCAAGACCGACTGTCCCGACGGCACCCGCACCCCCAGCGACGGCGGCACCGCCTGCCTGAAAGATTGTAACGATGATCATCCCTGCGAACGTGAAGGATTCTACTGCACCGAGGCCAATCTCGGCTACTGTCAGGGCACCTGCAAGACCGACGAGGACTGCGTGGGCGACGCCTACTGCGATACCACCACCTCGCAATGCAAGCGCAATCCGAGCGAACCGGGCGGCGAATGCACCAGCAACGAGGACTGTCTCTACGGCGGGTTCTGCGTGACGCAGGTGCCGGGCGGGTTCTGCTTCGTTCAGTGCGCCGACGGCAACGATCTCTACTGCGGCGAGAACGGCGCCAAGTGCGTTCATGTCAACATCCCGCAGATGGGCGAATCCGATCTGTGCGTTCCGCCCTGCGAGACGGCGGCCGATTGCCGCAGTCTGGGCGGCATGTCGATGGCGTGCCACGAGAACCTCAACGACAAGCAGGATGTCTGTTGGCAGCCCTGTTCGACCGACGAGGATTGTTTCTCCGAGAACGCGGTCTGCGACAACGGGACCTGCGTCGACAAGGGAGCGGTCTCCGATGACGACGCCCTTTTGGGCGACGAGGACGAACTGGCCAACGACGATATCGAAGAGACCGACGATCTGATGAACGATACGACGGTCGTTCCCGACAACGGCACCGTCAAGAAGAACGACGACGGCTGCGGTTGTACGGTGGTCTTTTAACCGGCAGGTGAACGATGGAAGAGACGAAACAGCATAGTTCAACCGGGCGCGGCATTTGGGTGGCGGCGATACTGTTCGCCGCCGCCGCCGTCCTGTTCGCCGCCCTCTATTTCAAGTCGGCGTCCGACGATGAACAGAGCCGCGCCGAACTGGCGAAGGTCAAACAGGAACAGATCGCCCTCATGAACGACTACAAGGCGGCGCTTGAGGAGAATCACAAACTCCTTACGCAAAGCCTTTCGGAGCGTTATTTTGATCACCTCATCGGTTTGCGCAACCGCATCGAACAGATGGGCTACACGCCGACCACCGAGGAGAAAAAGGTCGCCTTCGACCGCGCCGCTTTCATCGTCGAAAACATGGGGGCGCTCGACCTGCCCGCCGAAGAGGCGAAACTGCGGCTTCAGTACATCGTCACGACCAAGAATCTACTGGAAAAGCCGGTAGAACCCGCCGCCCCGGTGGAAAAGACCTCAAAAAAATAGGGCGTCCCGTCGGGAACGCCCCTACAGATCGGATATGGTTCGTGTCGGTTATTTCACCAATCCTTTTTCGCGCAGGTAGGCTTCGAGCGCCTTCATGCACCGCTCGTTCTGATCGGGCAGGCCGATGGAGATGCGGATCCAGTCGGGGAAGCCGTAGTTGCCGACCGGCCGGAGAATGACCCCCTGCTTGAGGAGCGCCTGATAGCACTCCACCCCGCCGTTGTCGCCGCCGCCGACATGGACGAGTATGAAGTTCCCCTGCGTCGGAAGGAACTGCAGGCCGAGCCGCCGGAATTCGGCGTAATAGAACTCTTTTCCCTTCTTGTTCGTCTCGACGCCGCGCCGGACATAGTCCACATCATCGAGAGCCGCGATCCCCGCCACCTGCGCCAGTTCGTTGGTGTTGAACGGTTCGCGCACCTTGCGGTAGGTCTCGCCGATCTGTTTGGTGGTGATGGCGTACCCAAGCCGCATGCCGCTCATGCCGAAGGCTTTCGAGAAGGTGCGGCAGACGATGAGGTTTTCGAAGTCCTTGCGGTAGTCCAGCGCGCTCGGGCAGTCGGGGGCGTCGACATATTCGCGGTAGGCCTCGTCGACGAGCACCACGCACCGCTCCGGCACATTGGACAGGAGATTCTCGAACTCCTTCTTGGTGTAGTAGGTGCCGGTCGGGTTGTTCGGGTTGACCAACGCCACCATCTTGGTCTTGTCGGTGATCCGTTCGATGTAGCCGTCGATGTCGAAATGGTGATCCTTGCGCAGAGGAACGAGCGTCACCGGGATGTTGGCCGCCTTGGCGATGAGCTCGTACACCATGAAGGCCTGCGCCGAGATGAGTATCTCCTCCTGAGAGGTCACCAGCGCGCGGATGAGGACATCGATCACCTCGTTGGAGCCGTTGCCGACGCAGACCTCTTCAATGGAAAGATGGTACTTGGCCAGATGCTTCATGATGGCGTGTTTGAGATAGTAGGCGCTCCCGTCGGGATAGAGATGGATGTACTTGAGGTCCTCGGTGATCGCTTGTATCACCTTGGGGCTCGGGCCGAGCGGGTTCTCGTTGCTGGCCATCTTGACGGTGTCGTAGATGCCGAGCTCGCGCTCGACCTCCGATATCGGTTTGCCGGGACGGTAGGGGGTGATCTTCTCGATGTACTCGGCGACTTTTACTGGCATGGTGATACCTCGCTATTGCAGAAGGGTGAAAAGTTCATAGTACAACTCCAGCGCCTCCTTCGGACTCAGCCGGTCGGGGTGCTTGGATGATATAATATCGCGCGCCTTTTGCAAAATTTCATTTTCGCGGGGGTCCCCTTTGGCCATCTCGGCGTGGAGCGCGAAGATGTCCATCTGCATCGAACCGCCCTTGCTGTGCCGCATTGCGCGGTCGGCCCGTTCGAGTTCCCGCAGGGTCGCTTCGGCGCTCCGGACCGCCTCGCCCGGCATCCCGGCCATCCGCGCCACCTCGACGCCGAAACTGCGCGACGAGCCCCCTTCGGCCAGTTGATAGAGGAACTGGAGCGTGTCGCGGTATTCCTTGACCGTCATATGGTAGTTCTTCACGCCGGGGAGTTCGTCGGCCAGTTCGGTCAGGATGTGATAGTGGGTGGCGAACAGCACCGTCGCGCCGATCCGTTTAATGAGATGTTCGGCGATGGCGCGCGCGATGGAGATACCGTCGTAGGTGCCGGTGCCGCGGCCGATCTCGTCGAGGATGACCAGACTCCGTTTGGTGGCGTTGCGCAGGATGAAGGCGGTCTCCTTCATCTCAACGAGGAAGGTCGATTCGCCGCGCGAAAGGTTGTCGCTTGCGCCGACGCGGGTGAAGATGGCGTCGACCACGCCGATGCGCGCCTTTTTCGCCGGGACGAAGGCGCCGATCTGGGCCAGCAGCGTGATGAGCGCCACCTTGCGCATGAGGGTCGACTTGCCGCCCATGTTGGGGCCGGTGATGATGTTGAGCCGCGCGTCGGCGTTCCCGATAACGATGGTGGCGGGGACATAGCGGCCGGGGCCGAGTATCTGTTCCACCACCGGGTGGCGGCCGTCGGTGATCTCGATCCCCTCTTCGTTGGTCACAGCGGGCCGTTCCCAGCCTTTCTCGCGGGCCAGTTCGGCCAGCGCCGCGCAGTGGTCGCACCACGCGACGAACCGAGCGAGCGCCTGAATGGCCGTCTCGTGCGTCGCTATCTCGCCCACGACCGTCTCGAGTATCGCCAGTTCCTGTTCGGTGAGTTTCTCGCGCGCCGTGAGGATCGTCTCCTCGAGTTCCTTGAGTTCCGGGGTGAAGTAGCGCTCGCCGTTCACCGTGGTCTGTTTGCGGATGTAGTGGGGCGGCACCTTGTCGGCGAAGCGCTTGGTGACATCGAGATAGTAGCCGAAGACCTTCGTGTAGCCGAGTTTCAGCGTCGTGATGCCGGTCGCCTGCTTCTCGCGTTCCTCCAGTTCCAAGAGCATCCCTTTCGAGTCGTGGACGATGCGGTGGAGCCGCGTTATCTCGGGGGCGTGGGCCGGGTCGATGAAGCCGCCGTCGCGCCAGTTGAGCGGCGCATCCTCGCGGAAGGTCTTGTCCCACGTTTCGACCGCGGCGGCCGGAAGCGTCCGGTCGGCCATGAGCGGCGCGAGTACCGGGAGCCGGTCGCGTAGCGGGAGCAGTTTTTCGCGCAGGCGGAGCGCCGCAGCGAGCGATCTGCACAGCCCGACGATGTCGCGCGGACCGCCGCGTTTGACCAGTATCCGCGAGAAAGTCCGTTCGATATCCTTTATCTCCCTGAGCGTCTCGCGCACCGTGCGGCGCAGACTGTCGTCGTTAAAGAAACATTCGACGGTGTCGAGTCGCGCCGTGATCTCATCGCGGTCGCACAGGGGGAGGAGCAGAATGTTGCGCAGGAGCCGTTTCCCCATCACCGTGGCGGTGCGGTCGACCGCCCACATCAGCGAGCCCTGCCGGTTGCCGCCGATGAGCGTTTTTTCTATCTCGAGGTTCGCGATGGTGTTGGTGTCGAGCAGGGCGTGGGCGTCGCTGTGGCCCGGGAGCGCTTCACGCAGGGGTGGAAACTTGCCGAAATAGAGCCGGTCGAGGTACCAGATGAGGAGCCGGAAGGCGTCCTGAAGCCGCCGGTCGTCGCGCGCCTCTTCGGGAAGCCGGTGCAGATAGTCGGCCGCCTGCGTCGAGGGTACCCAGTCGCGCAGGTCCTCCGCGTCGGCCGCCGGCACATTCAGTTCCGGTATCGCCGCGGGCGATATGGTCTCGGCCGGGGCGATGGTCCGCACCGTGTCGGAAAAGCGTCCCGTCTCGACCACCGCGAAAAAGACATCGCCGCACGACACGTCGCTCCACACCAGCGCCGTCTGCCCGTGGCCTTTGACCGCCGCCAAGAGGTAGTTCTGCCGCGACTCGTCGAGCGTCGTCTCCTCCACCACCGTGCCGGGGGTGAATACGCGGACTATCTGCCGCGCGATCATCTTCTTTTTCTTGTCGGCCTTCTCCATCTGTTCGCAGAGCGCCACCTTCTTCCCCGCGTCGAGCAGTTTGCGGATGTACCCTTCGGCGCTGTGGAACGGCACCCCCGCCATCGGGATCCCCGCCTCCTTGTTGCGCGAGGTGAGGGTGAGGCCGAGTATCTCGGAGGCGGTCACGGCATCTTCGAAGAACATCTCGTAGAAATCGCCCAGCCGGAAGAAAAGGATCGCATCGGGATATTCGTTCTTGCAGGAGCGGTACTGCTCCATGATGGGGGTGTCGAAGGCGGCGGGACGGTTTGATTCCATGGGACTCCGGTGCGTAGAGACGCTTAACTCCGGTCACGCTAACAAAAAAAGATGCAAAAATCAAAGGAAAAGGATAGCGTACCGGCATGAAACGTCTCGCCCTCGCACTGCTGCTTCTTTTTTCGTTCACGGCGCACGCCGACGACGAGTTCCCGTTCGATCCCGATCCGCTCCGTGACGGGCTCATACTCGGTTCGGGCATCGCGCTCGAAGGGCTCTACTACACGCTCCATTTCCAGTTCGACCTCCCCGGCGGCGCGGTGGGTGACCGCGCGACGGTCAACGGGCTCGACCGGATCGCCACCTACGGCTGGTCGCCCAAGGCCGACACCGCCTCCGATATCATCACCTACAGCATGCTCGGCGCGCCCGTCCTCTTCTATTTCGACAAGCGGGTGCAGGAAAGCCCCGCCTACTTCCTCATCCTCTACCTTGAATCGGCGCTCCTCAACGACGGGCTCAAGAATGTGGTCAAAGAGATCGTCCGGCGCGACCGTCCCTACACCTACAACGGCCGCTCACCGCTCAGCGAGCGCCGTCAGCGCGACGCCGAACTTTCCTTTTATTCGGGGCATACCGCACAGGCCTTCAACGCGGCGGTCTTCTGCGGGATGGTCTTTCAGGAGTTGTATCCCGATTCGCCGTGGCGGTGGGTGGTGTGGACCGGGGGGCTCGCGGCCGCGTCGACGGTCGGGTTCCTCAGGGTTTATTCGGGTCAGCACTATCCGACCGATGTGCTCGCCGGGGCGCTCGCCGGAAGTCTCACCGGGTGGCTCATCCCGTTCCTTGCCAAGAAGCGCGATCTGCCGGTGACGATAGTGCCGGGCGGCGCGGGGGAGGTGGGATTGTCGGTGGTGGGGCGGTTCTAAAATCCTTTCCATAATGTAGGGGCGCGCCAACGGCACGCCCGGTTCCCGACGAATCCGTAGGGGCGAATCTTGTATTCGCCCGTGTTGGCGCGATCGTTATTTCAGGGCGATCACGAGGATCGCCCCTACAATTCGAGGGGGTGGTGAAAAAAAAGAATCCTTTTTGGTTGTCGAGGTATCTTAGGGGGGTGTAGGCGGAGGGGAATTTCTTGATTACGGATTCGGGTAAGCGTATATTGGCGGGGTGATCGGGAGGTTGGTTCAGTGGGGAGCGGGAGACGGGAAATAGTAAAATTTGATGTGACCCCGATGGGGATTCTTCTTTATAGACATTAAGGAGCAAGATATGCCTGTTTTACTTTTCTGGCTAGGCGGGAATTTAATCATCCTTGTTTTACTGTTAGGTCATGCGAGTATGGCCAGATTAAGTTTGATTATGACTATTTGGAACATGCTTTTTTTTATTTATTTCCATTTATCAAGCAAGAAGAATAAAGAATGAGCACCTCTTTTCCTTTCATAACAACCTTCTCCGTCGCATCCAAGAGTAATCTTGAGGAAACGGCCAATCAGTTGAGGTTTCTTCTTTCCAAGATGAGATGGGGGCTCCACAGGGGGTCATAAAAACACTAAAACAAGGAGGAAAACATGCCCTTAACGAAAGGACAAATTATGGCGGACATATCCGAGTACATCCGATGGATTGGTGGGAGTTTTGGCAACTGTTATGTGGGCATTAGCAAGGATGCTGTAGACAGATTGCTAAATGGACACAATGTTGATCTCAGAGATAATGGGGCGTACAGGCATTATCAGGCGGCTTCCTCGGATGAGGCCCGTTCAATTGAGCGAGCTTTTTTAAAACTTGGTGTGCAGGGTGGAGACGGTGGCGGTGATGATGATAGCGATATGGTGTATGTGTATAAGATAACAACACAAACAAAACAATAAGAAGTTCGCTATGTTTGTGTTTTGTAGCGCAGATATTTGAAAAAAGGGGGCGTCATTATGAAAAAAAATTGTCTCTACATGCTTGCGCTTATATTTGTTCTCGTGACGGTTGTACCTGCCTGTGCACATTGGGTCATCCCGGCAGGAAAGACTCAGCAAGATTTTTATGCAGACAAAAGATCCTGCGAACAGCAAGCACGAGAAGAGTATCCAGATGAGATTCGTGAGTCTTCCAACACAAATTGTTATTATTCTTACGGCGTACTAAAGTGCCGAGAAGAAAGCAAAACAACATCTTCTACTAATTCTCAAACGGTTCTCATTAGAAATTCTGCGGTCCACCGTTGTCTTTTAGACCAAGGTTATGTATGGACTAGAGATTAGGACCAAGAAGGTCATGCCTAAATCCTCATAGTTGCTGCCCCTTCCGTGACTTTCTTCCTTTTCCCCGGCACCAGGAATCATCAACTTGCGGAGTTCCCCATGCCCCAACCCGACTATAAACTCCACATGAACATCAAATACGCCCCCCTCGAAAAGATCCGCGTCCCCGCCCTCGCCACCGCCTAACCGGAAGGCTCCCTGTCGCAGGGAGCTGTCCTGCGGACTGAGGGTGTGATTATTTGCAATTCCTTTTTTCTTTCATTATAGTCGCCCCGGTTCATTCTCTGGGAGGGATGATTTCATGCTGTCTATTCTGAAAAGCGGCGCGGTCGCCGGTATCTCCGGCTTCCTTATCGACGTCGAGGTCGACATCGCGCGCGGCATGCCCGCCTTCACCATCGTCGGACTCCCCGACACCGCCATCAAGGAATCGCGCGAACGGGTCCGCACCGCCGTCATCAACAGCGGCCACTCCTTTCCGCAGAGCCGGCTCACGATAAACCTCTCCCCCGCGAGCGTCCCGAAGGAGGGGGCGGGGTTCGATCTCCCCATCGCGGTGGCGCTCATGGCGCACGTACACTCGCTGCCGGTGGAACCGGTGAGCCGCTATCTCATCATCGGCGAACTGGGACTCAACGGCGAGGTGAAGCCGGTGGCGGGGATACTGCCGCTCGCCATCGCGGCGCGCGACCACGGACTCAAGGGGCTCATCGTCCCCGAAAAGAACGCCCGCGAGGCGGCCGCCATCAGCGCGGTGAAGGTGATCGCGGTCACGCACATCAACCAGATACTGGAGGTCCTGCGCGGCGCCGAACCCTACCTCTTCGTTCCCGACCGTGCCGCCGAGGTACGGCTGAAACACCCCGATTTCTCCGATGTCAAGGGGCACGAACAGGCGAAGCGCGCCATCGAGGTGGCGGCGGCGGGCGGGCATAACCTCCTCATGATCGGGTCTCCGGGATCGGGCAAGACGATGCTCGCACGGCGCATTCCGTCGGTCCTGCCGCTTCTGGAAGAGGAGGAACGGGTAGAGACCACCAAGATATTCAGCGTCGCGGGGCTCATGACGGGCGAAGGGCTGGTGGTCGAGCGGCCGTTCCGCAGTCCGCACCACACGCTGTCGGATGTCGCGCTCGCCGGGGGCGGAGTGCCGCCGCGGCCGGGGGAGATATCGCTCGCCCACAACGGCATCCTTTTCCTCGACGAGTTCCCCGAATTCAAGAAGAACGCGCTGGAGGTCCTGCGCCAGCCGCTCGAGGACGGCGAGATCACGATATCGCGCGCCGTCTCCACGGTGAAGTTCCCGTCGAGTTTCATGCTGGTCGCTTCGATGAACCCGTGTCCGTGCGGGTATCTTTTCGACCGCAAACACGCCTGCACCTGTTCCCCCATCGCAGTGCAGAAGTACCAGCACAAGATATCGGGACCGCTCCTCGACCGCATCGACA
Source organism: bacterium (assembly GCA_022709425.1). GTDB lineage: Bacteria > UBP6 > UBA1177 > UBA1177 > JAKLFG01 > CALMRE01. The sequence goes on from JAKLIW010000009.1 coordinate 56,263, forward strand.
TATCGGTCATCGTCAATTCGGTCCCCTACGACGACCTGCGGAAAAAAGGGGGCGGCGGCGAACCGTCGGAGACGATGCGTTCCCGGATAGCGAAGGCGCGGGCGGTGCAGGCGCAGCGGTTCCACGGACGCCCCTATCTCACCAACGCCCGGATGGCCCCCGCCGACATCGAGAAGTTCTGCGCCCTTACCCCGGCGGCCGAGACGCTCCTCAAGGCGGCGATAGAGAAAATGGGCATCTCGACGCGCGGTTACGCGAAACTCCTCAAGGTCAGCCGTACCATCGCCGATCTCGCCGGCGCGCCGACCATCGACACGCCGCACATCGCCGAGGCGATCCAGTACTACAACCGCTCGGTATTCAACCAGTAAATCACTTTTCGGTAAGCGTAAGAAGGTAGATATCGGTATCGCCGAAGGAGCGTTCGCCGATGACGCCGGAGGTGGTGCCGATGAGTAAAAGATCTTCGTTCGGGTCACGGAAAAACAATCGGGGCGTTGAGGTGTTCAACGAATCAACCATATACAGCTTCACGCAATCTCCCGTCGCCGGACAGAAAAAAACCGTTGCTTCGGGTATGGTTTCGTCGACGCCGGCAACGAGGGTGCTTTCTCCATCAAAAAGAATGCCGGTCATTTTCTGGAGAGGAATACTTTTTGAGGAAACATTGCCATCCATAGAACGCCGGATTAGCGCACTTGTATTATAGCCTCTTGCCGCAGGTCCCGTTTGTACTGTTCCTGCGATTTCTCCGTTCTTAAAAGCGGGTAAAGAAGTTAACATTTCTTCACCTTTCTCTAAATAGAAAAGTTCCGATGACCCCAAACCTTCGGCTGACAACTCGGCCGACACGAGGCCGCCTTCCATATACATCGGGTTAAGAAACATGGGGTCGTCAAGAGGCGCTTCGTGGTCGGCCTCCTCGAAAAAGAATCTAACCTTGCCGTCATCCTCTGTGCGGAGGAGATGGGGTTGCCCGTCCAACAGACCAACTCTTTTTTCTGTCCATCGCAGGTCACCTTGGAAAGAAAAGTAGGACAGGAAGTATTCATCGCATGGAAAATAGTAATGGAAACAATTATTTGGATAGGAGCTTTGACACGCGCGGGCAGAGAAACAACAGTTTTCCGGTTCTGTCATAGATCCCATTTGTACACCAAAAAACCATGGAGTGAAGAGATATTCGGTGTGCCCGGTTACAAAAAGATTCCCATCAACATCGGTTTCTGCGTCATACGGCCCTCCTCCAATACCCGAAAATTCCCGTATCCAATTGACCTGATAATTCGCACTAAGTTTCAAAATGAAAAGACGGTCGTCGCTCTTTTCAGGGAGTTGTTCTAAAAAACTACCACGGGTCATTCCGGTCAGATAAATCGAACCGTCCGAGGCGCGGGCGACGGAGTGCGCCGCATCGTAATAATCGGTGCCGAATCGAAAAAAACGATCGGACTGTCCCGGCGAGTGTACTATCAATACGGTGTCTCCATTGACGTCAGGAGTTCCTCCGCCAAGGTCTCCGGTGGTGGTACCCCATAGCAGCAGAGTGTTGTCGGGAAGCAGAACCGCATCGGCGACCCGATCTTGAGCCCCCGGTTCGACCAGATAATCGGTCACGGAAAACACACCTTCTAAAGAAAAAGTTCCCACCACAGCATCAAGCGGAGATCCTTGATTAAAAAAGAAGGCATATCCATTATCTTCTAGCGCAAGGTCTTCTTCGGCACTTATACGAAAAGCACCGGTATCGATATTTCCCGCAAAGAAGATGGCGTTGTTATTATCCAAAGCAAGGGCATTCACCGTTAATAGCTCTCCGCAGTCATTGTTGATCAGCAATTCTCCTTCGGAAGAATATCGTCGGAAAAAAGAATGCCCATTTTCCGATACAGTAAGCGCCAAGTCTCCGTTAGGAAGAATAATGAGGTCTGAAACTCCAGATGACCAGAAGTCCAGGAGAAACATCTCCGGAGTTCCCTCTTCCCATCGAAAGAGCTTGATTCTGGTAAAGCTAAGTTGTTCTATGGTTACGATATAATATGTATGTTCTGCTGCCGGTTCAATATCGATGATCTCGGCTGTCAAGATATCGAGCGGAACCATGTCTAAAAGAGTTCCTTGGTCGTCAAATCGAGATAAATAACGAAGAGCTCCTACGCGAGACGATACCCAAAAAGAAGTGCCGTCCGTTCCTCCGGTGATCACTCCCGCCCTATCGTCATCTTTGGAACCCCATCTGTGAGCCCACAAAATCTCGAGATTTGAAGAAATTCGCGCGATGAAGGCATCATCCTTTCCGTAATTTTCGCCGAACACAGTTGCCATTTCGTTTGGAATCCAATCGCCCGACGTTGATCCACTGACAATCAGTTCGCCAGAGGGCAGGGAAAAGACCTCTGTAATGTCGGTTGGTGCATCGAGTATCGTGAGAACAATCGTTTTCCCGATCGTCCCGTCAGTTCCGAATGATGCAAGACACATAAGTGTTCCGCGAGCTAGGAAGACTATTTGGTCCTCACCGGAAAATGCAAGAGTTGAAGCTTGAGAACACCCATCGATGCCCCATTGTCGGACCCAGCGTAAAGAACCGTCCGGAGCATAAGAGGCGAGGAAAAGCGGTGCATTCTTGCCAAGATATTCCGGCGACAGATAGCCATCAGTTTCCCCGGCAACATATCGGTTTCCTTCGGTGTCAAAAATGATAGAAACGGCATTTTCTTTAATGGCATTGTATCCCACAAGAGAACCCCACTGGGCCGATGAAACAACGTTAATCATAATGTCGTCATCAGAAAGGTCTATAGATTCATCGTCTGACAAAAGGTCGTCAGTTTCAAGGCTGCTCCCTTCGTCGAGGATGCCGTCGTCGTTGGACAGAGCATCGTTCTGAGTATCGTCGGCTATTTGAGTATCCGTAAGAGGTTGGTCGGTATCTTTGTTCTTGTTTGGCTGCCCGTTCTCGCACGACAGGCAGAAAAGAGCGGCCGAAAGAACGATGAGCCATCGTACATTGAACGGAACCGTCATGTTTCTCCCCTATGAGCCTGCCCAATAATAACAGTAATGCTTTAAAAGTAAAGAGGAAGATCGCGACGTGGCCACCATCGACACGCCGCACATCGCCGAGGCGATCCAGTACTACAATCGGTCGGTATTCAACCAGTAGATAACGGGCTGTTTTCCTTTCGGATAAAAATTTGCCTTTTTATGGGGGTGGCGTAGTATCGGCCCCGTTAAGGTTCCGTGTCATATTAACCGAAGGAAGGGAGGTACCTATGAAAAAGCTCATCGTTCTCATGACCGTCGCGTTCGTTTTCGCGCTCGTTTCGGCGCAGACCGCCCCGGCCGCCAAGGCGCCCGCCGCCGCTCCGGCTGCCGCTCCGGCTGCTGAAGCCGCCGTGAAACCGGCCGACCTCAAGAAACAGCATAAGGATCAGATGACCGAACTCACCAAGGCGCACAAGACCGCCAAGGATGAACTCGACAAGAAACAGAAGGAAGAAAAGACGGCGCTCGACGCCGAGTGCAAGACCAAGAAAGAGGAGATGAAAAAGGCGCAGGACGAGGCGTGCAAAGCCGAGACCGACAAAGCGAAGAAGGCGGAACTCAAGAAGGGGCAGAAGGCCGAGAAGGATGCGGCCGAGAAAGAGATGAAGACCAAGAAGGACGAACTCAAGAAGAAGCACGCCGACGAGAAAAAGGCACTCAAGGATGCGCAGGAAGCCGAGAAGAAGGCGCTGAAAGAGAAACAGAAAGCGGAACTCGACGCCCTCAAGGCGGCGAAATAGTTCACTGCCCGCGCGGGCTGTCCCAGAACAACATCTTGAATATATCGGTCCGTCCGGTCAAGTCGGCCCCTTTGCGCCCCGCGACATGGGAGACCTTTACTTTCTGCGGTCCCTTGTAATCTTTCATCTTGTCGCGCGCCTTCTTGAGCGCCTCCTGCAACTGCCGCTTCTGCTTCGCTTCGGGACTTGATTCGTCACCCATCCCCCAGCCGCCGCTGTCGATGAGCATATCGATGACCGGCGCGGGGAGGACCGCGACGGCATCCTCCAGTTTCAGCCCTTCGCCGGTCTGTTTTTCTCCCGTGTCGAACAGGGCGAGCAGGGCAAGATCGTAGCAGGCGGCCGTCCGCCCCTTTTCGCAGAGGGCGTCGAGTTGTGTGACCGCCGCGAGCGGATCGCCGTTCAGCCAGACCGTCAAGGCCTGCGCGATGGGGGTCGCCTGCAGTTCGCTTGCCGCTATCGGTTTTTTCTCGCCGCCCGCCATCCGTTCGTGGAGCGTCACCGCCGCCGCCGGGACCGCGCCCGCCCCTTTCCGGAGCGTTGCGATGATGCCTGACGCGGCCGGTTTTTGCGCCGACAGTCCCGCCTTCCCGCCGCGGCCGAGTCCCGCCGCCGGGTATTTCTTCCATGCGTCGCGGACGCGGAACATCGCCGCCTGCGCGCCGCCTTTCTTCACCGCCTCGGCCCCCTTCATCCATGCTTCGGCGAAGGAGGCGCCGATGGCGGTCGCCTCGATCGGGGCGTAGAGGGCGCCGTCTATCTCGATAAAGAGTTCCTTGGGTAGCCCGAGGAGCAGGTGGCCTCCCGCGAGCAACTGAGTCTCGGCGGCGACCAGCACATGACCCGGCACGGTGATGACCGCCGCCGGGATGCCGATAGATTCGAGCAGCGACGCAAAGAGCACCGTCAGGTCGTCGCAGTCGCCCGCCGCGCGCGCCAGTGTCTGGGCCGGGTACTGCACCGTGTCGAGGTCGGCATTGGCGCCCGGATCGACCGGATCGGAAACGTAGGAGAGCGGCTTGTGCCAGAGCGCCCCGAAGAGTATCGCCGCCTTGCCGAGCCGGTCGGTGAGCAGTTCGGCGGGCGGTTTCGCGCCCGCGATGGCGGCGGTCGCGAGGTTGCGGACCGCACCGTCCTGCGGGTCGATGAAGGCGGCCAGCGTCCGCGCGTCGTTCCAGTCGATGGTGTTCTCTTCCAGCAGCAGGAGCGGCGCGTAGGCGTCGGTCCGTTGACGGGTCTCGCCTACGGCATAGGCGACCGCCGCCTGTATCTGGGTGTAGCGTTTGCCGGAACTGGCGGGAAGCATGTTGAGCCCGACCGTTATCTTGCGCGCCTCGCCCGGCTTGAGGTCGGCCACCTCCTGCGTCCCCGAAACGGCGCCGTCGATGCTGAACTCTATCTTCGCCGACAGTTTCGCCGCCGAACGGTTGGTGAGGGTGAGTGCGCCGACGCCGTTGTTGCGGTAATAGGCCATGAGGGCGGGCGACACGGCGGAGACGGCGAACTGTTCGACCGTCACCGGTTCGCTGCGCTGGTAACTCTTGGCCGCTGCCGCATCGGTAAAGTATTTGGCCGCCTGCGGCGAGTCGAGTTTGCCCGAGAACTGCGCCGCGAGTTCGCCGATGGCGGTGCGCGTCGCGGTGATGAGGGTGTCGCCTTTTCCGGCGGTCGACAGGAGTTTATCGCCTCCGGCGGTCGCCACGACCTCGGCGGCGACCTGCCATGCGCCGTTCGCTGCGGTCATATCGAGGAAGAGCGCCCAGTTCGCTCCTCCCTTCTTGGCCGCGGCGATCCGTTTACCCCGGTCGGGAGAACCTTTGAAAACCCCGGTGGGGGAGAGGTATTCGACATTGCGCAAAAGCGAGGCGACCACCCCGGCTACCGCGTCGTCGGGCATCGTGCCGCCCGATACGGTGTAGAGCACCGCGACGCGCGGCGCGAAGGTCTTGGCGGCGTCGTAGCGCAGATGGACCGTGTTCGCCGTCTCGTGCACAACCGTCACCGGTAGGGAACCCTCGGTGAAAAGCGCTTTTTTGAGGGCGCCGGGAGCGCCGCCGGTGAGGCGGTATTTCACATATTCGGTGTTGAACACCACGAGCGCCACATTCCCGCCGCCGGAGCGTTTCTTTATGTCCTCCAGCAGTTTTTCGGCCGCTCCCCGGTCGCGCAGACGGGTCACCATGAGGTCGAGCCCCGCGCCGCCGGCGCTCCATTTGCCGCGTGCGGCGGCGAAGAGTTTCTCGGCCGCTGGCCCCGCCTTCTTTTCGATGAGCGTCTGTATCGCCTGCGCCCCGGTGAGCCCGAAGCCGGGCATGCTCTCCATGTTCGAGAAGGCGACCTCGCCGTTCTCGATGCGGATCATCTTGGCGGTCAGCGCGCACGAGAAGGATTTGAGTTTCGAGGTGCCGATCTGTCCGGCGGCGGTGTTGCACGACAGCCGCACCGACAGCGCTGCGTCGGCCTCGAGCACCGACAGCTCCTTGGGGATGCGGCCCGCTTCGAGTTCCTCGGCCACCATCACCCGCTTGGCGCGGAGCGCCGCGCCGGGGTCGACGATGGTATAGTTGAGGTTCTGCATTTTGGGGATGACGAGCGCTTCGAGCAGCGCCGCGTCCTCATCCTTTCCTTCCAGTTTTATCGAAGGGACCACCACGGTCCGTATCTCGGCCCCCGTATCTGCCGCCGGCGCAGCGGAGCCGCCGCCGCCGATCTTGGCGCCGGTCTCGATGATCACGGCGACCGCCGCGGCAAGCGCGGTCTGAAGCCCCTCTTCGCTGCCGTCGTAGTCGCTCTTGGCCCCCTTGAGCGTCGCCTCGGTGGCGAGATCGACCAGTTCGAGCGTCACGGTGAACTTCGACCCGAACTTGGTGACGGTCGCGGTCAGCACCGTGTCGGCGGCGACCGCCTTGCCCAGCTGTATCCGCTGCGCCTTGTCGTACTGTTCCTTCCAGCTTTTCTTCTTCTCCTCCTTGATGCGCGCCTGCCGCTGGGCATCTTTGGAGACGACGGTGAAGCGGTTGGAAGCCACCAGTTCGCTGCGGATGAATTCTGCCGCCTCCTCGGCGAGCGTCTTTGAGATGGTCCCGGTCTTGTCCTCGACATCCATCACCGCGATCTTGGGCGGCGCGGCGTGAAGAAGGGCGGACAACAGCAGGAACGAAAGGAAACAGACGATGCGGTTCATGGTGTGCTCCGTTATTCTGATATCGTATATCTTACAATGACCTCGGCGTAGTCGGTGACGACGGTGCCGGTGCCGGTGCCATTCGGCGCAACGGGGGTGACAGCGAAGTTAAGGGTCCGCTGGTCGCCGAAGAACAGGCGCGATATCACCTGCGGATCGGTGGTCGTCCATTCAAGTTTACCGCTTTCGGGATCGTTTTCCAGTTCATCAGGTGATATGGTGTGGTCATCTATCGTTTTCCACATGCCTTTATCCCACACCTTGAGTTCGACGCCGAAAGTTTCGATGCCGGAAGGATGCCCGGTACCGCCAGCGAAAAAGTAGGCAGAGACCGAATTGATCAAAGGCGCCTCGTCATAATCACCTATGGATCTGAAAGAGGCTGCAATAAGGTGGCCTGCCCGATCTTCAGCTCCGCCGTTCCATTCCCAAGTGTCATCCTTGTACAACTCGTCATTCTCATCATTTCCCCCGAACAGCACCATTCTACTGCGTAACAGATCGTATGCCATGGCATGACTATGGCGCGCAGTCGGTTTAATGCCGGTCGGCGTACGGTCGGTCCATTCGCCGGTCATGCCATCCCATTCCCAGAGATCACGGAAAGAACTCGTATAGTTGTATCCGCCGAACAAAATGGTTCTGTTGCGGGCAGGGTCAAAGAGCATCGTGTGATCTCCTCGCTCCATAGGCCAAATCGGAGGGACCGTTGCTGGCGTGCGGTCGGTCCATTCCCCAGTCGTGCCATCCCATTCCCATGTGTCGTTACAAAAACCTTCATTGTCTTGGCCTCCGAACAAGACCGCCTTTTCGCGCACGGGATCGTACGCTACGGCGTAACCGGTAACAGTCGTGGGCATAAGACCGGTCGGCGTGCGGTCGATCCATTCGCCGGTGGCGCCATCCCATTCCCAGATGTCCAGTTTTAAAATTCCTGATGCCGTGTTTCCTCCAAACAAGATTATTTTGTCGCGTACCGTATCGAAGATCATTGCGTGAGAACGGCGCGCTGTGGGCCAAGAAGGAGGGGTCGTTGTCGGCGTGAGGTCGTTCCATGCGTTGTTCTTGCTGTCCCATGTCCAGATATCCTGCCTAAAGGCGCCGCCATCATAGCCGCCGAACAGGACTATCGTGTCGTGTACCGTGTCGGAGATCATGGCGTGATAACCGCGCGCCGATGGCCAAGAAGGAGGTGTCGTCGTCGGGGTGCGGTTGTTCCATGTAATGCTTTCGCCATCCCATTCCCACACTTCATTATTATAGGTCGCGTAATTGAAACCGCCGAATAACATGATCGAGCCGCCTATCGTATCAAAGGCCATGGCATGGTCAGTGCTTATCTGAGGTTTTTTTCCTGTCGGCGTACGATCGGCCCATGTGCCGGTCGCGCCGTTCCATTCCCATATATCCTGCCTAAAGGCGCCGCCATCATAGCCGCCGAACATCACCGCTTTTCCTCGCACCGTATCATAGGTCATAGCACCCGCGGCGACATATCGCGCTGTTGGTTTATGCTCGGCGGGAGTGCGGTCGGCCCATGCGCCGGTTTCTCCGTTCCACTCCCAGATATCTTGCCGGAGAGAGCCGTCATCTCCCCCGAACAACAACACTCTGTCGCGCACGGGATCGTAGGTCATGGCGTGATAACTTCGTGCCGTTGGCCAGAGAGAAGGAGATGTTGTCGGTGTGCGGTCGGTCCATGTACCAGCGGTGCCGTCCCATTCCCAGAGGTCTCCGTATGTGATCGATCCGCTCGTACCACCGAACAACACCACCTTGCCGCGTGAGGCATCGTAGACCATGTTATGATCAGAGCGCGCCGCCGGGTTGCTGTCTGCCGGTGTGCGATCGGTCCATGCGCCGGTCGCGCCGTCCCATTCCCAGAGGTCTTGGTATCTGTCAGATCCGTTCAAGCCGCCGAACAAAACTATTTTTCCACGCACGGGATCGAAAACCATGGCATGATGATGTCGCGTTGCGGGCTTATTCCCGGTCGGTGTACGATCAATCCATGTGCCGGTTGCGTCGTCCCATTCCCAGATATCTTGATACAGGGTATGCCCCCTCGACCCGCCGAAGAGCACGACCTTGCCCCGCACGGCATCGTAGGCCATGCAATGACCGGCTCGTTCCGGTGGTTTGGTTGCGACCGTTGTCCGGTCGGTCCATGCGCCAGTCGCGCCGTCCCATTCCCAAGTATCATTGGTGGTGGCGGAACTGGTAATGCCGCCGAAGAGCACGACCTTGCCCCGTGCAGCATCGTACGCTATCGCGTGAGAGGAACGGGCTTCGGGCTTCAGATCGGTCAAGGGGAATTCACGCCATCTTGCTTCAGAAGGGCCCGGTAAAAGCAGTGAATCTAACATCTTCAGATTTTGGGCGACATCCGGCTCCGTCGTTTTGTCGGTATCTTGGGTAAGTGTTGAGGAAAACAACTTCGTATGCAGAAAAGTATGCGGATTCTCAAAACTGCTTCCCGGCACTTTGCCTCCCATCGTGGCGGTCCATTCAACCTCGGCAACGAGCATTGGCGGCATCACGACGCCCGAGCGGTTCGTGGGTGAAAGATAAATATTCGGAAGATCGCCTCCCGTCATATCGGACACCGTGAACGAGCCGTCGCTCTCGACGGTCGCCGTCCCGATGATGTTGCCCGGCGCCGCCTCCTCAGCACGATAGACGATGGCCATCGCGATGTCTCCGCCCGTCACCGCCCCCGGCTCCGCCACGACCGAGAAGCGCGGCGTTCCGCCCGTCTCGTCGCTCCCCCACGGTATCCGCCGGTAGAGCACCTTGCCCATGGCGACGCTGTCGGCCGCCGGCGCGGCGTTGCGCAGGACCAGCAACAGGTTCTCGACCGCCACCGGGTCTTCGTCGGCGTTCCCGACAACATCGCTCAACCGCACCAACACCTCGTAGGTGCCGTCAAGCGCCGGATCATTGGTTATTGGGCCGCTGAAGGTCATCTCGTTCTGCGCCCCCGACGAAAAAGAAAGCCCGATGTCCTCGAGCGGAAACTCCTCGTCGGTATCCACATTGCGGACGAAGGCCGCGGCATCCGACACCGGTTCATCGGCAAAAAGGGTCAGCGTCCCGGTCACCGTCGCGTCCTGCACGAGCGGATCGTGTGCCGAGAGATAGTACACCTTCGTCACCTCTTCCGCGGGCAACGCGTCGTCATCGGGCAGTTCGTCGGTGTCGGGTGCATTTTTCTCCATCTCTTCGGTGGCGGGGGCGTAGGCTGGGTCGCGCAGGAAGGAGCGGCTTACCACACGGGGCGCGGTGGTGTCGAGCACCACTTTCGCGTTGGCGGCGGGCGATTCGAAACCGATGGTCTGTTTGAGTTTCACATAGACCAGACGAATGCCGTCCTGCGGTGTCTCGATTTCGGTGAAGAGACCCCCGTTCAGATCCCACGCCGGGAGGATAACCTTATTCTCCGCATCCTTCTGCAGATCGGCGATGGCGAACACCTGCTTCCCCATCGTGAACGCCGGATCGTTCGCCGCGACGATGTTGTCGGCATTTCGCGGATCGACATGTATCTCTATCTCCGAAAGCGGCGTTACATTCGCTGTCGCGGTGATCTCCACCGGAGCATCGGCCGCGGTACGGCGATAGAACAGTTTCATGGCGGGCGCCTCGCTTCCATCGTTCCCGAGCGCCGGTCCTTTCTGCAGGACACAGCCGTTCTCGACGTCGGTCACTTTGCCGCGCACCAGTTTGAATTCCTGCGAGGTGCAGTAGTAGGCGACATTGTCGGGCCGCTCCTCGGGGGCGACCTCCTTGTGCGCCGGATCCTCCGCGGCCCGCATGGTCAGTTCGAGCGTCATGCCGACGCCGTAGGGGAGATTTTCGAACCGCAGGGTATCGTCGGGGTCGCCGAGCCACGCGGGACCCGCAGTTTTCGTCTCTTTGGCGTAGGTCAATTCGCCCCATGCGTGGAGCAGGGTCAGATCGGGCGGCGTGATGTCGTTACCCTCGCTGTCCACCCATGTGTAGTGAAGCCGGATGCCCCCCGCCTCGTTCGAGGAGCAGGCCGCGAGGAACGCGATGAACGCGACAAACAACCAAACAATGTGGTTCTTCATGAAGTTCTCCCCGTTATATCCTTTCAACTCTCAACTCCTGCTCAACTACCGCTCAACAGGGCGTCCCGTTGGGAAGCCCCTACAAATCGGTATCCCTTCTCACAATTCACGATTCATTCCTCACTCTTTTCCCCGGAAGGGATGACGGTCAGCGTTTCACGGTCCAGCCGGAGTCCGTAGGTCTCCTCCGCTCTGCGCGGGTCGGCGAGAAGGTCGGTCAGTTCCCGCTCCATCGCCGCGAGGTCCCACATCTTCACCGTACGGTCCCAACTGCCCGAGGCGAGTATTCCTCCCTGGGGAGAGAAGGCGACGCTGAAGATGGTTATCGCGTGTCCCGTCAAGGTCGCCCGCTCCGTTCCGGCCGGAAGTTCCCACAGTTTGATCGTAGTGTCGTAACTGCCCGAGGCGAGTGTCTTGCCGTCGGGGGAGAACGAAACGCTGTTGACGCAATCGGTATGTCCGGTCAGGGTCGCGACGGCTTTTCGTTCGGCGATCGACCATAGTTTGGCCGTTTTATCGTCGCTTCCCGAGGCGAGCATCTTCCCGTCGGGCGAGAAGGCGAGGCCGTAGACGCCCCCGTCGTGTCCCTGCAGAGTCGCGATCGGGTCGCCCGCTGCGGCGTCCCAGAGCCGGATCGTACGATCGTCGCTCGCGGTGGCGAGCAGTTTTCCATCCGGCGAAAAAGCCACGCCGTAGACGCCTCCTTCGTGACCCACGAGGGATCGTTGCTCCTTACCGGTGGTGGGATCCCACAGTTTGACGACGCTGTCGCGGCCGCCCGAGGCGAGCGTCTTTCCGTCGGGCGAGAAAACAACGCTCAGGACCCAGTCGGCGTGGCCGGGTAGAGTGGATCGTTCTTTCCCCGCGGCGAGGTCCCAGAGCCGTATCGTGTTGTCGCGGCTCCCCGAGGCGAGCGTTTTTCCGTCGGGCGAAAAGGCGACGCTCCAGACGCTTTTTTCATGCCCGTTGAGCGAGGCGACCTCTTTCCCCGACGGGACCTCCCAGAGTTTGATGCTGTTGTCGCGACTGCCCGATGCGAGCGTCCCGCCGTCGGGCGAGAAGGCGACGCCGAGCACCCATTCGTTGTGACCCCGCAGGGTCGTGATCTCATTTCCGGGGGCGATATCCCACCGTTTTATTGTATTGAAGCGGTCACCCGACAGGAGTGTCTTCCCGTCGGGGGAGAAACCGACGCTCAGGACCCAGTCGGCGTGACCCGTGAGGGTCGCCGTCTCGGCGCGCAGGGCGATGTCCCAGAGTTTAACGGACCGGTCATCGCTTGCCGATGCGAGCGTCTTCCCGTCGGCCGAGAAATCGACGCGATTGACGCAGCCCTCGTGACCGGTCAGCACGGCCCGTTCGGTCGCCGCGTCGGGATCCCAGAGCCGTATCGTGTTGTCGCGGCTTCCCGTGGCGAGCGTGCCGCCGTCGGGCGAAAAGGCGACGCTCCAGACACAGCCCGCGTGGCCGGTCAGCGTGGCCCGCTCCTTCCCCGAAAGCGTATCCCAGAGTTTGACGGTATTGTCGTAACTGCCCGAAGCGAGCGTCTTGCCGTCGGGCGAAAAGGCGAGACTGAACACATCCCATGCGTGTCCGGCGAGCGTCGCGATCTCCTCTCCCGTTCCGAGGTTCCAGAGTTTCACGGCGTGGTCGGTATTGCCCGAAGCGAGCGTTTTTCCGTCGGGCGAGAAGGCGACGCAGTTGATGCCGCCCGCGGGGTCGGCCAACGCCCTCCGCTCCTTTCCCGAGGAGATATCCCATATCCGGACGGTCTTATCGGAACTGCCCGAAGCGAGCGTCTTTCCGTCGGGCGAGAAGGCGATCCCGTTGACATGTTCCTGATGTCCGGCCAGAGATGCCAGTTCCCGTCCGGTGGCGAGGTCCCACACCTTGACGATGTTCCCCGCGCTGCCCGAGGCGGCGATACGGCGGTCGGGCGAGAAGGCGGCGTGTCCCTCATAGAGTCCTCCGCGCTCGGCGGCCTGCACCACCGTGCGCGACCGGTAGGCGTCGCCGGCGTTGAAAAAACGGGTCCGCACCTTCGCCGCGCGGTCATCGCCGCGCAGCAGTTCATAGGCCGAAAGCGCGTAGATCCGCGCATCGTTGCCCCGTTTCTTTTCGGCCGCGGACTGCGCTTTTTCCAGCAGGACCAGCCCGAGCGAATGGCGCGCGGCGTCGCGTTCCGACACCACCCGTACGAACGCGATCGCCGTCACCGCGATGATCGCCAGCAGAGAGACCAGCAACGGTTTGTGTTTCCGGAACAGGAGCCGAAAGAGTTCCCACCATGTGTAACGGTAGGCGCCGACGCGGTCTCCGGCCATGTAGGATTCTATATCGGCCGCCAGTTGCCGGGCCGAATCGTAGCGTCGCTCCTTTTTCCGGTTCAGCGCTTTTTCTGCTATCGCGCTCAGTTCCCGCGGCACCCGCTTGTCGCGTTTATCGGCCGGCACCACCGGCTCTCCCTGCACCTTGGCCAGCACATCCATGATCGTACGGCCGGTATGCGGCGGCCGGCCGGTCAGCAGTTCGTAGAGCACCGCGCCGAGCGCGTAGATGTCGCTTTTCTCGTCGATCTCGCCGACCGCGCCGCGCGCCTGTTCGGGCGGCATATAGGCCGGCGTCCCGAGAAGCCGTCCCTCGACCGTCCGGTCGATACCGGCGTCGGTCGAGGCATACAGGCCCTGCATCGGCGCGGTGTCGCCCGGTTCCTGCTGACCTTTCGCCTTCGCGAGTCCCCAGTCGAGCACCACCGTCTCGCCGAATTCCCCGATCATCACGTTGTCGGGCTTGAGATCGCGGTGGATGACCCCTTTGCTGTGGGCGTAGGCGATGGCGTTACAGAGGTCATGGAAGTGGGGGAGGAGTTTCAGCCGTTCGGCGAGGTCGGGCTGTTTCCGCAGGGCCGACAGCAGGGTCCGTCCCTTGATATAGCGCATCGTGTAGTAGCAGGAGCCGTCGGCGCGGCGGCCGATCTCATAGACCGGCACGATGGCGGGATGCTCCAATTGGCCGGTCACCCGCGCCTCGCGCAGGAAACGGGCCTTGAGCGCGTTCTTCTCGGCGGGCGGGACGGGATCGCCGTCGGACCATTCGTCGCGCGCTTCGCAGAGCAGCTCCTTGATGGCGATCTCGCGGCCGACATGCTCGTCGAACGCGGCGAAAACGCGGCCGATGCCGCCGCGCCCCACCTCGACCTTCAGGGTGTAGCGGTCGGGGCTTTCGGGAGTGATGCGGTCGTCGCCGATCGCTATCTCGATCTCCCCCGGGAGGGATGCTCGCGCGTCGTTCAGGGTTGGTCCCGTGGTGCTTACCGGCTCATCGTTCACGGTTCATTGCTCACTCATTTATCGTGTATCTTACGATCACCTCGGCGTAGTCGGTGACGACCTCTCCGGTGACGGTGCTGAAACCGCGCGGCGCGGTCGGCGTCACGGCGAACGATATGCTGTTGGCGTTCGCGTCGAGGAGCGTCTGTAGGTCGGTCTCTTCGTTCGCGATGCTCTTCTGCAGGGGAATCGTCTCTGCGGTGCCCGCCGCGTTGGTCGCGATGTCGTACCATTCATCGTCGTGCCAGAACAGGAGTGTCGCGCCGTCGATCGCCGCGCCGGCAACATCGCCGATGCCGCCGGTGTCGAAGTTGGCGGTCACCGACCGGAAGGTCACGCCGGTGTACTCTGATATCTTGCTGTGGTCCACCGACACCGTGAATATCTGCGCCGGAAGATCGTGTCCGGTGCCTCTCCAACGCCAGATGGTCGAATACGATCCGGAGCGAGGCCCTCCTCCCAACAGCGTTTCTTGGCTATCCTCATCATACACCGAGGTTGGATAGCCCACATTCGGAACAAGAGCGGGGCTCATGGTGGCCCACGCGGCGCCATCCCATGCCGCTGTTTTTGTGCTATCGTAAAGTACCACTTGTCCGCTTAAGCTGTCGTAGGCGATCGTTGGGCGATAGGTAGCAAAAGGCGTGCTGTTCAAAATGGCCCAACTATCCCCATTCCACCCCCACAGGGTGTCGGCACTAACCAGTAGTATCTTTTCTCGTGCGCCGTCGTACGCCATCGCCGCTGAACGGCATGAACCCGAGTTGGCCGGGCAGGAGTCGCTTTCGCAGAGGTAACAATCCCCTCCTGTGCAGGTTGCTCCCGCTCTCTGCGTCCAGTTAACGCCATCCCATTCCCATGTGTCGTTAAGATCGATTTCAGCTGGCAAACAGGCTGGAAAAGGATCGGAGGAAAGCGCGCTCATCCACTTGCCGCCGAAAAGCACGGTCTTCCCGTGCACGGGATCATATGCCATTGTGTGACACATTCGCGCCGCCGGTTTGTTCACCGGTTCTTTTAAGGCCCAAGTTCCCGTTTTGTCCATCTCGTAGGTGAGATCATTCAAAACATAATAGATAACACTCATGCAGTCATCGCCCACCGCTTCATAGCCGCCACCGAACAGAACACCTCGTTCGTTAGCGATATCGTATGCATACGGCGGGAACGGCGAGTAGTATTCGGAATAAGAGTAGTAATGACCGCCGCCGGGCCATGGACCGAGGAGATCCCAATTCTCCCCGTTCCGCTCATAGATATTCTGATCATGCATTCTCTGCACTTTTCCTCGGGCACGGTTGTATGCGGCAGAGTACATCGGCACTTCCTGTTCCGATTGTATTTCCCAATCATAGTCGGTCGCGGTGAAGACGGTCGGCGTATTGATGGTCAGGAGGCCGTCGGTCGGGTTGTAGACCTCCGGTTCGGTCAGGAACCGCTGTGCCTGTCCGAGCCGCGCGTCGAAGAACCGCGTGGTCTTATATTCGTGCGGATTCGCGGTGGGCTTGCTCGCCTGTTTCCGGTTCATCGAGGCAACCCAGTTGACATTCTGGATCTTCACCGTTCCCGTTTCGCGGCATGAACTGTCGATGGCCGAAATGAACACCTCGCTGCTGTCGTAACTGTAGATGCGCATCCGGGGCCAACTGCCGTCGCCGTTCGGCTTGTTCTTCGCCAAAGCCAGATAGTTGCCGTCGCGGTCCCACGCCCTCAGTTGCGCCGGGGCGCCGGTCGTCGTCTCGCCGGGTGCTATGTCGTACTGCAAACTAAAAGCGCCGGCCGGGAGCCGGTCGGTCTTCGCGTAGAGGTCGTTCGTTCCGATCTCGTAGTAGTCGTTCTCATAAATGGTGTGAACGATGTTATCGTCATCATCTTTGATATAATACTTTGCGCTGCGACCCCACGGAGAACGGGTGTAGGTGACGAGGTCCTGGTTCACCACAAGCGTCGGGTCGTTCCACGCCGTCTGGAATGGCTTGTCGGGATCGACCGTTACCGTCGTCTCGTTCCCCGCCTCATCTTTGAGGGTCAGTTCAAGGGTATATTCGCCTATCATCGCGGCGGTCGGGATCGCCTCTTCGTAGAGATAACTGAAGTAGTAGGTGAGTCCGTTCTGACTGTCGAGAGTGAACTCCCGAACAATGTCTTCCTTTTTTGCCGTCAGGACCGGTGTGTAGTCGCTCTCCAGTTTCTCGCTCACCTGCACCGAGAGGTAGGCGGTCGAACCGTTCGCAATGGTAGTCACCTGATCCTGTGGCAGGGCGCAGTCGGGCCCCGCGTCTATCGAGAGGATCGCCGTCCCCGTCATGGCATCGGGATATGTCTTGTCGGCCATGATCGAGCCGATGGTGACGGTGCGGCTGTTCCCCGCCGCGTCGGTAAGAGCGGCGGTTATGCTGTAGACGGTCGAGTCGATCTCCTCGTCCCCCACGGTGCGGGTACACTGGAATATCGTGTCGCCGCCGTTCTGATGGCAGTCGGTCAAGACGATCCCGTTCGCCTTCACGATCGGCACGCCGTCGATACCGACGACCGGTTCAGTCGTCTCGAAGTCGACGGTGTAGGTGATGCCGATCCCCGCCTTGGTGCGGTCAACGCCATACTGTCCCGGCACAAGGTCCGGAGTGGAAGTATCCACCGAGAAGGGGGCGCTGAGGGCGACATCTTCCCATGCGACGGTATCACTGGCGGCTGCTCTAACGGTATAATCATCATCATCGTCAAGGAGCGTCGGATCGAGAGTATATAGCCATGAAAAACTAGATATTTGGGTCGGCGACGAAAGGGTCATCGCGGCGGTCGGTATCTCGGTGACCGGCAGACCGTCGAGTTCCTCCGAGGCGGTGACGGTGATCCGGATGGTCTCGTTCGCGTTGAAGGCATCATCATTGAGGTCGATGGTTAGTGAAGGCGGGGTCCTATCTATTTCCACGGTCTTGGTGATGGACGAAGTGTTCCCCACGTTGTCGGTGTAGGCGATGACGAGGGTCTTCACCTCGTCGCCGCCGTTGATCGCGGCGGTGTAGGTGCATTCGTAGTTATCACCGCTTTTTTCGCAGAGTGCCGTGTCTCCGTTCAAGGTGACGACGAGCGTTTCAGAGATGTTGCTGAGGGTGATCGTTGCGGTGGCTCCTCCGGCGATACGCTCCGGCGTCGGGTCGCTGATGGTCGCGGTGGGATAGTCGGCATCCACGGTGTAGGTACCTATCACCATTTCGGTGGCGATGTTCCCCGCAAGGTCGGTGCCTCCCGCCTTCACCTCATGGGTCTCGGTGGTGTTGATGCCGGTGATGTTCCACGTGATGGTGTCGGTGTTCTTCGCCACGCCGTCTATGGTGACCGCTGAGAGCGTTTCGTTCGCCGTGATGGTGAGTGTTATCTGTTCTGTCGCGTTATAGTCGGTCGCTTTGTTCTTCGTGAAGGTGAAGGTCGGCGCGGTGTAGTCGAGACGGATGCCCGCCTTGAGCGGTGCGGCGTAGGGGTTGCCCGCTTGATCCTCGAAGGATGCGGTGAGGTCGGCGATCCCTTCGGCGTGGGTGTCTTTGTCCAGCGTGAGAGTGCAGTCGTAGTGTTCGGTGTCTGTCCCTTGGGTGCAGTCGAGCGGATAGGTGCCCAGATTCACTCTCGGTTTGTCTTTCGGTGGTTCGGTGAGCGTGAGGGAGACGGTGAGTTCGTCGCCATCCTTGAGGTAGAGGGTGGTGCTCTCCACGGCGGTGTCATTCTTTTCTATCGTTGCGGTGAGGTCGGGGAGCGTACGGTCTATGGTGAGGCCGCCGTCAAGAGGGATCGTTGCCCCGTTTCCAGCCTGATCGATAACCGTTACGCTGAAACTGTAGGTCCCTTCAGCGTCGCTGTGGTCGCTCACCAGATAGCGGTACTGGAAGAACTGCGGGTCGTTCCCGTCGTCGATACGTTTAAAGACGAGGTCTCCGCTGTCAAGCGTCAGTTCCTTCACCGGTTCCTGAAAACTGAGGGCGAGGACCACGGTGCTGCTTCCGTTGGCCGCCGTGGGGGAGAGCACCTGATTGACGATGACCGGTGCTTTGTTGTCGATGAAGAACTGGACCGATGTCGACTTGGTCTCGGCACCGAGGTCGTCCGATGCCTTGAGGTAGACCGCCCACGGGATCCGATCGCTTTTCTCTTCGGGGAGTTTTTCCTCAAATTTCCATCCTTCGTAGGCATGGTATCCCTCGGGACACACCCCGCCGGTCGCTTCAGGTATCTCGATGTTTATCGCTTCGCCACTGAAGTTCGCTTTATTAGCGATGTGGACCTGCGTCGCGTTTGGCGCCTTGTAGCAGAGGTTCACCGTTTCATGGCGGGAGGCTTCGCGCCCTCCTTCCGCTTTGGGGTCGAGCGGGGTCCCGTCGAGGTCGAATACCTTGAGTTCGGGGATGGTCGGGTCGCCTGTCACGGGATCGATGCCCGCCGACGGTTCCATGATGCAGCCGTTCTGCACGTCGGTCACCGTGCCGCGCACCAGAGAGAATTCCTGGGAGGTGCACCGGTAGGCGATGTTGTCGGTGCCCGCTTTCGGCGCCGGCGGCGCTTCAAGGAGGTCCTCGTCGCCGCCCGCTCCGTCGATGAGCCGCATCGTGATGGTCAGTTTCATCTTCGGGCCGTAGGGGAGATTCTCGAACCGCATGAGGTTCCCGTCGTCACCCATCCACACCGGGCCCGCCGTCTTGGTCTCGCCGGCGTAGGTCAGTTCCGCCCATGCGTAGAGTTGCGCCATCTTGGGCGGCGTCACCGCGTTCCCTTCCTCGTCGGTCCACGCGTAGTGGAGCCGGATGCCGCCCGCCTCGTTCGAAGAGCAGGCGGCGAGGGCGATGAGCAGTATGAATGACCAAACGATACGGTTCATGGCGTCACCTCATTTTCATCGGGTGCGATAAATTGCGTCCCTACTTGGTACCCTGCAATATGACCCAGCCATTGTCCTTCTGTTCGAGGAGAAGGACGGTGGTGGTCGCCGCCGCGGCGCCCGCGATGACCACGCCGGTCACGGTCCAGAACCACCACGTCTTGTACCACGGGGTCGGCTGTTCCGGGACGACCATGTTCTTCACGTTGTTCGCGCCGGGGGCGATATAGATGTCGGTCTGAAGCGGCAGGAAATCCTCCGGATCGGCAAGGACCCGCAGGCTGTAGCGGCCGGGGACCAGTTCGGTCTGCTTGAACTGGCTTTCTTTGACCTCTCCCTTCTCGGCGCCCAGTTGCAGGGTTGCCTCTTTCACGTTGAAGGTCAGTTCGACGCCGCCCTTTTTCGCGGTGTAGTCGACGCCCGCGATCTGGTAGGCGGCCAGTTTGACCGCGTTGCGCAGTTCGTCCTTTTCGCCGTCGAAACTCTCGAGCACGCGGTTCTCGACCTCGCCCCGCCGCGTGTCGATGAGTTGTATCGAGATGACCCAGGTATCCTTGACCTTGCCGACCGAACCGCTGATGAGTTTCGACAGGCCGAGCGATGCGCCGATCTCGACCACGCATTCGAGGCTGTCGGTGCACATCACCTCGGCGTCGGTCTGCACCTTGGCGAGCATCGCATTGATGTCGTCCTGCCCGATGACATTGACCCCCTGAATGGAGTTGAGTTCCGAGGAGAGGATGGCGGTAAGCGCATCGGCCGTTGCCACCTCGACCCCGCGCGCCGCGAGCGGCATGACGGCGAGTTTCAATGTTTCACCCGGCTTCAACTGGAACAGCTGTTTTATCTGCGCGAGTCCCAGTATCTCGTCGAGGGCGAGCGGCAGTTTCGTCTTGAGGTCGGCGATATCCTTCGCCTGCGCCGTGGTGCGCAGGCCCACCGAGCCGTCGCCCACATTAACGGTGTTGAGCGAGAGGATCAGTTCGTCGCCCAGTTTCGCCACCTTGCCCGCGATGAGGGTGTCGCAGTCGAGTTTCTTTTGTATCTCGACCAGGCATTCGGTCGATGATTCGCACTGCATCTCGGCCTGCTGGCCGGTGAACTGAATGGCGGTCTCCATCTCGGCCGCCGTCACCACCGAATAGCCGGCACGGTTGCCGATGTTGAGGACGATGGTCTCTTCGACCGTCCGGGTCAACGCCTCGTCGACCTCGACGCCGGTGATCCGCTGGACCAGCAGTTTCTTCGGCTCGCCCGCAGGAGCAGGGGCGGCGACAAGGGCCGGAGCGGCAGGTTTCGCTTCCTCTTTTACGGCCGGAGCGGTCGGTTTGACGGCCTCTTCCTCGTCGGCATCCTCGTCGTCGGCCTCAAGGTCGATCTTCTTCTCGACCTTCGCCGGTTTCGGCTCTTCCTGATTCCGCTTGCTCACCTCGATCGCCGGTGTTGCGCCGGCGGCGAAGAGTTGACCGTTGAACAGCGCCACGACCAGCAGCGCGGCAATAATGTTTCTCATGGTTCGGTTACCTCCGGTATGGTTGATCTTCAGTTCACATATATGGTATCTATGCCCCAGTAACTTATGTTCCAAGAATCGTAGCCCGTTGCACGAAAGCGGAACAGTGAATTGTTGGTGCGACAGGCGGTTGGTATGGTGACCGTTCGCAATGTCCATCCATGACTAAAAAAGTTGTTTTCCGTCCAAATATTCTGTGTCCACGAGGATCCGCCATCGGGTGAGCAATCGAGCCGCAGATATTCGGTCCCTCCGTAATCGTAATCTTCCAAATAGGTATAGAAGCGGATCGTCGGAGCGGCGCAACCGGCGATATTTACACTGGACGAAGAGACGAGCGTTTTGGCGGTGTAGTTGGTAAGATGGGGATCATCATCAAACCTCATCCACCCCACAGTGCCGCCCTGTCCTGCCGTGGTTTGCCGCCCCCAATTCGCCTGATAGGTCCAGCCATCGTCGTCGCTTTCCCATGTGGCGAGATAGGTGGTGGGAGCACAGTACCCGCAAACCGAAGGATTGCCGGTGCAGACCCAGTTGAGCGTGGCAGTGCAATCGCTGAGGCATCCGTCTTCCTCATTATCGTTGCCGTCGTCGCAGGCCTCTCCTGCATCAACATATTCGTTGCCGCAGTATTTAATAATATTTGACACCGTGGGGATCAGCACCCATTCCCCGGGGAAGTCATCATCACGGGCATACACGCGGGTCCGGTAGGGTTTCGGATATCCCTCCGTTTCCATGTAGGCAACCAGACTGGTCGCATCGTAGGAAAACCGATGGTTCGCCGCCACACCGCCGCATTCGGTATGAACGGCCGCTTCCGAGACTTCGTCGGCGATCAAGGTCCCGCTGGCCGCACGAAGTTCGTCATCAGCGTCATAGAAGTTGATCACCACCGAAACGGCGCCGGCCCAATCGTCTTCGTCGCAGGTCCAGCCGGTGATGCCGGTCAGGTTGTTCCAATCGTGGTTTCCCTTCGGCAATACGCCCGCTTTGCAGTTGGAGTAACAGCCGTCGGCCTCGTCGGTGTTCTGGTCGTCGCAGGTCTCAACGCTGTCGAGGACAAAGCCGTCGCCGCAAACGGAGTTTTTGCAGAAAACACAGGCATCGGTGGTGTCGGTGTTGGTGTCGTCGCATTCCTCGTATTCCTGAATGGTGCCGTCGCCGCAGGTAAAGAACTCGTCGGTGAACTCGCAGATGTAGTAGGTGGTAGTGGTAGGATACGCATCATCCCATTGGTAGTTCTGGTTTGCCCAGATGACGGCATGATCCTGCCCGGCACCATAGTTGTCGGGTTGTTTTTTTTCCCAGTTCGTATATCCATAGGCAGTTCCCGATGCATTACCTTTCCAGAAGAGTGTCCCGTCCACCCAGCGCCAGTCGCCTTCGGTCGCTTCGTCGGTCGCGCCGATCCAGTAGGTTTTGGTCGGGTCAAGCATTTTTTCGAGGTAGTGTTGTTCGAGTTCGCTGTTGATGACGACGAGGTCGCCGCCCATCATCCGGCAGGTCTGTCGCGCATCGTGCCAGCCCAACTGGTCGGCGCTGATGGCGTAGTGGTCCTCTATCCGGGGATCAGGTTGTTCGGCGGCCGGGTCGAGCGAGTAGCGGACGGTGACCTCGGCGTAGTCGGTGGCGATAGAGCCCATGTCGGTGCCGCAACCGTTGGGAGAGATGGGGGCGACGGCAACATTGATGCTCTTTTCGTCGCCGAAGAAGAGGTGTTTCATGAGGTCGGGGTCGCTTGTCGTGAATTCGAGAGTGTCAACGGCGGAGGAACTTGCGCTGTTGGAGGCGACCTCCATCCATGCGCCGGAACGGTACGCCGTGTTCCACACCATCATCTTCGCGCCATTCACCGCACCGCAATTTGTCCCGGTGTAACCGGTGCCGCCGACATTGAAAGAGGATGTGATCGATTGAAGAGTGACCGTTTCGGGGGTAACGCCGGTCGCGGGGAAAACAGTTTTCATGAGTTGAGCGGGGCGTTGTTGACCGCCGCCGTCGTATTCCCAAGTGTCTTGTTTGTTGGCTCCAGAACTTTCTCCTCCGAATAGTACTACTCTACCTCGAACGCTGTCATAGGTAAGAGCATGGTCACTTCGAGAGGTGGGTTTGCTGATTGCTGGCGTGCGGTCGACCCAAGTGCCAGAGGTGCTGTCCCATTCCCAACTGTCCTGTCTATAGTATGTGTCATCCCACCCGCCAAACAGAGATACTTTATTACGAACGCTGTCATAAGCGAGGTCATGGCCGTTTCGCGCGGCGGGCCAATTAGAAGGAATTGGCGAAGGCGTGCGGTTGGTCCATGTTCCCAGGGATCCATTCCACTCCCATGTGTCTAGTTTGTTATCGTAATCAGTGCCTCCAAATAACACTACCTTACTACGGGCGTTGTCATAGGCAAGGGCATGATAAGCTCGTACAGAGGGCCAAAGAGGAGGGACCGGTGAAGGCGCGCGGTTGGCCCATGTGCCGGTGGCACCGTCCCATTCCCATGTGTCCTGTTTGAAAGTGTTATCATATCCGCCGAACAACACTATTTTGTTGCGGGCGATATCATAGGCAAGAGTATGAGGTGCTCGTGCGGTGGGCCAACTGGAAGGGATTGGCGCTGGCGTGCGGTTGGCCCATGTGCCAGTAGCGCCGTCCCATTCCCAGATGTCTTGTCTGTGACCATCGCTGCTATCTCCCCCGAACAGTACTACTTTGCTACGAGCACTGTCATACGCAAGGGCATGCCGCGCTCGTGCGGCGGGCCAACTGGACGGGATTGGTGATGGCGTACGGTTGGTCCATGTGCCGGCAGTGCCGTCCCATTCCCAAGTATCTTGTCTATATCCGTTGCTGTATCCTCCGAACAGTACTACTTTGCCGCGGACACGGTCATATGCAAGGGCGTGATGCGTTCGCGCAACAGGTTTGATGTCGGAAGGCGTGCGGTCGGTCCATGTGCCAGCAGTACCGTCCCATTCCCACGTGTCCTGTTGATGTAAGCTTTGAGTGTCATCAGTTCCACCGAATAAGACAACCTTGCTACGAACGCTGTCATAGGCAAGAGCGTGGTTGCTTCGAGCAATAGGCCTAGTGCCAGATGGTGAACGGTCGGTCCATGTGCCGGTGGTGCCGTCCCATTCCCATGTGTCGATTGTGTCAACGAGCAACAAGTCCAATTTGCCGGAGAGGACCACTTTGCCGCGGGAGCTGTCATAGGCAAGAACATGTCCGGCTCGTGCGGTAGGCCAACTGGATGGGATCGGTGATGGCGTGCGGTCGGTCCATGCGCCGGTGGCACCATTCCATTCCCAAGTGTCTTGTTTAAACATGCCATCATATCCGCCGAACAGCACTATTTTTCTGCGATTGGTGTCGAATGCAAGCGAAGAATCGGCCCGCGCGGTAGGCCAACTGGAGGGGATTGGCGCTGGCGTACGGTTGGTCCAGGTGCCGGTGGAACCGTCGTATTCCCATGTATCTTGTTTGCGGGAGTTGTATTCGTCATCACTTCCTCCAAACAGCATAATTTTGCCTCGGTCGCTATCGTAGGCAAGGGAATGATACATTCTTGCGCTAGGTTTGGTGTCGTCTGTTGTGCGGTCAATCCAGGTGCCGGTGGCGCCGTCCCATTCCCATGTGTCTTGTCTATAGCCGTTGCTGTATCCTCCAAACAATACTACTTTGCCTCGCGCGCTGTCATAGGTAAGAGCGTGTCCGTATCTTGCGGTAGGCCAACTGGACGGAATTGGCACTGGCGTGCGGTCAGTCCATGTACCGGTGATACCATCCCATTCCCATGTTTCATTGTTAACAGGCGACCCTCCAAACAGCACAACCTTACCTCGGGCACTGTCATAGGCAAGGGCATGACGATACCGGGCGGAGGGTTTGGTGCCGAGCAAAAAAAACTGTTGCCAACTTGTCTCTGCCATGCGTATCATAGCGTCCGAATCTTTATGCGATAATTTATCCATTCCCTCCAGGGAAGGTTCTGTGCTGTTTAGCATAAGTTGATTTAATGCTTGCCCAAAAAAAGGTGAAGAGGTAAAGACATGGGCGTTTTTCCACAAACTCCCCGGCACTTTTCCGCCCATCGTGGCGTGCCACTGTATCTCGGTGACGAGGGCGCCGTTGCCGGTCGCTTTCACGCCGGACTTTTTCACCGGGTTCAGGTAAATGTTCGGCAGGTCGCCGCCGGTAAGTGTCGGGATGTCGAACGCGCCGCCGGTGACACTGGTCTGCCCGATGATGGAACCTTGTTCGTTGTAGGCGATGATTGTGGCGATGTCACTGCTCCCCACCGCGCCGGCTTCGCCCGCCACGCTGAATTTCGGCTTGCCCGCCGTATCGTCGGTGCCCCACGGCTTGCGGGTGTAGAGCACCTTCTTCATGTCCACGACCGCCGTGTCGGGCGCCGTCTTGTCAAGGAACATCTTCCAGTCTATCGGTCGGGTCTCCTCATTGCCGAGCACATCGCGCCACGTCACGGCAAAGGTGTGTTGCCCGGCGGCGATGGAGTCGTCCAGTGTCTTTTCAAACTGCGCGAAGTTGTCCTGCACTCCGGTCGGATCGCCGAAGTCGAAACCGGTGATGAGGAGGGTGGCGGGGTCGAGTTCCTCGTCGGCGTAGAGGTTCAGTTGTGCGGTGACCGCTTCGTCGGTGAGCGGGTCGGTCAAGCTGAAAAGAAGTGTCTTATTGAGGTTGTCGCGGGCCGCGGCAAAGTCGGGGAGGCGCTGAAGAAGGGCGCTCGCGAGCACCGGACCGGTAAAGTCGTACTGTGCGCGGCACCCGGCAAGATTCACCGTTGCGCTGTAGGGGTTACCTGCCGCGTCAACGGCATCGATGCCGACCAATTTGAATCCTTCACTGTCGGCGTCGGTTACCGTATGGGCGAAACAACCGGCGGCAGGCGTTTCGCACGACTCGCTCATCTTTATCGAGCCGAGGGAGACCAGCGGCGTTATCCCCGCCTCCACCGTCATGTCGAGCGTCACTTCGACCACATCGTCGTGGGTCGCCGCGGCGACACCGCTTTTCGCGATGCCACGTCGGGTCTGCACGGTGCAGCCGTTCACCGTTATCGTTGGTATGGTGTAATCTATCTCGAAACTGTCGAAGATATAGGCGGCGCATTCGTTCCCCGCCTCATCGGAGCAGGCCACCGCCGGCTGATAGGGAGTATTCTGCGTCTCGGTGCCGGCGACGGTGTAGGCGCAGGAGTACAACTGCTCATCGCTGGTGGCGCAGTCGCTCTGGGTGAAGGCGAGCGGTGAAACGGCGAAGGTGTAGTCGGTCACCGGTTCGCTGAAGGTAAAACTGACGACCACCTCGGCGCCGTTCTTGGCCGCCGTCGGGCTGATGGAACTGTTGAGTATCTGCGGGGGGGTCACATCGAAGTAGGGCATGGTCTCCAGTTTGTTGTCCTCGGCGTTGTTGTTGCCGGCATCGTCGGTCAGCAGGACCGTCACCGGCTTGGCGCCGTCGGTCTCGCCTTCTTCGGGGGTTGTGATGACATAGCAGTATTCGTAGCCGGTCGTCCCTTCGCAGAGCGCCATGTCCTTTCCCGCTATCTGGACCGTCGGCGGTACGGTGATGGGCTCGCTGACGCCGAAGGATATCTTCACGGTGTCGCCCACTTTCCCTTTCGTCTTCTCGGTCGCGCAGTCGTCGCCGTCGCAGATGATGACGGCGGGCTCCTCGATGGCGGGCGGTGTCTTGTCTATGGTGAGCGTGTCGGTGAGCGCTGTTTCCGCTTCGTTCCCCGCTTCGTCGGTCGCGGTCACGGTGAACGAGTGTTCGCCTTCGGCATCGGCGGGGACCACTTTATGCTCATAAATGAAAAGCTGTGCGTCGGTAAGGTCGCCGGTGCGCTCGAAGGCGATCGTGCCGGCATCGAGCACAACGCTACCGACCGGTTCATGGAAGCTGAACGAAACGCTCACCGTGTCGGTGCCGTTGGCGTTTTCGGGGTTGATGAGCGGATTGACCATGACGGGCGGCTTGTTGTCGATGAATATCTTGCGTGACGCCGGTTTGGTCTCGTAGCCTTGCGCGTCGGTCGCTTTCAGGAACACGGTCTGTTGGGCGCGGTCGTTGAGTATCTCGGGCGGATCGAGTTCCCAGTCGGTATGCCGATGATACCCTGCGGGACAGGGGGTGAGACCGGTCGCTTCGGGGATCGTTTCGGTCACGGCGTCGGCGAAGTCGGGATCGGCGGCGATCAGGACCTTCGTCGCGTTGAACGTATGGTAGCAGAGCGTCACGGTGCTGTGGCGCGTGGTGGGGTCGGTATCGGTCAGTTCCTTCCCGTCGGGGTCGAACACCATGATCTTCGGCGCGGTCGCTTCGCCCGTTTCGGGATCGACACCGGGCGCCGGCTCCATGACGCAGGCATTGTTCACGTCGGTCACTTTCCCCCGCGTCAGCTTGAATTCCTGCGAGGCGCAGTAGTAGGCGACATTGTCGGGGCGCGCTTCGGGCGCGTCGTCGGGCCCGATGATGTCCGAATCGCCCCCGGCCGCCTCGGCGCGCCGCATCGTTATCTTCATGACCATCGCCGTGGCGTAGGGAAGATCGTCGAACCGCAGCGTGGCGTCCTCAGCGCCCATCCAGACCGGCTGGGTGGTCTTCTTCTCCTTCCCGTAGGTCAGTTCTCCCCACGCGAACAGCACCGTCATGTCGGGCGGCGTGATGTCGTTCCCTTCCGCGTCGGTCCACGTGTAGTGGAGCCGGATGCCCCCCTGCTCGTTCAGTTCGCAGGAAACAAAGAGCAGAAGCAATGCGCTCAACAGGCAGATCGCGCTTTTTTCCATGCTTTTTTCTCCTCACATATTAGAAAAAAAACAATAGTTGCATTTAAAACACTAGAAGATCGATCGATCACCTTTTGCCCCAGAACGATCCGTTTCACGATCGGGTGATTATATCGCGACGGGGAGAAGAGTCAAAATTTATGAACGTCGTTTCGGGGCCGGTTCGAGGAGCGCCACCGCTTCGATATGACCGGTGTGCGGAAACAGGTCGACCGGCTGCACTTCGGCGACCCGGTAGCCGTGCAGTTCAAGGATGCCGAGGTCGCGGCCGAGCGTCTGGGGATCGCAGGAAACATAGACGATCCGTTTGGGACGCGCTCCGGCGAGCATCAGCAGGAGCGGTTTGTCGCATCCGGCGCGCGGCGGGTCGAGGATGATCACGTCGGGCGATATCTTCTTTTTATCGATGAGGCGCGTCACCTCTTTGACCACGTCGCCGGCGATGAACTGGACATTCTCGACGTTGTTGCGTTTCGCGTTGCGTTCGGCGTCGGCGGTCGCTTCGGCGGAAAGTTCGATCCCCCAGGCCATCTTCGCCCGCTTCGCCGCCGGTATCGTGAGCGTCCCGGCGCCTGAATAGAGGTCGAATACGGTGTCGCCGGGGCCGATGGCGGCCAGATCCAGCGCGGTGCGGTAGAGCACCTCCGCCTGTGAGTGGTTCACCTGATAGAAGGAGTTGGGCGACAGTTCGAACGTGTGGTCGAGCAGTTTGTCGGTGAGCAGCGCGGTCCCCCAGACCACGCGGTTCTCGCGCGAAAGGATGACGCGGCTTTTTTTCGTGTTCTGGTTGATGACGACGCCGGTCAGCGCCGGTACCGCCGCGCGCGCCGATTCGACGAATTCCTCCATCGCCGGCATGCCGCCGCCGTTGAGAACCAGGATCAGGATGACCTCCCCGGTGGCGAATCCCTTGCGGGTCATCAGCGTCCGGACGAGCCCTTCCCCCTCCCGTTCGTCGTAGGGGGAGATGCGGTGTTTCTTCATGTGGGCAAGAAGCGCGGCCTTGAGCAGATCGGCCTCGGGATGCTGGATGGGACAGCCGCGGTTGGTGACGATGCGGTAACTGACCGGCGCGTAGAATCCGATGACGGGGAATTTCCCGTCGCGGCCGACCGGGTACTGGACCTTATTACGGTAGCCCCACGGATCGGTCATGCCGAGCGTCGGGCGGACGAGGACCGACCGGTCCTCCAGCGTTTTCTGGAGCGCCGACTTCACCACGCGCCGTTTGAGCGCCAGTTGTTCGGGATAGGCGAGCATCTGCAGCGAACAGCCGCCGCAGCGGCCGAAGACCGGACATCTCGGTTCTACACGGTGGGGCGACGCCTCGACGATCTTCTTTATCTCCGCTTCGGGGTAGGTGTCCTGCGGGTTCTTTATGTGGAGCGCGGCCCGCTCGCCGGCGATCAGGCCGGTGACCAGTATCTTCTTGCCGAAGGTATGAACGACGCCGGCCCCCGACGGGTCCTGTGCGTCGACGCGGAGCGTGACGGTGCGCTCGATCGACGAGGTGTTACGCATGGGTTCCTCCTGCGATAGGTGCCTGTTATCGCCCGGAACGGCCGCCATGTCAAGGATACGCCTGAGATTCTTGCCTTTTACCCTGCTCACGGTATAGTGGGGCGTAACCGCGCAGTGAAGGGGGTCCCTATGTTCTTCTGTGTCGATATCGGCAACACCAATACCGTCGTCGGCATCGCCGAAAAGGGTCTCATAACGGCCCGCTGGCGTATCGCCACCGATCGCGATGCTACCTTCGATGATCTCGCGGCGAAGTTCCATCCGCTCATGACGCTTGCCAAAGTACCGCGGGAAGCGGTCGTTAAGGTCATCGTCAGCTCGGTCGTCCCGGTGTGGGATCACAGTTGGGAGCGGTTCGCCCGTGAGTATTTCGGCAAAGAGGCGCTCTTCGTCGGCGCCGAAACACCGTGCGGCATCACCCTTGCGGTGGAGAACCCCCGCGAGGTGGGGGCCGATCGCATCGTCAACGCGGTGGCCGCCATCTCGCGCCATCCCGAAGGGGCCCTGGTGGTCGATTCGGGGACCGCGATAACCATAGATGTGGTCGCGCCCGATAGAAGCTACCGCGGCGGGGCCATCATGCCCGGGATGCTGGTGTCGCTCGAGGCGCTCGCGGCGCGGACCGCGAAACTGCCGCGCGTCCATCTCGACAGACCGTCGCATGCCCTCGGCCGCACCACCGCCGCCGGCATCCAGAGCGGGATATATTACGGGTTCGCCGGCATGATAGACCGGGTCATCGAAGAGATCCTGCCCGAACTCGACTTCAAACCGCGCATCGTCGCGACCGGCGGTCTGGCGGGAGGGCTTGCCGCGGTATCGCGTCACATCGAGGAGTACGACCGTGACCTGACGTTGCGCGGCCTCGACATCATCGCCTCACTGAATTAGGGGGTCGTTCCATGGTCGTCTGGCAGAGCGCCGAGAACTCATTCCAGAAAAAAGCGATACTCGATCATCTTCTCCCTACGACGCATGATGAATATGTCGATGCGCTCGTCGCCTTTGCCGAGGACGAGGACGAGAATATCCGGTCGGTCGCCTTCGACCGGCTGAAAACGGTCGAGATAGCCGATCTCAACAAACGGGCCGATGCCGCCGCCACGCGCCGGACGATACGGGCGCTGGTCCGCTACTGCGTCACCAATCCGCATCCGGGACTTATCGCGCGGCTCCTTAATTCGAAACGACTGCCTTGGTCGTTCGTCAAACAGTATTGGATGACGCCGCAGGAGGACCTGTGGCGGACGCTGGTCGCCAACAAGAATTTCATATTGTTCTCCCATCCCGATCGCGATCCGATAGCGGCCTTCATTCACGCCTTCAACCATGCCATCGCCGACAGTTACCGCGAACAGATAAAATGGGTGACCCCCAAGGAGCTCGCCGCCTTCATCCGTCCCGCCGAGGAAGACGAAGGGGAGAAGATGACCGTCACGGCGCTCGACGCGATGCAGGCGTTCGATATCGAGGGGGTGGAGGTCGGGGAGGAAGAGCTGGTCATGCCCGGCATGGAGATGGATGTCTCCGGAGCGCTCTTCGATACCGGGCAGGGAGTGGTCGCCGAGGAGAACGAGGTCGTCGATCTTGATTCGGTCGAGCTCGATGTGCCCGACTTTTTGTTGATAGAGAATCCCTTTGAAGGCCTTTCGCGCGAAGAAATGGAGCGCGAGCGCAGAAAGATCGCGGATATCATCAAGGACCTCACGATGGGACAGCGGCTCAAGCTCGCGACGGTCGGCAATCTGGAAGCGCGCAAGATACTCATCAAGGATCCGCGCCGATTGGTCGCGATGGCGGTTCTCGGCAACGGCGGCATCACGCCGGGTGAGGTCGCGGCGCTTGCGATCAATCCGGCGACCTTTCAGGATGTCATCGAACATATCGCGAATAACCGGAATCTCTCCAAGAGTTATATGGTAAAATTCGCGTTGGTCCAGAATCCGAAGACCCCCATCAAGATAGCGATGCGGCTACTGGAGATCGTCCGGCGCGCCGATCTCAAGAAGGTGGCCGACAACAAGGGGATATCGCCCATTATCAAGAACATGGCGAAAAAACGGATGAGATAGGATGGATGAACGGGTCCTCACGGTATCGGAACTGGTCCGCGATATCAAGGCGGCCGTTGAGTCGAATTTCGGCGTGGTGGTCCTGCGGGGCGAGGTGACCAACCTCCGCGCCAGTTTCTCGGGCCATACCTATTTCACCCTCAAGGATGACGCCGCGCAGATACGCTGCGTGCTGTTCAAGGGACAGCGGATGGCGGCCGAACGGACGATCGCCGAGGATGCCGAATATCTGGTCTGGGGCCGCGTCTCGCTCTACGAGGCGCGCGCCGACCTGTCGCTCATCGTCAGTTTCTTCATGCCGGCGGGCGAGGGGAAGGAGGCGCTGCGGATAAAGGCGCTCAAGGAGAAACTGGCGAAGGAAGGGATATTCGATGATGCGCGTAAAAAGCCGCTTCCCCGTTTCGTGGAACATATCGGCGTGGTGACCGCCGCGGGCGGCGCCGCGATCCGCGATATCATCCGGGTCGGCCGCGACCGTTATCCGCGTCTCCGGATAACCCTCTATCCGGCGCTCGTACAGGGAGAGAAAGCCGAAGAGACGATCGTGCGCGGCGTGGAACTGCTGGGGTCTCTGCCCGGCATCGACGCGATCATCGTCGGGCGCGGCGGCGGATCGAAAGAGGATCTCATGGCCTTCAATGGCGAATCGCTCGCCCGCGCGGTGGCCGCCTGCCCGGTGCCGGTCGTCGCGGCGGTGGGGCACGAGACCGACCGGACGATACTCGATCTGGTCGCGAGTTATTCGGTTGCCACGCCGTCGGCCGCCGCCGAGCTTTGTACCGCCGAGGCGTCGGAACTCGCGCGCGAAGCGGCCGGTATAGCCGCCTTCCTCGGCGAACGGACCGGCGGCATCCTGCGCGATCACTGGATGCGGCTCGACCGCGCCCTGTTGTCGCTTCCCCGTCCCGCCGAATGGATACAGCGGCTCCGGCTCCGGCTGTCGGAGCTCGCTGCGTCGTTGGAAAAAGAGGCATTGCGCCTTCACCGCGCCGCCGACCGGCGGCTTGCCGAACTCGTTCTGCGGGTCGAGACGCTAAGCCCCCTGCGGCCGCTCGAACAGGGGTATGCGCTCATCCGGCAGAATGGGGTGACGGTCAAACGGCTGGCGACGCTCGATGCTGTCGTTCCCTTCAGTGTCCGTTTCGCCGACGGCGAAACGACCGCAGAAGTTAAGAAAAGGGGTCAGGCAACTTGTGCGCCTGACCCCAACGAATAACTATCTTTCCACTATCGTAAAGAATCCGTTCTTCACCGACGCGTCGAGGTCGGCGAGCATTTTCTGCATCTCTTCGGGGGCGGTATCGGCGATCCGCCCGCCCGCCTCTATCTGCACGGCGCGGTTGCGGCCGTTCCGTTTCGCATGGTACAGCCCGAGATCGGCCACCGATACCGTCTGCTCGATGCTCATCCGTTCGGGGTTGGCGGGGTAGAAGGGGAACTGGGCAGATCCGATGGAGACGGTCTTGCGGATGAGATCGCCCTGTGTGGTGCGCAGGAAAGCGTTCTGAATGAGCAGGCGCACCTTCTCGGCGTAGGCGGGGAGATAGTCGGGCACGCTGTTTTTGAGGACTATCAGGAACTCTTCGCCGCCCCAGCGCATCACCACGTCGTCGGCGCGGACAGAACTCTTGAGCAGGGCCGCGAACTGCGTCAGTATCGCGTCGCCCGAATCGTGGCCGAACCGGTCGTTGACCTGTTTGAAATAGTCGATGTCGAGCAGGAACACCCCCCACACCTTCTCATGATCGATATTACGCTGATCGAGCCCCACCGCGACGCGTGACCGGGCGCGCAGGTAGCTGGTCGCCTCCCCTTTGAGTATCTCGGTGAAGTAGCGGCGGTTGCGCAGGCCGGTGAGCGGATCGATCAGCGACATCTCGCGGAGCGTTTCATTCGCGTTGGTGAGTTCGCGCGTCTTTTCTTCGACCAGCGCTCCGAGGCGGCGATTCTGCGTCCGCTCGGTCCGTATCCGGACGAGGAACAGCAGGTAGACCAACAGCGCGAGGATCGCCATGACGACCAGATTGAAATAGGTGGTCTGATAGAACAAGGGACGAATGGTCAACGGTATCGACGCTCCTGTTTCGTTCCAGATACCGTCGCTGTTGGCGGCCAGAACGGTGAAAGAGTAGTTCCCCGGCTCAAGGTTCGTGTAGTGAGCCGATCGGGTGGTGCCGGCCGTTATCCAGTCGCGGTCGAAGCCGTTCAGTTTATATTTGAAGGTGATGTAGGATGGGTTGATGAAAGAGAGCGCCGTATAGCGGATCTCGAGCCGCTCAATGCCCCGTTCGAAATTGTAGGAGGCATCGTCGCCGCCCTTCAGCGGCTCGTTGTTGACGATGAGCTGTTCGATGAGGACCGGCGGCCGCACGGTGTTGGTCGGCAGATTGTCGGGATCGATCACCGCCAGCCCGCCCACCGTCGCGAAGTAGAGCTTGCCGTTGCGCCCCCTGTCGGCGTTGAGCTGGGTGCCGCCGACGCATTCGGCGCTCTTGAGCCCGTGCGAGGTGGTGAAAATAAGCGGCGCGAGTCCCGGCACGATGCCGCGCAGGAACATCCCGATCTCGTTGCGCTCCACCCGCAGGATGCCGCGGTTGCTCGACATCCAGAGGTTCCCCGCACGATCCTCAAGTATCCCGAACACGAGGCTTGAGGTGATGCCCTCCTTGAATCTGACCGGCGTAAGCGCTTCGCCGTCCCACACGAACAGGCCGTTGCCGTTGGTCGATATCCAGAGGAGTCCCATTGAGTCGCCATAGATCGTCTGTATCGAGCGTGACGGCAGATCGCGCCCGGCCGCCTGTTCGAACGGCACGAACCGGCCGCCTCGGAAGACCGCCATGCCGCCGGTCTGGCTCGCGACCCAAAGTTCGCCGTCGCTCATTTCGCGCAACAATTTGACATAGTTGTCGGGGAGTCCCTCTTTCACGGTGAAATGATCGAATTTCGTCCCGTCCCACCGCAGCGCCCCTTCGCCGCGTACCAATATCCAGATGTTCTGCTTTTTGTCCTCGTAGACCGCCGGGATGACCTTTCCCTCCAACGGAAGTTCGAACCGTTCGGGCGTTCCGTCCTTCGCGATACGGAACAGGCCGTGTCCCTGCGTACCGATCCAGAGGCTGCCGTCGTGATCCTCCATGACGGTCAGGATCATCGCCCGTTCGGTCAATTCGCGCACGCCGGGCAATGGCGTTATCCGGCGGTCGCGCAGGGTGTAGAGCATGCCGGTGTAGGAGCCGAAGATGATGTCGTTGTCACGGCTGCGGTGGACCGGCAGGATGATCTCCGACTCGATCCCGTTCTTGGAGCCGTAGACCGTTATCTTGCTGTCGGAGAAGCGGTGCAGGCCGTTGCCGCCGGTGCCGATCCAGAGGTTCCGTTCGCGATCCTCGAACAGGGCCATGACCGGTCCGATGCGGTCGTTCTTGCGATCCGATTCGTAACGCTTGCCCTGTTGGGTGACCTTCACCAACTCAAGTTCGCGGGATCCGATCCAGAGATTGCCGTCGCGGTCCTCGTACAGATGATCGGCGAACAGCGGCGTGCCGTCGTCGATCGTGACGGTGTGCAGGTTCGTTCCTTCCTTGATCAGCAAGCGAGTATAGGTGCCGATCCAGAAGCGGTCGTGGATGTCGATGCGGAATGAACGGATCATTTCGTTGTAGTCGTTGCATTCGGGCGCCGTTCCCGGTTTGAACCGGCAAAGATGTTTCCTTCCCGAGACGACCCACAGGGTGTTCTCGCGGTCGACCTGCGGCATCTGGATATCGTTGTCGGGGAAACCGGCCTCAGTGCCGTAGCGGGTGATCGTCAGGTCGCGCAGCGCATAAAGGCCGTTGGAGGTCGTTATCCAGAGCGTTCCATCGCGCTCCTCAAGGAACCCGAAAATAGTGATCCCCTGAAGTTCTTTCGCGTCGGGGCGCTTGAATACCCCGTTCTCGAGGTAGGCGACGCCGCTGTAAGTGCCGACCCAAAGCCGCCCTTTGCGGTCGACCAGCAGACGCAGGACATGACGGCCGGGGAGCGCCGGGGTGTTCTCCTCGGTGTAGGTGATGAAGCGGAGTCCGTCGAACCGGACCAGTCCCTCTTCGGTGGCGAGCCACAGGTAGCCGTCGGGGGTCTGCGTGACCGCAACGATGGTGTTGACCGGGAGGCCGTCCTTGTCTATCCACGATTCATGGATGTACTGGGTTATTTCGCGGTCGGGGCTGAGGGCATAGAGGAGTGTTGGCATCATTATTGCCGTGAAAATACTGAAGAATAGACGCATCATGCTCCCGCCTCTCCGTAGACCGATTCTAATCACCTTGTATGAAAAAAGCAAGAGGGGGCGTCTCGTTATTTTACGAAAAGGCGGTTTCTTAAAATAAGGAATGCCGTTATTTTAAGTTTGTGGAACTATGCCGCCTGATGAAGCATTCTGCCGGTCGCCTTGGCTTCGGCGATGATAAGTGATTCTCCGTGCCGCCATTCGGTATCTGAATAGTAGAGGATATCGAACGGTTTGCCGAACAGTATGATAAGTTCACGGTGCAGTCCCCGCGCCATAGCTAGGCGACGAAAGAGGTCTTTGTTGCGGAAGCTCTTGGAAACGATGATGAGGTCGATGTCGCTGTCGGCGTTGGTATTATCGGAGGCCGTCGAGCCGAAAAGAAGAAGCGCCTCCGGCGAGATGCCCCGCTCAACGAGCAGAGCGATGAGCGCCCGCTTCAGTTGAGATAGTTCTTTTTTAACCACGACAGCACCTTCTTGGTGGAACGATATATCTCGTCGGTCTTCTTCGGCGTGAACCGTTTGAGCATCTTCTGCAACTGATCGGGGTAGCGCGTCGGGATGTTGAGGCCGTTCAGCTCTTCCACAAAATAGCCTTGCGCCTCATCGGCAAATGTTATTTCGCCCTGTTCGGCAAGGAACAACAGATCGTGCGTGTGCGGCGGATAGGCGCTTTTCTTCTTCGCGAAAACCGCCTTCAGCATCTTCTCCAAGGCGAGGTGGCACATGAAAACGCAATAAATGCGACGTTTGCTTTTGAGCAGGGAAAGGGCCGTGTCGATGTCGTACTGCGATTGGCTGGCCCATTCTTGCGATGTTTTCAGGGTCGCGGCGCTCATGAACACCTCCGTTGCGCCTCCATTGTATCTGGTTGAGGGAATTTTGCAACAATTAGATGAGGATGGGATATTCTTTCCTTGACTCGTATTGACGACATCGGCACAATGAGGCGCGGCCACGAGACGATTTGTTGAAGAGGGGATCGTGCAGAAGAAAGTATCCGATATCAGTCTGTCGGCGGTGATCGGTTTCGGCATCAGCATCTTTTTCGCGTTCCGCGACGGGTGGAGCCTGCAGGAATTCTGCTGGAGCGCGTGGCTCGCCGGTCTGTTCTTCTCATACACCTGTGCCGTTGTCGCGCCGCTCCAGATAATTCTTTTTGCGCGGCGTGAAGCGACGAAACTCCGTGACCGGGTCGTGCAACTGGAGCGGGTCTCCGACAATGTGCTCAGGGCCGGGATGATCGTCGTTGCGCTGGCGATCGGCGGCGTTTCGTTCTACCTTTACTCCTATATCTTCGGGTTCTATGGGATATTCCTGTCGGTCTTCGCCGAGATGGAGCCGCAGGTGTTCTTCGGTCGCAACGGGTTCATCAACTCCGACTTCTACACTCCCGTGGTCTATCTCCTCGACCGCTTCTGGCCAATGATCGTCGGGGTGCTCGTCGGCAATGTCGGACTCTTCCTCGATCCCGATCCGTGGGGGAAGGCGGTCATGCCGTTCAAGTCGAATCAGATCGTGCGCATCCATCTGATGGTGGTGCTGATGCCGTTCTTCACGCTGGCGGTGTGGGCGGTGGTCGGCGACCGCTACCACTTCCCGGTGATCGCGCTTCTCATGGCGCTCTTCTACCTGATACCGGAACGGTCGAAAAAGGAGAGTGCTCCAGTCGGATAGTGAGCGGTTTTTCTCCTTGACAATCATACCGATGCCAATTATAGCAAGAGCGTTGTTCGTACTTTTATTATGAGGAATGTTATGAGCAATCGTATGACGATCTCGATGCCGGAAGATTACGGCGCCGAGATAGAGGCGATCCAGAAGGAACTCAAGGTCAGCCGGTCCACCCTCCTGCGGATGGCGTTCGACGCTTTCATTCGGGAGTACAGGCGCACCGAACTCCGCAAGCGGGCGGCGCAGATGCGGGACGAATACCGCGTGAATCGCGATCTGGCCGTGATGAAGGAGTTGGAGGGAGGCGACTTTGAAGCAGTATGAGATATGGCTGGTGAACCTCGACCCGATGATCGGGGCCGAGATAAAAAAGACGCGGCCGTGCCTCATCCTCAACAACGACGACATCGGTCTATTGCCGCTCAAGATAGTCGCGCCGTTCACCGATCACAAGCCGCACTACGACAAGAATCCGTGGATGCTGACGGTGACGCCGGGGGCGGGGAACGGGTTGGAGAAGAAGTCGGTGCTCGATCTTTTTCAGTTGCGGTCGCTGTCGGAAGAGCGGCTCATCCGCAAACTGGGCGATCTCGACGAGCGGTTCACGTCTCAGGTCTCCGGCATACTGGCGATGATCTTCGACGCAGGATAGACCGTTTCCTTGACTCGTGCCGACGATTTCGGCACAATGGCGTATCGACACCGATGAGGGGAATGGGGTTCATGCACGAAGAAGGTTCAACGCCGCGACCGACTGACGATAACGAATCTTTGGACATTGAGCAAGAACCAAGCAGGTTCATTTTAACTCTGTATGAGATAAGGCATCGGCTCTTCTTGATTTGGTTGCTGGTTTTTGCTCTCATAGCAGCGTATTGGATAGTTTTTATTGGCTCATTGTTCGGAGTGGCAGAGCTTTATTTCTTTATCGTGGTCATAATAGTAACGATGCCGACGGCTGCAATTTTTGCCTGTCTTGAGATGTTTGTCTTTTTCTTACTAGGTAAGGTGTTTTCTTTCTCTTTTCCTGATCCTTATATCTTTTTTGTTGTTTCGGTTATTATGTCTTTGGTGGCTGGGTATGTTCAATGGGGTTTTCTCTTTCCCAAAGCAATAGAGTATTCGCATGAACAAAAGAATCATTTTCCCTTGACTTTGTTGGCTTGTTTTTGGCTTATTCCTTTTTTGTTCTTTTTATTACCTATTCTCATCTTGCCCTTCTTATAACCCCACCGTTTCCTTGACTCGGGCGCGCCGTTGTCGTATGCTCGGCCAACCGATACGGAACGACGGAGCGGCCCATGTTTTACTTCGCGACCTTCACGACCCACTTCACGCAAAAAAATGTGGTGGGCGTCCGCAACCTCATCAAAGAACTTGAAGAGGTCGGCCTGCGCCACCTCCTCAAAACCGGCGACGAGACCTTCGCCGAACTCCCCGCCAACACCTGGATCGGCGAATACGACACCGACAACAAAGAGGAACTCAAGAACCTCCTCTATGTCGAGATCCGCCGCATCTTCGAAAAGAATAAACTGGCCGGTCCCATCTTCATCGCCATCTCCGAAAAAGCGGTGATCGGGGTGGCCGAACTGCCCGAACCGCCCATCCCGGCGAAAGCGCCCAAGGCGCCGAAAAAACAAAAGGAAAAGAAATGAGCAAACTTCTCGGCGGCCGCGTCAGCTTCCTGACCTTCCTCCCCGAAAAAAAGGCGCCCGACAGCGACGATCTGCGCAAAAAACTCTTCGACCAACGGTTCCATCCGCTTCTTCCCGAAGATGTGCGCGACGAATCGGTCGGCTGGGTCGACCCGTTCCTCTCGTTCGAGAACCAAGCCTTTCCCAACTGCTACTTCCGCGACTACTATCTTTTTTCGCTCCGGATAGACCGCTACAGCCTCGGCGGCGCGCAACTGCGCCCCTTCCTTGAAGAGGAGATACACCGCTTCAAGGAGGATAACAAGGTGGAGTTCATTCCGGCGCACCAGAAAAAGGAACTCCGCGAACGGGCGATGCGCCGCGTCCGGGTCAAGACCCTGCCGCGCACCATCATCACCGAGGCGGCGTGGAATCTCGGCGAGAACAAACTTTACCTCTTCACGCAGTCGTCGACCATCATATCGAAGTTCATCGACACCTTCGAGAAGACCTTTGCGATAAGCATCGCGCCGTCGTATCTGGTCGACGCGGTCGAGAAGCTCGACAAACCGGGCGACCTCACCTCCATCATCGGGGAACTCTGGGACCTCGGGGGAGGTGAAGAATGAAACGCAAAGAACGCGAAGTGGCGCAGGCGGCCCATTTCCTCGGGCAGGAATTCATCCTTTGGCTCTACTGGCGCAGTTCCTCCGACCCGTACTTCTACTTGGAGAGCTTCGGGCTGGGCAATGTCGACCTGCACCTCGAGGAGCAGATAACGCTCGAATCGCTCCACGGCGAAGGGTACCGCGAAACGATACAGACCCGCGAGATAGCGGAACACGACGATGTCCGCACCTCCATCCAGACCGGGCGTCTGCCGGTGGCTACCCGGGTCCGCGTGGCGCGCGGCAAGGCGGAGTGGCAGTTCGTGCTGACGGCGCTACCGCTGGCGATGAAGTCGATAAAACTGCCGGTCCCCGACAAGGGGGCCGACGAGGAAACGGTCCATCTGCGGCTCATCCAGATGGAGGAGATCGACAACATCATGCGGGCGCTTTTCCAGACCTTTCTGATCGAGCGGACCAACGACACCTTCGTAGCCGACATCAAGCGGTTCCTCGGCCTTGAATAAAAATAAACTCCACATACTTTCCAGCGGTTCGAAAGGGAACGCCGTCATCGTCGAAAGCGGCGGCGAGCTGCTTCTCATCGATCAGGGACTGTCGCTCAAATGTTTTACCGGCCGGTGCGCGGCGGCGGGGCTCGACCCGGCCCGTATCGTTGGCATCCTCATCACCCACGAACATGTCGATCATATCAACGGCGTTCCGCTGACGGCCTGCAAACTGCATCTGCCGGTCTACGCCGCCCCGGCGGTGGCTGCCTATTTCCGCGACTTCGGCCGTTACGAATTCGAGACGCGCGAACTGACGCCGCAGAAACCGGCACAGATCGGCCGTTTCACCGTCGAGCCCTTCCCGGTGATGCACGATGCCCGCGATCCCTACGGCTTCACCGTGACGCTCCCCAACGGCGAACGGCTGACGCTGGTGACCGATACCGGCATCGTGACCCAGCGGATATTCGCCCAGCTCGCGGTGAGCGAATACCTCATCATCGAGGCGAACCACGATCCCGATATGCTCTACCGCAACCCGCGCTATCCCGCCGATCTCAAACAGCGGATCCGCGGCGCAAGCGGTCATCTTTCCAACCAGCAGTGTCTCGAGGCGCTCGAAAAATTGCCGCACGACAAACTCAAAAAAGTGATATTCGCCCATCTGTCCGAAGAGAACAACAGCCCCGAACTGGTCCGTCATTCGGCCAAAGAGTGTTTCGGGCGTAGCGCCTTCACCGGCGAATCGTTCATCGCTCCGCAGAAGGGGCCGCTGTCGATACCGCTCGACTGAGCAGCAGCCGCGCGAACCGTTCATCGGAGAGTTTCGCCGTCAGCCGCACGATCGCAAAAACAGCCCCAACCGCGAAGATCGCCCGCACGATAAGCAGGCCCGAGAAGTGGCCGCCGAGCGACACCATCAGCAGGGTATCTTCGATGAAACTGTGAAAAAGACTCAGGAGCGCCATCGAGAAGAAGATATCGCGCCGCGCGATGTGGCCGGTCTGCGCCTCGCGGATGATGAGCGCGCCGCCGTAAGCCAGCCCGAGCGTCATCCCGATGATGGAGAGCGTCGTCACCTCGCGGCCGATGCCGATGAACGACAGCACCGGTCCGAAGAGGCGGTCCATGAGGGCGAGTACGCCGAACTTTTTAAGAAGCGCCATAAGGAACAGGAGTGCGCAGATGACGAGGAATATCATCCCGTAGTTGCGGAGTTCACCCAGCGCCCACGCCATGAGCGACGGATCGGCCGGGGCGGTTGCCGCCCACGATATGGCCGAGGGGCCACCGAGCGTCCCGGTGAGCCGGTAGCCGATATAGAGGATCGTCCCGATGATATAGCCGCCGCCGACCCGCACGGCGAAGATCGCGGCGAGACTCGCCCCCGCCTTGCGCGCCACCTGCAGTTCGACCGGCAGTGAATGGGCCACCAGCATCATGGTGGTGAGCACCGTCACCTGCGCGACGGTGAGCGGGTAGTCGGCCGAAATGGCGACGAAGGCGAGTATCCCGCCGTAGAGATTGGTCACCATCCCGGTCACCCAGACCAGCCCCATGGCGCCCGGCAGGCCGATGAGTTCCATCAGCGGGGCGAACCCGGCGCCGATGAGTTCGATGAGCCCCGTTTCTTTCAGTATCTTGATGACGATGGAGACGGGGATCATGATCTTGAAGAGGATCATGCTCGTCCGCACCGCGTCGGCGAGGAATTCGCGGAGTATGGTGTAGCTACGCTGCATTATCTAGCGGGTTTTGCCGCGCCGTTTCGCGGGCGTTCTTTCGGGCGCCTTATCCTTGCGGCGGAAGCTGATGCGCACCTCGAGTTCGAGATCCTCCAAGGCGTTGGTGAGCGCCTTATCGACATCGATCTTATCGAGGAACTGCGCCAGTTCCTTGGCGAGGATGACCTTCATCTCGTCCTTTATCTTGCCCCCGTGATCGAGCAGTTGGGACGCCATTTCGCGGGTGAGGAGCGAAGAAAGGTCGATCTGATCGCCGATGACCCCTTTAAGTTCGTCGGGTATCGGCATCCGGTCCAGCAGTTTGTCGACCAGTCGGTTCCTCATTTCTTCTCTCCCTCATCAAGTTTCCGTATCGTCTGACATTTCAGTGTATCGGCGTCGGGTCCGTAGTTCTTGAGTGTCGCGGCGAAGGGGGCGAACCGTCCCGCGATCTCGCGCGCCGGTTCGACCACGAATCGCCGTTCCCGCCAGCGCGGGTGAGGGAGCTCCAATCGCGCCGAGCGGTGCATCCCCGTTTCGCCGAAGACGATGTCGATATCGATGATGCGCGGTCCGTTCTTCACGGTGCGCACCCGGCCCAGTTCGTACTCTATCGCGCCGATAGCGTCGAGCAGTTCCTCCGGCTCCAACGATGTTTCGACCACCGCGGCGGCGTTGACGAAATCGCTCTGCGGCGGCGCGTCGACCGGCATGGTCAGGTAGAACGAAGATACCGCTTCGACAGCGACACCGCGCTCTTTGAGCCGGGTGAGCGCCGCACGGATGTTGGCCGACTTGTCGCCGATATTCGAACCGAGCGAAAGGAGGTATTTCATACATCACCTGAGGGGTCAGATGAGGGGTCAGGCGCACAAGTTGCCTGACCCCAAGGCTGGCCGATCCGTTCCGCCGCCGCGGCCATCTGGTCGGGTGGCCGGGTCACGGCGATGCGGAACCATCCCTCGCCGTTCGGCCCGAATGCGGTGCCGGGGGTGACGAGCACCTGCCGCTCGGCGAGGAGCCGGTCGGTGAATTCGGCGGCGGTGAGTCCCGCCGGGACGCGGGCCCACAGATAGAAACCGGCACGGGCGTCGCAGTAGGTTATCCCGGCCGCGGCGAGCGCTTTTTTAACGGTCGCCCGGTTATCGGCGTAAAAACGCCGCGTGGCGGCCATGTCGGTGTCGGAAAGATTAAGCGCGGCGATCCCGGCGAACTGCACCGGTTCGAAGGGAGCCGAATCCTGCAGTCCCTTCACCTTGAGGAGCGCCTGCACCAGCTTTGCGTTGCCGCAGGCCCAGCCGAGCCGCCAGCCGGTCATGCTGTAGCTTTTGGAAAAGGAGAAGAATTCAATGGTCCGCTCGTGGCGCGGATCGAACTCGAGCGTCGAACGGGGCGGGGCATCGTCGTATATCTCGCAGTAGGCGTTGTCGGAGAGTACTATCCAGTCGTGACGCCGTGCGTAGGAGTAGAGTTTCGTGTAAAAGGGGTCGTCGGCGGTGGCGCCGGTGGGGTTCGACGGGAAGTTCACGATGATCATGCGGACACGGCGGCGGGTCTCTTCGGGCAGCGCGTCGAGATCGGGGAGAAAGTTGTTCTTTTCGGAGAGTTTCATTGGCAACGGCTGGCCGCCGGCATGGGCGATGGCGTGGGCGTAGACCGGGTAGCCGGGGTCGGGGTAGAGGACGATGTCGCCCGGATCGAGCGCCGCCTGCGGGAAACGGAAGAGTCCCTCCTTCGATCCCAT
This sequence comes from bacterium, assembly GCA_022709425.1. Classification (GTDB taxonomy): domain Bacteria; phylum UBP6; class UBA1177; order UBA1177; family JAKLFG01; genus CALMRE01. The sequence continues at coordinate 99,605 of JAKLIW010000009.1, forward strand.
GAGCGCGGTTATCTCGTGGTCGATGTCGAGCGTGACGCCGAAGCGTCGCTTCATCCAGCCGCCGATGGCGGCACGCAGCGGCAGGACGCCGTTGTAACTGGAGTAATGGTGATGTTCGGGGCGGGTCGCCCGTTCGCGTAGCGTTTCCACCGCCGCCGTGGGCGACGGCAGACTCGCATCGCCGATCGAAAGGTCGATGACGGTCATGCCACGCGCCTCGAGCGCCGCTCTTTTGGCGGCGAGCGCCGCGAAAGGATAGGCCGCCTGCGCCGCTATCGCCTGCGATATCCGTACCATGATTATCCGCCGAGTAGCAGGTTGTCGATGAGCCGGGTCGTTCCCACCCGCACCGCCGCGAAGAGGCGCGACTTATTCATGATGAACTGCGTCGGTTCGAGCGTATCGGTGTGGCGTATCTCGAAGTAGTCTATCTGCGCGCCGGGGATTTCCTTGAGTATCAGCGCCCGGCCCTCCTCTTCGACCTTCGCCACCGGCTGGGCGATGCGGTCGAACCGGATCTGGTCGGCGCGGCTTTTGCATTGGAGCATCGCGCGGTAGATCGCCGGGGCGGCGGCCCGCTCTTCGGGCGACAGGTAGCGGTTGCGGCTCGACAACGCCAGCCCGTCGGGCTCGCGCACCGTCGGCACCGGGATGATGTCGATACCGAAATGGAGATCGTCGGCAAGCCGTCGCAGTACGGCGAGTTGCTGGTAGTCCTTTTCGCCGAAACAGGCGCTGTGGGGCCGGACGAGGTTGAAGAGTATCGCCACCACCTGCGCCACGCCGTCGAAATGGCCCGGCCGGTGTGCGCCGCACAGGACCCCGGCGATCTTCGGATCGACCGCCAGCCGGATGAGCGGCTCGGCGCGGTAGATCTCGGTCGCCTTCGGCAGGAAGACGATATCGGCGCCGGTCGCCTCACAGAGCGCCAGATCGGCCTCTTCGGTGCGCGGATACTTGGTGAAGTCCTCGTTCGGGCCGAACTGGGTCGGGTTGACGAAGATGGAGACGATAAGGTGGTCGGCCTTCTTTTTTGCCACCTCCATGAGACGGGCATGCCCCGCGTGGAGCGCCCCCATCGTCGGCACGAACCCGACACGGCCCGCGAGCGCCGCCCGCGCCGCCCGGAGTTCCGCCGCCGTACGCACGATCTGCATACTTCCCTCCATTATAAAAGACGCTGGGAAGGTATATAGCAGAGAGAAAGGAAAAAGGGAAGGGAAAACCGATTATGTCCTTTCTGCCTGTATCCGCTCCCGAAGCATGACGCCGAGTTCGTCGCGGTGGGTGGCGGTCGCCTCGACCGGCGGCAGGATCGTCACCGCGGCGGTAATGCTCTTGAGGGCAAGGAATTTGCGGGCGTGGGCCATGAAGGTGATGTCGCCGTAGTAGGCGACGCTTTCGAGCAGCGTTCCTTCCCGCGCCGGGCGGCCGTTGATCGTTTCGTACCGGATGGCAATGGGCAACAGCGGTACCGGCGCCTCGGCGGCGGCGGCGAAAAAGGCGGTCTTGAAGGGTTTGAGGGCGCTTCTGCCGTCGGTGGTGGTCCCTTCGGGGAAGATCAGCACATCGAACCCGGCGCGCAGGATGGCGGTCACCTTGGCCAGCTCTCCGCGCAGGTGTTTGACGCTGCGCCGCTCGATGAAGAGCGATCCGCCCATCTTCGCAAGGAAGCCGTCGAGCCCGCCCCCTTCGACCTCGACCGTCGTGATGCCGGTCAGGGGGCGCAAGGCGTAGAGGATGAGGACATCGACATAGGAGATATGGTTGGCGATGATGAAATAGTTCCGGTCGGCGCGCAGGTTCTCGGGGTTGACCACGGTGAAACTGATGCTCAGCATCTTCAGCGTCACCCGTATCCAGAACCGGGTGCTCCGCTGAATGCGCCGCCGTTGGATGACCGGGTCGCGCGTCACCGCCCACAGCGCCAGATTAGAGAGCGAGAAGAAAAGTATGATGACGAACAGGACAAGACTGTTACGCAGGATGCGGTAGGTTGCGCTCATTCCGCCGGTTTCCTGAAGAACTCGACGAAATCGATCAGGAAGTAGGTGTCGCGGGTACGGTCCTCCGGTTCGAGGCGGATGAAGCGGAACCCGGCGGTCAGGTCGGCCGTGACCTGACGGCTGACCTTCTCATAGCGTGCCCCGGTGAAGTCGATCGTACCGACCGGCGTTTCATCGATGAATACCCGGAAACGGCCCATCTCGGGGCCGGTCACCCCGACGAATTCAATGGTGTAGCGTCCCGCGACGAGGATATTCTGCCCGAAGGTGTAGTATTCGTCGGTGTGGCGGAACCGGCAGAAGAAGGCCTTTTTCGAAAAGCCGATCCCCAGTTTGTCGGGCGGCGGGAACGATACATATCTCGACAGGTCGGGGCGGTTCGGATATTCGTTGCAGTAATCGGGTTCTCCCCGCAGCGGATAACGCTTATCCTCCATCTCGGCGACGATGTAGTCGGCGGGCAGTTCCGCGTCGGCAAGCGGGGTGATGGTCGGCGGCCGGAGGTGTGTCTGCAGCGAGTCGTAGCGGGCGCGATAAAAGGTCCGTCCCTTTGTTCTGTAGTAATGCAGGAGGGCGCTGTTCGACCGGATGCCGAGGTCGCGGACGAAAATGATATCGTTCTTATCCCAGTCGTCGTGGCGCATCACGGCGAACCCCGATCCGATGAGCTCCTCGTTGTCGACGAAGATGACGGCGTTATGGATGTTCATCCGCTGTGCGGTCTGCGAGAGCGACCGGCTGACGCCCCAGTAATCCAACGCGTAGGTCGAAAGGATCGGCGGCAGGACGACCGCCGCATAAAAAATGTAGGAGGCGGCCATGAAGCCGCCGAGCGCCGCGCCGTAGAGTCTTGAACGGGATGATGCAGCGATATGTTCCGAAAGCCGGACGAGGCCCAGCGCCGCGAGAATCATAAGGAAAAAGGTCGTTTCGTAGTAGTAGCGCGGGCCGAAGACATTGCCGTCGAAATAATAAAAATAGTAGCCGCCGACGGTTGCGAGAAACGGGGCGGCGATGAAGAGTTCACGCCTGCCTCCCCGGCGCAGGAAAAAAGCGAGCGGGATGAGGAGGAACAGCAAGGGATGACCGAAGGTGTTGACGATGAGGAGCGACAGGCGGTGATAGGTGACCACGGCGGCGTGGGTGAGCGTGAGCCCTTCATCGGGGAGGACCATCCAGTCGGCGTTGGGACAGCCGCGGCCCAGACCGAGCCCGAAACAGTCGTCGTTCGGTTCGCTGTAATTGAAATAACTGTCCTGCCGGAGGGAAAAGAGATCGTGGGTATAATTAAAATTGTAGGCGAGAAGAAGGAGCAGCCACGGCAGGAAGGCGAGGGTGAGGGCGATGCCGCGCAGGAAGGTGCCGGAGCGCCGTATCTCGGCAAGGGCGGTCAGCGCGAGCGGCAGGGCGAGCAGGGTCGCGTTCTGTGGCCGGATGAAAAGTATCCAGCCGAGCGATGAGCCGGCGGCGGCGGCGAATATGAGAGAGCGCCGTTTCGATGTCTCGGCGCGGGAGCGGATAAAGAAAAAGACCGTGAGGAGCGTCATCAGGGCGCAGAAGGGGTGGGCCATGCCGGTGCCGCCCATCACCATGAGGAAGCTCGAGAGGATCGCGAGCGTCATCGCGGCGGCCGAAACGCGCGGCCCGAACAGATCGTCCGCTATCCGGCCGAGGACCAGTATGTTGACGGCGGTGAGGATCGGATTGGCGATGAAGGGGATGCCCAGCATCGTGAAGGGGAGCAGGAACAGCGAGTAGCCGGGCAGGAAGAGTGAATATATCTTCTCGCCGTCGGGGACGAGGTAGAGGTAGCGGAAGAACTCGTAATAGGGGACCATCGGCAGGTCGAGCCGGCCATGGGCGAGCTGGTCGGCCATGATGCGGTAATGAATGCTGTCCTGAATATGGGGAAGTCCCTGAAAGATGAGCAGGTCGACAAGCAGGGCGCCGCAGAAGGCGCAGAGGGGGAAAAAGAGATAGCGGACATTCTCGAGGCGCCCCCAAAGCGCCGCGCCGGCGCGGCGGATCGACGGGACGAGGGCCAGCGCCGTCAGGGCGGCCAACAGGAGGTGGAAAGCGGGGAAATGGATCGCCAGCGGCGTCCAGAACTTGCCGCCGGTCGCCCAGATGAAAAAAAGCAGCAGGAACACTATGCCGAAAGATATCCGGACCATGTCGTCGCGCCGCGCATTCATGCCGGCATCATACTAAAACGGTACGCGGAGGTCAACAAGGGCATTCAAATATAATTAGCGTTTTTTTCGTCTCACGTTATAGTGGGGGCATGAAAGCACTGCAATGCATCGTGCGGGCGCTGCGGCCCTACCGTCTCCCGGAGGCGCTTCTGGTCTCGGGATTCATCTTCATCGGCTCGTTCTTCGCGGTGCCCGATATGGCCGCGCTCATCGGTGTGCGGCCGCTCCTGTTCCTCGGCGCCGCCTATCTGGTCATGATAGCGATATATGCCTTCAACAGTTGGGCAGGATCGCGCGAGGACCGCCTCAATCCGCGCCTCACGGTGGCGACGGGGATGCGCTATCCGGTCATTGCGGCCGTGACCCTTTTTGCCGCCTTCCTCCTGTTCCTTTCGGTGGAACCGCGGGCGCTTCCCTATGCGCTGGGGGTGTTCCTCCTTTCCGCGCTTTATTCCTATCCGCGCCGCGGTACGAAATATGTGCCGGTGGCCGGCACGGTCACTCATATTTTCGGCGGTATCGCCCAGTTCCTGCTCGGCTGGATGATCGTGTCGATCCCCGACATGCGGTCGGCCGCGATAGCGCTCTACTTCGGCATCATTCTCAGCGCCGGGCACGTCAATCATGAACTCATCGACCGCGATGCCGATCACGCCAACGGCATCCGAAGCGGCGCGGTCGTATTCGGCGTGCATCGCTGGGTGATCTTTCATCTGGCGCTGACGCTCGTCGCGCTCCTGCTGATGTTGTCGCTGGGGTATCTGCGGCTCTTGCCGGCGGTGCAGATCGCGCCGTTCATCGCCGCGTCGATCATCCAGACGGTGTCGGCATTCATCCTGTTCTTCAGACCGCCGACGCAGCGCAGTTTCCTGCGGCACCGGCTGATATACCGGCTTTGCTACGCGCTGGCGGGGGTGGTGTTCTTCGCGATCAAGTTCGGCGGCCCAACGCTTTCCTGAAGTGCTCTATGGTCGCGGCGATCCCCTCCTCGAACGATACGGTCGGCGTCCAGCCGAGTTCTTTCTTGGCCAGCGCGATATCGGGACAGCGCCGTTTCGGATCATCCTTGGGGAGCGGCATGAATTTGAGTTGAGAACGTGAACCGGTCAGGCGGATGACCGTCTGGGCCAGTTCGCGCATCGTCGCCTCATGCGGGTCGCCGAGATTCACCGGTCCGGTGAATTCGGGGCCGGTCATCATCAGCCGCATCAAGCCCTCGATCATATCGGAGACATAACAGAACGAACGGGTCTGCGATCCGTCGCCGTAGATGGTGATATCTTCGCCGTGGAGCGCCTGCACGATGAAATTGCTGACCACGCGGCCGTCGTCTATGGCCATGTGGGGGCCGTAGGTGTTGAAGATGCGCGCCACTTTGATCTTGATGTCGTACTGCCGCCGGTAGTCGAAAAAAAGCGTCTCGGCGCACCGTTTCCCTTCGTCGTAGCAACTGCGCGGGCCGATGGGATTGACGTTGCCCCAGTAACTCTCGACCTGCGGATGGACCTCGGGGTCGCCGTATATCTCGCTGGTCGATGCCTGCAGGATGGTCGCCCCGGTGGCGCGCGCGATCTCCAGCGCCGTCAGTGAGCCGAGCACGTTGGTCCGCACCGTTGAGACCGGCTGGTGCTGATAACGGACCGGTGAAGCGGGGCTGGCGAGGTGAAAGATGCGGTCGGTCTCCAGCATGATGGGGGTGGCGATATCGTGGGTGATGAGCTCGAAATAGGGATGGGACAGGAGCGGCTGGACATTCTTTTTACTGCCGGTCGAGAAATTGTCGAGGCAGACCACCTCGTTCCCTTCGTCGAGCAGTCTTTTGCACAGATGCGAACCGATAAAGCCGGCGCCGCCGGTCACGAGGATGCGTTGCATGAAAAGCCTCCCAAGCGCAGATGCTACGGATTCTGGGCGAAAAATTCCACGAAATCAAGAAGAAAGTAGGTGTCGCGGGTCATATCGTCCGGTTCGAGTCGCAAAAAATGGAACCCGGCGGAAAGAAAGGCCGTGACCTGACGGATGACCTTTTCATACCGTTCCCCGGTGAAGTCGATGACGCCGACCGGCCGCTCATCGATGAAGAGCCGGAATCGTCCCATCTCGGGGCCGGTCACCCCGACGAATTCAATGGTGTAGTGTCCCGCGACGAGGAAATTCTGGCCGAAGGTGTAGTATTCGTCAGGATCATGGAAGCGGCAGAAAAAGGCCATTTTCGAAAAACTGATCTTGAGCTTTTCGGGCGGCGGCAGAGAGACGTACTTCGACAGATCGCTCCGGTTGGGATAGGTGTTGCAGTAGTCGGGAACGCCACGCAGCGGATAGAACTTATCCTCCATCTCGACGACGATATAGCCCGGCGGCAGTTCGCTGTGGGTCACCGGGGTGATGACCGGCAGGGTATCGTTCCCCTGTATCAAGGCGTAACGGGCCTGATAGAAACTTCGACCTTTTGCCTGATAATAGTGCATGAGGGCGCTGTTCGACCGGACGCCGAGGTCGCGGACATAGATGACATCGTTCTTGTCCCAGTTGTCGTGGCGCATCACGGCCAACCCCGAACCGATGAGTTCCGGGTGATCGACGAAGACCACCGCGTTATGGATATCCCGCCGCGCGATCTCATCCGACAGAGACCGTTCGACCTTCCAGAAACCCAGCGCGTAGGTGGCGAACAGGGGGGGCAGGACGAAGATGGCGGTGCAGAGATATGCGGCGGTGATGGCCCCGCCGAGCGCCGCGGTATAAAGCCGCGCCAGCGGGAGCGCCGCTATGCGTTCCGCAAGGGCGGTCAGCCCGAGCGCCGCGAGGATGATCAGGAAAAAGGTCGTTTCGTAGTAGTAGCGCGGGCCGAAGACATTGCCGTCGAAATAGAAAAAGAAATAGCCGGCGACGGTCGCAAGGAACAGCATCGCGAGAAAAAGCTCCCGCTTCGGCCGTCCGGCGCGGTGGAACAGGAATGCGCAGGAGATAAAGAGGAAAAAGAGCGGATGGCCGAAGGTGTTGAGAATGAGCGGCGAGAGACGCCGGTAGGTGATGTGGGCCGCGTGGGGCCAGGTGAGTCCCTCTTCGGGGAGCACCGTCCAGTTCGAATTGGGACAGCCGCGGCCGATGCCGAAACGGTGACAGAACTCGTTCGGTTCGCTGTAGTTGAAATAGGGGTCCTGCTTGAACAGGAGCGGATCGCCGGTGTAGTGGGCATTGTAGATGAAAAGCGCCAGCAGCCACGGCAGGAACGCGGCCAGAAGCGCCAGACCGCGCGGGACCGTCCCGTCCCGGCGTATCTCGACAAGAGCGGTCAGCGCGAGCGGTAGGGCGAGGAACAGGGCGTTCTGCGGCCGGGTGAACAGCAGCCAGCCGAGCAGGAACCCGGCGACGGCGGCGAAGATGAGTGCGCGCCGCTTCACCGGTTCGGTGCGCGACCGCAGGAAGAAGTGGACCGTTGCCAGCGTCATCAGGGCGCAGAAGGGGTGGGCCATGAAGGTGCCCCCCATCACCATGATGAAGACGGAGAGTATCGCAAGCGCCATCGCCACGGTTGAAACGCGCGGCCCGAACAGATCGTCGGCGATGCGCCCCACGAGCGTTATGTTGGCGGCGGTGATGAGCGGATTGGCGATGAAGGGGATGCCGAACATCACGAAGGGGACCAGAAAGAACGAATAGCCCGGCAGGAAGAGCGAATAGATCTTCTCGCCGTCGGGAATGAGGTAGAGAAAACGGAAGAATTCATAGTAGGGGACCATCTGGTGGTCGAGTTGACCGCTTGCGAAATTGCCCGCCATGAACAGATAATTGATGCTGTCCTGTATGTGCGGGATGCCCTGAAAGACCAGCAGATTGATAAGCAGGGTGGCGATCAGGGCGAAAAGCGGGAAGAGGAGATAGCGGCGTGGCACGATCGCTGCCCAGAGCGCGGCGGCGGCGGCGCGGACCGGAGAAAGCAGGGCGACGGCCGTTATGCCCAGAAAGAGCAGGTGGAAGGTCGGGAAATAGAGCTCGAAGGGGATCCAGAACTTGCCGGCGGTACCCCATCCGAAGAATAGGAGGAGGAAAAAGAGCGCCGAAAGTATCCTTACGATGTCGCAGCGGCAGAGCTTCATGCGCTCATCATACACCGCCGCGCGAAGAGGTCAACGATAACTTAATCACCGACCAAATCGTATTTTGCTCTCAGATTAACATAATGTGGCTTATCCGATGGAAAACTGGACAGTCTCATGGTTGTCTTTCCAAATTATAACACCGCGCTTCTTTATCTGCCCAGAATCATTATAATATATATTCTATGCTAGTAGCAAAGTGCTCTGAGAGAGATTTTCGGTGAAAAAGCATCACGCCCTGTTCCGAACACGAATTCCGAGCAAAGTAGGCATCTTCAGTATTTAGACACATACATACCCGAAAAATTGCTTTTTCCGGAGCAACAATCTTCAATACGAACAGTTGACATACAAAAGCCGAAAGGTGTCGCATGGGGTTGGTGCAGGGGAAAGACTTATTTCTGGAACAGGTCAGAAACGAAGCCTCAGTCAGAGAGATATATAGCCAAATAAAAACAGAAGGATACAAAATATATTGGAAAACCCTGAATCCTCCATGGGTTTTTTGGTATCTCAAAGGGTAAGGAACGGGGAGTTTTGGTTGCGGTTTCCATTCTTCATCTATTCTAGGGAAAGTATAAATATCCTGTTGCTTCCTTGTCCACAGCGAGCTTGGTTTGCCCGAGGAAGCAAGAACAACGATCCACATCATACAAGGTCCACCAACAACAGGGATAGCGGGAGGAGAGGATGAGATCAGTATTTGTGTTTGTGCTTATTCTGTGGGCTTCTTTTCTCTTGAAAGCAGAGCCGCAGCCTATGTTGCTCGGGCAAATTGATTGGGACAACTCTCAGGGCACATGGACGGAAGAGCTGAAGCAATTCGTAACGGAGTCTTTTAACCGCGGCAAAATCGTAGCACAATCGGTAGCGTTTCATGATTGCATGAACGAAGTGCTTACCAACAGCCACAACGAACTCCCCGCCTATTTGGGCTATTATGGCCCCTATGTGGGATGTGCGGCCGACCCGCTTCAAGACCTTACGCTTGAAGAACAGAGAAAGAAGATCATGGATGTCTGCCAATCTCCCTATGATGTTACCATGACGCTGGATGATGACAACAATATGAATGTAGGGGCGTGTTCTCCATTTTGTTACGATGTGGCAACTATGGTGAACGAAAATACCGGTCAGTTGGTATGCGAACCATACTATACTGCCTTGAGAGGCCACAACGCTTTTCTTTCCGATACTCCGTGCGACAGCAATGGTCAGTGCCCCGAAGCAAACATGTTTTGCAATTATGGGGCGAACAAATGCGAGATTTTATGTAACACAAACGAGGATTGTCCAAGCGGTTCGGCTTGTGAAGCTGACTCCGATGCCGATCCCACACAAAACAAATGTAAGAAAACTTGTGACCTATATTCTTCTACCCCTGACGAAAGAATGCAGTGTACCATTTGCTTAAGCTGCGTTCCTGAATTCACCGCATACGCTCCCTTCTATTCTTATGACACCACTCACGAGAGTTTTACCTGGTGTTATAACGCATTAAAACAGAAACGTGAAATTGCCCTGAATGATAGTTTGTGGCCTCCCGACGCCACTAATTTCGATTGGCTGAATACTTTCTACTGGACGCCTTATTCGCAAACTGCCTCTATAATATGGCATGAAGTGATGCACAACCATGATTATAACCATGTAGAAAAAGAACTCTGCGAAACAGAGCAATACCCCAATTGGAGCTGGGTGCTGAACACCGTTCCAAATCTTGTCGGCGTTTGTATTAAAGCAGTGCTCAACGCCTCCTATTTTTGTCCGGAGCCAGCCTGTCCGGCGCCCGACATGGCCATCATTTCCGAGTGGCCGCCCATAGCTACTCTTCCCGGAGTAAGTTATCAGTGTGTATGCGGAAGCGACGCAAGAGATCATGATTACGACAGGGTTCCGGACAATATCGACAACTGCCCCGATGTGTCCAATCCCGACCAGGCGGACCGCGATGGAAACGATATCGGGGATGCGTGTGATGACGGGGACGATGACGGAGTAGTCGATCTACTCGACAACTGTCCCGCAGATCCCAACCCGGAAGAAGATGTTTCTCCCTATCAAGAGCTTGTCTCCGCTCCATGTGAAGATTATCTCTTGGGTTATTGCAGAACAGGCGGCGCTGCGGCTAAGGGCTATGCGCAGATCAATCTTTTTTCAGGAAGCATTACACTCCTGAACGGAAAGACTTTCCCGGTATGGTTCCCGAACGCGAAGTGGCAACCGGACCATGACTTGGATGGCATTGGCGATGTCTGCGACCGTGAAAATTATACCTTCGTCAATAAGAACGGAGAGACGATTACTGCCGATGGCTTCGGGTACAGTCTTTTAACATCGACCTCTTTCCCCGTGGAAGATAACTCGGGTGGACTTGGATTGTCGTTCACCAATCACGATAAATATGTGAAGATCGATCAGACGCTCTTGGACGGCAAAGATTTTCCGGGAAATCAAACCGTCTATAAACGCAAAGCCACCCTTCAGTACTGTGGTATTAACGCATTTCAATATTCGCAAAACCTTTGGGGTGCAGATGGCCATTGCGCCACCGCTCACGGCAGTCAGACCAAGTATCCCAACAAACCACTTATCAATTTCGGCTTTTCCCACGGCACCGATACCATGAGTATCTCCGGACTCAACACTTCTCCGTGGGACATGCGGATCAGTTGGGGAAAGAACAGCGACAACATACCGAACGATTTCCTCGGGAAAAGCCGGCCTCCCTACACCGGTGATTTAAGACGCCCGCTCGTGGAGATATCGACCGACAGCAAGGAGAACAGCATTTACTGGAACTGGCGTCGTGATTGGTGGGAGCGTAACAGATGTGATGACAACGGATCCCTTGACCAGTGCCAAGGGCTCTATACCCCGACTATGGGTGCAACCATCTCCGACTACAACTTCCACTACATCCTCTCCAGCGGTATTTATCCCGATACAACGGAAGATTATCCCGATCAATCGTATCTCCTAAACGGCACCGTAAACGAAGACTATTTCCTGAACAGCCAGAAGTACGCCCGCTCCTTCCGCGAAGGGATAGGTCCCTTCACGCTTAACTACCAATCCTCAAGGTTTGTGGTGCCTCCCATACGGCCATTCCCGGAGATCATCATGCCGACCTGCCTCTCCTGTTACCTTAAACTTCCGGCGGAGGCTCTGCGCCCGGTTGAACACCCGTGGGACGATTATGCTCAGTGGCTCATCTATAAAGACCGCGCCGGCGGCATCGAATTCGTGGCCACGAAGAAACAAAGACCGCCATCCAACATCATATACGAAGGAGAAGGACACATACTTTACAGCGTCGAAGTGCTCGACAACAGCTATGCGCTCGTAGCCGGATATCCGGGGGAATTCTCTCCTGACTGGCACCGCATTGGTACGATAGAAGGGTGGGATCAGATCGGTACCATATCGACAATCGCTCAACTGGGCGACAAATTCATCATTCTCGCGAAGAACGGCGGTCCTGCTCCGGTGTCGCTCGAAGTGATCTACACCATCACAGCGGAACAGACCGGCACCGCAATGCAGGGTGATGTCGAGCTCCCGACCTTCACCTATTCCGTGACGGCGAAAGCCGCAACGGCCCTCGACTCGTTGATCGGGAAACAACTCGTGACCGTAGGGGATGCCGTCTACCTGCTCGCGCGCAACGGCAGCAACAATACGACCACCCTCCGGAAACTCGATACCGCCAACTGGACCATCTCAACGCCGATCGCTACGACCGTTTCCCCGGCGGCCCGAGATATCTACAATGTCGGCAGTATAGGCACCAAGCTTTACCTTGCTGGCGGTCTTGCTGCAAACGGCGATGAATTCAAAGACATCTGGTCGTTCGATACCGAGACCGAACAATGGACGAAACTCTATGACAACCTGACCATTGACATGCGGAAACTCATCATGGAACCAATTGATGGCACCCTCGTCATGGCCAATCCGGTACTCGAATTCCATCAGACCACCCATGCAGCCGTCGCCATCAATCTTACCGACGGCACCCTCTCGTATCCTGAAGTGCCGGTCATGGAATCACCCGATTACCTTCTCGACTTCGTAGAAGGTTACTGTCTGAACGAAACGGAAACGGAAGTCAAAGGCGGCACCTATACCGGCGGCACCTGTACCCCGTTCACCCATCCGTGGTACAAGCAGTACTCGATCGGCACGACCGTCTACAGCGTAGCAGGCAAGGGGAACAGGCTCTATGTTGGGACAAGTAACGCGATCAAGGTTTACGACATCTCCGATCCGAACGCGATGGTACTGAAGAGCACCTTCACTACCAATAAGATTGTCTACGACCTCGAAGTCGTTGACGGCGACATCATGTACGCGGCGACCAGCGGCGGCCTCTACAAACTCAATACCGTCAATCCCGACACCCTGACCTCGCTTCTCTTCTTCAGCACGCCGTACAACTATCAGTACCGCATCCAGCTCTATAACGGCAATCTCTATGTCGGTGACGACAACGGCATCAACATCCGCAACCCCGAAAGCTTTGCCCGCGTAGCCTATGTGAACATCGGCAGCACCATGGACTTTTCCATCGCAAACGGCGAGATCGCGATGTACTGGGACGACTTCTGGTCATCGGGCATCGATATCCGCGATGTCGATAACCTTGCAACACGGAAGGCGTGGGACTATCCCTACTGCTCAACCGGTGAGCTGACGACCGACCACGGGGCGTTCTACCTCTCCTGCGATGGCTATGAGTACCGCTTCGTCGGTCTGCCGAACACCTACCTCGATTACTTCGAGCTCAACGGCGACATGCGGGAAATGCAGGAAAACTACCTGTACAACGGGTGGGTCTACATCCCCGACGGAAACAAGGTAAAGCTCTCGACGAACAACACCGTTCCCGCTATCTGCGGAAACGGCATCATCGAGCCGGGCGAATTCTGCGACGGGAACAGCGTAGAGTGCCTAGAGCTTGATCCGCAACAGTGGGACAGCGGGACAGCCTATTGCAATTCCACTTGTACTGCATATGATACCGGTGACTGTTACGATAGTGGGTGCTAGGTGAGGAATCTTTTTTCTATCGGGGGCGGCGTGGCCGCCCCCATACTCGTACTTGCTCTGCTTATCGTTGCGGCCTGCGAGACCTCGAAAACGGCTCATGATGGCGATACGGTATCGGGGGACAACGACTCTTCGGTTCAAGAAGGCGATCTTCTCACGACCGACGACACCATACCCATGGACGATGACGCATTACTGACGGAAACGGATCAACCTCTGGTGCCCGATGCCGACACCTCCCTTTGTGCCGACCTCAAGGTGTATGAGAATGTGAAAAAGGCCGGGTTCCCGCTGAAGGACACGAACGGCAAGATAACCTTCTGCCGTCCCGGCTGCGACACCCCGACCGAGAATGACCCGCAGTGCGCTAGGAACATATGGGATTGGAGAAACTGGCAAAGATACCAAAACTACAAGAATGGCACGAAAAATTACCATGAATGTTATCCATGGCCCTGTACCTTGCCCGAGATGCAGGCATTTCCAGTTTCATACAGTGAATGTGATCACGATTTGACACTCAATGGTTATTCGGCCAGCAGCGGTGTCCTTTATGATCTGCGTCTTGAGAAAGACATGATCGGCATTGAAATGGAGAGCACGGATTCTGCACAGTTGATACACTATGATATCAAGAAGGATGCCTATGCGAATGTTGCACCCAATGGACATGCGGCGGGGTATAGGAGTGAACAATTTTTCTTTTACGTAATCTTCAACGACTATTACACGGAAGGCGAGGTGGGGTATTCTTATATTCTTTCCGCGAAAAAGAACACTACCGGCTACCGCTACGAAGTCATCTACGACGATGAGCAGCATCAGGCATATTTTTCACGACCCCCGTTGGTCGGCGATAAATGGGTTGTTCTCAACATCTCCCATCGCGCTACCGGAATAATTGAAGTAGTCTATTCAAAGGTTGACGAATGGAAATGGCACGACCTGAAATTCGGGAAGATATATGAAGGCAATGTAGTAGGCGGCAGACTCACCTTTATCAACGACAACCGTGAGGTATATGTCTGCGACCTTGACAAGCTACCTTTCGATCCAGCGAAGGAATGCCTCAGAATAAATCGGGAAGGAGAGATGGCATATCAGCCACGTCTTAACGAGGAGAACAACAACCAATTGGTCTACTTCGCGGGCGTAGGTCAATATGGATTAACTTTGGTCGATCTCTCAAGTGCAAAACCAACGTACACTTTATTGCCGGTCGTGCCCTCGGAAAAGGAACCTATGGGTATAGAACCAGAGCAGTTCAAAGGGAATCTAATTTCATACATAGACATGTTTATACCGGAGAACTCTTCTCGCAAAGACTACAAATCCTGCTTCTACCGCATAGATACGAAGAAGCAGTATTGCCCGACGAAACCAAGTTTCAAGGATGGTCGTTACGACATGGGTTTCAATTCCTTTGATGGTAACTATCAACTCTGGAAAGCACCTGCCAGTATAAATGCTCGTTTCCGCGATATCGCCTGTTACTGTGAAAAAGAAGGAATCTGCCCGTTAGCGGGGCTGAAGTAGGACCCAACTGCACATCGGGGCAAAATGTTAAATAGGGCCAAGCAACTATCTATAAACACAAGGAAATTTTGGATTTAATACCCTCAAGTTGACATAAGGTATACTATCTAAAAGAGGCGATGTGGGAAAAACAGGTGCCCGTTACTTAAGTTAAAATCACTTAAGTTTTCCAAAAATGTAAAAAATATTTGACATTATGTTCGTTGTGCTTTACATTTGCTCTGTCAACAGGGCATCGGTATGGTGCGAACGGAGGCGTGAGCATGTCATTCGGAGAACGGAACAGTTGGATCTACTTAGCGGTCTGCCTGATCTCGTATGGGATATATCTGGCGGTCATCCTCGGGCGGTCGCAGGGTGTCCCGCTCGCCGAGGTCCCGTACGTCGCGCCGATGCTCTGGACGATCGGCATAGCGATAGCGGCCATGATCGTGCTGGTCATTATCTTCTCCATCGCGGCGGGGATCTCCGCGCCCAAGGAGTGCGGCAAAACAGACCAGCGTGACCGGGAGATCCACCGGTTCGGGGAATATCTCGGTCTGTGGTTCGTGGTCTTCGGCGGCGCGGCGGCGCTGGGAATGTCGATGGCGGAAATGGATCATTTCTGGATATCGAATGAGCTTTACTTGGCCTTCGTCCTCTCTTCCGTCGTCGGATCGGCGGCGAAGATCGTCGCCTATCGCCGGGGATTTCAAGCATGGTAAAGCCGACGAAGGTCACCAATGCGATACGGACCCTGCGGTTCACCCACGGGGAGATGACGCAGGCCGATCTCGCCGAACGGGTCGGCGTGACGCGGCAGACCATCATCGCCATAGAACAAGGGCGCTATTCGCCCTCCCTTGAAATGGCATTTCAGATCGCCCGGGTGTTCAACGTTCCGCTCGACGCGGTGTTCCAATATACGGAAGAGGAAGGAGATATTCCATGAAGGCGCTGGTATGCCTGCGATACGGACCGCCCGAGGTCCTTACCCTGACGGAATGGGGAAAACCGACGCCCCGCGACAACGAGGTCCTGATACGGGTCCGTGCGACGACGGTGACGCCGGCCGAATGCCTGATGCGGAGCGGCGCGTCGCCGGTCGGCCGGGCCATTCTCGGATTCACAAAGCCGCAGAAGAAATATCAGATCCTCGGGCTCGAACTGGCCGGGACGATCGAAGCGGTCGGCGGGAAGGTCACGAGATTCAAGGTCGGCGACGAGGTGTTCGGCTTCACCGGCTTTTCGCCGGGGGCCTACGCCGAATATAAATGTATGCCCGAAACGGGAGCGCTCTTCATCAAACCGGCCAACCTGTCGCATGCGGAGGCTGCCGCGCTGGTCGACGGGGCATCGACCGCATGGTTCTTCCTCAAGGATAAGGGGCGGATCAAAAGCGGGGATAAGGTGCTCATCAACGGCGCTTCGGGAAGCATCGGCACCTATGCGGTGCAGTTCGCCAAACACTTCGGCGCGCAGGTCACGGGGGTGTGCGGCGCCGCGAACGTCGAACTGGTGCGGTCGCTGGGAGCCGACCGGGTCATCGACTACACGCAGGAGGATTTCACTACAAGCGGCGTGCGCTACGATATCATCTTCGACACCGTGGCCAAAAGCTCGTTCTCCCGTTGTAAAGAGGCGCTCGAACCGAACGGCCGCTATCTCGTCACCGTCATGGGGTTCCTGCCGATCATTCAGACCGTCTGGACCCGGCTGGTAGGCGGGAAGAGGGCCATCTTTGCGATGTCGATCGAAAAGCGCGAGGCGCTGGGCTTCATCAAAGAACTCGCGGAAAAAGGAGCACTGAAGCCCATCATCGACAGGACCTATCCGCTGGAGCAGGGTGTCGAGGCGCACCGGTATGTCGCGGGCGGTCACAAAAAAGGCAATGTCGTTCTGACCATAGGATAGATCAATAACCGCACGGAGGCTCACCATGAAAGAATGGATCAAATTCGGTGAAGAGGTAAAGGGATACGCTATCCCGGTGGTGAACGAGCGGGAAGTGCGAGCGGCCGCGGGGATACTGTTCCTCGCCACCTTCCTGTCACTCATGTTCATTCTGTTCAACCAGAATTTTGTTCCGATAAAGTATATAATAACCTTTTTCCTCGCCGATTTCATGATACGGGTTTTTATAAGTCCCCGGTTCTCGCCGTCGCTCATTCTGGGACGGCTGATCGTTCGGGGGCAGACGCCCGAATATGTCGGCGCTCCGCAGAAAAAGTTCGCGTGGATCATCGGCGTGGTGTTGGCGGCGCTCATGTTCTACTTCTTCATCATCGTAAATGCCTATAGCCCGATCACCGGTATCATCTGCCTTGTCTGTCTGATATTCCTATTCTTTGAGTCGGCGTTCGGCATCTGTTTGGGATGCAAATTCTATCCGCTCTTTTTTAAGGATAAAGTGCAGTACTGCCCGGGCGAGGTTTGTGATGTGAAGGACAAGCAGGACATCCAAAGAACATCCGGCGTTCAGTTTCTTGCGTTGTTCGCCTTTATCGCCTTCATCCTCCTGACCGTCTTTGTCATGAATGACCGTTTCAGCGAGAAGCCGTACGACCTGTTCGGGATCAACAAGGCCGAACAAGCAAAATAGAGAAGAGACACAGAAAGGGAACTCGATGGCTCTCGATGGCTCTCGATGGCTAAAGTGTTAAAATTTAGATGTGACCTCAAGAAGGCTTATCAGCAAAGAAACTTTACGCTTTCGTCGATTTTCGGAAAGAACGACTATTTTGTTGAAGAACGCTATAGACATGACGAACACTGACCTTGCACTCGATGGCGAGTTGCTTGCAGTTGTTGCCGTCGTAATTCTCACAGATGTACTTGGAAACGACTTTTTTTAAGGCGTTTCGCGGGATGCTAATGGTCAATCCCTGTAGGTGGAGAATTCGGAGCAAACTGACCGGCCAATTCGGAACAAACTGGCCGGGTAATTCGGTCAAAGTGGCCACCCTCTTCTAAGGGGTCAGCCAGACAGCATAAATAGCGCAGGAAGAAAAACGGATTAGACTTCCGCCGCCTTTTTAACAACGGCGGAGGAACGCATGAACCGGAGGAAGGACCGCATGGAAGTACGCAAACTGCTGAAACTGAGATTGGAAGAAGGCCGGAGCGACCGGAGCGTTGCGAGGATGCTGGGCATCAGCAAGACGACAGTCGGCAACTACTACCAAGCCTTCCTCAAGAGCGAACTCCCCCTTGCCGAGGTGCTCGAACTCAGCGATGAGGACCTCGAGGAGCTTTTCTATAAAGGTCCGGCGG